>JADZCA010000037.1 GCA_020851795.1 Planctomycetota bacterium | reverse complement strand
CCGGGCTGCGGCGAGGCGTCCTCGGCGAAGAGCCTCCTCAGCGGGTCAGGAACCCGCCTCCGGGGCTCTTCGCCTGCGGTGCCTGGCCTCGCCTCGGCCCGTGCGGCCTCGCCACGGGAAGTTCCGAACCAGAGCCTAGCCCGGCGCCGCCCGGCGCGCGTCACCGCGATGGCGCGATCGTCCGCCCCGCGCGCGGGCCCGCGGCGCCCGCCGATGTCGGTGGGGGTCGTTAGGATTCCGTTCGTGCCGACGAGCCTGCGAGCGCCGCGCTCCCGCGCGCCGACCGAGGTCACGCCTCGCGTGCGCGACTGGGTCGTCGTGTGGCTCGACGCCGTGGCCGTCTCCGTCGAGCGCCGCCGCGATCCGTCGCTCTCGCGCCGCCCGGTCGTCGTCGTCCGTCCCGGGGCCACCGCCGCCGCGGATCCGGCGGCGGGCGCCGTCGTCGCCGTCTCCGACGAGGCGCGGTCGCGCGGCGTGCGCGTCGGCTCCTCGCTCGCCCGTGCGGCGGCGCTGTGCCCGGCCGCGGCGTTCGTGCCGGCCGACGAGCCGGCCTACGAGGCCGCCGCCGCCGAGCTCTTCGCCGCGATCGCGACCTACGCGCCCGCCGTCGAGCGCACGGGTCGGGACGAGGGCGTGCTCGACGTGACGGGGTGGGCGACCGCGCTCGGCGTCGGCCCCGGCGAGCCGTACCCGACGTGGCTCGACGCCGCGGCGGCGCTGCGCGACGACCTCGGGCGGCGCACGGGACTCGCGGTGACCGTGGGGGTCGCGGGCTCGCGCACGGTGGCGCGGGTCGCGGCGCAAGTCGCCCGGCCGCGGGGCGTGATCGAGGTGCCGCGCGGCGCCGAGGCGGCGTTCCTCTCGGGCTTCCCCGTGGACGTGCTGCCCGGCGTGCCCCCACGGGCGGCGGCCGTGCTCGCCGGGCTCGGCGCCGGGACCGTCGGCGACGTCGCCGCGCTCCCCGTCGACGTGCTCGTCGCGCACCTCGGCGCCGACGGGCCGCTCGTCGCGGCCAAGGCCCGCGGCGAGGACGACGAGCCGGCGCGCGCGAGCGGCCCGCCGCGCACGCTCGCGCGCGTCGCCACGCTGCCCCACCCCCTCGACGACCGCTCGCAGCTGGCCGAGGTCGCCGCCGGCCTCGCCCGACGGGCGAGCGGCGCGGTGCGCGCACTCGGGCTCGCGGCGCGCGCCGTGGTCGTCGAGGTACACGACGCCGTCGGGCGCTCCCACGTCGCCCGCCGCCGCCTCGACGCGCCGCGCGACGACGAGGCCGCCTTCGTGCGCGCCGCGGGCGACGCCGTGCACGCGCTGCCGCCCGCGCGGGCGTCGGTGCGGCTCGCGGTCGTGCTGCACGGGCTCGTCGCGTCGCCTCGGCGCACGCCCGGCCTCTTCGACGACCTCGCCTGACCGGGCGCCCCGCAGCGGCTCAGCGGCAGCCGCGCGTCGATCAGAGCGCGCGCAGCGACGGGTGCTTGCGGCGCATGCCGTCGTGGAACCAGAGCGGGTACGTCGCCCAGCGCGCGCGCACCACCTCGAGGTCCTCCGCGTCGGGGTCCACGACGAATGAACGCTCGTCGTGGCGGCGCACCACGAGCGGGACCTTCACCCACTCGCCCCGTCGGGCGACCACCTTCCAAGCGCGGACGTCGTCCGTCACGTTCTCGGCGGCGTAACGCTCGGCGACCTCGACGCCGCGCACGACGTCGAAGAGGTAGAGCGACAGCACCGCGAGGTCCTGCGGGAACTCCGGCGCCGGCTCGGGTCGCGTCGTCTCGTAGCGCAGCCGGCCCGCGCGGATCTGCGCGTACGCCTCCTCGCGGGGGAGGTCGCGGAACAGGTCGAGCTCCTCCTCGTCGAGCGCGTCGGGGAGGTTGCGCCGGTCCGCGCCGTGGACGGCGAGGTCGAGGTGGTACCGCCACGCGGTGATCGGGAACTCGTCCACAGGCGGATGCTACCGTGTCGCGCCGTCCCCTCCCGTCGCGTCGGTGCCATGGTCCGGTCGCCTCGCCCGATCCTCGTCCCGCTGGTCCTGCTCGTCCTGCTCACGGCCGCCGCGTGCGGACGCGACCGCCCGCGCGCCGACCGTGCGGCCGCGCCCGAGACGCCCCCCGACCGTTCGACGCCCGAGGCCGTGCTCGTCTCCGCGCACCGCGCCGTCGCCGCCGGCGACCTCGACGCGCTCGCGCCGTGGTTCACCGCCCGCGGGGTCGAGTCGCTGCGTCGCGACCTCGAGGCGTGGCGCGTCGTGCTCGCCGACCCCGCCACGGGCCCGCGCGCCGTCGCGCGGCTCCCGGCGCCCGAAGGCCCCGACGGCGCGGCGGCGATGCGCAAGGCCCTCGCCGGCGAGGACCCGCGCGCGCTGTTCCGCCTCTACGTCCGCACCGACCCCCGTCCCGCGCTGCCGCCGCTCGCCCCCGCGGCGCGAGCGCCCGACGCGACGGTGGCGGACCTCACGGTGCCCGCGGCCGACGGGGGCGCGCGCTGGGTGCGCCTCGTGCGCACCGCCGACGGGTGGCGCGTCGAGCACTGGAACCTCTGACTTCGCCCGCCGCACGAGCGAAGGCGCGGGCCCCGGGGCGCCGCCGGTCGTGCGCGCGCGGCAGGGCTTGCGGCCTCCGGCGGTTTCGGGGAGGCTCCCGGCAATGTCCGCCCCCGCCGCCCCCGTCTTCGCGCTGCCGGCGGAGGTGACGTTCGCCGCGGTGCCGGCGCTCGACGCGGAGGTCGCGCGGATCGTGGGCGACGACGTGCGCGGGCTCGTCGTGGACCTCGCGGCGACCCAGTTCCTCTGCTCGGGCGGGCTCGGCATGCTGGTCAAGTGGGGCAAGCGCCTCGCCGACCGCGGCGGGTCGCTCGTGCTGGCGCGCCCCCAGTCGCCGGTGCAGAAGCTCCTGCGGGCCGTCGGGCTCGACGCCGTGCTGCCGGCGTTCGCCGACCTCGCCGACGCGAAGGCGCGCGCGGCGAAGCCGCTCCACGGCTGACCGCGCCGCGCCCGTGGTCCGTCGGCGCCGCGCTCCGCGTCTGTCCCCGCCCGAGCGGCGGGCTCGGCTCCTGCACGCGGCCGTCCGCGTGCTCCTGCGCCGCGGCGTGCACGCCACCCACGTCGGCCACGTGGTGCGCGAGGCCGGCGTCTCGCGCGGCACCTTTTACAAGCACTTCGACTCCAAGCGCCAGCTCGTCGGCGTCGCGGCGCGCGAGGTCCTCGACCGGGTGCTGCCGCGCGTGCCCGAGCCGCCCGCGCTCGAGCGCCGGGCCGACCTCGAGGCCGCGCTTGCCGCGATGCACACCCACGTGCTGCGCGCGGTGGCGGCCGAGCCGGCCGCGGCCCGGCTCGTGTTCCTCGGCGGCGCGGCGGCCGAGCCCGCGGCGGCGCGCTGGATCGCGTCGCACGAGCAGGCGTGGCGCCACCTCGTGGCCACGCTGCTCCGGCGCGCGCGTGCCGCGGGGTTCTTGCGCGAGGGGGTCGAGCCCTCGCTCGCGGCGGCGGTCGTGGTGGGCAGCGTGCTGCACGTGCTCCGCACCGAGCTCTTGCGCCGGCCCGACGCCGACCCCGACGCGCTCGCGGCGGCGCTGGCGCGCCTCCACGCCGACGCCGTCGCGCGGTAAGGATCGACCGTCGTCGCGGGGCGGGCCCCGGGGCGCGCGTCAGCGGGCGGGGAGCCCCGCCGCCTTGGTGAGCGCCTTCCACGCGTCCGCGTCCACCGGCATCACGGAGAGCCGCGGGAGCGTGACGAGCGCGAGCGGGGCGCAGCGCGGCTCGGCCCGCACGGCGGCGAGCGGGACCGGCGACGTCGCCGCGGCCACGGGCACGAGGTCGACCACGACGGCCTTGCCCTTCGGGTCGGCCGGGTCGGGGCGCGGGTCGGCGGCCACGCGCGCGAGCCCCACGACCGACTTCTCGTCGCCCGTGTGGTAGACGAGCACGGCGTCTCCGGTCTTCATCGCACGCAGGTGCTGCTGCGCGAGCGCGTTGCGCACGCCCTCCCACGTCGTGCGCCCCTCGCGCACGAGGTCGGCGTAGGCGTACTCCGAGGGTTCGGTCTTGACGAGCCAGCGGGCCATGGGGGTCTCCGGACGGTCCGGGAAGAACTCGCGCGAGCGCGGGCGCCGGTCACACGCACGGTATCCGACGCTCGGGCCCCGCGGCTCGGGCGGCGTCCGCCCGGGCCGAGTCCGCGAGCCCCGACCGGGGCCTGACGTCGGACGGGCGCTCGGCGGGGCTCGTCGTCGGTGAGCTCGGTGGGCGAGGGCCCCGCGCCGCCTCGTCAGCGCACGTCGAGGACGAGGTGCAGGTCGCCGGCGTCGTCGTCCTCGCCGCCGTCGCCGTCCTCGTCGTCGTCCGAGAGCCCCGCGCCCTCGTAGGTGAGCACCTCGCCCGGCTCGGCGTCGGCGGGGAGGTCCGCCTCGAACGGCTCGCCGAGCACCGTGAGCGTCACGGTCCCGCCGCGGCGGCGCTCCCACTCGGCACGGCGCAGGCGCAGCTCGACGAAGAGGTCGTCCTCGACCGCCCAGACCCCGGGCTCGAGGCGCTCGCCGCGCCGCCACCAGCCCGGCGGCGTCTCGAGCCCCTCGCGGAAGCGCTGGTGCGCGTCGAAGAGGTCGTCGTCGTCGATCAGCGCGTGCACGCCCGCGCGGTCCTCGATGTGGTGCTGCACCTCGTGCTCGATGGTCTCGCGCAGCTCGGCGTCCACGTCGAAGCGAGGGTCGCGGCCCGCGAGCTCGACGAACGAGCCGTAGTAGAGGTGCACGATCGACCGCACGGTGTCCGCGCCGGTCATCGCCACCATCGGCGACGGCTCCTGCTCGCCGAGCGTGACGACCTCGGGGAGCAGCGGGTGGCGCTTGGCCTCGCGGTGCACCACGACGTCCTCGACCCCTTCGAGGAACTCGGGCGGGATCGACCGGGTGATCTCCCGCGTGCGGGCCGAGAACGCCTCGTAGGGCGGGACGCGCGACGTTCCCATGGCGCGACAGGCTACCGGATTCTCCTCGGCGCGACCCTGCGCGGCCCGGCACGATCGGCCGGTCCTCGGAGCGTGACCATGACCGCCCGTCGCCTCGCCGTCCTCCTCGCCGCCGCCGCGGTCCTCGCCGGCTGCTCGCGCTCGCGCTGCCCGGTGCCGTGCCCCACGGCGCCCGCGCCCGCGCCTGCGCCCGCCGCCGCGGCCCCGGCGCTGCCCTCGCCCGCGGTCCCGCACGACCCGTTCCCCGGCGAGGAGAAGCACCTGCGCAACATCCGCCAGCTCACGTTCGGCGGCGAGAACGCGGAGGCGTACTGGTCCTTCGACGGCGAGCGCGTGGTGTTCCAGGCGACGCGGCCGCCCTACGTGGCCGACCAGATCTTCACGATGCGCCCGGACGGCTCCGACGTCCGCCTCGTCTCGACCGGCATGGGGCGCACGACCTGCGCGTTCTTCCTGCCCGGCGACCGGCGCCTGCTCTACGCGTCCACGCACGCGCAGGGCTACGAGCCGCCCAAGCCCCCCGACCGCGCGGCGGGCTACGTGTGGGGCCTCTTCGAGTACGACATCTACGCGTGCGACCTGACGGGCCAGGAGCTGCGCCCGCTCGTCGCGGGCCCGGGCTACGACGCGGAGGCCACGGTGTCGCCCACGGGCGACCGCATCGTGTTCACGTCGAGCCGCGACGGCGACGTCGAGATCTACACGTGCGCGGTGGACGGGAGCGACGTCCGCCGCATCACCGACGCGGTCGGCTACGACGGCGGCGCGGTGTTCTCGCCCGACGGGAAGAAGCTCGCGTGGCGCGCGCAGCGGCCCGCCGACGACGCCGGCAAGGAGGCGTTCCGCGCCCTGCTGGCCAAGGGCATGGTGCGCCCGAGCCAGCTCGAGCTCTGGGTGGCCGACGTGGACGGCAAGAACGCGCGCCAGATCACGTCGAACGGGAAGGCGAACTTCGGGCCCTTCTTCACCCACGACGGCCAGCACCTGATCTTCTCGTCCAACCTCGGCGACCCGAAGGGCCGCTCCTTCGACCTGTGGATGATCGGGATCGACGGCGAGGGCCTCGAGCGGGTCACGAACTTCTCCAACGACGCGCACGACGACTTCGACGGCTTCCCGATGTTCAGCCCCGACGGCAAGCACCTGCTCTGGTGCAGCAACCGCCACAACGGCCGGCCGCACGAGACCAACGTCTTCGTCGCCGACTGGATCCCGTAGGACGAGCGGTGCCAGGAACGTTGTTTTCACGACCCGGGCGTCCGGGCCACGGCCGAGGCTCCGGTCGGGGGGATGCCTGTGACCGGTGGGGGGCGACGAGCGAGTTGAGGGTGGAGGCCGCGCGCCGCGGCCGAGGAGACCCTCCCGTGACCGCACCGTCCGTTGCGAGGACGCAAGCTCGTCGTCTCATCCAGCACGCGAAGTCGATCTCGGGCCGCCCCGTGATCGGCCGCGTCGTCGAGGGCCCGACCGGCACCCTCGCGCTCATCGGGGTCGAGGACCCCGACGGCGCCGAGGCGATGCGGGTGCACGAGGCCCTGATCGAGCTCTCGCGCGCCGAGGGGCTCGACGTGAACGTGATCGTGGTCGCCGGCACCGACGACGGTCCCGCGTCGTCGCGCGGTGGCCCGGGCCGTCGGCGACGCTGACGCGGGGCGCGGGACCCGTCGACTCGCCGACGGGTCCCGCGTCGCGCTCGAGCCACAGGCGCTGCCTCGATCTCGTCGGCTCGCGGACGCCGCGGGCCGCGGGCTCGGTCAGCGCCCCGGGACCGGCGCCGGGGTCGGATCGCGCGGGGGTGCGACGAGCGCGAGCGCGGTCGCGACGAGCCGCGGGTCGTCCGCCGGCTTCCACAGCCGCGGGCGGCCGTCGGCGCCCAGCACGAGCGCCGTCGGGCCCGACTTCGGCGCGAGCGCCGTCGCCAGCGCGTCGTCCGCGTCCGGCGCGAGGCGCACGAGCGTCACGCCCGCGGCGGCGAGGCGGTCCGCGTCGGGAAAGGCCGGCGCCTCCGCCGGCACGACGACGACCGCGCCGCGGGCGACCGCGGTGGCGACCGGGGCGGGCCAGCCGTCCGCGCCCGGGGACGGCGGCTCCGCGACGAAGCGCTCGCTCGCGGCGAGCTTCGTCGGGTCGCCGACGTCGGGCAGGCGCAGCGTGGACCACGCCTCCGGGCGGAGGATCTTGCGCATCGACTCCTCGGGGAGGCCGCCCACGCGCCACTGCGGCCGCCGGCCGTTCGTGCCGGCCCACGTCGCGAGCGCGGCGCGCACCGGCGTGCCGTCGCTCCACGCACCGAGGTCGAGCGCCGACGCCGACGTGCCGAGCGCCACCTCGCGCGCGTCGGCCGCGGCGGTCGTCGTCCACGTGCACAGCGCGTCCACGCACCGCCACGAGCCGCGGGTGTCGAGCGCGTCGTAGCCGAACAGCGTGATGGGGGCGAGGTGGTCGGCCTTGAGCGTGGGGCGGCCGTGGTCGTCGCTGCGCCAGACGCGCAGCGCCTTGCGCTCGGCGGGCACCGTCCTCGCCAGCGCGAGGAACCCGGCGCCGATCGCGGGGTCGCACACGGCGTCGTCCTCGTAGGTCGCGACGAACAGCGAGGTCGTCGCGGGGAGCGCGTCCCACGCGGAGCGGTCGAGGTCGTACCAGGGGGCGAAGCACGCGACGAAGAGCCCGCGCGAGCCGAGGCCGCGCGCCGCGGCCCGCGCGGCGATCGCGGGGGCCGCTCCGCCGCCGAACGAGTGGCCGACGACGCCGAGGTGGGCCGGGCGCGCGTCGCGGCCGGCGGCGGCGGCGAGCCCCGCTTGGAAGCCCGCCCACATCGTGTCGTAGCGCGTGCGTCCCGAGCGCACCTCGAGCGCCGGGTAGACCGGATACACGACGGTCGCGCCGCCGCGCGCGAGGTGCTCGATCCACGTGAGGTACGGGTCGGGGGTGCGCGCGCCGAAGCCGTGGAGGAACGCGACGACGAGGGGCGTGGCGCCCTCGACGGGCTTGGCGGGGCGCCACCAGTGCACGGGCTGCGCCGGGTCGATCGGGTTGGGCACGCTGCCGTGCTCGACGAGGCCCGCGGTCCGCGGCGCGCCGAACCCCGACGTCGGCGGCGGCGGCGGGGTCGGCTCGGGCGCCCCGGCACGGGCGAGCGTCGCCGCGCCGAGGGCGAGGGCGAGCGCGAGGCGGGAGACGGCCGTACGCATCCCGCCGAGGATACCGGTCGCGGCGGCCGGGGGCCCCAGCGCGGTGGCCCGCCCCGCCGTGCGGGGGCCGGCACCCCGCGGGGGGGGAGCCCGCGGG
>JADZCA010000036.1 GCA_020851795.1 Planctomycetota bacterium | reverse complement strand
CAGTCCGGCATGTGCGCCTCCTGACGGGGCGCGTGGGCCGCATGGGATGGCTCGGAGCCCTTCAACTCCAGATCGGACGGCGGGTTACGTCACCGCACCCCCCACGGAACTGTGGGTAATCGAAAGGTTGCGCGGGCGTTTACGCTGGACCAGAGTTGGGGGCACCCTCACCAGCTTTCGGGGTTTGCGTCCGTAGTCGGACGGGGGAGCGCCCCTCTGCACCTCCGGCCGCGCTAACTACCCGGCATTGCACCTGCACTCCACGATCGACCGTCTCATCGTCGTTGGCAGGTTCCGGAGCCTTGACGATCCCGGATCGAGCCGCTATCGTCCCGCATGGTTGACGTCAACAAACGGAGATTCCCGTGGCTGACCGCAGATCTCGCGCAGCCATCTTCGCGATCGTCGTGCTGGCCGCAGCTGTCGCGAGTTCGTCTCGCCGGGGGGCGAATGGAGTTCCGCTCGCGGCGGCCAGCCCCGAGGCAGCAGGCAACCAAGCTCCTGGGCAGCCCGAGCTAATCGAGTGGGGGCCGGTCCGAAGGTTGCTGACGACGGGCCTGCTTGAAATCGACGCGTTTGCTGTCCGGCGCATCGGGCCGAAGGGAGTGATGCATGTAGTGCGAGTGCGACTGCAGGCTAAGCTTGGGGGGGAGTCGGAGTTTCGTGACTACCCCCCGACCAACCTTGACCAAGTCCTCGCCTTCTACGAGGCGACCAAGTCGATCAAGATCCAGCGCCGTCCGGAAATCTCTGCGTCTTGGCTCTCCATCGATGTGGAGCCCGTCCATCTGGAGCGCACCCTAGAGGGAGGCTCCTGGCACGCTGAGCTTTGCACGCTTCCGGTGGAGCCTTCCGCCGTGCCGAGTCTCATGGCCGAGTGCCGGAAGATCCTCGCCGATCTTGAAGTGATCAGGGGGCTTCCGCCTTCCGCGAGCCTCCCGACGCGGTAGTCCATCCCAATCGAGGCGCGCCGCCGCCACGGTGAAACAAGTCATGCTCGACCACCTGCGGCGCAAGTCGTTCATGGAGGTGTCTCTGACGGAGAAGGTTCACATCTGAGCCGAGAATTTGCGGGTTTGGCGCTCGGCTTCTACCGTGAGATCGACGTCTCGTGAGAATCGTGCTCGTCGAGGTCGATTCGAGCCCAGACAAGGGCACCGAGGGTCGGAGAGCTAACATGTTGAAGGACCAGCCTCCCGGTGATCTCCCGATGGGTTCGACTGCTGCCAGCTCCCAGATAGGAGTCTCCGTGCGCACGCAAACCGTGAAGTTCGACAGCGAGGAGCTAGAGCTCTCGTCGGTGCTTGTTCACGCCATGCACCGATTGCGGCTGGGTGATCCCTCTCTTGCCTCGGAGATCGGTCCGCTCCTTCGCTTTGACCGCCGCTCAATGATGCTCTTCTGTGACCGGGCCATAAGATCGATGGTGTCGCCAGCGCGACGCTACGAAGCCGCCTGCTTTGACGCCAAAGTGTACAGTCTCGGCCAAGGTGCGCTGCTTCTGTTGTGGATGCTGGCCGCTCCTCGGACGCTCGCCAGCGCCGGCTTCTTGGGGGGGGGGCTCGTCCTGCTCAGCGTGCTCGAGCGCCTCGCCACAAGAAGACGAGGGGGCGAGGCCATCGGGATCCTGCGCTCAGCTCTGCGGGCTTGGCTACCCGGAACCACTTGTCCGCAGTGTCGGGAGTCGCTGCTGGGATCGCGAGTCCGTTCGATCGATTTGACCGTCGAGTGCCCGGCTTGTGGTCGTAGCGTGAAGCAAGGAGACGTCGCCGCAGATCTCAGAGACCTCCTGCCCGCACCGCGACCTGCAGAGCTTGGGCGTGCTAGCATCGAACTCGCGCAGAGATACCGCGACCGCTGGAGATTTCGGCCGCTCCGAGTTCTTTTTGCAGTTCTCCTGCTGCTACTGATCGGACTCATGGTGGCGCTTGCGGTGGACAGCCTATGAAGAGCCCTCGCTTCCAGCTGGCCCGTCGAGTGTGCGATGGCCGCCGTCGCTTCTGTGGCAATACGATCTTTGATTCAGCGGGACGCGACTAAAATGGCGGGGCCGGATGAACTGCTCCAGAGGATTCTCGCTGGCCACCCGATCAACGCCTTCGATCTCGGGCAATGGAGTCGTGAGGTTGCGTACGGTCTTGGACCAACTCGTTTCGCACAGAGAGTGGAGTCGCACTTCCTGGACATTGCCAACCGATTGTCCCCGATGATAGGATACCCAAACGCGAGCGACCTCGTTCAGAGAATCAGATACGACCCAGGGCTGGCTGGAGCCTACGCCGCGTTCCATCCTGTTCAGCATCCGAAGGGGTGGATTCAATCCGAGATCGTAATTGGGCCGTCTGCGATACGCGGAACTGGGAGCGCCGACTGCCTTGTCGGAAAGGGGGGATTCCACGGGCAGGTGCTCACGATGGCGCACGAACTTCTCCATGCGGCGAGCTACAATTGGGACTACGCCGTCGCTCGACAGCGGCATCGAGACGCCGGTGTCCTGGAGGCGCACAGCATCGCTCGGCCCGCCGATTGGGGGAGTGCCGCCTCGATCCGCACTGCTAGCGGACGAGCCTCCCGGTATGCTCGGGAAGAGAGAAGTGTTGAGGCAATGGCCCTCGAGTTGACGCGGGTCTACTTCAACGGCACGGTGCCAAACGAACTGGAGCGAATTTCAAGGGCCTACGTCCAAGATTGGATCTCGGGGGTCGGTGATCGGTCCGCGGTGGAGGTGGTTCGACGGTACCTTTCTCTGTCGAGGCGGCCAAAGGGTGGAGGAGATCGGGGATCGCGGGATCCCGACGATCAGCGGGCGGAGCGGAGGCTCGCGGAAATCGAAGTAGGATCGTCATTTGGTGGTCTGCTCATCGGCGCCCCACTGAAAGCGCCGAATGGCTCGCCCATTCGGGCGGAGTTGGTAGATTCAAGGCGATCGGGGCACAGCGCGATTGTTGTGACGCTCTTGGACAGGCAAAGCGGGGAGACGAGGATCGTCCGCTCGGCGGAGTACCCGAACGACTGCATAAGGAGCGCGATGGGAGTTGTCAGTGGGCGAGGCCAGTGGGAGGATGGGGCCTTGGATGGCGCGGAGAGCGGACTCGTGAGTGTCGGGCCTGAGGGCTGGGCGGTGCACCCCGCACTTGCGGAGTCAGGAACGGGCCTGTTCGCCGAGATGATGGAGGCGCTTCCGATTTACTGGAACATCAAGAAGGATCAGATCGGCGGAGTAATGGGATTCTCGCACGATAGCGAGCCGTGGGAAGATGGGCGTCTTCGCGTCGGTCGATCGCTTGTTGTCGACGTGGAGAGCATCCTGGAGATCGAAGGGGACGTCCTCGTGTGCCGCCCGCAGGCGCCGCATGTACGCTGCTTCCGGATCTTGGAGGAGGTCAGGCCGCCGTCAGAGGCGGCGATGTCCGTGCTTCTGACGCGGTTGGAGTCGACGGGGCGTGCGCGCACCCATCGGCTCTCGGCAGTCGCTCTCGGTGCCGACCCTGCGCTCTCAGGGTCCGACCCCGGCCCACAGCGGGTGAATGTTTGGCGAGACATCGATGAGAGCGTTTTGGCGGCGTCGGCGAGCGGCCCTGGGTTTCGTGGATGGGCCCAATTCCTCGAGGTAGTGTTCATTGGGAGGTGGCTCGCGCGATACCTAGAAACTCGTTCAGAGATCGGTGGATGGGCGACTTCCGTCCAGGGGAGTAGGACGGCAGACGGTGTGGGACGGCGGTGGGTCACGCCTAGCCCGTGGGCGATCGGGCAAGCGGCGCCAACGGGTGTTGGGTCTAGGATTGCGGCGATGATCACCAGCGGAAGCTCGTACGCTGCGTATCCGCTCTTGATGACGATTCGTTCCCGGGATGGACTCATTGAGTCCGCGAGCATTGCGCTCGAGAAGGTCGATCGACGAGCCCTGGGAGACGTGCTTCGCGCCCCCGTGCCAGATCGTCCGGGTTACTGGAGCTTCCCACGCCTTCCGGAGTGCACGGAGTGGTCGCTGACTCAATCCGAAGGGTGCCGGTTGATCCACTGGGAGCGTGGCGTTCATGAGTTCGTCAGCGTTCGGCGAGCGGTCAAGCGCATAGGCAGGCCCGGGACGATCGCAACGTTGGTGCGGGGGATCTCCTCGGCAGTCCGAGCGGCACGAAGCTGGAAGTCACTTGTTCGCTGTGCGGTGAGCGCGCTCACGCGTGGTCGCGTCGCAGCCCCGCATGGTCCGCGTCGCCTCGCGGTGGCGTACGATGAGTTCTCGATATCCACCTACTACTCGGACTCGTGCGAGGAGAGGACATGGTTGTTGAGTGCACCTGATCGGTCGGACCCGTGGAGGGCGCCATGGGGGTCTGCTCTCCGAGAGTTGGATGATCCGGGGCGTTGGCATCACTCAGTCTTCGATGTTCGTTGTGACGTCGAGTGGAAAGACGATGAGATGAGTGGGTGCGATGGAGTGCTCCGCCGGGCGGTCCCCAGAACTTCCTCGCGTCGTGGGAAGTCACGCAACAATCTCGAGTTTCTCAGGGTCTGGAGTGATGCGTCTCGACTCCCCGACAAGGTCGACAGGGCCTTGGCCGACCGTGTTGGAAGAGCGCTTCTCGATCGCACGAGGTGTCCTAGTGCGATCCACGCAATCACGACCTGGTTGACAGCCCGGCCGGGGTTGTCATTGGGTGAGCCCGGCAGGCCCGCGCGCTTCCAGACGAGGGACATCTTGTCCGCTCTCGAATCGGGCGGCGAGTGCACGGCGGAGGCCGCCATATCTGGGGCCCTCGCGCTCCGCGCTGGGTTTCGAACCCGCGTGCTTCACGGGCTCGCGTCAACCGACGTTCCAAGTTCGGGAGCGCTTCGCGGCAGTCGGCACATGTGGGCGGAGGTTGCGATCGACGATTCCGTCTATGCGTTGGACTCGCTTCCAGACAGCGCGGTGCGTGTCGTTGCAGAGCTCGAGTGGCTCAACTGTCGTCCGGTGATCGTCGATAAGAAGGGGCGCGGGTCTCCCGTCGCGTGCCTGTTTCGGGGGCGTTCCGGACCGAAGTCTTGGCGTTCCCTCTTGTGGTCAGCACCCGACGGACGGATGGGGGAGTCAGGGTCAGAGATCGACCCCTGTTGGCGTGATGCCGAGTTGCTAGCAAATCTGCTGTCGGTTGGCAGCGACTGCTGCTGTGGACTGTGCGCAGCGGGGACCCCGCGTGGCGATCTCTCCGTGCAGTGTCTGTTGGCGCTTCGGCGCCGCGAGGCGGCGCCGGAGGTCGCGAACAGTCTCCTAGCGTCCTTCCTTGGATCGGGGCCCATCGGTCCAATTGCGTGTGCTGAGCTTGCAGAGGCTGTTCTCGCTGGGCGCCACCGAGAGTTTGGAATCTCTCGCTGGCTTCCCGCGGACCTGGGGGCTGATGTGAAGGGCGTTGCGCGCGAGTTCCTGCGGACACGAGGTGCGGAGATCCTCGGCCTAAGGGCGTGCGCGCACGCCATCGGCATTCCACCAAAGCTGCTGCGGAAGATCGACGAGGCGAGCGGGTCTAGGTGACGTCGCGTCGGCGTGTCCATCGACGAGGCGCTCTGGATGGGCTGCCAAGGAGTGTGGGGCACGCGGGGGACGACGGGGGCTGTCGCCACCCGGCGGGCGGGCGCGGCGCACCCTTTCGCGCGCCCGATCGGCTGGGCCTGGATGCCGCCTCCTTCCCTCGGGTGCCGCGTGCTGTCGGTCGCCTGCGCCCTCGGCTCCGTCGTCTGACGTGAACTTCCACCATGGAGGAGGTAGTGCATCGGTCGCGTCGCGACTCGATCGTTGCTATCCTTGGGTTCCGTTGTCCCGGCAACGTGTTCACCGCGGCCGGTTGGACATGGAGTCGCCGCTCGTGTGGCGCTGCTCAAGACGAGGTTCGCACTTGCAACGGTGTCGGTTGCTGGTCTGTTGCTGGAAGCCTATGCTGGCGGGAGCCTGACTGGCAGTTGGCCCTCAACTCCGCCGTGGTGGGAGGTCTGCGTGCGCGACTCTATCGCAGAAGCGGAGGCGTGGAGGAAGTACAAGAGCCTGCAGCATGCCGCGGGTCTTGCGGGTGTTTCCGCTACGCCGAGGTCGATGTCCGAGGCGCATCACGTCGCCCCGCGAGGCGAGATCTCGCAGAGAGTGCCCCGCGGTAGTCGATCGCTTGTTTCCGCAGACGTCCTGACTCTGGGGTTGGAGTTTTGTTGCCGCCGCGGGGCTTGATTGGGCGCGTGATCGAACCCTCCAAGGTCGGCGCGAGCCTAGTGTGCTCGACGCGGCGTCGCGCGGCGCCGAGGGCGCCGGACGCGGGCCGAGCGGGCGAGACGGGGGGCGTGTAACCTCCTCGCCGGGTTCCGGAACCGACGGGAGAGCCGACGCGCGTCGTCGGCGAACCGCCCTCCCCCGGAGCCCGTGATGTCCACGCCCCCCGCCCCCGTCTGCCCCCTCTGCCACGCCCCCGTCCCCGCCGACGCCCCGTCGGGCGCGTGCCCCCGCTGCCTCCTCGCCGCGGGGAGGCTGACCGGTGGGACCGCGGCGGACCTGGCCGGCCTCGGCGCGGCCGACGTCGCGGCGAAGTTCCCCGACTACGAGATCCTCGGCCTCCTCGGGCGCGGCGGGATGGACGTCGTGTGGAAGGCTCGCCCCACAGATTTGCGACGCGCTGCAGTACGCCCACGACCACGGCGTCGTGCACCGCGACATCAAGCCGGAGAACGTGCTCGTCTCGCCCGACGGGCGCGTGCGCGTCGCCGACTTCGGCCTCGCCAAGATCGTGGGCGCCGGCGGGCCGCCCGAGCTCACGCTCACCGGACAGGTGATGGGCACGCCCGTCTACATGGCGCCGGAGCAGGTCGAGCGACCGGCCTCCGTGGACCATCGCGCCGACATCTACAGCCTCGGCGTCGTCTTCTACGAGATGCTGACCGGCGAGCTGCCGCTCGGTCGCTTCGACGCGCCGTCCAAGCGCATCGCCGTGGACGTGCGCCTCGACGAGGTGGTCCTGCGCAGCCTCGAGAAGGCGCCCGAGCGCCGCTGGCAGCACGCGTCGGACGTGCGCGACGAGGTCGGCGCCATCGCCCGCGCGCCGGGGCCGGTCGCAGCGCCCGGCGCGGGCCCCGGGGCGCGACCGGACCGCACGCCGCCGACGAGCCGCCTCGCGGTGGCCGCCTTCGTGGCCCTCCTCGCGGCGCCGTGCATGGCCGGGCTGGCCGCGTCGGCGCCGACATGGCGCTGGCTCGCCGCGTGGGTGGGGATCGTGCTCGGGTTCGCGCTGACCGCGGGGATCGCCGCGTGGGCGCGGATCGTGAAGTCGCGCGGGGCGCTCGGCGGCCTCGGGTACGCCGTGCCCGCCGCGACCCTCCCGATCGTGCTCGTGGGGCTCTGGACGGTCCTCTCGGTGCCGATGAGCCAGGCGGCGCACCACGAGGCCGAGGACCGCGCCCGGACGGAAAGGGCGGACGCGGAGGCGGCTCGTCGCGCCGCCGAGGTCCGGTTCTTCGCCGCCGACGGCGCCGAGCTCGGCGCGCGGTTCGTGAGCGACGACGAGCGCCGCTGGGTCGCGTCCCTGTGGGAGACGGCGCGGCGGGCGATGGGCACGCCGGAGGCGGTGCTCGCCGCCGACGTCTACGCCGCGGCCGACGTGGCGACGCTCAAGGCCCTGTCCCCGGAGGCCCTGCGCGCACAGGGCGCGTTGGGCCTGCTCGGCTTCCCCCTGCTCGACCCCGCGTGGCCCGGCGCGTCCGAGACGGGCCTGCGGCTCGCCGAGGTGCGGATGGCGGCGGACGGCCTCTCGGCGACCGGCGTCGCGACCGTCGGCCGCGTCCGGGTCCGCTTCCCCCTCACGCGCGCGGGCAGCGGGACGGCGGCGGACCGCCGGGTCGCTCGGCTCTACTTCGGCGTCGGCCAGGTGGTCGTCGAGTGAGCGACTCCTTCGCGCCGACCTTCTCGACGACGCGGTGGTCGGTCGTCCTCGCCGCGGGGGCGACCGACCCCCTCCGCGCGCGGCCCGCGCTCGAGACGCTCTGCCGCGCGTACTGGATGCCGCTCTACGCCGACGCGCGGCGCCGCGGCGCCGACCGCACGCGCGCCGAGGACCTCGTCCAGGGCTTCTTCGCGGAGTTCCTCGAGAAGGGCTGGGCCGCCGACGCCGACCGGGAGCGCGGACGCTTCCGCGCGTTCCTGCGGACGGCGTTCCGCCGGTTCTGCGCCGACGAGCACGAGCGCGCGCAGGCGCGCAAGCGGGGCGGCGACCTCCGCACGCTCTCGCTGGACTTCGACGAGGGCGAGGCGCGCTACCAGGCGGAGGCGTCGCGCGACCTCGAGCCCGACCGCGCCTTCGAGCGTCGCTGGGCGCTGACGCTGCTCGCCCGCGCGCTCGACCGCGCCCGCCGCGAGGCGCACGCGCAGGGGCGCGGCGAGACCTTCGAGGCCCTCGTCCCGTGGATCGGGGGCGGCGGCGAGGCGAGGCCCCACGCCGAGCTCGCCGCGCGGCTCGGCTCGCCCGAGGGCGCGGTGAAGGTCGCGGTCCACCGTCTTCGCGCCCGCTACCGCGAGCACCTGCGCGACGAGCTCCGCGACACCGTCGGCGACGAGGCGTCGGTGGACGCCGAGCTCGCCGACCTCCTCGCGGCGATCTGAGGAGGGCGGTGCCGGGAACGTTGATTTCACGCCGCGCGCGGCACCCCGCCGCGTGAGAACAACGTTCCTGGCACCGCGGCGGTCCGCGACGGTCAGGCGCGGGGGCGCGCCGCCGCCGGCGGCCCGGGCCGCCGCATGGGCGCGGCGCGGCGACGTCCGCGCGCGGCCGCGCCGACGAGCAGCACGACGCCGAAGACCACCGCGGCGGGGATCGGCCCGAACACGAGTGCGGCCATCCCGCAGACCGCGACGAGCCCGAGCGTCATCCCGACCGTCTGGCTGCTGCCGTACGCGCGCGGCCCGCCGCGACGCAGGCCCGGGGCCTTCGGCCGCCGCGCCCGCTTCGCGGCCTCGATGCAGTCGGCGCAGACCGTCCCGGACCCGGGCGCGGCCGCGCCGCAGACCGCGCACGTCACGTCGTCCGCCACGGCGACCTCTCCACGGTGGCCCACGATCGTACCCGGGGGCGCGGCGTGGCGACGTCCGCGACCCGGTGGCGGTCGGCCGGAGGGCGGTGCCAGAAGAGTTGTTTTCACGCCGCGTGAAAACAACTTTCCTGGCACCGCGGCGCCGCGGCGCGGGGGCGCGGCGCGACCGGCGACGGCTCAGCGGCCCGCGAGCACGGCCTTGAGCGCGGCCTCGGGCTTCGTCCAGTCGGCGCCGATGATCCGGGCGCAGCAGGAGCCCTCGACGTAGACGAGGCCCGTCGGCAGCGCGTCGAGGCTGTACTTGACCGCCTCGGGGTCCTCCCACGTCTTCGGCGCCGGGGGGAGCCCGTAGTAGTCGAACTTCACCGTGCGCCCGCCCTCCTTCGCGCCGCGGGCGAGCGCCTCCTCGAGCTTGAGGATCCGGCCCATCACCATCGAGCAGGTCTGGCACCAGGTGCCGAAGTAGAGGAAGACGCGCACCTCGCCCTTGCACGCGCACATCGCCTCGACGCAGGTGGTCTCGGGCGTGTAGGCCTTCGCGTCGCGCGCGTACTCGGGCGAGTGCTCGATCAGCGCCGCGGCCGTCTGCCAGCCCAGCAGCGGCGGCGGCGGGGCGAGCTTGCCCTTGAGCGCGGGCAGCGCGACGACGAGCTCGCTCGTCGCCGAGAGCGTGTAGGCGCCGAGCTCCTTGAGCGGGGCGTCGGCCTTGAGGTCCACGCCCCCGTCCTCGCGCGCCACGAGGGCGTCCTCGGGCACCGAGGCGAGCGTCGTCGCGCCCGTGCGGACCAGCAGCGCGTCGCCGAGCGCGGTCCCGCGCACGAGGTAGGCGCCCCCGCGGGCCGAGAAGTACACGACGGCCTTCGCCCCCTCCTCGCCGGCCGCGCCCTCGCCGGCCGCGCCCCCGGCGGACCACGCGAGGCGGCTCGTCAGGGCGAAGTCGCGCAGCGTCGCGTGCACCGCCGGGGTCGCGGGCGCCGCGGGGGCGTCGGCCCCCCGGGCGGCGCCGGCGCCGACCGCGCCCGCGACGAGCGAGACGAGCAGCGCGGCGACGAGCGACGGGGACAGGCGGGCGGCCGCGAGCATGCGAGGACACTCCCGGGGGCGGGGCGCAGATCCTAGCGCCCCGGCGGGCGCCGTCACCCCGGGGGCGTGGGGAGCAGCGTCGCGAAGGGCGGAAGTCCGTCCCAGGTCTCGCGGACGACGCCGTCCACGACGAGGAACGACCGCGGCAGGCGCCGGTAGAGCGGCCGCGCGAGCGGCGCCGGCGCCGACAGCACGGGGAAGGTCGCCCCCGACAGGAGCGAGAACCGGGCGACGGTCTCCTTCGCCGCCGTCGTCACGACCCACAGCCGGGTGGGCCCGCCGTCGAGCGCGAAGCGGTTGAGGTCGCTCACGGCCGCGGCGAACGCGGCGTCGTCGAGGTCGGCGAGGACCACGACGTGGCGCCCCTCGGTGGCGAGCGGCAGCACGTCGCGCAGGCACACCTTCTTGCCGTCGCCCACGCACAGCGTCGCGAGGCGCTCCCCGGGCGACAGCCGCGTCGCGACGTCGTCGAGGGGCAGCGACGGGGCGGCGACCGCGAACCCCGTGACCGCGACCGCCGTCGCGCCCGCGAGGGCGGCTCGGCGCCACGGACGGGCGCCGCCGACGGGCCGGCCGACCCAGGCGAGCGCCGTCGTCGGCACCAGCAGCAGGACGTCCTGCCAGAACGCCTCGGTGGGGGAGCGCTCGACGAAGCGCCCGAAGCACCCGCAGGAGGACGCCTCGGAGACGACGCCGCGGAGGTGGGCGACGTAGGTGCGGCCGGTCAGGAACAGGAACAGCACCGCGAGGCCCGTCGCCGCGACGAGGACGCCGGGGCGGCGCAGGCCGAGCAGGAGGGCGGTGCCCAGCCCGGCCTCGATCGCGATGGCGAGCAGCGCGCTCGGGCCGGCGGGGAGGACGAAGTCGAGCCCCTCCGCGTGGACGCTCTCGGCGAACGCCGCGGGGTCGATCGCCTTCGTCACCGCGGCGAAGAGGAGCACCGCCCCGAGCACCGTGGCCCCGAGCGCGCCGAGCAGCGCGAGCAGCGGGCGGCGGGCGGGCGGGGCGACGGCGTCGGGCACGGGGCCGAAGCCTACCGCGCGGGCGGCCCCCTGCCCGCCGCGGACCGCGAGCGCGCCCGCCCCGGGACGCCCGACCGACCGGTCGTCCCTCGCCCCCGCTCATCGACGCGCGCGGGCCGGGTGCCTATCCTCTGCGCTCCCGCCGGGGCGGCGGGCCCGGGACCCCCTCATGGCGAAGACCTCCGTCCGTCGCATCGGCCTCTCGCTCGGCGCCGACCTCTGCTGGCCCGCGTGCTTCGAGGGGATCCTGCGCCGCCTCGACCTCTCGCTGCGCCTCGGCGGGGAGACCGTGCGCTTCGACGTCGAGCGCGTGACGATCGAGCCCTTCGCGCTCGACCAGCCGGTCCGCTACGACGTCGTCTTCGACCGCATCGCGCACTGGTACGCGCCGACGCGCGAGTGGGTCAAGAAGGCGATCGTCCACGACGACACGTACGTGCTCAACAACCCGTGGTCGATCCAGAGCATGGAGAAGCACACGACCTACGCCGCGATGATGCGGCTGGGCTTCCCCGTGCCGGCGACGTGGCTGGTCCCGCCGAAGTCCTACGAGCCCAAGGACGACCTCCAGGTGACGCTGCGCCGCTACGCGCGGCTCTTCGACCTCGGCGAGGTGGGCCGCAAGGTCGGCTACCCGCTGTTCATGAAGCCCTACGACGGCGGCGCGTGGGTCGGCGTGAGCAAGATCGACGACGAGGCGGCGCTGCGCGCGGCCTACGAGAAGAGCGGGACCCGCGTCATGCACCTGCAGAAGGCGGTGTCGCCGTTCGACCTGTTCGTGCGCGGGCTCGGCTTCGGCGCGCAGTTCACCGCGTTCCGCTACGACCCGTCGGCGCCGCTGCACGCGCGCTACGTCGCGGGGCCCGCCGGCCTCCCCGCCGAGGACTTCGCGCTGCTGCGCGACATGACGCTGACGATCAACGCGTTCTTCGGCTGGGACTTCAACTCGTGCGAGGCGCTGCGCCAGGCCGGCGTCTACCACCCCATCGACTTCGCCAACGCGTGCCCCGACAGCCAGGTGACGTCGCTGCACTACCACTTCCCCTGGCTCGTCAAGGCGTACGTGAAGTGGGCCGTGTTCTGCGCCGCGACGCGGCGCAAGAAGCGCCCGACGCTCGACTGGGAGCCCTTCTTCGAGATCGCGCGCACCGACGCGCCGTTCCGCGAGAAGCTGCGCCGCTACGGCGAGATCGCGCGGGCCCGCTTCGACGAGCGCGCCTTCGAGGCGTTCTGCGCGGAGCACCTGCCGACCTTCGACGAGGTCGCGCGGGACTTCTTCGGCACCGACGAGGCCAAGCAGGCCGTGCGCGCCAAGGTGGCGGCGCTGTTCCCCGCCCACGAGGTCGAGGAGTTCACGGAGCACTTCTGGGCCCAGGTCCAGCAGTGGCGCCGCGACGACGCGGCGGCGCGCTGACCGAGCGGGTCCCCGCGCGGGCTACGCGTCGCGGGCGCGCTCGCGCTCGTACTCGGCGCGCAGCCGGGCGGGGTCGTCGGTCAGGATCCCGTGGACGCCGAGGCGCAGCAGCCAGCGCATCTCGCGCGGGCGGTCGATGGTCCAGCAGACCAGCCGCTCGGGGGCGGGGTGCGCCGGGTGCGCGCGGTGCAGCGCGATCTCGCCGAGGTCGCGGCGCACGGTGCGCGTGTAGAGCGCCCACCCGCCCAGCGTGAAGCGGGGGCGCCCGATGCTGGCGTGGTCGTTGCCCTGGCGGACCGCCCACCGCACCGCGCTGTAGGGCGCGTAGCGCGGGTCGGTGTCGTCGGCGTCGGGGGCGAGGCCGGGCTTGATCTCGACGTCGAAGCTGCGGGAGGCGCGCGGGGCCCACTCGCGCAGGTCCTGCGTCACCTCCACCACCGGCGACATCAGCACGAAGCGGCACGTCGGCCGGTGCCGGGCCACCGCCGCGTCGAGCGCCGCGACCAGCGTGCGCGCGCACGCCCGCTGCGCGGCGGGGATCTTGACGTCGAGCAGCACGCACGCGAGCGCGCTCCCCTTGCCCGCGGCCCATCGCACGACGTCGTCGAGCGTGGGCAGCGTCGCGCCCACCGTGCGGTCGCCCTCCATCGGGGCGTAGTCGTAGTGCGCGCGCAGCTGCGCGAGCGTGAGCTCGTGGACGGGCCGGCGCATCGGCCCCTCCGCCGGGGGCACCGGCCGGTAGGCGACGTCGAACTCCGCCCCGGCGGCGCGCGCGAAGGCGACCGTCTCGTCGGGGTCCCAGTCGTGCCACACGACGACCTCGCCGTCCGCCGTCACGCACAGGTCGGTCTCGATCGCGTTGGCGCCGTCGGCGACCGCGCGGTCGAACGCCGCGACCGTGTTCTCCACCTCCTTCGCCGCCGCGCCGCGGTGGCCGACCACGAGGAACTCCTCGGGGGGCGGCAGCGGCAGCACGCGACGCGGGAGCGGGACGAGCAGGCCCCGCGCCCACGACAGCCCGCTGCGCAACGCCTCCACCACCGTGAGCACGCCCGTCAGGAGCCACGCGAACCGCGGCCGCTCGCCCTCGCGCGTCGGGCGCGCGCGCGCGGGCCGGCCCGCGGCGCGGCGCGCCGCGGCCCGCCGCCGCCCGCGCTCGGCGCGGCGGAAGGCCGTCAGGCGGGCGAGGCGGCCGCGCGCCACCGGCGCCTCACGCGCCCCGCACGTGGCGGTAGAGCGCCTCGTAGTGGCGGATCTGGCGGTCCCAAGACCAGTCTTCCGCCATCGCGTTGCGGACGAGCCGCGCCCACGCGGCGCGGTCGCGCCACGCCGCGAGCACCTCGACGAGCGCCCACTCGAGCCCCTCGGGCGTGTAGTGGTCGAAGACGAAGCCGGTGCCCTCGCCGCTGCGCCGGTCGAAGTGGCGCACGGTGTCGGCGAGGCCGCCGGTCCGACGGACCACGGGCGGCGTCCCGTAGCGCATGCTGTAGAGCTGGTTGAGGCCGCACGGCTCGAACATCGACGGCATCAGGAACACGTCGGCGCCCGCCTCGATGCGGTGCGCGAGGTCCTCGTCGTAGCCGCGGCGGAAGCGGGCCTGGGCCGGGAAGCGCCGCTCGAGCTCCTCGAAGGACCGCTCGTAACGGCGGTCGCCGCTGCCGAGCACCACGAGGCGCGCGTCGGTGCGCGCGAGCAGGCGGGGGAGCACCTCGAAGCCGAGGTCGAAGCCCTTCTGCACCGTCATGCGCGAGACGATCCCGAACACGGGGGCGTGCGCGGGGGGCGCGAGCCCGAGCGCCTCGAGGAGCCGGCGGCGGTTCTCCGCCTTCCCCGACAGGTCGCGGGCCGAGTAGCGCGCGAACAGCCGGGGGTCGGTCTCGGGCGACCAGACGTCGGTGTCGATGCCGTTGACGATGCCCGTGAAGGCGTCGCCGCGGGCCCGCAGCCAGCGGTCCATCCCCATGCCGTGCTCGCGCGAGAGCATCTCGCGGGCGTGCGTGCGCGAGACCGTCGAGAGCGCGTCCGCGTACAGGATCCCGTGCATGAGGAACGAGAACCGGCCCCGCGCGAGGTCCTCCTGGTGCAGCAGCGGGCGGACGCCCCCGAGGCCGAGCTCGTCGGCGACGGACGCCGGGAACGTGCCCTGGTAGCCGACGTTGTGGATCGTCAGCACGGTGCGCGTCCCGCCGAAGCGGTCGCGGTCCCACGCGTACTGGGTGCGCAGCAGCAGCGGCGCCAGCGCGGCGTGCCAGTCGTGCGCGTGCAGCACGTCGGGGGAGAAGCCCATCCGCTGGCACGACACGAGCGCGGCGTGGGTCAGGAACGCGAAGCGGACGTGCTCGTCGCCGTCGGCGGCGTAGACGCCGGGGCGGTCGTAGAGCGCCGGGCAGTCCACGAAGTAGACGGGCACGTCGGTGCCCGGCACCGGCGCCGTCGCGAGCGAGAACGTCAGCGTGCGGCCGCCGACGCGGACGGGCACGTCGCGCGCGTAGTCCACGGGCACCAGCCGGTCGCGGCCCTCGCGCAGGTTGGCGTAGAGGGGCACGAACGGGCGCACGTCGTGGCCGGCACGGGCGAGGTAGCGGGGCAGCGCCCCGCAGACGTCGCCGAGGCCGCCGGTCTTCGCGAAGGGGGCCAGCTCGGAGGAGACCTGCGCGACCCGCATCAGATCACCGTGCCCGGCGGCACCGTCGCGCCGCGCGGGATGACGACGATCCCGTCGCGGATCGCGTAGAAGTCGCCGTCCTCGTCCTTGACGCCGCGCTCGTTGACGATGCGGCTCCCCTCGCCGATGCGCGCGTCGAGGTCCACGATCGCGCGGCGGATCGTGCAGTCGCGCCCGATCCCGAGCGGGACCGCGGGCACCGGCGCGCCCACGGCCTCGTAGAAGCGGGCGCCCATCACGATGCTCGACTCGATCGTGCTGCCCGGGCGCACGATCGCGCGGATGCCGACGATCGACTCGGCGATGTCGGCCTTGGTGATGATGCTCCCCTCGCACAGGATCGACTGCCGCACCGTGCACTCGTTGATCTTGGTGCCCGGCAGGAAGCGCGCGTGGGTGTAGACGGGGAAGTCGGGGTCGTAGAGGTTGAGCGGCGGGAGCGGGCGCGTCAGGTCGAGGCTCGCCTCGTGGAACGAGGGGATCGTGCCGATGTCGCGCCAGTAGCCGTTGTGGCCGAAGGCGAAGACGCGGCAGTCGCCGATCGCGGCCGGGATCACCTCCTTGCCGAAGTCGGTCGCCTCGTTGCCCTCGAGCAGGCGGCGCAGGACCTCGGGCCGGAACACGTAGATGCCCATGCTGGCGAGCAGCGAGCCGTCGGGGGCGTCGAAGCCGAGCCGGCGCAGGGTGTCCCGGTCGAGCGCGAGGCGGTCGAGCACGGCCGGGTCGCGCGGCTTCTCGACGAACTCGACGATCCGCCCGCTCTCGTCCACCCGCATGATGCCCAGCCCCGGCGCGTCGGCGCGCGGGACCGGCTTGACCGCGATGGTCAGGTCGGCCCCGACGTCGCGGTGGCGGCGGACGAAGTGGTCCATCCGCATCAGGTAGAGCTGGTCGCCCGAGAGGATCAGGACGTCGCGGACGTCCTGGTGGAGGAGGTGGGGGAGGTTCTGGCGGACCGCGTCGGCCGTGCCCTGGTACCAGTCCCGCTCGCCCACCCCGAGCTCGGCCGCGAGGATCTCGACGAAGCCGCCGCGGAACATGTCGAACCGGTAGGTCTGGGCGATGTGCTGGTGGAGGCTGGCGCTCTGGAACTGGGTGAGGACGTAGATCCGGTCGAAGCCCGCGTGCAGGCTGTTGCTGATCGGGATGTCGATGATGCGGAACTTGCCGCCGAACGGGACCGCGGGCTTGGCCCGGTACCGCGTCAGGGGGGCGAGGCGCGCGCCCTGCCCGCCGCCGAGGATCGCCGTGACGACGTCGATCATGGAGCCTCCCGACGCGGGGGCCGCCCCGCGCGCGCGAGGGTACCGGGGGTCGGGGTGGCCGGGCAAGCGCGACCGGCCGCGAGGTCGGGGCCCGGCGGCCGGCACCGGACCGCGCGGCGCGCCACGCGGGGGTTGTCGCGGGCACCCGGGTCGGGCACGATCCCGCCCCATGCCCAACGTCGTGTTCTGCGTCCCGTTCTTCCGAGAGGCGTCGCTCCGGTTCGTGCGCGGCATCGCCGACCTCCCCGGCGTCCGGCTGGGGCTCGTGACCCAGGACCACCGGAGCGCGCTGCCGGCCGACCTCGACCGCCGGCTGGCCGGGCACTGGCAGGTGCAGGACGGGCTCGACGGCGACGCGCTCGTCGCGGGCGTCCGGGGCTGCGCGGGGCAGATGGGGGGCGTGGACCGGGTCGTGGGGATGCTCGAGCAGCTGCAGGTGCCGCTCGGCTACGTCCGCGACCGCCTCGGCATCGAGGGCATGGGCGAGTCGGTGGCGCGCAACTTCCGCGAGAAGGCGCTGATGAAGGACGTGCTGCGCGCCCACGGCGTGCCGTGCGCCCGCCACCGCCTCTGCACCGACGCCAACGAGCTGCGCTCCTTCGCGGCCCTCGTCGGCTACCCGCTCGTCGCGAAGCCCCCCGCGGGCGCCGGCGCGAAGGCGACGTTCCGCATCGAGAACGGCGCCGCCCTCGAGGACGCCGTCCGCGCCATGGCGCCGTCGCCGGCGCGCCCGCTGCAGGTCGAGGAGTTCATGACGGGGCGCGAGCACTCCTTCGACGCCGTCAACCTCGGCTCGCGCACGGTGTGGCACTCGCTGAGCCGCTACGAGCCCAGCCCGCTCACCGTGCTCGAGAACCCGTGGATCCAGTGGACGGTGCTGGTCCCGCGCGAGATCGACCACCCGCAGTGGGACGACATCCGCGCGGTCGCGACGAAGGCGCTGCGCGCGCTCGGGATGACCTCGGGCGTCTCCCACATGGAGTGGTTCCGCCGGCCCGACGGGAGCGTCGCGGTGTCGGAGGTCGGCGCGCGGCCGCCCGGCGCGCAGATCTGCACGCTGCACTCGCTCGCGCACGACTTCGACTTCTACGCGGCCTGGGGCCGCGCGGTCGTCTTCGACGAGTTCACGCCGCCCGAGCGCCGTTTCGCGGCCGGCGCGGCCTACCTGCGCGCGCAGGGCAAGGGGCGCACGATCAAGGCCGTCCACGGCCTCGACCAGGCGCAGCGCGAGGTCGGCGAGCTCGTCGTCGAGGCGCGGCTGCCGCGCGTCGGCGCCGAGGCGACCGGGACGTACGAGGGCGACGGGTACGTGGTGCTGCGGCACGCATCGACGGAGGTCGTCGAGCGTGCGCTGCGGCGCCTGATCACGCTCGTGCGCGTCGAGCTCGGCTGACCGGGCGACGCACGGAGGTCCACGATGGGCGCCTGTCTCTTCGTCTCGCCGGGCTACCCGACCGAGATGAACTTTTTCGTGCGCGGGCTCGCGGCCTGCGGGGTCAAGGTGGTGGGGGTGGGCGACCAGCCTGCCCAGGCGCTGCCCGAGATCGCGCGCCGCGCGCTGTCGGGCTACCTCCAGGTGGAGAACCTCTGGGACGAGGCGGCCACCGCCGAGGCGGTGCGTCGCTGGGCGCCCAGCGTCGGCGGCATCGACCGCGTCGAGGTGCTCTGGGAGCCGGGGATGATCCTCGGCGCGCGCCTGCGCGAGGCGCTGGGCTGCCCGGGCATGACCGTCGAGCAGACCCTGCCCTTCCGCGACAAGGAGCGGATGAAGCAGGTGATCGACGCCGCGGGCCTGCGCACGCCGCGCCACCGGCGCGCGAGCTCCGAGGCCGAGGTGTGGGCGGCCGCCGAGGCGGTGGGCTACCCCCTCATCGTCAAGCCGATCGCCGGCGCGGGCTCGGCCGACACCTACCGGTGCGCCGACCGCCAGGAGCTGGCCGACGCGCTGCTCCGCACGCGCCACGTCAAGGAGTGCAGCGTCGAGGAGTTCATCGAGGGCGAGGAGTTCACCTTCGACACGGTCTGCTCGGGCGGCCGCATCCTGTTCCACAACTGCTCGTGGTACCGGCCCAAGCCGCTCGTCGCCCGCACCAACGAGTGGATCAGCCCCCAGACCGTCGGGCTGAAGGACCTCACCGTGCCGCCCCTGCAGCCCGGCATCGAGCTGGGCCGCAAGGTGCTCGCCGCGCTCGGCTTCCGCGACGGCTTCACCCACATGGAGTGGTTCCTCACCCCGAAGGGCGAGGCGGTGTTCGGCGAGATCGGCGGCCGGCCGCCCGGCGCGCGGTCGGTGGACATCATGAACTTCGTCTGCGACGCCGACCTGTTCCAGGGCTGGGCCGAGGGGACCACCCACGGCCGCATCTCCCAGGACCTGACGCGCCGCTACAACGTCGCCCACATCTGCAAGCGCGCCCAGGGGCAGGGCGTGATCCGCCGCATCGAGGGGATCGACCGGATCCAGCGCCACTTCGGCGGGTGGCTCGTCGTCAACGAGCTGCTCCCCGTCGGGGCGCACCGCCGCGACTGGAAGCAGACGTTGCTCTCCGACGGCTTCCTCATCGTCCGCCACCCCGAGCTCTCCACCTGCCTCGCGATGGCGGACCGCATCGCCTCCGAGGTCCAGTTGCACGCGTCGTAGGCCGAACGAAGGAGCGGGGCCCGTGGCGGCGGCGGGGGTCCCCCCCGACGCGCCCGCGGCCCCCACCCCCGGGCCCGGGCCGCGGCGGGTAGGCTGGTCGGGCCCCCGCACGACCCTCTGGAGCACCCATGGGCGAGCAGCGCGTCCTCGATCCTGCCGGCGAGTCGGAGAAGCTGCGCGAGTTCGTGCAGCGCCTGCTCGTGGACCTGCGGGCCCTCGAGACCATGATCGAGCGCGGGATGATCGAGGAGGGGGTCCGCCGCGTCGGCGCCGAGCAGGAGATGTTCCTCGTCGACGCCGACTGGCGCCCCGCGCCCGCGGTGCTCGAGATGCTCGAGCGGATCGGCGACCCGCACTTCGTCACCGAGGTCGCGAAGTTCAACCTCGAGTTCAACCTCGACCCGCAGCCCTTCGGCGGCGGCTGCCTCTCCTCGATGGAGCGGCAGTGCACCGAGTACCTCGAGCGCGTGCGCGAGGCGGGACGGCCGCTGGGCGTCCAGCCGCTGCTCGTCGGCATCCTCCCGACGATCCGCAAGTCCGACCTCGGCCTCGAGAACATGACGCCGATCGCCCGCTACCACGCGCTCAACCGCGCGATGACGGCGCTGCGCGGCAAGAACTACGAGATCAGCATCAAGGGCGTGGACGAGCTGATGGTGCAGCACGACTCGGTGATGGTCGAGTCGTGCAACGCGTCGTTCCAGATCCACTGGCAGGTCGGCGCGAGCGAGTTCGCGCGGATGTACAACCTCGCGCAGGCGGTCACCGGCCCCGTGCTCGCCGCCGCGACGAACTCGCCGATGCTGTTCGGCAAACGCCTCTGGCACGAGACGCGCATCGCGCTGTTCCAGCAGGCGGTGGACACGCGCGGCTCCTCGACGCACATGCGCGAGCGGGGCCCGCGCGTCGACTTCGGCCGCTCGTGGGTGAACGAGTCGATCCTCGAGATCCACCGCGAGGACGTCGCCCGCCACCGGGTGCTGCTCGCCGCCGACGTGGGCGAGGACCCCTTCGACGCCCTGCGGCGCGGCGAGGCCCCGTCGCTCAAGGCGCTGCGCCTGCACAACGGCACCGTCTACCGGTGGAACCGCCCCTGCTACGGCGTGACCGACGGCAAGCCGCACCTGCGCATCGAGGCGCGCGTGATGCCCTCGGGCCCGACGCCGCTCGACCAGGTCGCCAACGCGGCGCTCTGGTACGGGCTGGTCAACGCGCTCGCCGCGGAGGGCGTGGACGTCACGAAGCGGATGTCGTTCGACGACGCGAAGATGAACTTCCTGTCGGCGGCCCGCCACGGGCTGGCCGCGCAGCTGACCTGGCTTGACGGCGAGGCGCACCCGGCGCAGCACCTCCTGCGCGACCGGCTGGTCCCGATGGCCCGCGAGGGCCTGCGCGCCGGCGGCATCGACGAGGCCGACGTCGAGCGCTACCTCGGCGTCCTCGACCTGCGCGTGCGCTCGGGCGCGACGGGCTCGCGCTGGATCCTGAAGTCCGCGCAGGGGCTCGCCGAGCACGGCACGCTCGGCGAGCGCATGACCGCGGTCACCGCGGCCATCGGCAAGCGGCAGTCGTCGAACGAGTCCGTCGTGCACTGGCCGATGGCCCGCCTCGACGAGGGGGGCGGCTGGCGCAACAACTACCTCAAGGTCGAGCAGCTGATGACCACGGACCTGACGACGGTCCACCCCGACGACGCGCTCGACCTCGTCGCCAACTTCATGGTCTGGGAGCGGATCCGCTACGTGCCGGTGGAGGACCACGAGAACCGGCTCGTCGGCCTCGTCTCCTACCGCCACCTGCTGCGCGTGCTCGCCAAGGGGCTCTCCGAGGGCCGCGGCAAGCCGCTGGCGGTGCGCGAGGTGATGCAGGACCGCGTGCTGACGGTCTCGCCGGAGGCGTCCACGCTCGACGCGATCCGGCTGATGCGCGAGCACCGGATCGGCTGCCTCCCCGTCGTCAAGGAAGGCCGCCTCGTCGGCGTGCTCATGGAGCGCGACTTCATGGACATCGCGGGCGAGCTGATCGAGCAGAACCTCCGCGCCAACGAGGCCGCCGCCCCGGCCGGGGACGAAGAGCCCGTCTGACCGCGCGCCAGGCTCGTCCGTCGCGTCCGCCCGCCGGCACGCGGGCGGCCCGACCGACGTCGCGCCGTCGGGAGATCGGGGCCCGGTGATCGTCCCGCAACCGGGGGATCTCGGCGCGTGACCCCGAGGTCCCCGCGGTCGGGGCGCGCGCGGGCCGCGCGCTACTGGAAGAGCATCTGGTGGTAGGTCGGGAAGGGCCACAGGGCGCCCTCGGTGCGCGCCTCGAGCGCGTCCGACGCGGCGCGCACGGCGTTCATCGCCGGGCGCAGCTCGTCGCAGACCCAGCGCGCGTGCGCGGGGGCCTCGGGGTGCGCCTTCTTGATCTTGACGAGCGCCGCCTCGAGCGCCGCCTTGCGCGCGAGCAGCTCGTCCACGCCGGCGGCGTATTCGGCGAAGGCCTTCTCCTGCGCGGGCACCTTCGCGCCGGCGGCCTTCGCGGCCGTCAGCGAGCGGGCCGCCGCCTCCTGCTGCTTGAGCACGGCGGGCAGCACCCCCGTGTCGACCATCCGCAGCAGCACCGACGCCTCGATCTCGACCGAGCGCACGAAGATCTCGAGCTGGATCAGGTAGCGCGCGTCGAGCTCGTGCTCGAGGAAGATGCCGCGCGAGGTGAGCAGCTTGCGCGCCTCGGCGTCCGCGTAGACCCCGAGCGCCGCGGGCGTGTCGCGCAGGTTGGGCAGGCCCCGGCGGCCGGCCTCCTTGACCCACTCCTGCGTGTAGCCGTCGCCGTTGAACACGACCGCCTTCGACTCGCGGTAGACCTCGCCCGCGACGGCCAGCGCGGCCGCGGTCGGGTCCTGCTTCGCCTTCAGCCGCTTCTCGAGGCGGTCCGCCACCTCGTCGAGGGCCTCGGCGACGGCGCAGTTGACGAACACGTTGGGCACCTGGATGGCCTGCGACGACCCGACCGCGCGGAACTCGAACTTGTTGCCGGTGAAGGCGAAGGGCGAGGTGCGGTTGCGGTCGGTGTTGTCCTTGGCGATCTGGGGCAGGCGCGACATCCCCAGCTCGACGATCGTCTTCTGGGTGACGTCGGCGGCCTTGCCCGCGGCGCACGCGTCGAAGATGTCGGTGAGGGCCTCGCCGAGGAACACCGAGACGATCGCGGGCGGCGCCTCGTTGGCGCCGAGGCGGTGGTCGTTGCCCGCCGACGCGACGCCGGCGCGCAGCAGGTTGCCGCGGCGGTGCACGGCGCGGATCACGGCGGAGGCGAAGAGCAGGAACGACGCGTTCTCGTGCGGGTCGCTGCCCGGGTCGAGGAGGTTGCGCCCGTCGTCGGTGGCGAGCGACCAGTTGTTGTGCTTGCCCGAGCCGTTCACGCCCGAGAAGGGCTTCTCGTGGAGGAGGCAGGCGAAGCCCCGGCGCGCGGCCACGCGGCGCATGATCTCCATGAGCAGCATGTTGTGGTCGGCGGCGCGGTTGACGTCCTCGAAGATGGGCGCGATCTCGTACTGGTGCGGCGCGACCTCGTTGTGGCGCGTCTTGACCGGGATGCCGAGCGCCCAGGCGGCGTGCTCGACGTCCTCCATGAAGGCCAGCACGCGCTCGGGGACGGCGCCGAAGTAGTGGTCCTCCATCTGCTGCCCCTTCGGCGGCGGGGCGCCCAGCACCGTGCGCCCGGCGACGACGAGGTCGGGGCGCGCGTCCCAGAAGCGGCGGTCCACGAGGAAGTACTCCTGCTCGGTGCCCATCGTCGGGTGGACGCGGGCCGCGGGCTTGCGCAGGAGCTTGAGGACGCGGCAGGCCGACCGGGAGACCTCCTCGACCGACCGCAGCAGCGGCGTCTTCTGGTCGAGCGTCTCGCCCTTCCACGAGAGGAACACGGTCGGGATGCACAGCGTCGCGCCGCGCTCGTGCCGCATCAGGAACGCGGGCGAGGTCGGGTCCCACGCGGTGTAGCCGCGGGCCTCGAAGGTCGACCGCATGCCGCCGCTCGGGAACGACGACGCGTCGGGCTCGGCCTGGATGAGCTGGCCGCCCGAGAACCGGACCAGCGGCTCGCCGTCGCCCGACAGGGTGAGGAAGGCGTCGTGCTTCTCGGCCGACTGGCCGTTGAGGGGCTGGAACCAGTGCGTGAAGTGCGTCGCGCCGCGCGCGACGGCCCACTCCTTCATGCCGTGCGCGACCTCGTCGGCGATCTTGCTGTCGAGGCGCTCGCCGCGCTGGATCGTGGCGACGAGCTTCTCGAACACGGGGCGCGGGAGCGTCTCCCGCATCGCGTCGACGTTGTAGGTGTCGGCGCCGAAGTCGAGCGCGGTCCGGGTGGCGGCGGGGGCGTGGCGGGTCTCGGGGAGCATGCAGGGCCTCGGGGTGGGGGCAGCGACGGGCGCGGATCCTGCCCGCGTCCCCGCCCGCCCCCGCATCGGTTCCGCCAATGGCTCGATTGGCGCCCCGCGAACGCCCGCCCGCGACCGGCTACTTGGTCTTCGGGCAGCCGGCGGCGATCCAGGCGCGCAGCGCCTCGATCTGGGCCGCCGTCGGCTTGGCGCCCTTGCCCTTGGGCGGCATGGGCTTGCCCATGTCGTACTCGATCTCGACGCCGTCCTCGCGCGTGACGAGCAACGGCTTCTTCTCGAGCGCCCGGAGGATGTTGCTGCGCTCGGGCTTGCCCGGCTCGACGAGCCTCGCCTTGCCGTTCTCGGCGTAGATCGGGAACTCGAGCGCGACGAACTTCTCGTAGGGGAGCTTCCAGAACTCGCCGTGCGGCGCGCTGCCCGCCTTGGGCGCGAGCCCCTCGAACATCGCGACGACGCCGGCGAAGTCGAGCGCGCCGGCGGTGTCCCCCGTGGGGGCGGCGGCGGGCGGCGGCGGGGGCGGCGGCGCGGAGGGCGGCGGCGGGGGCGGCGGAGACGACGGCGGCGTCGCGGGCGGGGCGGCCGGCGGCGTCGCGGGCGGCGCGGGGGGCGTCCCACCGGGCGCGGCCCCGCCACCGCGGACCTTGGGGCAGCCGGCCGCGACCCACCGCTCGAGCGCGGCGAGCTGCTCGGCGGTGGGGCGGTCGCCCTTGCCCTTGGGCGGCATGGGCTTGCCCATGTCGTACTCGGCCTCGGTCCCGTCCTCGCGGACGATGAGCAGCGGCTGCTTGCGGAACGCGCGCAGGAAGTTGCTGCGGTCGGGCTTGCCCGGCTCGACGAGCCGCGCCTTGGCCGACTCGGAGAAGATCGGGAACTCGAGCGCGACGAACTTCTCGTAGGGCAGCTTCCAGAACTCGCCGTGGGGCGCGCTCGACGCCTTCGGGTTGAGCCCCGACAGGATCGCGACCACGTCGTCGAACCCGAGGTCGCCGGCGGCCGGCGCGGTCGGCGGGCCCGGCGGGTTGGCCGGCCCGGGCGGGGTCGCGGGACCGGGGCCCGGCGGCACGGCCGGCGGCGTGCCACCCGCGTCGCGGGGCTTGCCGCCCTCGGGGTGGCCGTGGTCGAGCCACGAGATGATGCGCCCGATGTCGGCGGAGGCGAGCGGGGCCGCGCCCTTCGGCATGCGCTCGATGTCCACGCGCACCGGCGGCTGGCCCGCGACCTCGGCGAAGAGCTCGCGGCCGTCGCGCAGCGCCTTGACGAGGTTGGTCTCGGCCCCGGTGACGCCGTGCGTCGGGTCGAGGTTGACCATCCGGATCGTCGCGCCGGGCACCGGCTTGTACGGGAAGGTCAGCGCGACGAACTCGGCGTAGGGCAGCTCCCAGAAGTTGCCGTGCGGGGCGTGCGTGGCGCGCTGGTTGGCCGACGCGAGGATGCGCTGCACGTCCGCGTAGGTGATGCGGCCGTCGTCCACCGCGGGGCAGACCTCGCCCTCGCGGCCCGGCGGGCAGCCCACGCCCATCGGCGTCGTCGCGTAGTCGAACGCGAGGCGCCACACCGAGCGCGGGTGCCCCTCGGGGTCGCAGATCGGCTGCCCGGCGGCGTCGAGGCCGGCGAGCTCCTTGACGTAGACGCGCACGAAGTGGCCGTCGTAGGCGCGCGCGGCGCTGCCGTCGCGCGGCGTGACGGTCAGCGTCACCTTGCCGTGCGCGTAGACGACCCGCCCGCCCTCCATCTCCGCGTAGGCCGCCTGGCGCAGGTCCACCGAGTTGACCTCGCGCAGGTTGGACAGCCACGCCTGCAGCGTGTCGCGGATCGACTCGGGCGAGGAGACGTCCACCTCGACGCGGTCGAGCCCGCGGCGCACGAGCCGCGGGACGCGGCCCTCCTCGCGGGCGTACATGTCCTGCAGGCGCACGAGGTCGCCGTGGCCCCGCTGCAGGGCCGCGACGTACTGCTCGTCGAACTCGCGGATCGCGGCGGGCGCGCGGCGCACGACGGGGTCGATCGTGGGGGCCTGGTTGCCCCAGTGCGTGCGCGCGTAGTTGAGCGCCGCGACCAGCTCCATCGGCGCCAGCCGGGGCGGGCCGAAGGCGAGCATGCGCATGCGCGGCCGCCCGCTGCCGACGGAGCCCGACGCCGAGATCGGGTCCTCGGGCACGGGGCCCGCGGTGACCCACGCGACGAGGTCGGTCGGGTCGGGCGAGATCACCATCTGCGCGTCCTGCAGGCGCGCGGGGCCCAGCCCGGGCGCCCCGAGACCGTCGTCGCCGTGGCACTTGCCGCAGACGTCGACGTAGACGCGCTCGCCGACCATGGACGACACGCCCGCCGTCGCGGCCTGCACGGGCTTCGTCTGCGGGTTGAGCACGTAGAACATCGTCCACGCGACGATCGCGAGGAAGATGAGCCACGCCCACGTGGGGATCGGCTGGGGCGTCTCGGCGCGGCTGGGCTCGAAGTCGACCTCGGTGTTGCCCGCGTAGGCGTTGATGACGAGCCCGACCTGCCCGGCGATCTCCTGGTTGGGCACGATGCCCGAGCAGGTGATGGCCACGCCGTTGCGCACGAGGAACGGGATCTCGCGGACCGAGGCGCCCGCGAGGCCGTTGTGCGCCTCGATGCGGAGCCGGTGGGCGCCGTCGGCGAGGTGCAGCGTCGAGAACTGGAACCGCAGCGGCGGCCGTGCCGTCTTGAACGGCTCCTGGTCGTCGTCGAGGTAGAGGCGGAGGACGTCGGTCGGCTCGGTCATGCGCGGGCGCGGGTCCGGGGCGGGGTCATGCCGGGGCGGCGGCGGAGGGAGGAGGACGGGGCGACAGGCGAGTGTCTCACGGTGCGGGCGGCCGCGGGGGCGGGGCGACGTCGTCGTCGAGGATGGAGCGCTTGACGTGGTCCGGGGCGTCCTCGCGGGGCGACACGGTCCATCGCACGCACAGCCAGAGCACCCAGACCGTGACCGCGACCGCGACGACGCCGATCGCCCACTCCAGCGGCGACTCCGGCCAGCGCGCGTGCGAGGCGAGCGTCACGCCGGTCGTCCAGAGGGGGAGGGGCGTCGCGGTCACGGTCACTTCTCGACGGGCTTGAGCGAGAGGAGGTACGCGATGAGGGCCTGCGCGTCGGGCGTCGCCCAGACCTCCACGCCCTTGCCGAGGCGCTCCTGGGCGGCGACGGGCAGCAGCACGCGTCGGTCGCCCTCGCGACGGTCGGCCTTGCCGTGGAAGTACCAGCGGTACGCCGGCATCTTGCTCCGCGGCACGACGGCGCGCGGGTCGAAGAGGTGGGTGTAGTGCCAGTCGGCCGACGGGAGCCGCACCCCGACGTTCTGCAGGTCGGGGCCCGTGCGGCCGGTGCCGAGGAACGGCGGGTCCTGGTCGCCGTAGTCCTTGGGCCGCGACGGGGCGCCGTAGCGCGCGTCCTGCTCGAGCGGGGGGAAGCGCCCCTCGGCGTCCGCGGGGCGGCGCGTGTCCTGGCGGACCTGCTGCGTGTGACAGAAGGCGCAGCCCTCGGCCTGGTAGATCGCGCGGCCGCGGGCGACCTCGGCGGGCACCGGCGCGGCCTCGGCGTCGGCGTGGAGCGCCTTCTGGTGCATCGCCGGGACCCACGCGATGCCCAGCGAGAGCAGCGTGAACACCGTCACGGGGACGACGAGGAGGAGCCGGTGGTTGGTGTGGAACGAGATCATCGCGCGTCCCCCGTCCCGCCGCCGTCGCGCATCAGGTCGACGAACGCCCCGGGTCGCATCGACCAGACGTTGTAGGCGAACACGAGGTGGCCGAGCCCCATGAAGGTGCCGCCGACCGACCGCCACACCCAGTAGGGCACCATCTTGTCCACGCTCTCCATGAACGGCTCGCCGGCGATCCAGGAGAGCCCGCGCGCGTGGCCGCCGACGCAGAGCGACACGCCCATCATCACGAGGCCGACGAGGCTCATCCAGAAGTGCACCCCGACGAGCTCGACGCGCGGCTCGCGGCCGGTCACGCGCGGGAGCAGCCCGTACACCGAGCCCCAGATGAGGAACGAGACGAAGCCCACCATCGCGAGGTGGGCGTGGCCGACGGTGTAGTCGGTGAAGTGCCACACCTCGTTGGCGGCCTTGAACGACTCGGCCGTGCCTTGGGCCGAGGCGAGGCCGTAGCCCACCGCGCCGGCGAGCATGAACGGCAGCGAGTACGACGTCCGCATCGCGCTGCGCTCGCCGCGCATCGTGAGGAGGAAGTTCCCCGTGCTCGCCCACACCGGCACCATCATCGCGGTGCTGAAGATGATCGAGGCGGTCTGCAGCCACGCGGGCAGCGGGCTGAAGATGTAGTGGTGGGTGCCGATCAACGTGTAGAAGACGAGGTGCGTCCAGAAGCCGAGCACGCCGAGCCCGTACGAGTAGATGGGCTTGTTGAGCAGCTTGGGGAGCGTGTAGTACGTCGCGCCCACGGCGAGCGGCGTGAACCACATGCCCACCGCGTTGTGCATGTACCAGCCCTGGATGATGGGCTGGCCGGCGCCGCGGTTGAAGCCGGGCATCCAGCCCACCACGACGAGGACCGTCGCGAAGAGCGGGGCGCCGAGCATGAACCAGTTCGAGATGTAGATCTGGCGGACGGTGCGGGCGGCGATCGTCTTGTAGATCGTCCAGACCAGCAGCAGCGCCGCGGCGGCGAGCAGGGGGACGACGGGCAGCGGCACCGCGCCCAGCCGCAGGAAGATCGGGTACTCGCGGTACTCCTGGTTGCCGTTGTTCTGCCCGGCCGCCAGCGCCACCGACCCGAGCGCGATCGCCGCGTTCCACAGCCAGAGCGCGACCCGCGCCGCCCGGACGCTGTGGAGGTTGGTGCGGCAGGAGCGGGGGACGACGTAGAGCGAGATGCCGATCAGGGCGAGCGAGGCCCAGCCCCAGAGCACCATCCCGGTGTGGATGGGGCGGACGCGGCCGAACGACAGCCAGGCGACCTCGAGGAAGTCGGGGTGGTTGAAGCGGAACGCGTCGAGGAGGCCCGCCAGCGTCCCGAGCAGCAGCCAGACGACGGCCGACAGCAGGTAGCGGTGGACGAGGCGCGCGAACTTCGGGTCGACGCCGGCCGCGGCGACGAAGATCGGGATACCGACCGGGATCTTCACAGGACGAGGTCCCCGAGGGGCACGGGATCGACGCCGGAGGGAGGTCTCCGGACCGCCGTCGCGGCGGCGGAGGGTAGCAACCGCCGCCGACGGCACAAGGGCCCGTTCCCGCCGCGCTGACGGGCGGCGCGGGGTCCCCCGGGTCGTCGCAAGTCCTTCCGCCGATTCCGATTGCGCTCGGGCGCCCCCGGGTGCGATCGAGGCGATCACTATTTTTCTTGATTCTGAGAATCACTCGCAAGATCATCCCCCGCCTGAGCGCCGCTCCCGGCGCGAACGGAGGGTCGCATGGTCCGGTGGTTCTCGATTCTCGGGGGGTGCGTCGCCGTCGCGGCGGCCGCCTCGTTCGCTCCCGGCGCGGTGGCCGACGACGGCCCCGACGACCGCATCCGGCGGCTCGAGGAGGCCCTCGAGCGCCAAGCGGCGGCGATGGAGGGCCTGCGGCGCGACTTCGACGCGTACCGCCGCGAGCACCCGCCGGGCGTCGCGCCGACCGACGACGAGATCCGCGCCGCGGTCGGGGCCTACCTCGCCTCGTCGGGCGCGGCCGAGCTGCGCCTCGACGCCGCGGCGCCGCCCCACGGCCTGCGCTTCGGCGGCTACTTCCACTGGCGCTTCCAGGACGGGAGCGAGGACGCGTCGTACTTCGACCAGCATCGCGTGGTCCTCACGGCCGACGCCGACATCACCCGATGCATCGACTTCGAGATGGAGCTCGAGATCGAGCACGGCGGCGTGAGCGACGAGATCGAGGGGGAGGTCGTGCTCGAGAAGGCGGAGGTGCAGGCCCACCTTTCCGACCTCTTCAACCCCAAGGTCGGCTGGCTGCTCGTGCCGTTCGGCCGCTACAACCTCTATCACGACGACCCGATCAACGACCTGACCAACCGGCCCTTCACGGCGCGCTACCTCGTGCCGACCGGCTTCGGCCAGCCCGGGATCGGCGCCGACGGCGCCGCGCCGTTCGGCTGCGGGCACGTCTTCTCCTACGACGTCGCCGTGACCAACGGCTACCGCGACGCGTTCGACGCCGAGAACGGCGTGCGCGACGCGCGCCAGGCCGAGGACGAGAACGACGGCAAGCAGGTCTGGGGGCGCCTCGCCGTGACGTGGGAGACGGGCGTGCTCGACCACCTCGAGACCGGCCTGTCGGGGACGTACGGCCTCTACGACGCCGACGACGACGAGGCGATCACCGGCTTCGCGCTCGACCTCCTCGCGCGCAAGGGGCCGTTCGAGCTCAAGGCGGAGTACGTGGCCTACCACTACGAGCGGGACGCCGGCGCGCCGCCCGACGCCGTCGAGGGGCAGTCCGCGCTGTGGCTCGAGGCCGCGTGGCACTTCTTCCCGTGCGCGTGGCGCTCGTGCCGCAGCTGCCTCGTCGAGGACACGTCGCTGTTCACGCTCGTGGCGCGCTGGCAGACGATGGACCTCGACGACGACGTCACGGGCGCGTCGTTCAACGACGACCTGTCGGCGTGGACCGCGGGCCTGAACTACCGCGTGAACGAGCGCACGGTCTTCCGGGTGGACCACACCTGGTACGACGCCGCGCGCGACGAGGACCGGACCGAGTGGACGGTCTCGGTCTCCACGTTCTTCTGACCCCGGAGGCCCCGATGCACCCCCTCCGCGCCGCCCTCTCCGCCCTCTCCGCGTCCCTCCTCGCCGCGTCGCTCGTCGCGTGCGCGTGGTCGGTCCCCGCCGACCCCGGCGAGAACGCCCGCCTGCGGGGCCGCTCCGTCGTCGAGGAGCCGCTGCCCCCGCTCGCGCCCGGGACCGCGCTCCCCTCCCGCGTCGTGTCCGGCGCCGACGACGGCGCGGCGTCGCTCTACGCCTCGCGCTGCGGCCGCTGCCACGCGCCCTTCTCGCCGCGCTACGCGACGGCGGAGGAGTGGCCGGGCCACGTGCGCAAGTACGGGCCCCGTGCCGGGCTCTTCGGCGAGGAGCGCGAGCGGGTCCTGCGCTGGCTCGTGGGCAACGCCCGATGAGCGTGCGCGGCCCCGCCTGCCTGCTGCTCGCCCTGCTCGCGTCGTCGGCGTCCGCGGCGCCCCGCCCGACCGGCGGGGCCCGCTGACGGCCGGGGGCGGCCCCGCGCGGCCCGGCGCCCGCGAAATCGGCGGGCGGGGCCCGCGCGTCCCGTATCGTCTGACGACGTCATACCGACGCCGTCGGAGGGTCCGTGGCCGCCCCTGCCCTGCACGTCGAAGGACTCGTCAAGCGCTTCCGCGACCCCGAGGGCGGCGAGCGCACCGTGGTGGACCTGCCCGCGCTCGACGTCGGCGCGGGCGAGGCCGTCGCGCTCACCGGCGAGAGCGGGGCGGGCAAGACCACCCTGCTCCACGTCGTCGCCGGCATCCTCCCCGCCGACGCGGGGACGGTGCTCGTCGGCGGCGAGCCGATGACGGGGCTCGCCGAGGCCGCGCGCGACCGCCTCCGGGCCCGGCGCGTCGGCTACGTGTTCCAGACGTTCAACCTGCTCCCGGCGCTCAGCGCCCTCGAGAACGTCGAGCTGGGCATGTCGTTCCGGCCCGGCGTCGCGCGCCCGCGCGAGGCGGCGCGCGCGGCGCTCGTGCGCGTCGGGCTGGCCGACCGGCTCGGCCACCGCCCCGACGAGCTCTCGACGGGCCAGCAGCAGCGCGTGGCGATCGCGCGCGCGCTCGCGGGCACGCCCACGCTCGTGCTCGCCGACGAGCCGACGGCGAGCCTCGACCGGCGCAACGCCGTCGCCTGCCTCGACCTGCTCCTCGACTTCGCCTGCGAGGCGGGGGCGGGGCTCCTCGTCGTCTCCCACGACGCCGACACGCTCGCGCGCTTCGCCCGCGTCGTCCGCCTCGAGGCGCCCGCGGAGGCCGTCTCGTGAACGTCCTCTCGCTCGCCTGGAAGGGCCTGCGCCAGCGGCGGCTCGCGACCGCGCTCACGGCGTTCTCGACCGCGCTCGGCGTCGGCCTCGTGGTCGCCGTCGGCGCCGTGCGCAGCGGGGCCCGCACGGCCTTCGACGACGCCGCGCGCGGCTACGACGTCGTCCTCTCGGGCCCGAAGACGACCGCGCTCTCGGCCACGATGAACGCGCTGTTCCACGTGGACAAGCCCGTGGACACGATGCCCGTCGAGGCGTGGCTCGACGCGCGCAAGGACCCGCGCGTCCTCCACGCGGTGCCGATCGCGGTGGGCGACGTGTACCGCGGCTTCCGCGTCGTCGGGACGCGCGCCGACCTCTTCGACGCGATCCCCGACGCCGACGGCCGGCCGCTGCGCGAGCGCGTGGCGCCGGGCGGGCGCCTGTTCGCCGACGACGGCGGCTTCGAGGCCGTCGTCGGGGCGTACGCCGCCGCGCGGACGGGGCTCGCGGTCGGCGCGTCGTTCACCGTGACGCACGGCCTCGAGGACGGCGGGCACGCGCACGACGAGCAGTGGAAGGTCGTCGGCGTGCTCGAGCCGACCGGCACGCCCAACGACCGTGCGGTCTTCATCACGCTGTCGTCCTTCTTCCACGTGAAGGGGCACGACCGTCCGAAGGCGCCCGGTGCCCCCGACGACCACGACCACGACCACGACCACGACGAGGGCGGGATGCACGAGGGCGGCGCGGCGCCCGACGACGAGCGCGCCCGCCTGCTCGGCGACGAGGTCTGGGCCCTCTCCACGGTCGTCGTCCGCCTCAAGTCCCCCGCGTTCCGCTTCCAGTTCGCGGGAGACTGGAACCGCCGGCGCGACTGCTCGGCCGCCGTGCCCTCGCAGGAGATCCGCCGGCTGTTCGAGATCGTCCAGGGCGTGGACGGCCTGCTGCGCGCGGTGGGGGCCACCGTGCTCCTCGTCGCCGTGCTGTCGGTGCTGGCGTCGCTGTGGAACGCGGTGCAGGGGCGCCGGCGCGAGATCGCGCTGCTGCGCGCGCTGGGCGCCCGTCGCGCGCACGTCTTCGCCGTCGTCGTCCTCGAGGCGGTGCTCGTGTGCGCGCTCGGCGGCGTCGCGGGCGTCGCCTTCGGGCACGTCGGCGTCGCTGCGGCGGCGCCGTGGCTGCTCGCCGAGGTCGGCATCCGCATCGCGACGGGGTTCCTGCCCGCGGCCGTCTACGGCGGCATCGCGGGCGGGCTGTTGCTGCTCGGCCTCGTCGCGGGGGCGCTGCCGGCGTGGCGCGCCTACCGCGTGCCGGTGGCCCGCCACCTGCACCCCGTCGACTGACGCCACGGGCCCCGCGTCGTGCGCGGGGCCCGCGGCGCCCGCCGGGCCCGGTCACCCCCCCGCCGCGGGGACGACGCGGACGAGCGCCGTCTCGGCGTCGAAGCCGCGCAGCGCGGCGCGGAACGGCTCGGCGGCGTGCGCGACGCCGGCGAGCACGTCGCGCACGTCCTCGTCCTGCGCGACGTCGGCGGTGAGCACCACGTCGCCGCCGCGGGCCTCGTGCTGCGCGCGCGCCGCGAGGTTGGCCGTCGTGCCGAAGAAGTCGAGCCGCCCGCCCGCGTGCACGGCGATCGACGGCCCGCGGTGCACGCCGGCCTTCATCGCGAGCGCGCCCGCGCCGTCGGGCACCGGCAGCGCGGCCACCTCGCGGTGCATCTCGAGCGCCGCCGCGACCGCGTCGCCGGCCGAGCGGAACACCGCCATCACCGCGTCGCCGATCGTCTTGACGACCATGCCGCCGTGGCGCGCGACGGCGGCGCGCTGCGCCCGGAAGTGCTCGCGCACCAGCGCGTACGCGGCGGCGTCGCCCACGCGGCGGTAGAGCGACGTCGACCCGCGCAGGTCGGTGAACAGCACCGCGACGCGGCGCACCGCGATGCGCTCGCCCGGCGCGAGGACGTCGTCGGCGAAGACGTCGTGGAAGCCCGGGAGGGTGAGCAGGTCGAGCGCGGTCGCGGCCTCGTCGGCCCACGCCGTCCGCTCGACCACGAGCGGCCGGTCGTCGCGCGCGGCGCACTGCACGTCGAGGCGGACGCGCCCGGCGGCGACCGCGGCGCGCGACACGGCGACGTCGCCGTCGGCGACGTCCACGACGGCCTCGCGCGGCAGGGTGGCGTCGTCCTCGGCCCGGAGCAGCGCCGCGCCGGCGCGGCGCGGGCAGCGCACGCGGTACGCGCCCGGCGCGAGCACGAGCTCGAGCACGGTGCTCGACCCGGCGCGGAGCCGGCGCTGCGCCGCGACGTGCGGCGTCGCGCGGGGGCCGGCGAGGCACCAGACGTCGTCGGGGACCGTGCGCAGGTCCGCGGCGGGGCGGAAGACGGCCTCGAGGCTCCGGTCGAGCTCGACGTCCACCTCCACGTCGCACGACGGGCACCGCGCACGTCCCCGCACCTCGGCGAGCGCCCGCGCGCGCGCGGCGGAGCCGCGGCAATGGGGGCACAGCGACTCCCACGACAGCTCGAGCACGCCCGCGCGCACCGCGCCGAGGCAGGCCGCCAGCACCTCGCGCCGCGGGCAGCGCCACGCGTCGGCGAGCGCGAACGGGCGCATGCGCCGCAGGTCGGCGCCGTCGGCGGCGGCGAGGTGCGCCGCGAGGCGCGCCGCGAGCGGGGCGGGGACCACGTCGGGCACGCGGGCGAGCCGCTCGGCCGCGCGCCGGCGGACGCCGCCGCGCGCCGCGCCGTCGGGGTCGACGCCGCCGAGCGCCTCGCGAGCGCGGTCGTAGGCGCGCTCGTGGCCGCGCCGGGCCGACGCGACCAGCGCGGGCACGAGAAACGCGGTGAAGTGCGAGCGCGGCGTCGCGACGAGGGTCGTCGTCACGCGCGTCCCGCGCCCGTCCGGGGCGAGGCGCGTGTCCACGAGGAGGCGCGTCACGGGGCCGTGCCGGAAGCGCCGCTCGACGGCGAAGCCCTCCCCTTCGACCCACTCGAAGGGCTCCTCGTCGTAGGCGACGGGGACGAGGCCTTGGAACCGCTGCCGCACCGTCCAGAGGTCGCGCGCGCCCGGCCCGTCGGCGCGCGCGTAGCGCCCCGCGGGGAGGCCGGCGCGGCGGTTGACGCGGTCGGTGTCCGCCACGAAGGGCCACACCCGCGCCGGCGGGGCGTCGAACCACGACGTCCACACGAAGGTCTTCTCGCTCGGCGGCATCGCGGGCGAGGCTACCACCGGCGCCGTGCGACCGGCGGGCGGGGGCGGCCGCCCCTCCGGCTACGTCGCGCGCCCGCCCGGGCTGGCGCCGTCGGCGCCGTGCTCGGGGCGGCCGCGCCCACGACGCCATGCGTGGAGCGCGAGCGCGACGAGCGTCGCGCCCACGAGCGGCCCGACGAACTCGAAGGCGACCCAGGAGAACGTGCCGAGCGCGTCGTGACGCGTCGCCGCGAGGACGAGGAACGCCGTGTAGGCCCCGTAGGAGAGCAGGAACAGCCCGCCTTCCCACCGGTCGATCCGGTGCGCGGTGAAGAAGATCGGCAGGCACGCGGCCGCCGCCGCGACCATGTAGGGCGTGTCGAAGGCGAGCGCGGCGGGGGCGACGACGACGCCGTCGGGGGCGACGGCGGCCGAGATTCCGAGCACCCCGAGGACGTTGAAGACGTTGCTGCCGACCACGTTGCCGACCGCGATGTCGCGCTGGCCGCGCAGCGTCGCCACGATCGACGTCGCGACCTCGGGCATCGACGTGCCCGCGGCGACGATCGTGAGCCCCACGACGAGCTCGGACATGCCGGCGGCGCGCGCCACCTCGACCGCGGCGTCCACGAACAGTCGCGCGCCGAGAACGAGCATGGCGAGGCCCGCCCCGATCGCGAGCAGCTGCATCGGCAGGGTCTTCGGGCCGGAGGCCTCCTCGACCTGCACGGACGCGTCGCCTTGGCGGCGGGCGACGACCACCTGGAGCACGACGTAGGCGGCGAGCCCCGCGGCGAGGACGACCCCCTCGACGCGCGACACGCGCCCGTCGGCGGCGAGGGCCCACCCGAGCAGCGAGACGGCGACCATCACCGGGACGTCCACCCGCACCAGCTGCTTCGAGACGACGAGCGGCGCGAGCACCGCGCACGCGCCCAGGATGAAGAGCACGTTGAAGAGGTTGCTGCCCACCACGTTGCCGAAGGCGACGTCGGCGTGACCGGCGAGCGCCGACGAGACGCTGACCGTCATCTCCGGGGCGCTGGTCCCGAAGGCGACGATCGTGAGCCCGACCACGAGGCGCGACACGCCGCGCGCGACCGCGAGGGAGGCGGCGCCGCGCACGAGCGCCTCGGCGCCCGCGGTCAGGACGCCGAGCCCGAGCAGGCCGAGGAGGACGGTGACGAGCATGCGGGCCACCATGCGCGACGGGCGCGGGGGCGGCGCGCGATTCCCCGCCGTCGGTCGGTCGGAGCGACGCCGCGACCCCGCCCGGGGGGGCGCGTGCGGTCCCGGCCCCGCCGGCCCCCTTCCGCGCGGGTCGAGGTCGAGGGGCCTCGTCCCTCGTGAATTCGGCGGGCGGGCCCGCCGAACTCACCCAAGGCGAGGCCGGTCGAGCCCCGAACGGACGTCAGGCCCCGACCTCGCCGGCTCGTGAGCTCGGCGGGCTACGATGCCCCGCGATGCGCCCGCTCCTCGCCCGCGCCGTCGCGATGCTCGCGCTGCTCGGGGCGGCGGTCCTCCCCGGCCCCACGGCCGCCGCGGGCCCCGACCCCGTGCGCGGGGCCTACGACGAGGTGCTCGCCGCGTGGAAGGCGAAACGGTGGGACGACGTGCGGGCGAAGGCCGCGGCGTTCCTCGAGGCGCACGCCGACTACGTCCACGCGCACTCCGCGCGCTTCATGGCCGCGCAGGCGGCGTGGTCCACGCGCCGCTACGACGACGTGCTCGCGCAGGTGGACCGCTACCTCGCGGACTTCCCGGCGAAGGAGTACGCCGACCGGCTCGAGGTGCTCAAGGGCGAGGCGCTGTTCAAGCTGCGACGCGGGCCCGAGGCGAAGGCCGTGCTCGGCGGGTTCGTCGAGCGCAAGCCCGGCGCGAAGGCCGCGGCCGAGGCGCGGACCTGGCTCGCGCGCATCGACCCGGCGGACCGGACCGTGCGCGGCCCGGTCGTGCTCGACTACGACGGCAAGTACGCGGGCGACCCCGCGTTCCTCGCCCGCGTGGCCGAGGTCGAGCGTCTCGTGCCCGAGGCCGTCGCCCGGTCCGCACGCCGGCTCGGGCTGGCCGCGAGCGACGCGCCGCCGTTCCGCGTGCGCTTCGCCGACACCGGCGAGCGGCCCGACACGACGCACATGGAGACGCGCGAGGAGCTGCACGGGGCGGTCGTCGTGCAGGCGCTCGTCGTGCGCACCGAGGCGCTGATGGCGCGCCTCTTCGACGTGGCGCGCACGCTCACGCACGAGCTCGTGCACGTGCGCCACCGTCACGCGCTCGGCGAGCCGTACTACGGCGTGCCGAAGTGGGCGCGCGAGGGGCTCGCGGTGTGGGCCGCCGAGCAGGGGCCGACGCGGCTGCCGCTCCTCTACAACCTGCTCGCGACGAACCCGAAGACCGAGGACGCGGTGGCCCGCCTCGTCAACGGCCTGCGCGGCCCGCACACGACCGACGACTACGGCGAGGACTGGCTCGCCTTCCGCTTCGTCGAGGAGACGAAGGGCGCCGACGCCGTGGGTCGGCTCGTGCGGCGCCTGCTCCGCGACCCCGACGTCGAGGCCGCGTTCGCCGAGGCGGCGGGCACGCCGTTCCCGGCGTTCGAGCAGGCCGCGCGGGCGTGGGCGCAGGACCGCGTCCGTCGCGACCTCGGCGACCGCGAGGCCTACCTCGCCGCGCGCCGCGCTGCGGCCGCCGGGACGCCCGCGGAGGCCGTCGCGGCCTTCGACGCGTTCCTCGCCGCGCACCCCGCGCACGCGCTGGCCTCCCGCGCCCGCTACGACCGCGCCGCGGCGCTGTTCCGTGCCGGCCGGCTCGCCGACGCGGCGGCCGCCTTCGACGCGCTCGAGCGCGACCCGCTCGCCGAGATCTTCCGCGACGACGTGGCCGAGCACCGCGTGCGGGTGGCCGCGGCCCGCGGCGACGCCGCCGCGCTCGAGGCGGCGGCGAAGGCGTTCGTGCGCGACTTCTCGTGGGTGGGCAAGGACCGGCTCACGGCCGTGCGCGCCCTGTGGACGAAGGGCCGCGACGCCGCCCCGCCGGTCCCCGCCGACAAACCCGACCCCGCCCCCGCACGCGACGACGACGACCCCGACGCGTCGCCCCGATGACGCGCCCGCCCCGCCCCGCCCCGACCCCGACCCGGAGCCGACCCATGCGCCCCGCCGTTCCCGCCCTCGCGCTGCTGCTCGCGGTGATCGTCCCCGGAGCCGCGCGCGCGGGCGACGGCGTCGGCGAGCCCGTCCGCCTCGAGCTCGACGCGTTCCGCGCCCCGCCGGCGGTGCGCGCCGCCCGCGCCTTGTGGACGCCGGCCGACGCGGGCTTCGAGGGTACCTGGTCGGTGGACGACGTGGCCGAGGACGCGGCGCTCGCGACCTTCGAGCCGCCGCTCGCCCCGGACCTCGCGCTCTCGTCGGACGCGGTCGAGGACCTCGTGCGCCGCCTCGTCCCGGAGTCGGGCGAGCCCGGGTGGGCCAGCCGCGTGGCCCGCGGCGCGATCGAGCTGTGGGCGCCGCCCGCGGCCGCGGCGAAGGCGCGCACCGCCCTCGCCTTCGTCGAGCAGGCGATGGCGCCACGCCTCTCGGTGCGGGCGACGCTGCTCGCGCCGCGCGCGACGTCGGGCGTGCCGCCCGAGGACGGCGGGCCCCGGCTGCTCGCCGCAGGTGCGGTGCGGCTGCTGCCGCGCCGATGGACGTCGGTGTGGACGCGCACCGAGGTGCGCCGCAGCGCCGTCGCCTACGACGTCCAGATCGCCCAGGAGACGGTGGCGAGCCGCCCGCGCATCGCGGCCCTGCCCGAGGGCGAGCAGCTGCTGCTGCGGTGGTCGCCGGGCGAGAAGGCGACGCTGCTCGAGGTGTGGGCGGCCGAGTCCGCGCACCGGCCGGCGTTCCCGGTGGACCTCTCGGTGACGCGCCACGTCCCCGAGAGCAACGCGCCGGCGACGGTGGCGCTGCCGCGCACGGCGGTGCGCCGCGTCGCGACGGCGGTCGTGGTGGACGCTGCCAAGGGCGGCGCGGTCGAGCTGTCGTGGGACGGGCCCGACGGCGCCCGCACGCTGCGGCTCGCGGTGGACGCGGCGCCGGCCGCGCCGGCCGACGTCGCGGTGACGGCGGGCGCCGTGGGCGTGGTCCGCGCGGGCGCCGCCGCGGCGGCGCTCGACGACGGGGCGCGCGAGAGCGCGCTCGAGGACCTCGTGCGCTCGTTCCAGGCCGGGGCGGGCGGCGGGCGCTCGGTGGCGTCGCCGGAGACGTTCGCGGGCACGTTCCTGCTCTGCGAGGGCGCGGCCGAGGAGGTCGTGCGTCTGCGCGCGCACGTGGGGGCCGCCGAGCGCGCCCTCGTCGGCGCGACGGTGGAGCTGCGGTGCGTGGTGGCGCCGTCGGGCGCGCTGCGCGACGACGTCGAGGCGGGGCGCGTCGCGGTCGGGGCCGCGCTCGACGCGGCGGTGGCCGCGCCGTACCTGCGGGCGCCCGTCCACGCGTCCGCGCGCGTCGGGGTGGTCTCGGGCGTCCCGGCGCGCGTCACCTCGGCGGCGTCCGTCGCGGGGCTCACCTCGGCCGACGCCGAGGTCGCCCAGCAGGCCGGCGCGCTGACTTTCGACCCGCGCGCGCGGCTCGACGGCTTCGAGGGGCGCGTGCGCCTCGACCTCTCGGGCGTCTCGGCGGTGCTGCGCGTGACCGGGACGGTCGCATGGGCGCGGCCCGACGGCGGGTCGGTCGAGGTGGCCTACCGGCGCCCGCTGTCGATGTCGTCGTCGGACCCGGCCCACGTGGGCGGCGGGCCGCGGCTGGACGACCCGAGCGTGCGGCGCGCGACGATCCCGCTCGAGGCGCACGGCTCGTCCGCGGTGGACGCCGAGGTGCGGGCGCCGTCCGCCGAGGTCGCCGACGGCCGTTGGTGGGTCCTCGCGCTCGCCTCGCGCCCCGGCGCCGACGGCGCGCGCGAGCCGCTCCTCCTGCTCGCCAGCGTCCGGTAGGGAAACGGCGCCGCGCCGTTTCCCTAGTCGTGCCGGAGGGCTTCGACGGGGTCGAGGGCGGCCGCGCGGGAGGCCGGGTAGAGCCCGAAGACGATGCCGGTCGCGGCGCTGACGAGCAGCGCCATCACGAGGCTCGACGCCGTCACCGCGGTCGGCGTGTCGAAGGCCTTCGTGATCGCGAACGGCAGCCCGACGCCGAGGCCGAGCCCGATCGCCCCGCCGACGGTGGCGAGCACGATCGTCTCCGCGAGGAACTGCAGCACCACGTCGCGGCGGCGCGCGCCGAGCGCGCGGCGGATGCCGATCTCACGCGTCCGCTCGGTGACGTTGGCGAGCATGATGTTCATGATCCCGATGCCGCCCACGAGCAGCGACACGCCGGCGATGAACGCGAGCACCATCGTGAAGCGGCGCTTGGTGCGCGCCGCCTCCTCGAGCAGCTCGAGCGGGACGACGACGTTGACGTCGCCCTTCGGGTGGCGCTGCTCGAGCAGCGTGCGCAGCGCGCGCGCCGCGGCGGTCACCTGCTCCGTGCCCGACACCTCGGCGATCAGCTGGTGGAGCTCGACGCGCTCGGCGCTGCGGCTGCCGCTGGTCTGGACGCGGATGAGCGGGCTGAAGCGCTCGAGCGCCGCCGCCAGCGGGACGAAGACGGCGCTGTCCTCCTCGCCCGAGGCCCCCGCGCCCGACGCCGGGGCCGTGCCGCGGCGTGCCGCGACGCCGACGACGCCGTAGTAGTCGCCGCCCACCCGCACCGAGCCCACGAGCGGGTCCGACGCCGGGAACAGCGCCTCCGCCGCGGCCGCACCGAGCACGCACACGTTCTTCTTGGTGCGGGCGTCGTCGTCGGTGAGGAAGCGCCCGCGCGCGAGCTCGAGGTTGGTGACCTCGCGGTAGGACGTCTCGACGCCGAACACCGACCCGCGGTGCTTGCGCGCGCCGTTCCACAGGTCGCTCGGGATGTCGCGGCGCGCCGCCGTGCGGGCGAGGTGGGGGACCGTCGCGCGCACCACCTCGACGTCGGACAGCTCGAGCCCGTAGGCGACCACGAAGCTGCGGGTCGCCGACGCGCTGGTGGACTCCGGCGGCTTGACGCTGCGGACGATGATGTTGCGGCTGCCCAGCCGCAGGAACTGCTGCTGGGCGTCCCGGGACGCGCCCTCGCCGACCGCGAGCATCGCGACGACGGCGCCGACGCCGAACACCATGCCGAGCGCCGTCAGCAGCGAGCGCAGCCGGTGCGCCCACAGGCTCTTGAGCGCGAGGCGGACGAGGCGGCGGGCGCGGGCGCCGATCACGACGTCGCTCCGGCGGGGCGGTTCACGTCGATGCGCTCGACCCGGCCGTCGCGCATGCGCACGATGCGGTCGGCGCGGGCCGCGACCCCGGGGTCGTGCGTGACGACCACCAGCGTCTTGCCGTGCGCGTGGAGCTCGTCGAGCAGCCCGAGGATCTCCTGGCCCGTCCTCGTGTCGAGGTTGCCGGTCGGCTCGTCGGCGAGCAGCACGAGCGGGTCGTTGGCGAGCGCGCGCGCGATGGCGACGCGCTGCTGCTGGCCGCCCGAGAGCTCGGTGGGGCGGTGGCCGAGGCGGGCCCCGAGGCCCATGCGCTCGGCCAGCGCCGTCGCCCGCTCGCGAGCCTCGTGGTCGCCCACCCCCGCGTAGACCATGGGCACCTCGACGTTCTCCACCACGTCGAGCTGCGGGATGAGGTTGTAGTTCTGGAAGACGAAGCCCAGGCGACGCCCGCGCTCGGCCGACACGTCGTCGTCGTCGAGTGCCGAGACGTCGCGCCCGCCGAGCAGGTAGGTCCCGCGCGTGGGGCGGTCGAGCAGGCCGAGCACGTTGAGCAGCGTGGACTTGCCCGAGCCCGAGGGCCCCATGATCGCGACGTAGGCCCCCTCCTCGATCGTGAGCTCGACGCCCGCCAGCGCGTGCACCTCGTGCCCGCCGAGCACGTAGGTGCGCCAGAGGTCGCGCAGCTCGACGACCGGGGCCGCCATCGTGCCGGCCCTCACGACCCGGGGCGCGCGGGCGCGTCGCCCGGGGCCATCGCGGGCGCGCCCGGGGCGGACGAGCCGGCCGCCGCGTCGCCGGTGGGGGCGCTCGGCGACGCGCCGGGCGCGCCGCCGCCGTTGCCGCGGCTGCCGCGGCCGCCCCGGCCCCGGCCGCCCGGCGAGCCCGCCGGCCGGTCGCCGCCGCCGGCGGGGGCAGCGCCCGCGCCGGGCGCGGGACGGTCGCCCGACGGCGCGGCGCCCTCCTTGCCGCCAGCGGCCGGGTGCCGGTCCTTGGGCGGCGCGAGCATCACCTTCTCGCCCTCGGAGAGCCCCTCGACCACCTCGACGTAACGGTCGCTCGACAGCCCGAGGCGGACGGGGCGCGCGACCTCGTCGCCGCCCTCGCGCACGTAGACGGTCGTCTTGCCGGCGACGAACGTGACCGCCTGCACCGGGACGTACACGGCCGAGGCGAGCTCCTCGACGAGGATCTCGACGCGGGCCGACATGCCGGGGCGCAGCGTGTTCGGGGCGTCCTCGAGCGCGACGTCGGTGGCGTAGAGCTTGAGGTCGGGGTTCTGCCAGCGGTTGGCCTGGTTGGGCATCGTCGAGATGCGCTCGACGCGCCCGCGCATCGGGCGGTCGGGGAACGCGTCCACGACGATCGACGCCGTCTGGCCGCGCTTGACCCGGTCGAGCGCCGACTCGTGCACGTTGACGCGCACGCCGAGGCCCTTGGGGTCGGGGATCGAGAGGATCGGCTGGCGTTGGCGGATCGACGCGCCGGGCTGGATCGGCTTCTCGTCGCCCATCCAGTTGCCCCGGTCCTCGCTCGACGCGTAGACGACGAGCCCCGGGTTCGTCGCGCGGATCGTGCACGCGGCCACCTGCCGGTCGATGCGCTCGAGCTCGGCCGTCTCGAGCGTCAGCTTCTCCTCCTTGCCCTTCACGTCGGAGAGCGCGCTCGCGAGCTCGGAGTCGGCGCGGCGCTTCGTGCGCGTCTCGGCCTCCTTGGCCTCGCGCAGGTCGCTGACGAGGCGCTGGACCTGCTTGGGGAACTCGTAGGCCGTGAACAGCGAGAGCGCGGTGTCGGCCTGCTCGAGCGCGACGTCGTTGCGCTTGAGCGCGAGCCGGTCGGCGACCTGCTCGTCCTGCGAGACGAAGCCCTTCGCGAGCAGCTCCTCGGTCCACTTGAGCTTGTCGCGCGCGCGCGCCAGCTCCTCCTTGGCGAGCGCGATGTCGGACTCGCGCTTGCGCCGCTCCTGCAGCGCCTCGCCGCCGACGTCCTCGGCCGAGGCGAGCGCGCGCAGGTCGAGCGAGGCGATGTCGCCCGCGTGCTCCTCGAGCCGGCCCGCGACCGCCTCGCCCACGTACTTGCGGAGGTCGATCCGCGCGAACTGCACGTCGAGCGCCGCCTTGCGCAGGTCGCTCTCGTTCTGGTTCTGCTGGATCTTGAGCGCCTCCTTCGCGCGGGCGAGGTCGGCGTCGGCCCCGGAGATCGTGATCACCTGCCGGCGGCGCTTCTCCTCGAGCGACGACTTGTCGAGCTCGACGATCACGCGGCCCTTGGCGACGTCCTCCTCGGTCAGGAAGGTGCCCTCGGCCACGACGTCGACGATCTTCGTCTCGCCCTCCACCTCGGAGGCGACCGTCGTCGAGCGCAGCGACTGGAGGCTCCCGCCCTCGGTCACCGAGATGCGGAGCGGGCCCCGGGCGACCGTCCAGAGGGGGACGTCCGAGGCGCCCGTCTCGCGCGTCGAGCGCCACAGCCACGCGCCGACCCCGCCCACCACGACGAGGAGCGCCACGAGCAGCGGCCAGGGACCCTTGCGGCGCGACGAGGACGAGGAGGCCATGGGAGGCGCAATGTACCGCCCGGGCGAGGGCGCCCCGCGGGCCGCCCGAGCGGACCGCCGGCCGGGCGGTGCCAAGAAAGTTGTTCTCACGCCTCGTGGGCCGGGCGGTGCCAGGAAAGTTGTCTTCACGCCTCGTGAAAACAACGTTCCTGGCACCGCGGCAACGTCCCGGCACCGCGGCACCCCGTCGCGCGCGCGACGTCGCCGCGTCAGCGTCCGCCGACGGGCAGCGCCGCGGCCGGCACGGCGGGGCCCGCGGGCGGCGGCACGACGGCCGGGGCCGTCGTGGGGGCGGGGGCGGGCGGCGCGGCGGTGGGGCTGCCGCTCGCCTGGCCCGGCGCCGGCGCGCCCGGCGCCGCCGGCGGGCGCGGCGCGGGCACCTCGGGGCGGGCGAGCACGGTGACGTCGATCGTGCCCGTGTCGCGCGCGAGCGAGAGGCGCGCGACCGCGTGGTCCACGAGCGCCGCCGTGAGCGCGTTGCGCGCCTCGATGAGCGAGTTCTCGGCGTCGAGGACGTCGCGCACCGTCGCCTTGCCCGCCTGGAGGTTGAGGCGCGCGCTCTCGACGCGCCGTTCGGCGAGGCGGACGCCCTCCTGTTGGATGCCGAACGAGCGCCGCGCCTGCGCGAGCTGGCGCACCTCGCGGCGCACCTCCGACGTCACGCGGTCCTCCTCGGCCTCGACGTCGCGCCGGGCCCGCTCGACCGCGATCTCGGCCGCGCGGTACGCGTCGCGCTCCTCGACGCGGTCCACCGGCAGGTCGAGGTCGAGGCCGACCGAGCCGCGCGCCTTCGCGTCCCGCACCGCGAACGGGCGCTTGCCCGGCGTGTCGAGCGACGCGCCGGCGGCCACGTCGAGCCCCGTGCGCAGCGCGTCCTCGGCGACGAGGAGGCGACGGCGCGCGTCGTCGAGGCGGTCGCGCGTCGTGGCGAGGTCGAGCCGGTGCGCGAGCGCGGTGGCGACCGGGTCGCCCGACGGCGCGTCGTCGGGGAGCCCGTCCTTGCGCATCGCGTCGAGGCCCGCCGCCCGCAGCGTCACCTCGGTCGTGAGCGGGATGCCCAGCGTCTGCTTGAAGGTGTCGAGCGACGCCTCGAAGGCCTGCCGGGCCTGCTGGCGGCGGTCCTCGGCCCGCAGCACGTCCTGGCGCGCCTGGTCCACCTCGAAGTCGGGCATGCGCCCCGCGCCCTCGGGGCCGAACGACTTCGCGCGCTCGTGGAGCAGCACGAGGGAGTCGTAGGTGCGGTCCTCGTTCTCGAGGACGTCCTTGGCCTGGAGCACGTCGTAGAAGTCGGTGGCGACGTCGACGAGCAGCTCCTGCTCGGTGCGCGCCAGCACGCGCAGCGCGTAGAGCACGTCGCGCTCGGCCTGCGTCAGGGGCTCGCGCGCGACCGTGCCGCTCCCGCGCAGGAGGGGGAGGACGAGGTCGGCCGTGATCAGGGTGCGGGCCGCGGCGGCGGGGTCGGACGGGAACGTGCGCAGGAAGTCGGCGGCGAGCCGCAGCACGAACGACCCGCCCGCCTCGAAGGCGCGGGAGAGCTCGGCGACGGGCCCCGCCGACGCGATCGTGCCGCTCTCGTCGCGCGAGAGCGCCGCCGCGGCGCCGAGGCCCCCGTTCGCGGCGAACTGCTTGCGCTCGGTGGCGAGGTCGAGCGCGGCGAGCCACGCGTCCTCGCGACGCGCGCGGTAGGTCCGCGACGAGGCGGCCGCGAGCCGCAGCGCGCCGTCGAGGTCGAGGTCCACCCGCTCGAGCGCCCGCGCCGGGCGTGCGGCGCGGTCGGCCGCGTCGAGGTCGAGCGACCCGACGAGCTCGGGGACGCGCGGGCGCCGTACGTCGAGGCCGCGTGCGGCGTCCCGGTCCGCGGCGGTGCGCTGCGCGTGCGTGTCCGCGCACCCGGCGGCCGCGAGCGCGGCGGCCGCGAGGGCGACGAGGAGGCGGGTCGGCGGGACGTGCACGCGGCGGAGGATACCCGCGACCGTACGGGGCCCGGGGTCGGGGACGGGCCGCCGGGCGGTCGCCGACGCGCGTCGCGGCCCGCGCGCGACGTCCGCCGCGCACCATGGGCTTGCGTGGTTCGGGGTGCCGACCGAAGCGACGTCCGACGGAGCCTGGAAGCGGCCGCTCCGCGTCTGCTCCTCAGGAGCCCGTCCCGGGCGCGCGCCTCCCGCCAGCCCGCTCCCGTGGCGGGCTAGCCCGCCGAATTCACGAAAGACGAGGCCCGTCGGGCGCCGATCGCACGTCGGGCCGCCGTCGGGGCTCGCGGATTCGGCCCGGGCGCGCGTCGGACGCGACGACAGCGTGTTCTGGCACCACGCCGAGGAGCGGACGACGCGTGGCGACACGCATCGAATCGCCGACGGGCCCTGCGT
>JADZCA010000035.1 GCA_020851795.1 Planctomycetota bacterium | reverse complement strand
CGTCCACGAGCTCACGCCGCGAGGCTGGAAGCTCGCGCGCCAGCGCGCGGGCGCGTAGACGACGTCGCCGCCTCGACGGATCCCGACGGACACGCGCCGAGGGATGGGCATGGCCGGGCGTTTACGGAATACCAACACCATCGTGGCTGCCATCCGGAGGCTCGCGGCATAGGGGGTGCCCCAGTAACGTGCTCCGCGTCTCTGGTCCAAGGATGACGGGAAAAACCTCTGCTCCGTCAGTGCCTCTCTGCTCCCGGCCCGATGGCCGCGAGCCGAGGCGAGAACGCGGTCGCCGCCGCGTCCCTACGACAGCACGCGCACGTAGCCGAGCAGGGGGTGGAGCGCGTGCCGCTTGGGCTTGCGGGGATCGAAGAGCACGGTGAGCCGGCTGCCCGGCTGGAACCGCCTCCTTGCAACCACTGTCGGGACGCGAAGCCGCGCGTCGTGCCACGAGCCGTCGGGCAGGGGGTACCGGTAGGCGACGACCGTGCTCGCCCCGCCCACCTTGCCGCCGACGCGGGAGAGCACGTCGACGACGTCCCCCACACCGCCGCGAGCGGGATCCCCCGCGACCGCGATCGCCGCGACGCCCAATCGAGCGAAGCCGCGCGACCTGCGGACGGCCAGCTCCACGGGGAGCAGGATCCAAAGCTGTATCGACGCGAGGATCGCGACGAGCATCGCGATCGGCGAGCTGCCGCGCGCGCCGAAGGCGAACCAAGCCGCGACCCCCATCACGGGAATGCAGCTCAGCGCGACCCACCGCCAGACCCGCACCAGCGTCGATGGTCCCACGCGCCGCGGCAACGGCTGGCTGAGCTCGGACTCGATCTCGTGGGGGCGCGACTCAGGAGCGACGGACGACGATCTCGGCACGGGTCTCCACGTCCGATTCTGCCAGAGGGCGGCGGCGCGGCCAAGCAGCCGGCCTCCGCCGGGCCGCGCCGTGGCGTGCGCCAGACCCCTCGGCGCGTGTCGGGAGGCCACGGGCGCTTCCGCTGCGACGCGCACGCCGACGCCGCGCGGGTCGCTGCGCCGTCGGGTGCGGCTCGGACGTCCTCGTGAGTCTCTCGCCCCCTGGATGCGCCGGCTCGGGCCACGGGCCCCGCGCCGGGACGCGGACTGGTGACGGGGCCCGCGCCTCGACGCAAGACGTGGTCGGCGGCGTGCGCTCCGTCGGTCGTGCGCTCGCGGCCTACGCCCAGAGCGGCCAGAAGCGACGCACGCGACGGACGACGTCGGCGTAGGGGAGCTCGGCGCTCTTGGCCAGCTCGAAGGGGTTGGCCCACAGCCAGCGCGTGAGCACGAGGCGCAGCATCTGGAGCCGGCGCTCGAAGAGGCTCTGCACGCTCAGCCACGAGACGGCGTCGGACTGCGGCTTCCAAGCGCGGGTGTACGCCGCCGTGTCGTCGAGGTGCCGGTAGAGCACCATCGCCGACTCCATCGCCGCGTTCACGCCCTGGCCGATGGGGGGGAACGCCGCCGACGCGTCGCCGATCAGCACTGCACGGCCCCCGTGGAACGCCGAGCACGTCAGGCGCTGGCCGATGGGGTAGCACGGCCGCCGCGAGAAGGCCTCGACCTCGACGTCGCTCGCGAAGCGACGCGCGTCGGGCACGCGCGCCTCGAGGAACTTCGCCGCGGCCGCCGCGTCCTCGAAGGCGAGCTTGCGCCGCGTCCCGACCGCGCAGAACCAGCGGTACGAGCCGGGCCCCGCGTCGCCGCGGATCGCGCCCGCCACGCAGAACGGCCGCACCGACAGCCCGTGGAGATAGTGCGGGTGCAGCGCGTCGCCCACGCGGTCGAGCGCGAGCATCGTGCACCAATTGGGGTGGTTGCGCCGCACGACCGAGAAGCCCGCCACCTGCGACGCCATCGCGTCGCGCACCGCCGACCCCGCCCCGTCCGCGCCCACCACGAGGTCGAATGCGTGCTCGACCCTCCCGTCGGCGACGGACTCGCTCGTGACGCGCCCGCTGCCGACGTCCACCGCGGTGACGCGGTGCCCGTAGTGGACGCGGACGAGGTCGGCGTGCCGCTCCCGCACCACCGCCGTCAGCGCACGCAGGATGTCGCCGCGCGAGCCCGTCCAGCCCGGCAGCGGCCACTCGTCGGTCTTGCCGAAGTAGCGCAGCCCCTTGAAGGGCAGCATCCGCTCGTCGAAGTGGCGCTCCGCGTCGATGTGGCGGATCGCCCGCAGGCCGTGCCCCGTGATGTCGATCGTGTACGAACGGTCGGGGTTGAAGCGCGGCGCCTCGTTCGGGTCGCCGTCGCGCTCGAGGAGCGTGGTCGAGACGCCCCGCCGCGCCAGCGCGCTCGCGAGCAGCAGGCCGGCGGGCCCCGCGCCGACGATCCCGATCCGCGTCGGTGTGCTCGGCATGGCGGTCGTTCCTCGGGGTCGCTGCGGTGCGTCGGAGGCGGTCTTGCGCCCGCGCCGCGGTCCTCGTCAGGCGAACAGGTCTCGCGGGCACCACGCGGGGCCCGCGGCGGGCGCGGGGTCCCTCGGCTCGAAGAGCGCGCGCCCGATGTGTTCGCCGAGGCGCCGGTAGCTCTCCCACTGCGCCTCGTCGAAGAACTGGTCGGCGGTCGTCTCGTGGGGGAAGTCGGGGTGCGTGCCGCGGTAGTTGAGCACGTCGAGCGGGACGCCCTCGCGCACCGTCGCCTTCACGTAGAGCAGCACGCCCTGCGTGCCGTCGGCGTAGACGACGTCGGCGAGCGCGGCGTGCGCCGTCGAGAGCACGCGCGGGTCCGCGGGGCGCACGCTCGGCTTCGAGCCGGGTGCGAGGTCCTCGAGCGGCCCGACGAACGCCCGCAGCGCCGGCGCGACCGTGGCCTCGAGCTGCCTCGCGTCGCGGAAGCGGACCTCGGCGCCGAAGTCGATCCGCGCCTTGCGCACGAGGTTGGCCAGGCCGTCGAAGCCGTACTCGGGGTCGGCCTCGGCGTCGAGCACGACGATGCGCCGGATCCCGCGCCGCAGCAGCTCGTACGCGCCGAGGTTCTCGAAGTGGCCGCCGTCGGAGAGGTACCAGCGGTGCCGCGCCGCGCCCGGGAACTGCGCCGTCAGCTCGTCGAGGAGGTAGGCCTGCACGCCGAAGCCGCGGCGCAGCGACCCGCCGTGCTGGCGCGCCGCGGCCGCCGCCGACCGGCGCCTCACCCCCGACCACCACCAGTGCCCGAGCCGCACGTTGGCGAGCCCGCACAGCAGGCTCGTGCCCACCCGCGTCCGCGCCCCGAGGCCCGTGCTGAACGCGGCCCCCGACGCCCCGACCCACTCGCTCAACGGCAGCACGTCGGGGCCCGAGCCGAGGTCGAGCGCGTCGCCGAAGGCGCGCATCGACGCGTCGCGGTCCGCCGCGCTCCCGCCGGCGCCGTCCGGCGACGGAAGGGGGAGGATCGTCGCCTCGCGCGGGGCCCGCCAGTCGAGCACGGCGTGGTCGGCGACGCCGACCGAGAGGCCGCACGGGCCCACCGCGAAGGACGTGCCGTGGCGGTCCTGCTGCGCGACGTTGGACGTCCCCTCGGTCGTCTCGTTGAGCGTGATGTTGACGAGGTGCAGCGGCCCGCCCTTCTCGATCACGCTCGCGGCCTTCGGCGCGGCGTCCGGGGCGGCGGCGCCCTGCGTGGTCGCGCCCTGCGGGGCGGAGCCCTGCGTGGCGGCGCCCGGCGTCGCGTAGTACGCCGCGAGCGAGATGTCGTCGTCGGGGCGCAGCTCGGTGACCGAGAGCCCGTCGCGCCACCGCTCGGGGTTGCTCGCCCCGAGGTAGGCGCGCCCGATGCGGGCCGAGTAGAGCGCATGGTGCGACGAGCGGTTGAGGAAGGTCCACGTCCGGCCGAAGACCCAGGAGAGCGCGAGGAGCAGCCCGAACGCGACCGCGCTCGGCACGACGTCGCGGCCCTCCACGTGGACGGAGGCGCGCTTCGCCGCGGCGCGCGGCGAGCTCGCACCGATTTCGAGCGACACCGAATCGTTCGGGCCGTCGAGCACGACCCGTCGCGGCGCGCTCCCCTCGGCGTACGTCCGCGCCGGCAGGCCGATCGACGTCCCGGAGCGCGCGGTCGCGGCGATCCGGTGCGAGAGCACGTCGGCGGTGACGAAGAGGAACGCGCACGCCGCGGCGGCCGCGACCGACGCCACGGCCGGCAGGCTCACCCGGCGACCCGCCGAGCCCGGCCGGCCGCCGAGCATCACCGCGATGCGACGACCGAGGCCCGACAGCGCGAGGAACGCGGTCCCGGTCGCCGCCCAGACGACGCCGAACGTCGACGCCCCCTCCGCGTCCGCCGCGCGCACCAGCGAGCCGCCGACGGCGTCCACCGCCCCGATCAGCAGGAGGACCCCGAACACGCCCAGCGCGCGCGCGAGCCAGCGCGAGACCACGCTGCGCGCCAGCGCGAGGGGCACGCGCGGGCCCCGCTGCAGCGCGCGCGCCTTGCGCAGGCCGAGGCGCGACGCCGCGACGGCGGCGAGCACGCACACCACGACGCCGTGCTCCACCGCCACGACGCCCGCCCCCCGCGCGAGCCCGCTGGCGACCGCGGCGCCGAGCACCACGGCGAGCCCGAGCACGCGGAGGAGGACCCGCGTCTCGAGGAACCAGTACGCCCATCCGAGCGGCACACACACGAGCGCGAGCCACGCCGCGGGCGCCCAGAGCAGCGGGCTCGCCCACAGCCACCCTCGCTCGATCCCGAAGGCCGCCGGCGGGGCCCCGAGCGCGACGGCCCCGATCCGCACCACCTGCAGCAGCGTGAGCACGCCGAGCAGCGCGCACCCGAGCACCACGTGGAGCGCCACCCAGTTCCGCAGCAGCACCGCGCCGCCCACGAGCAGGTCGCCGCTCCCGTTGGGCGAGAGGTAGCGTCCGTTCTCGCGCAGCCGGTCCACGACGCGGTCGCCGATCGCCGCGTGCGTCCCGGTCAGCACCTCCTCGGCCGCCGCGACGTCGGCCACCGCGGGGCGCGTCAGGAGCCGGCCGAGGAACGAGCCGAAGTACCCGCCGCCCGAGACCGTCGAGAGCACGTCGATGCGCCGCACGAGCCGCTCGCGGGCGAGCGACTGGAACACCCCGAGCGCGAACGTCGCGCTGCGGATCCCGCCCCCCGAGACCCCGACGCCGACGATCGAGGCCGGGTCGACGGCCGCGCCCTCGCGCGGCGGCGCGGCGGGATCGACCGTCGCCGCCCTGCGGCGACGGGCGACGAGGGCGTGCTCCCGCCGGCGCAGCTCGGGCGGGTACGCGCGCGCCGTCCGGTCCTCGAGCGTGGTGCCCGCCAACGAGAGCGCGCGCGTCCGCGTGGAGTCCATGGCCGTCCCTCCGCCGTCGAGTCCCTCGGCGCACGATCGTCGGCTCTCCGGCCCCCCGCGGTCAACCCCGATCCCCCGCGCCGCCGACGTCGGGCGGACGCCACTGGTCGGCTCGCGGCCACGCTTCGGGCTCGGGTCCGCGCGGCCGGCCGAGTCGGGGCCACCGACGCCGAGACCGTCGCCGTTCCCCCGCGGCGTGCGCGCGGCGAACGCGGTCGCGGCGCCGACGGCGCCCGGCGACGGCGGGACGATCGCGGCGCTCCCCGGCGTCCGTCGGTCCGCCGCGCTCCGCTCGCGACCGTCTCCTCCCGGCTCCGGATCACCGCGCCATGGCCCGCCGACGACAGCCCGAAGGACCCGAGGTCCACCACCTGCGAGCCGCGCTCGTGGGCGTGCGGCGACCCGTCGTCCGCGAGCTGCTCGTCCGCAGCGAGGCGTCGCTCGCCGTACTGCACGATGTCCTGCAGGCGGCGTTCGACTGGGACGACGAGCACCTGCACGAGTTCACCGTCGGCTCGCGGACGTACCGCGATCGCGACACCGACGACTTGGGTGGCCTCGACGAGCGAGACCTCACGCTCGCACAGGCGCTCCCGCGCGACGGGAGCGCGCTCGAGTACGTCTACGACTTCGGCGACTCATGGGAGGTGCGCGTGTCGGTCGTCGAGCGGCGGCCCCTCGCCCCGGACGACGGGCTGCCTCACGTGGCCCGACTCGTCGCCGGACAGGGCGCCGCGCCCCCCCGAGGACTGCGGCGGCGCGTACGGCTACGACCGGCTCTGCCAGGCCGGCACGGACCCGAGCTTCCCCGATCGCGACGAGATCCTCGAGTGGTGGGGCGGAGAGCCGTTCGACCCCGAGGCGTTCGACGCGTCCCGCACCGGCGCTCGCGTCGCGCAGGTGGGTGCCGAGCCCGCGCGTCGCTCGCCGCGCGGGGCGGGCTCCGCCGACGGCGAGCGCGACGATGCCGGAGAGGGCGACGCCGGAGAGGACGACCTCGGGGAGGACGACTTCGACGAGGACGAGGACTTCGACTCCGACGACGTGGACGACGACCCGGCCGAGATGGACGACGAGACGGTCCGTGCGGTCCTCGAGGAGTTCCCGTACGACCCCGACGGGGGCTCGCACCTCGCCCGGTGGCTCGACCTCGACGAGGGCGAGCGGCAGCTCGGCGTTCAGGCGCACCATCGGGCCCACGGGCTCGCCGTGGGGAAGAGCGCGCCGATGCACGCGATGATGCACGCGGTCGTCGAGACGCAGCTCGCCAGCGTCGCCCCGCCCGTCACCGCCGAGACGCTGGCGAGGCTGCGGGCCGCCGGGGTCGGGCGTCACGCGGCCGTGCACGCCATCGGCTCGGTGGTCGTGGCGCAGCTGCACGGGCTGCTGACGTCGCGGCGGCCCTTCGACGAGACGCAGTACGCGCGGGACCTGCGCGCCCTCGATCCCGCCGACTGGCGCTGACGCGGCCGGCGCGCTCGGGGGGGCGCGCCGCGCCGCGAGACGGACGCCCGCCGCCTGCCGTGCCGGGCGCTCCGCGGTGCGGGCGACGGCGGAACCGCCCCCGTGGAGCCCGCCGACGGGCGCGGGGTGCGTCGCCCGTGCGCGCTACGTCGCGGGCTGCGTCGAGGCCGGCGGCAGCCCGAGGCTGCGACGCAGGGCGGCGGTGTCGAAGCGCTGCGCCGCGGGCGCGCGCGCCTCGATCTGCTCGATCCCCGCCACGAGGCGCTCGACCTCGGGCCGACCGCCGGGCTCCGTGACGGCCGCGCGGGGCGTCCGTCCCCGGAGCGCTCCCCGCGGCGCGGCCGGGGTGCGAGAATCGCCCGGATGTCCACGGCGTCCGACGCCACCCGCATGATCGAGGCGCTCGCGGCCGGCGACGCGAGCGCCGCCGACCGGCTGCTGCCCCTCGTCTACGAGCGGCTGCGCGCGCTCGCCTCCGCGATGATCGCGGAGCGCCCGCGCCAGGTCACGCTGCAGCCCACGGCCCTCGTCCACGAGGCGTACCTCAAGATGGTCGGGCGCGCGCCCGAGGAGGCGTGGACCGGTCGCGCGCACTTCCTCGCCGTCGCCGCCAAGGCGATGCGCCACGTGCTCATCGACGCCGCGCGGCGCCGCCGCGCCGACAAGCGGGGGGGCGGCCTGCACCGCATCACGCTCGCGGCGGTGGACGGCGTCGCCGGTGCCGACGGCGCCCCCCACGCCGACCTGCTCGACCTCGACGAGGCGATGGAGGAGCTCGCACGGCTGCAGCCGCGCCACGCGCGCGTGGCCGAGCTGCGCTACTTCGCGGGCATGACGGTCGGCGAGGCGGCCGAGGTCCTCGGCGTGTCGCCCTCGCTCGTCAAGCTCGACTGGGCGATGGCGCGCGCGTGGCTGGCGCGCCGCCTCGCGGCCGGGCCCGGCCGTGGCGACGGGGAGGCCGCGGGCCCGCCGTGACCGACGACCCCGACCGCACGCCCGCCGACAGCGGTGGGCGCTCGGCCTACGAGCGCCTGTTCGCCGTCTTCAGCGCCGCCCGCGCCCTCGAAGGCGCCGCGCGCGAGGAGCACCTCGCCCGCGAGTGCGGCGCCGACGCGGCGCTGCTCGCCGAGGTGCGCGCGCTCCTCGCCCACGACGTCCCCGACGACCGGCCCACGGTGGACCGCGCGGCGACGCTCGTCGCCGCGGCGGCCGCGCGCGCGCTCGAGGCCGCCGGCGGCGCCGTGGCGCCCGAGCGCGTCGGCCGCTACCGCGTGGTGCGCAAGGTCGCCGAGGGCGGCATGGGCGTCGTCTACGAGGCGCTGCAGGAGCACCCCGCGCGCACCGTCGCGCTCAAGGTCGTGCGCCCCGCGGTCGCCACGCCGGGCGCGCTGCGACGGCTCGAGCTCGAGGCCGAGACGCTCGCGCAGTTCTCGCACCCCGGCATCGCGCAGATCTACGAGGCCGGCGCCCACGACGGCCCGCTCGGCCGCCAGCCGTGGTTCGCGATGGAGTTCGTGCGCGGGGTGCGCCTCGACGCGTGGGCGCGGACCGCGTCGCCCACGGTGGCGCAGCGGGTCGCGCTCCTCGCGGAGGTCGCCGAGGCGGTCCACCACGCGCACCAGCGCGGCGTCGTCCACCGCGACCTCAAGCCGGGCAACGTCCTCGTGCAGGAGGACGGCCGCCCGAAGGTGCTCGACTTCGGCGTGGCGCGCGTCGCGTCGGGCGACGGGCGCGGCGCCACCGTCGCGACGCAGGCGGGACAGGTGCTCGGCACGCTGCCCTACATGAGCCCCGAGCAGCTCTCGGGGCGCGCCGCCGACGTGGACGTCCGCACCGACGTGTACGCGCTCGGCGTCGTGCTCTACGAGCTCCTCGTCGGCCGGCTGCCCATCGACGTGGACACCGACTCGATCGCGGTCGCGGCGCGCCGCGTCAGCGAGGAGGTGCCGCCCGCGCTCGGCACGATCGACCCGCGCCTGCGCGGCGACCTCGAGACGATCGTCGCCAAGGCGCTCGCCAAGGACCGCGAGGACCGCTACCCCTCCGCGCAGGCCTTCGCCGACGACCTTCGCCGCCACCTCGCCGACGAGCCGATCCAGGCGCGCCCGCCGAGCGCGATGTACGTGCTGCGCAAGTTCGCGCGGCGCCACCGCGCGCTCGCGGCCACCGTCGCGCTGCTGGTGGCGACGCTCGTCGCCGCCGCGGTGGGCGGGACGTGGCTCGCGTCGGCGGAGCGCGAGGCCCGCGCGCTCGCCGACCGGCGCGCCGACGAGACCGCGCGCGAGCGCGACGACGCCCGCTGGTTCGCCTACGTCTCCTCCGTCGCCTCCGCCACGAGCGCGCTCGACGGCGCCGACGCGGTGCGCGCGGCCGAGGCGCTCGACCGCGCGCCGCCCGCGCACCGCGGCTGGGAGTGGGCGTACCTGCGGGGCCGCCTCGACGACGCGCTCGACGTCGCCGCGCCCGCCGAGGGCGAGGCCTACGAGCTCGCGGGCGTCGCGGACGGTCGCGTCGCGCTCGTGGCCCGCCGCGCCTCCGACGGCGCCGCCGTCGTCACCTCGCGCCCGCTCGGGGACCGCTTCGGGCCCGAGGCGGGGCGCCGCGCCGTCCCGGGCCTCGCCGCGCTCTCGCCCGACGGGCGCACGTGGCTCGTCCTCGACGGCGCGCGCACCGAGGTGCACCGCGGCGGCGCGACGCCCCTGCGCGTCCTGCGCACGCCGGCGGCCCGCTTCGTGGGCCTGACGCGCGACGGCGAGGGCGTGTGGTGGGTCGCCGACGACGGCGCGCACCGGCTCCACCTCGCCGCCGCCGACCCGGCGGACGCCCGGCTGCCCGCCGACGGGGTCGCGTGGGAGACGCGCAAGGTCGAGTACGAGGGCGCCGACGGCCTGGCGCCGCGCGGGCCGCTCGTGCTCGCGGGCGGCGACTCCGCGGTCAAGGTGTGCGCGCTCGACGACGGCCGGCCGCGGCCCGCGAGCGTGCGGCCGCTGCACGACGGGATCGCCACCTTCGCGTCGCTCGACCCCGAAGGCCGCCGCGTGGTCAGCTGCGCGATCGACGCGTCGGTGGTCGTCTCGCGCACCGACGACGGCGCGGTGCTCCTGCGCGTGTCCGACGCGCGCGACGAGACGCGGGCCGCGCGCTTCACGCCCGACGGCCGCCGGCTGCTGACGTGGGGCAACGACGGCGCGGTGCGCCTGCGCGACGCGGCCTCCGGCGCCGTCGTCGCGACGCTGCTCGGCTTCCACGGCGGGGTGCGGGGCGCGCACGTCTCGCCCGACGGGGCGACGGTCGTCGCGGTCGGCGAGGACGGCACGCTGCGCGCCTTCGACGCGGCCGCGAGCGACGCGACCGACTTCTCCGCCGAGGGCCACCGCAGCTTCGCCTACGACGTCCGGCTGGCGCCGCAGGGCGACCTCCTCGCCTCCGTCGGCTGGGACGGCGCGCTCCGCGTCGCGGACGCGCGGTCGCTGCGCACCCTCGCGGTCGTCTCGACCCCGTCGCCCCAGCCGGGCTTCTCGGTGGCGTGGAGCCGCGACGGGACGCGCCTCGCCTGGGTCGCGGTGGACGCGGTCGGCGACAACGTGCTGCACGTCACCGACCTCGCCGCGGGCGCCGACCACGTGCTCTCACGCCGGGCCTCCGCGGCCCGCGGCGTCGCCTTCGTCGGCGACGACCTCGTCGTCGGCGCCACCGTCGAGGGCATCGAGCTCTTCGACGCGCGCACGCTCGCCGCCGTCGGCCGCCTGGGCGAGCTCCCGACCGCCGCCGTCGCGGTCAGCCCCGACGGCTCGCGCGTCGTCGCCGTGCAGGACGGCCTCGTCGTCTACGACGTCGAACGCCGCACCCGCCTGCGCGCGGTGCCGCTGCCCGACGCCTCCGTCGGCGGCGTCGCCTTCCACCCCGACGGGCGCCGCGTCGCCGTCGCCTCGCACGCCGGGAGCGTGATCGTCGTGGACACCGAGGCGGGCACGGTGCTGCGCACGCTGCGCTGGCACCGCGGCCGCGTGCTCGCCGTCGCGTTCTCCCCCGACGGGCACCGCCTCTTCTCCGGCGGCGACGACGCGCGCCTCGGCGTCTGGGACGTGGACCGCCTCGAGCTCGTCCACTCGATCGTCGCCCACCGCTGGTACGTCAACGGCATCGACGTCTCCGCCGACGGCTCGACGGTGGCCACGTGCTCGGGCGACGGCTCGGTCCGCCTCTGGACCACCCGCTCCCGCGGCGACCTCCACCGCGCCCGCCGCGCGCCCGCTCCGCCGCCGGCGACCTGGCCCCCGCGCCTGCGCACGCGCCGAGGACGCCGCGTCCGCGGTTGAGCGTCGCCCCGGGGCCCGCGTTCGCTTCGGGGCCCGCGTGCGCTCCGGGGCCTGCGTCCGCCTCGGGGCCCGCGTCCGCGCTGGGGCCCGCGTCCGCCTCGGGGCCCGCGTCCGCCTCGGGGGCCCGCGTGCGCTCCGGGGCCCGCGTCCGCTTCGGGGCCCGCGTTCGCCTCGGGGCCCGCGTCCGCTTCGGGGCCCGCGTGCGCTCCGGGGCCTGCGTCGCCCCGGGGCCCGCGTCGGGCGCGGATCGCGGGCGTCGGCGCCGCGTCCCCCGGGGTGTCGTGGACCGGGCGGGGTTTTTGTCCCGTTCGCGGGCGCTTTGCGTGGGGGACGAGACGGGGCGCGGTGTCGCGCTCCCTCGCGGAGCGTTCCATGCGCCTGTCCCGCCGCTGCTCGGTCGCCGTGTCGATCCTCCTGCTGTCGGTCGTGGGGGGATGTGGTGGGGGCGGCGGGGGAGGCGCAGGGGGGGGCGCGGGGGGCGGGGGTGGCGGCACGCCGACGCCGCCGGCGTCGGTGGTCGCGGGCACGTCGCCGCGGGGCGGGATGGCGGCGACGGGCGAGCCGGTGACGCTGACCGGGAGCGGCTTCGGGGCGGCGGGGGCGGCGGTGCTCGTCGGGTTCCACGCGCGCGGCGCGACGCCGTTCGTCGGCGGGACGTCCGCGGACGCGGTGAGCGTGGGCCTCGTGCTCGACGACGCGCACCTTGTGATCGCGGCCGGACCGGTGGCGGTGCCCGGCGCGCCGGTCGTCGTGGACGTCGCGCTGACGTTCCTCGACGGGCGCGCGGGCGCGTCGGGGCCCGACGGGCTCCCGATGACGCGCCACGTCCGCGACGACGTGGCGATCGGGGTCGCGGCGTTCTCGCAGGGCTTCGCCGACGTCGCGGTGGACCCGACCGACGCGTCGCGGCTCGTGGCGTGCGGCGCCGCGTTCGACGAGACGTCGCTGTGGTACCGCTCGACGGTGTGGCGCTCGACCGACGCGGGGGCGCACTGGGTGGCGTCCGAGCTCACCGACGCGAGCGACGGGCTCGGCGAGCGCTCGCGCCTGTCGCCGCGCGTCGCCTTCGACCGCCACGGGCGGCTGCACCTCGCCTACGTCGCGATCCGGATCTCGATGGGCGTCGCCGACGCCTCGCTGGGCGTGGACGTGGTCGCCGCGGAGAGCACCGACGGCGGCGCGACGTGGGCGCGCAGCCGGGTCGTCGCCACCACGCCGCAGGTCAGCTTCGCGTCGGTGTTCCCGATGATGCTCGCGATCGCAGTCGGCCCCGACGGCGCCGACGCGGACGTGGACGCGGTGCACGTCGCCTGGGCGGAGCCCCGGCCTCCCTACGAGGCGGCGATCGTGGTCGCCAGCGCGGTCGAGGACGGGGGCACGGGCGCCTACGGCGCGTTCGGCGCGTCCCGCACGGTGGCGTCCGGGCTCACGCCCGGCGTGAACGAGGTGGACGCCGCGGTGGGCCCCGACGGCCAGCTCGCGGTGGCGTGGACCGCGCTGGCCTACACCATGGACGGGGACCGCGAGTCGGTCTACGTGGACGCGGACGCCGACGGGGCGGGCGCGACCTACGGGTTCTCGCCGACCGACACGCCGCTCGTGCGCGACCCGTTCGGCCTCCGCGCGGTCGCGCCGTTCCTGCCGCCGATGCAGCTCCCCGACGGCCTGCGGACGGGCCCGATCCTCGGGGTGCAGCTCGACTTCGCGCGGAGCGGGCCGTTCGCGGGACGCCTGTACGTCGCGTGCACGGACGCCGAGGACGCCACGGCCGACCCGGTGGTGCGCGACGTCGTCGTGCGGTGGTCGGACGACCTCGGTGCGACGTGGGCCGTCTCCGCGCCGCTCGGCGACGCGACGCCGGGCCGGTCGCAGTGGGGGCCGGCGATCTCGTGCGATCCCGTCACGGGCGCGCCGTTCGTGACGTGGTTCGAGGCGGTCGACGTCGGGGGCGAGCTGCTCTGCGAGCGCCACGGTGGCTCGTCGGCCGACGGCGGGGCGACGTGGAGCGACCTCGTGGGCGCCGACGCGCGCTCCGACTTCCGCTCGCTCTCCCGGACGCGCAGCTATCCCGACCGCTGCGCCGTGGTCGCGGTGGACGGCGCCGCGTTCACGGTGTTCGGCGACACGAGCTCGAGCGTCGTCGCCAACCCCGACGGCACGGCGCGCACCGACCTCTACGGCACCTGGATCGACTGACCGACCGCCGCGCGCGGGTCCGCCCGAGCACGGGTGAGTGCGGGGTCGGACCCCGCGGTCGGTGAGCGTCTGCTTCGACCCCGCGGTCGGTGAGCACGGGGTCGGAGCACGACGTGACCGTTCCCCCGTCGGCGCCGCGATCTCCCCCGGTGGGAACGGTGAGCGCCTCCTCCGACCCCACGGTCGGTGAGCGCGTGGTCGGAGCACGAGGTCGGTGAGCGCGGGGTCGGAGCACGCGGTCGGTGAGCGCGGGGTCGGAGCCCGTGGTGACCGTTCCGCGGTGGCGCCGCTCTCCCCCCCGGCGGGAACGGTGAGCGTCTGCTCCGACCCCACGGTCGGTGAGTGCGGGGTCGGAGCACGCGGTCGGTGAGCACGGGGTCGGAGCCCGCGGTCGGTGAGCACGGGGTCGCAGCCCGTGGTTGGCGAGCGCGGGGTCGGAGCCCGTGGTGACCGTTCCGCGGCGGCGCCGCTCTCCCCCCCGGCGGGAACGGTGAGCGTCTGCTCCGACCCCACGGTCGGTGAGCGCGGGGTCGGAGTACTAGGTCGGTGAGCACGGGGTCGGAGCCCGTGGTGACCGTTCCGCGACGGCGCCGCTCTCCCCCCGGTAGGAACGGTGACCGTCTGCTCCGACCCCGCGGTCGGTGAGCGCGGGGTCGGAGTACGAGCTCGGTGAGCGCGGGGTCGGAGCCCGTGGTGACCGTTCCGCGGCGGCGCCGCTCTCCCCCCCGGTGGGAACGGTGAGCGTCGGCTCCGACCCCACGGTCGGTGAGCGCGGGGTCGGAGCCCGTGGTCGACGCCCTCGCGGCGCGGCGTCAGCGGCTCGACTCCTCCAGCGCGGCCAGCGCCTGCGTCAGCGCCCGGTCGGCGTCGTCCACGCGGATCAGGCCGCGACGAGGGTCCTCGAGGTCGAGGATCACGAAGAACGACAGCGCGCTGACCGTCGCGAACAGCACGCCGTGGAACCACCGACGGCTGCCTCGATGCGCGCCCGCGTAGCCCGACGTCAGCGCGCTCGCGAATGCGAACGCGACCAGCAGCACGAACACGACCAAGGGCTGGTGGCGCCGCAGCGCCGCAGACCGGCTCGCGCTCACCGCGGCCATCTCGTTGAGCGCCTGCAGGAGCGGCTGCGCGCCGTCCGCACCGGGGCTCGACCGGAGCGCGGCGACCGACTGCCGCCAGAGCTCTCGCGAGAGGTCGCGGGCCTCGGCCTCGTGCCCCTCGAGCGTGCTCCAGTCCTCGACGGCGCGGTGCGCGGACAGCCTCGCGGTCACGTAGCGCCTCAATCCGGCGCGCACCGCCGGCTGCGCCTGCAGCGGGAGCACGTCGACCAGCCGCCCGACCGACTCGACCACCGCCGCCTCGCGCGCGACGAGCTCGCGGCGGTCGTCGAATCGGCTCGTCGCGTCGCTGAACGTGAACGCCACGAGGAGCCCGTACAACCCGAACACCGCCGCCTGGATCGCCGCCGTGCCCTCGTCGGGGACCGCGTCGTCGGCGGGGATGCGACGCCCGAGACGGCGCCCGATCTCGCGGCAAGCGAGCACCCCGAGCAGCAGCGCGATCGACAGGGCCGCATCGACGAGGACGTACGACATTCGCGCGCCTCCCGCGGGACCGCGCGAGTCTACGGGACGCGTCGTCACGATGCCCGGACGAGCGTCCGGCCTCCCGCGGCGACGGCGCCGCGCCGCAGGCGGGGTCGCGGGGACCCTGCTACGGGGACGGGTCGTCGGCCCGGTGCAGCGGCGCGGGGCCCGGGGCGACCGCGGAGCTCGCCGGGACCGGCCCCGACGTGGCGTCGGTCGCGCTCGTCGGGGTCACGGGCGCCCCGGGGCCCGCGCCTTCGCTCGGGGTCGGCTCGCCCGCCGGCGGCGCGGAGGCGCGACCGGAGCGCACCTCTTCCCACGCGAAGGCGAAGGTGCCCCCGAGCAGAATGACGACGCACGACGCGTACACCCACACGAGCAGCACGGCGAGCGAACCCGCGGCGCCGTAGACCGAGGCGACGTCCACGACGCTGACGTAGCGCGCGACCAGCGTGCGCGCGGCGAGCAGCAGCGACGACGTCACGAGCGCGCCGATCCACGCGCGCTTCCACGGCACGCGCCCGTCGGGCAGCACCTTGTAGACGAGCGCGAAGAGGAAGGTGAGCGCGGCGAGCGACGCGGTGGGCTCGAGCCAGCGCAGGACGCCGAGCGCGAGCGCGCGCGGGAGGTGGTCGGTGAGCCAGCCGCCGAAACGGGCGACGCCGACGGAGGCGGCCATCGTCGCCATGAGCACGGCGCCCGCGACGACGACCATCGCGAACGAGACGAGGCGCTTGATCGCGATGGCGAGGTACCAGCGGCGCTTCGAGTCCGTGCCCCAGATCACGTTGAGCGCGTGCTGCAGCTCGACGAAGGTGAGCGAGGCGCCGAAGAACAGCGCGCCGACCGCGAGCACGCGGGGGAGGGGGCGCGTCGCGCCCGAGGAGACGGCACCCGCGATCACGGAGTCCACGATGGTGGCGAGGCCGTCGCCGAGGTAGCGGCCGACCTGCGCGACGAGGCGGCCGCGCGCGACGTCTTCGCCGTAGGCCATGCCGGCGACGAGGATCGCGGACATGAGCAGCGCGGGCAGCGAGAACATCGCGTAGAAGGCGATCGACGCCGCCAGCCGCTGCGCGTGCTGGTCGCTCGCGCGCACGAGCGCGCGCCAGAGCGCCCGGGGGACGGCGAGGAGGAGGCCCATCCGTGGAGCCTCGCATGGCGTGAGCGGGCCGCGGCGGGAAGGCGCGGGCGACCGCGCCGTGCGAGGATGCGCGCCCGTTCGGAGCGTCCCCCATGGTTCGTTGGCTCAAGCGCATCGCCCTCGGTCTCCTCGCGCTGCTCGTGCTGGCGCAGCTCGTGCCGTACGGGCGGGCCCACGACAACCCGGCGGTCGGCGTCGAGCCGACGTGGCCGAGTCCTCGCGTCAAGGAGCTCGCGCGCCGCGCGTGCTTCGACTGCCACAGCCACGAGACCGTGTGGCCGTGGTACTCGCACGTCGCGCCGATCTCGTGGCTCGTGCAGCACGACGTGGACGAGGGGCGTCGCGAGCTCAACTTCTCGGCGTGGGACCGTTCGAAGGAGGGCACGCGCGACGCGGCCGAGGAGCTCGAGGAGGGCGAGATGCCGCCCGCGGCGTATCTCCCGCTGCACCCCGACGCGAAGCTCTCCGACGCCGAGCGCAAGGAACTCGTCGACGGGTTCCGCGCGATGGCCGATCAGCGGCCGGGCGGGCGCAAGCGCCGCGGCGGCGGCGATGGCGAGCACCGAGAAGGCGACGAGCATCGCTGACGCTGGGCGCGCGTCACGCGCGAGCGTGGAGGACGCGGCCGCGCGCGAGCGTGGCTCCGATCGGTCGTCGTGGCGCTGCCGCGTCGTCGTCGCCCCGGGACTCGCGTCGGGGCCGGGGTCGATCGAGCGGGGCTCGGCGGCCGTGTGGTCGTCGGGACGTGCGCGGGCGACGCGTGCGAACGCTCCCGTCGCGGCGGCGGCAGCGTCGCCCCGGGACTCGCGTCGGGGACGGGGTCGGTCGAGCGGGGCCCGGCGGCCGTGTGGTGCGCGCGTGCGATCGGGGCGGCGCGCGGCGCGGTCGAGGTCAGAGCCAGCGGGCGAGGAGGGGGAGCCAGAGGAGGGCGACGGCCATGCCGACGCCGACCATCGACGCGGCGAGGCGGGGTGCGAGGCCGTGGGCGGCGGCGAGCGCGCCGGCGGTGATCATCGGCGGCATGCCGGCTTCGAGGACCGCGACGGGGAGGACGTCGGGGCCGGCGCCGAGGAGGCGGCCGGCGACCCACGCGACGGCGGGGGCGGCGACGAGCTTGACCGCGAGGCCGGCGGCGAGGGCGGTGGCGCCTTGGCGGCCGACGCGCAGGTCGAGCATCAGGCCGACGGCGACCATGATGACGGGGACGAGGGTGGCGGCGCCGGCGGAGAGGACGGCGCGGACGGGGTCGGGGAGCGGGACGCCGCGGAGCGCGAACGCGAGGACGAGCGCGAGGAAGGGTGGGAAGGTCGCGACGCGGCGGGCGACGCCGCGGACGGTGGGGCGGTCGGTGCCGGCGTAGGCGGCGAGGACGAAGGAGCCGTAGACGGCGAGGCCGAGGAAGGTGCCGAACTGGTCGTAGAGGAGGGCGTAGGGCACGGCGGTCTCGCCGAGCAGCGCGCGCACCATCGGCAGGCCGAGGAAGGAGGTGTTGCCGAGCGGGACGACGAGGAGCATCGCGCCGGTGGTGGGGCGGTCCCATCGCAGCGCGCGGGCGAGGGCGAGGACGAGCGCTGCGGAGGTCGCGAGCACGACCCACGGGACGACGGCGAGCGCGAGGGCGCCGGCCGGCAGCGAGAGGCCGGGGACGCGGTCGAGGACGAGGGCGGGGAGGCTGACGTGGACGACGAAGGCCGAGAGCACCTGGGGGGCGGCCTCGGGGAGCCGGCGCGTGCGTCGCAGGACGACGCCGACGACGATCCAGACGACGACCCCGACGAGCCCGTCCACGGGGAGCCTCCGCCGTCGCGCACCGCGCGCCAGGGGCGGGATGCTACCCGCCCGGTGCGCCGGTCCCGCGCCCCCGCCCCCCGGGTGGGAACGGTGAGCATCGGGTACGACCCCGCAGTCGGTGAGCATCTGCTCCGACCCCGCAGTCGGTGAGCGCGGGGTCGGAGCACGCAGTCGGTGAGCGCGGGGTCGGAGCACGCGCTCGGTGAGAGCGGGGTCGGAGACCGCGGTCGGTGAGCGCGGGGTCGGAGCACGCAGTCGGTGAGCGCGGGGTCGGAGCACGCAGTCGGTGAGCGCGGGGTCGGAGCACGCAGTCGGTGAGCGCGGGGTCGGAGACCGCGGTCGGTGAGCGCGGGGTCGGAGACCGCGGTCGGTGAGCGCGGGGTCGGAGACCGCGGTCGGTGAGCGCGGGGTCGGAGACCGCGGTGACCGTTGGGCGGCGGCGGAGCGCCGACGTGCCTCGCCTGGGCCCCAAACGGGGAGCGCGTGTCCGCGTCGGCCGGTCCCTTGCCGCGCGGTGCGGGGGACGCGAGGATCGAGTCCATGCGGGTGCCCTTCGCGATGGGAGAGGCCGGTCGGCTCTTCATTGCGGGTGCGTCGGAGGTCACCGCGAACGCGTTCGCCTGCGCGTGCAGGGCAACGGAGGCGCGGGCGGGTGCCCGTCGCTGCGGACGGGTGTCGTCGCGAGAGGGGCCGTGATGCGCGCCGTCGTGCTCGTCGGTGGGGAGACTTCCGCGCCTCGCGAGGCTGCGGGGGTGTTCCCGACCGCGCTGGTGGCGGTGGGGGGCGGGCGTCCGGTGATCGAGATCGTGCTGCGGCAGCTCGCCCGCGCGGGATGTGACCACGCGACGGTCGCGGGCGGGCGCGCTGCGGTCGAGCCGGTCCGCGCGCGCGTGCGCGACGGTGCGCCGCTCGGACTGCGTGTCGACTACGCGGTCGAGAAGCGGCCCCTGGGGACCGTCGGGCCGGTGGTTCGGCTCCGTGACCTTCCGGACTCCTTCCTCGTCGTGCCCGGCGACGTGCTCTTCGACCTCGCGCTCCGCCGGCTCTTCGCGCGGCACGTGCGCCGTGGCGCGGCCGTCACCGTCGTCGCGCGGAACACGACGATGCAGGCGCGCCATTCCGTGCTCGAGGTGGACGACGAGGGGCGGCTGCGCGGCGTCCTCGACAAACCGGGCTGGCGCTTCCTCGGACGGCTCGGCGTCTGGGCCATGCGGCGCGAGGCCCTCGAGGGGCTGGTGCCCGGGACGCCCTACCCGATCGACGTGCTTCTGCTCGACCTGCTCCTGGCGGAGAAGCGCGTCGACGTCGAGCGGACGACGGGCGTGTGGCTGGACCTCGGGGTGCGCGAGGAACGCGAGCGCGCCGAGGCGACCTGGTCCACGCTGCGCGCGCGCCTCGACCCGCCGTAGCGCCCCCCTCGCGCGCCCGTCCCGCACCCCCTGCCCCCCCGGCGGGACCGGTGAGCGTCGGGTACGACCCCGCGGTCGGTGAGCATCTGCTCCGACCCCGCAGTCGGTGAGCGCGGGGTCGGAGCACGCGGTGACCGTTGCGGCCGTACCGGCGGCGGCGATCCCCCCCCCGGCGGGAACGGTGAGCATCGGGTACGACCCCGCAGTCGGTGAGCATCTGCTCCGACCCCGCAGTCGGTGAGCGCGGGGTCGGAGCACGCGGTGACCGTTGCGGCCGTACCGGGGGGCGATGTGCGCGACGCGGCGGCGAGGACGGGAGCGGAATTCGTCGGCCGCGGGCCGCCGTCGTTACGTCTCTCCTGCGTGAGCCCGACCGACCCCCTCCTGCGCTGCGCCGAGCGGTGCGCCGCGGCGGCGTGGCGGCTCGCCCGCGGCCTCCTCCACGACGCCGACGAGGCCTACGACGCCGTCCAGCAGGCGTTCCTCGTCGTCGCTCGCAAGCCCCACGCCGTCCCCCTCGACGACCCGTGGCCGTGGTTCGCCGCCGTCGTCGCGAACGAGGCCCGCAACCTGCGCCGCAAGCGCCGCCCCGCCACCAACCGCGTGGGCGTCGCCGCCGACGGAGCCGCGATGGACCGCCCCGACCCCCGCGCCGCCGACCCCGCGCGCGAGGCGGCCCGCGCCGACGAGGTCGCCCGCCTCCACGCCGCGCTCGACACGCTCGCGCCGCCCGAGCGAGAGGCCGTCGTCCTCACCCACCTCGCGGGCCTCTCGCACGCCGCCGCCGCCGACATCGTCCGCGCGCCGCGCCAGACCGTGACCGACCGCGCCCGCCGCGGGCTCGACGCCCTCGCCGCCGCCTGCCGTGGCGACGCGCTCGCCACCGCACGCGCGCTCGCGCTGCTCCCGTTCGCGCCGCCCCCCGACGGGCTCGGCCCCGCGACGACGCGGTGGGTCGCGGCGGCGCGCGGGGCCGCCGGCGCGGCGAGCGACGGAGCGACGACCGCGGCGACGGCGACGACGACGAGCAGCGGTGCGACAGGGCTCGCAGGCCCGGGAGGGACGATCGTGGCGACGTCGAAGCTCGGTTGGGTCGCGGGGATCGCGCTCGCGGCGGGGCTCGGGTTCGTCGGCGGCGGCGCGACGGACGGGCTCGGCCTCTTCGGCTCCGACGTCGCCCCGGGACCCGCGTCGGCCACCCCGACCGCCCCGCGCGAGGTCGGGGGCGCCCCCGCGACGGTCGCCGCGACCACGCCCGCCGCGACGGGCGAGCTCGTCGGCGTCGACGCCGCCGCGTCGATGCGCCGGCTGCGCGAGGAGAACGCGCGGCTCGTCGCGCGCGTCGAGGCGCTCGAGCGCGACGCGGCGGCGGCCGGTGGCAAGGGCGCGGGGCCCGGGGCGCGCACGGGGCCGACGTTCACGTTCGGCGAGATGGGGCGGCTCGACGCGGTGCGCGAGGCCGACTGGGGCGCGCTGGCGGCGGCGGCGAAGGTCGTGGGGGACGCGGTCGTCGAGATGCAGCGGCACGTGGACGCGGGCGAGGCGGTGCCCAAGGAGGTGATGCTGCGCCTCCAGGAGCACACCGAGCGCGTGCGCGCGTACGAGTACCGCACGCTCGACCGGATGCCGACCGCGGCGCGGCACAACGGCGAGCTCACGCACCCGATCAGCGCGACGAACCTGCTCGCGGGGATCCTCGCGCAGGCGGGCAGGCCGCTCTCGGCGGCGCAGGTCGCGGAGTTCGAGCGGCTGGGGATGGCGTTCGAGGAGGAGTTCGCGCGCGTGCGGGCGACGTGGGGGCCCGACGTGCCGCGGGCGCGGCGGCTCGTCGACGAGCTGCGGCTCAAGGGCGCGTGCATGGACGGGCTGTGGGCGGCGCTGACGCCCGAGCAGCGGCCGCTGTGGGTGGACCCCGCACTGCGCGGGCTCGCGGGCATCGACCTCTTCGACCCGACGCTGATGGTCCTGCACACCTCGCCCGTGGTGGCGGCGACGCGGGTCGAGGACCTGCGCGGCAAGCTGATCGCGCTGCTGCGGCCGAAGCTCGGGCTCGCGGAGGGAGCGGCGAGCCCCGCACTCGAGCGCGCGGTCGATGCGTTCGTCGGGCGTACGACGCTCGCGCTCGTCGCGGTGCCGAAGGCGCGCGTGCGGGCGTACTCGTTCGCGGACGCGCTGGCGGCGGGGGAGGCGACCGCGGACCTCGTCGGCGCGCTGCTCCGCGACGCCGACCTCGCGCCCGACGTGCGCAAGGCGTTGCTCGACGACCCCACGTGGTACGTCCCGCGCCTCGTCGAGGGGTAGGAGCCCGTCCCGGAGGCGGGCTCCCGGTCGACGGCCGCAGGAGGCCTCCCTCGACTCGACCCGCGCTCGGCACCCGTCGCCGCGCCGTGACGTCCGCCCGCGCGACAGGCGGGCACGGCCTCCTCGATGGGGCGTCCTCGGCGCGATCCCGGTCGCAACGGTGAGCGCCTGCTCCGACCCCGCGGTCGGTGAGTGCGGGGTCGGAGCGCGGGCGAGGGGTTCCGACCCGGGGCGTCAGGCGAGGCCGTGTGCCTCGAGGCGTGCGGTGTCGCGCAGGAGCACCTCGGAAGCTCCCGCGGCGACGACCCGCCCGGCGTCGAGGACGAGAACGCGCGGGCACAGGTCGCGCACGAACGCGAGGTCGTGCGACGCCACGACCTGCGCCGCCGGGAGCGCTCGCAGGAGCGCGAGCAGCTCCCGCCGCCCGCGCGGGTCGAGGCCGCTCGTCGGCTCGTCGAGCGCGAGGACGCGTGGCCGGCACGCGAGCACGCCCGCGAGGCACGCGCGCCGCTTCTCGCCCTCGCTCAACCGGTGCGGTGCCCGGTCGGCCGCCGCGGAGAGCCCTACCTGCGCGAGCGCGTCCGCGACGCGTGCCGCGACGTCCTCCCGCGACAAGCCCTGCTGCTGCGGCCCGTACGCGACGTCGTCGGCCACGGTCCCGCAGAACAGCTGGTCGTCGGGGTCCTGGAACAGCAGCCCCACGTCGCGCCGCAGCTCGAGCAGGTGCTCCCGCGTCGCCGGCCGCCCGAACACGCGCACCGAGGGGGCCGCCGGCGGCCGCGCGGGCAACAACCCGTTGAGGTGGAGCAGCAGCGTGGACTTGCCGGCGCCGTTGCGCCCCACGAGTGCGAGGCGCTCGCCCTCGTCCAGCGTGAACGACACGTCGTCGAGTGCCGCCGTCCCGTCGGGGAAGCGGTACGAGAGCCGCTCGACGACGATCGCCGGGCCGCCGCTCATCGCAGGCCCCGCGCGCGCATCGCGAGCGCGACGCGCTCGGCGCGCGCCGTCGCCCGTAGGAACACCGCCGCCGCACCCGCCGCCGACGCAGCGCGCACGCCCGCTCGCCGCCGCGAGAACGTCCGCGAGGTCACCGCCCGCGACGCGCGGCGCGCCTCGCCGACGAGGAGCGCGAGGTAGCGCTCGGTCAGGCCCAGCGCGGTGACGAGCAGCGCGGGCACGCGCAACGCACGCAGGCCTGCGAGCAGGTCGGTGAACCGCGTTCGATCCGCGAGGACCGCGAGCGCGAGGATGCACAGCGTGCTCTTCCCGGCGAGCGTCGCCGCCACGCGCAGCCCGTCAGGCTGGAACAGCGCGAGCAGCTCGAGGCCGACGACGAACGGCTGCGCGAGCGCGAGCCGCACCAGCACCGCACGGAGCGAGGCCCGCGCGATCGCCCACGCCGACGCAAGTCCGAGCGCGAGCGCGGCGAGCCGCGTCCAGTCGCCGGTGCGCGTGGACGCGACGACCGCGACGAACGCCAGCACCGTGAGAAGGCGCGCGGCGGCCCCGTGCGGCGTGCACGATCCGGGCATGCGGGCGCTCATGCGCGATCCTCGCCCACGGGGCTGGCTCGCGCGGACGAAGGGGCCACGGCGGCGGGGGCGGCGTCACGGGCGACGCGCCCCGGGTCGCGGCGTGCCGTCGCAGTCGTCAACGCGCGCCGGGCGATCACGTCCGACCTGCGTCGGCGGCGTGCGCCGACGCCTGCGCGACGCCGACGGGGACGACGCGGCGCGCGACGAACCACGCGACGAGGAACGCCGCCGCGGCGCCGAGCAAGCCCGCGGCGATCGCCGCCACGGGCCCCGCGCCGAGGACGGGGATCTCGTAGTCGCCCCAGGGTGCCGCGAGGGGCGGAGGCGCCGCGGCGCGCTCGAAGCCGAGCGACGTCGCGACGTGCTCGAGTCCGTCGGGCCACCCGCACGCGAGCGGCGCGACGAACACGACGAGCGCTGCCGCGACGACGAGGCCGAGCGCGGCGAGCGAGGCGACGGGCGCGGGTCCCGGGGCGCCCTCGGTCGCCGTCGGCGCCACGAGGTCGGGGCGACGCCGCGCGACGGCTGCGAGCACGAGCGCGGTGGCGAGGCCCTCGCCCACGCCCACGAGCGCGTGGACGACGGCCATCGCGGGCAGCGCGGCGCTCCATGCCACGGTGCCCGACGAGGCGAGCAGCGCGGCGCAGAGGACGGCGGCGGCGAGCGTGGACGCGAAGCCCGCGACGACCGCGGCGGCCACGCGGGCGGGCAGGCTCCCGCCGAGCGCGCGAGCGAGCGGGGCGTGGACGGCGGCGCCGACGGAGGGAGCGACGACGGCCATCGTGAGGAGGTTGCCGCCGAGCGCGGTGAGGCCGCCGTCCTGGAAGAGGAGGCACTGCAGCACGACGACGCAGGTCATCACCACGGTGGCGGCCGGCGTGCCGAGCAGGATCGCGACGAGCGTCGCGCCGAGCAGGTGGCCGGAGGTCCCGGCCGCGACGGGGAAGTTGAGCATCTGCGCGGCGAACACGAAGGCGGCGGCCGTGCCGAGCAGCGGGAGACGCTCGGGCGGCAGCGTGCGTCGCGCCCCGCGCAGCGCGGCGGCGACGCCCGCGGCGGCGAGGACGCCGCACGCGATCGCCGTCGTCGGGTCGAGGAATCCGTCGGGGACGTGCATCGGGGCCTACCCGCGGGGGTCGGAGGACAGGGCGACGCGGCCGTGCTCGACGCCGCGGCACGCGACGAGGCGGTCGGCGATGCGACGGACGTCGGCGGCGCGGCCGCGCACGGCGAGGACCTCGAGGCAGCGGTCGTGGTCGAGGTGGACGTGGAGCGTCGAGAGGACGAGGCCGGGGTGGTCGTGCTGGATGGCGGTCAGCAACGACTGCACGCGGCGGCGGTGGTGGTCGTAGACGAGCGTGACCGTGCCGGTCACGCGGGCGTCGGGGCGCTGCGCGCCGCGGTCGGCGAGGTGCGCGCGGACCAGCTCGGCGAGCGCATGGGATCGGCTCGGCGCGCGCGAGGCGGCCACGAGGGCGTCGAGCTCGGCGACGAGATCCGACGGCATCGAGACGCTGAACCGGGCGGAGGCGGCGGCCATCGTGTGAACTCCGATATCAAGCGTAACACTCGACCGCGTGCGGGGTCGACAGCGACCCCGCGGCTTCGGGCGGGCGCAGCGGCGAGCGCCTGCTCCGACCCCGCGGTCGGTGCGCACGGGAGCGGAGCGCCGGGTGACCGACGGGCGGTGGCGTCTCGCTCTCCCCCGGCGCGAACGGTGAGAACGGGGTCCGACCCCGCGCTCGGTGAGCGCTTGCTCCGACCCGGAAGTCGGTGAGCGCCTGCTCCGACCCCGAGGTCGGTGAGCGCGGGGTCGGAGCTGGTCGTGACCGTTCCGCCGCGGGGGCGACGGGCGCGCGGCGGGAACGGTGAGCGTTTGCTGCGACCCCGCGCTCGGTGAGCGCCTGCTCCGACCCCGAAGTCGGTGAGCGCGGGGTCGGAGCTGGTCGTGACCGTTCCGCCGGGGGGGCGACGGGCGCGCGGCGGCGGGAACGGTAAGCGTGTGCTGCGACCCCGCGCTCGGTGAGCGTCTGCTGCGACCCCGCGCTCGGTGAGCGCTTGCTCCGACCCCGCGGTCGGTGAGCGCGGGGTCGGAGCTGGTCGTGACCGTTCCGCCCCGGGGAGGGCGGGGCGCTGGGCGGGTGGAGGCGCCGCGGGCGCCGAGATCAGCCGCGCGCGGCGGCGACGATCTCTTCGGGCGAGCAGAACTTCACGCGCGGGCGACCGGCCGCGGCCCCGCGGGCCACCTCGAGCGCCTCGACCTTCGACCACTCGGGGAAGGTCACCCACGAGACGCCGCGGCCCTTGAGCAGCGCCGTCACCGCGTCGCGCGGCGCCGACGGCGCCAGCAGCTTGCCCGCGGCGAGGTCGGCCGCGAGGCTCTTCACCGTCTCGACCGCGCACGCGCGGTTCGTGCCGATGACGCCCGACGGCCCGCGCTTGATCCACCCCGCGACGTAGGCCCCCGTCACCGGCGCCTTGCGCGCGAGGTCGACCACGCGGCCGGCCTCGTGCGGGATCGTGCCCCAGTCCTCGCGGAAGGGGACGCCCGGCAGCGCGACGCCGCGGTAGCCCACCGAGCGGAAGACGAGGCCGGCCGAGACCTCCTCGGTCTGCCCGGTCGCCTTCGCCTTGATCGAGCCGTCCGCGCCGGCCGACAGCACGTTGCGCACGAGCGTCACCCCGCTCACGCGGCCCGACGCGTCCCCGTGGATCTTCGTCGGCGAGAGCAGGAAGCGGAACACGAGCCGCTTCGACTTCGACAGCGCCCGCGGCTCGGCGTACTTCGTCAGGAACTTCAGCTTGAGGTCCGTCTGGCGGTCCGGGTGCGCGGCGAGGTCGGCCTTCGTCACCTCGTCGAGCGCGACCTCGTCGGGCCGCGCGACCGCGTCCGCGTCGGCGAGCTCGCCGACCTCCTCGACCTCCGAGTTCGTGAACGCGGCCTGCGCGGGCCCGCGGCGGCCCACCAGCAGCACCTCGCGCACGCGGCTCTTGCGCAGCGCCTCGAGCGCGTAGTCGGCGATGTCGGTCTTGGCGAGCTCGTCGGGCGTGCGGCACAGCATCCGCGCGACGTCGATCGCCACGTTGCCCACGCCGATCACCACCGCGCGCTCGGTCGAGAGGTCGAACGAGAGGTGCCGGCAGTCGGGGTGGCCGTTGTACCAGGCGACGAACTGCGTCGCGGGGTGGCTCCCCTGGAGGTCCTCGCCCGGGATGTCGAGGCGGCGGTCGGTCTGCGCGCCCGTCGTGAACGCGACCGCGTGGTAGTGCGCGCGGACGTCGTCCATCGTCAGGTGCTTGCCGAACTCGACGCCGCCGAACCAGCGCACCGACGGGTGCTCCGCGGTCTTCGCGTACACCTTCGTGACGCGCTTGACCTCCTGGTGGTCGGGCGCGACGCCGTAGCGCACGAGGCCGTACGGCGTCGGGAGCCGGTCGAACATGTCGACCTGCGCGACGAGGCCCGGCGTCTTGAGCACGGCGTCGGCGACGTAGAAGCCGCTCGGGCCGCAGCCCACGACGGCGACGCGGAGGGGGTTGTCGGCGGTCCCGGGATTGCTCATCCCCGGAGGGTACCGACCGGGCGCTCCGCCTCCATGTCGGGACGCTGCGACCGTCGCCACGGGCCCCGCGCCGGGCCCCACGACCGCTCGTCCCTCTCGGACCGCGGCGGTCCTCTGCCGAGGACGCGGGGCTCGTGGCGACGATCGTGCGGCCTCGTCGCGTCGGCGAGGCCCCGTCGTGCCGCCGACCGGCGCGTCGCGCGGGGCCCGTGGCGATCTCGAGCGGCGACGCCCTGCGTCGGCGGGCCCTCGGCGAGGGGCCGGGAACGGCGCGCGTGGCGTCGGACGCGTGCTCGCGCCGGATCGGCGAGCCCCACGCGGCGCGAGCGGGGCCCGCGGGTCCCGCGGCGCTCGCGGGGCCGCGTCGTCGTCGGTCGCGGCGGGCTACGCGTCGGGGACGGGCGGGTGCGGCTCGCGCGCAGCGGCTGCGCCGCGGCGGCGGATCGCGTCGCTGCCGAAGCGGCGCTGGAGCGCGTCCACGGCGGCGTCGAGGCGGCGGCGGCGCGCGTGGTCGGGGTCCTCGAAGAGCTCGAGCTGCACGGGGCCCGAGAGGAAGCGCGTCGCGGAGAGGCCGACGAGGCGCACGGGACGGAAGCCGGTGTCGGCCCAGCGGTCGAAGGCGCCGCGGGCGGCGTGCCAGAGCTCGTCGGTGGCGTCGGTCGGGGCGGCGAGCGGGCCCGCGCGGGTCACGGTCTCGAAGTCGCCGAAGCGGATCTTGACGCTGACGGCGCGCGCGAGCACGCCGGCGCGGCGCACGCGGCGCGCGACGGCCTCGGTCTGCGCGAGCAGCACCGAGCGGACGTCGTCGGGGTCTTCGAGGTCGTGGAGGAACGTCTCCTCGTGGCCGATGCTCTTCGCCTCGCTCTCGGGGACGACGGGGCGGTCGTCGCGGCCCCATGCGAGCGCGTGGACGTGCTCGCCCAGCGAGCCGAGCGAGGCGGTCAGGCGCTCGAGGCCGCGCGCGCGGACGTCGGCGACGGTGGCGAGGCCGAGCGCGTGCATGCGTTCGGCGGTCTTCGGGCCGACGCCCCAGAGCCGCTCGACGGGGAGCGGGAGGAGGATCGCGTCGACGGTCTCGGGGGTGACTTCGACGAGCGCGTCGGGCTTGCGGAGGTCGCTCGCGAGCTTGGCGAGGAACTTGTTCGGCGCGACGCCGACGGAGGCGGTGAGCGCGAGCTCGTCACGGATGCGGGCGCGGAGGCGCTCGCCGAGCGCGGCGGGGGGGCCGTGGAGCCGCTCGGTGCCGGTGACGTCGAGGAAGGCCTCGTCGATCGAGAGCGGCTCGACGAGCGGGGTGGCGGTCTCGAGGATCTCGAGGACGCGGTCGGAGACGGCGGCGTAGTGCGCGTGGCGGGGCGGGACGACGACGGCGCGGGGGCAGCGGCGGAGTGCGACCGACATCGGCATCGCGGAGCGGCAGCCGAAGCGGCGCGCCTCGTAGGACGCGGCGGCGACGACGCCGCGGCGGCCGGCGAAGCCGACGAGGACGGGCTGGCCGCGCAGGGCGGGGTCGTCGCGCTGCTCGACGGACGCGAAGAACGCGTCCATGTCCACGTGGAGGATCGTGCGCGGCGAGGCCACGGCGCGATCGTACGGGGCACCGCGGACCCCGCCGGCCCCCCGGGGGTGCGGCGTGACGTGACGCGCCGACCTCGCGAACGGTGAGCGCGGGGTCCGACCCCGAAGTCGGTGGGCGCGGGCTCCGACCCCGAAGTCGGTGAGCGCCAGCTCCGACCCCGAAGTCGGTGAGCGCGGGCTCCGACCCCGAAGTCGGTGAGCGCGGGGTCGGAGCAGGTGCGAGGGGTTCGTCCGAGAGCCGGGGGCGGCGATCCCTCGCGTTGAGGCTGCGGGTGTGCGAAGGGAAGAGGCCCGGAGGGCTTGATGGCGCAGCGGCGAGGCACCTGGGTCGGCGCGGACGGGACGCGGCTTCCGCTGCTCGTCCACCTGCCCGCCGGCCATGTCGGCCACCCCCGCAAGCGGTGGCCCGTCGTCCTGCACCTGCACGGGGCCGGCGAGCGCGGGGACGACCTCGGGGCGCTGGTGCGCCGCAGCGAGCTCCCGCGGCGGCTCGAGCACGCGCCGCGCTTTCCCTTCGTCGTCCTCTCGCCTCAGTGCCCCTCGGGCACGACATGGGGGCCCCGGGTCCCCGCGCTCCTCGCGATGCTCGACGAGCTGGTCCCCGCGCTGCGCGGGAACGCCGCGCGCGTACACGTCACCGGCTGTTCGATGGGGGGATCGGGCGCGTGGGCCGTCGCGGAAGCCGATCCCGCTCGCTTCGCCTCGATGGTCCCCGTCTGCGCGTCGGTGCCGCCGCGGCCGGAGTGGCCCGCGCGGGCGGCGCGGCTCGCTGGCGTCCCCGTCTGGGCGTTCCACGGCGCTCGCGATCCCGTGCTGCCGCCCCGGCATTCGCAGGTGCTCGCCGCCGTCCACCGCGCGGCCGGCGGGCGGCACCGGCTGACGATCCTCCGCGGGGTCGGCCACGCCGCGTGGGGGCCGGCGTACGGGGACCCGCGCGTGTGGCGCTGGGTCGCTCGTCGGCGCCGACCGGACCGGCGGTAGCCCCGGGCATCCGCCGGCGCCGGGCCGGGCACGCTCTGCCTCGTCACCAACGCCGCCCCACGAACGGTGAGCGCCAGCTCCGACCCCGCGCTCGGTGAGCACAGGGTCGGAGCACGCGCTCGGTGAGCGCGGGGTCGGAGACCGAAGTCGGTGAGCACGGGGTCGGACCCCGCGGTGACCGTTCCGCGGTGGCGTCGCTCTCCCCCCCGGGCGCGAACGGTGAGCGCCAGCTCCGACCCCGCAGTCGGTGAGCGCGGGGTCGGAGCACGTCGTCGGTGAGCACGGGGTCGGAGACCGTGGTGACCGTTGTGGGGGGGAGGTCGTGGGGCGGGCGCCGGGGGGTGGAAACGAGAGCGGGCGACGACCCTGCGCGCCGAGGTCGGCGCCGGGTCGTCGCCCGCGAGAGCGACGACGGTCCGTCGAGAAAGGCTCAGCGGAGGTCGAAGCGGTCCAAGCGCATCACCTTGTCCCACGCCGCCACGAAGTCGCGGACCAGCTTGGCCGCACCGTCGTCGGCGCCGTAGACCTCGGCGATCGCACGGAGCTGCGAGTTCGAACCGAAGACGAGGTCCACCGACGTGGCCGTCCACCGCACCGCGCCCGTCGCCCGGTCACGGCCCTCGTAGAGGTCCTGCCCCTCGACCTTCGTCCAGACCGTGCCCATGTCGAGCAGGTTCACGAAGAAGTCGTTGGTCAGCGCGCCCACGCGCGTCGTCAGGACGCCGTGCTTCGCGTCGGCCGTGTTGATCCCGAGCACCCGCAGCCCGCCCAGCAGCGCCGTCATCTCCGGCGCCGTCAGCGACAGGAGTTGCGCGCGGTCGAGCAACGCCTCGGGCGCCGGCCGGTCGAGGCCCGCCCCCGCGTAGTTGCGGAAGCCGTCCGCCTTCGGCTCGAGCACCGCGAACGACGCCGCGTCCGTCATCTCCGCGGTCGCGTCCGTGCGCCCCGGCGCGAACGGCACCTCGATCGGGTGGCCCGCCTGCTTCGCCGCCGCCTCGATCCCCGCCGCACCGGCGAGCACGATCAGGTCGGCGAGCGAGATCTTCGTGCCGCCGCCCTTGGCGTTGAACTCCTGCTGCACGCCCTCGAGCAGCGCGAGCACCTTCGCGAGCGCCGCCGGCTCGTTGACCGCCCAGTCCTTCTGCGGCGCGAGGCGGATGCGCGCCCCGTTGGCGCCGCCGCGACGGTCCGAGTCGCGGTACGTCGAGGCCGACGCCCACGCCACCCACACGAGGTCGCTCGTCGAGAGCCCCGTGTCGAGCAGCCGCGCCTTGAGCGCCGCGACCTCCGCGGGCCCGACCAGCTTGTGGTCCACCGCCGGGACCGGGTCCTGCCAGCGCTGCGCCTCCGGCACCTCGGCGCCGAGCAGCGCCGAGCGCGGGCCCATGTCGCGGTGCGTCAGCTTGAACCAGGCCTTGGCGAACGCGAGCTCGAAGGCCTTCGGGTCGTCGCGGAAACGCTTCGCGATCGGCCCGTACACCGGGTCCATCCGCAGCGCGAGGTCGGTCGTGAGCATCATCGGCGCGTGGAACTTGCCCGGCACGTGCGCGTCGGGGATCAGGTCCTTCGCGCCCTCGTCCTTGGGCGACCACTGCCACGCGCCGCCCGGGCCCTTCTTGACCTCCCACTCGTACTGGAACAGGAAGCGGAAGTAGTCGTGCGACCAGCGCGCGGGCGTGCTCGTCCACGCCCCCTCGAGCCCGCTCGTGATCGTGTCCTCGGCGTTGCCCTTGCCGTGGCTGTTCTTCCAGCCGAGGCCCTGCTGCTCGATCGGCGCGCCCTCGGGCTCGGCGCCGACGCGGCCCGCGGCCGGCGCCGCGCCGTGGCACTTGCCCAGCGTGTGCCCGCCCGCGATCAGCGCGACCGTCTCCTCGTCGTCCATCGCCATCCGCCCGAACGTCGTGCGGATGTCCTTCGCCGCGGCGAGCGGGTCGGGCTGGCCGTTGGGGCCCTCGGGGTTGACGTAGATGAGGCCCATCTGCGTCGCGCCGAGCGGGTTCGCCAGCTCGCGGTCGCCCGCGTGGCGCTTGTCGCCCAGCCACTCGCTCTCCGGCCCCCAGAAGACGTCCTTCTCCGGCTCCCACACGTCCTCGCGGCCGCCCGCGTACCCGAACGTCTTGAAGCCCATCGTCTCGAGCGCGACGTTGCCCGCGAGCACCATGAGGTCGGCCCACGAGATCTTCGTGCCGTACTTCTTCTTCACCGGCCAGAGCAGCCGGCGCGCCTTGTCGAGGTTGGCGTTGTCCGGCCAGCTGCCCAACGGGGCGAAGCGGATCGTGCCCGACGTCGCGCCGCCGCGGCCGTCGGTGGTCCGGTAGGTGCCGGCGCTGTGCCACGCGAGACGGATCATGAGCGGGCCGTAGCTGCCGAAGTCGGCCGGCCACCACGGCTGCGAGGTCGTCAGCAGCGTCGCGAGGTCCTTCTTGACCGCGGCGAGGTCGAGCGACGCGAAGGCCTTCGCGTAGTCGAAGTCCGCGTCCATCGGGTTGCTCAGGCGCGAGTGCTGGTGGAGGATGTCGAGCCGCAGCTGGTTCGGCCACCAGTCGCCGTAGGACGTCGCCCCCGCCGCGGTGGCGCGGGGCACACCGTGGCCCATCGGGCACTTCGCACCGTCTTCCTTGGCAGGCGGGGACGCGGCGTCCTCGGCGTGGGCGCGGGTCGGCTGGACCCCACCCGCGGCGAGCAGGAGCGCGGCGCACGTCAGCGCGACGGGCCAGCGCGAGGGAGGGGAATCGTCGAGACGGGTCATGGGGACTCCTCCGAAACGTGGGAGACGGAACGGCCTCGGGCCCACCGAGGCGACGGATCGTGTTTAGACTTTGTCCAAACCCGATCCTAGGAGCCCTCGAGGGGCGTGCTCGCCGATTGCAGGGTGCGTCGGCCCCGTGCGCGCCGCGCCTCCCCCGGAGGCGTGCGGGAAGCCCCCGGTCTTCCCCCCGGCTACGGACGAGGTGCAGCGTGTCGGCGGGCCCCGCGCCTACGCCGACGCGGGGGCGGGCGCGGCCTCGCGCGGGGCCGCGGTCGTCGGGCCTTCGATCGTGGCGACGAGTCCCCCGCCGTCGCGGGCGGCGAGCGAGCGCCGGTAGCCGTGCCGGTCGCCCACGTCTTGGGCGTCCGCGGGCCCCGCACGCAGGTCGCGGCGGCGGCGGTCGCGACGCTCCGGCGCGCCGGCCTCGCGGCTACGCCGACGCGGGGGCGGGCGCGGCCTCGCGCGGGGCCGCGGTCGTCGGTCCCTCGATGGTCGCGACGAGCCCGCCGCCCTCGCGCGCGGCGAGCGAGAGCCGGAAGCCGTGCCGGTCGACCACGTCCTTCGCGATCGAGAGCCCCAGCCCCGCGCCGTGGGGGGCGCGCGTGCGGGCCTCGCGGCCGCGGTAGCTGCGGTCGAGGACGCGCGGGAGCTCGTCCGGCGCGATGCCCGGGCCGTCGTCGAGGACGCGCAGCACGAAGTGCGCGGCGTCGCGCGGCGCCGTCTCGAGGACGACCGCCGCGTGGCCGCCCGCGCGGTGGTAGCGCACCGCGTTGTGGACGAGGTTGCTCACCGCCTGCTCGAGCAGCGTGACGTCGCCGTCGGCCACGACCGGCGTCGGCGGCACCGCGTGCTCGAGCACGACGCCCGCGCCCTCGGCGACGGGACGGTGGCGCGCCGCGACGCGTTCGACGAGCGCGCCGAGGTCCACCGGGCGTCGGTCGAGGTCGGCGCTCGTCGCCTCGAGCCGCGCCGCCGCGGAGAGGTTGCGCAGGAGGCAGTCGATGTAGTGCGACTCCTCGAGCGCGTCGTGCACGGCCCGCGGGTCGCCGGCGCGGCCCGCGGCCGCGGCGTCGCGCAGCGCGACGAGGTGCCCCTGCAGCACCGTGAGCGGGATCGCGACGTCGTGCGTCGTGTTCGCGACGAAGTCGCGCAGCGTGCGCTCGCGCGCCTCGAGGCGGTCGAGGTGCCCGCGCACGTCCGCGCCCGCGGCGTCGAAGGCCCGCGCGAGCGACGCGATCTCGTCCGAGCCGGTCCCGCCCGCGACGGGCTCGCGGTAGCGCGACGCGGCCGAGCGCGCGACGTCGGCCTCGAGCCGGCGGATGCGCCGCACCAGCGGCCCCGCGGCGGCGAGCACCGCGACGAGCAGCCCCGCCGCGAGCGCGGCGGCCGCGAGCACGAACGAGCGCGTCGCGCTCGCCGGCTCGACGTGGACGCGCTGCACGAGCAGCGCGGCGCACGGCCCGTCCACCCACGGCGTGCGCACGAGCACCTGGCGTCCCTCGAGCGGGCCCTCGCTCCACACGGCCCCCGCGCGCTCGTCGCCGGCGCGGAACGCGCGCGCGAGCCCCTCGGGGACGCGCGGCGCGAACGCGTTGTCCGACGCGAGGTCGGCGCGGTAGGCGTAGATGCGCGTGGCGCGCCCGGGCCCCTCGACGGCCGGCGGCCCCATCGGCCCGCGGCGCGGCGACGACATCGGCGGGCCGTGCGGACCGGGCCCGCGCGGGAAGCCGGGGCCCGCCGGCCCCACGGGCTCGCCGTCGCGCGGCCGCTCGTCGGGGCGGCGCGGCTCGCCCGGCGGCGGCTCGACGGGCTCGCCCGCGCGCGGGTCGCCCGGGGTCGCGCGCCGCGGGTCGCCGGGCGGGCCGCCGGGCCCGTCGCGCCGCACCGGCGCCGCGCGCACCGCGTCGAAGACGAAGCGCCCCGGGTCGGCCTCGCAGCGCTCGCGCCCGCCCGCGTCCATGTAGGCGAGCGCGAACTCCGCCATCGCGTCCTCGACCGCCTGGCGCGCGAACGCCGCGCGCACCCACGCCGCGGCCGCCGTGAGCGGCACCGCCGTGAGCACCACCGTCAGCGCGAGGCGCGCGCGCAGCGTCACGCGCCACCGCCGACGTCGAGCCGGTAGCCGACGCCCCACACGGTCGCGAGGCGCGCGGCCTCGCTGCCGAGCTTCTTGCGCAGGCGCGAGACGTGGACGTCGAGCGTCCGCTCGGTGCCGTCGCGCTCGGGGTCGAGCACGTGCTCGACCAGCCACGCGCGCGTGACCGCCGAGCCCGGGCGCCGCGCGAGCGCGGCGAGCAGGTCGAACTCGACCTTGGTGAGGTCCACCGCGGCGTCGGCGACGCGCACGCGACGGCTCTGGAGGTCGATCGCGAGCGCGCCGAGCCGCACGAGGCCGTCGCGCGCCAGCACGGGCCGGCGCAGCCGCGCGTGCACGCGCGCGACGAGCTCGTCGGGCCAGAACGGCTTCGTCACGTAGTCGTCGGCCCCGAGCTCGAGCGCACGGACGCGGTCCTCGGCGCCCTGGCGCGCCGAGAGCACGAGCACCGGCACGTCGGAGGTCTTGCGCAGCTGCTTGAGCACGTCGAAGCCGTGCACCTTCGGCAGCATCAGGTCGAGCACGACGAGGGCGAACTCGCCCGGCGACGCCTCGAGCGCGCGCTCGCCGTCGGTCACCCACGTCGTCGCGAAGCCGGCGACCTCGAGACGGTCGGCGACCTGCCGCCCGAGCTTCGGGTCGTCCTCGACCACCAGGATGCGGGGCCGCGTGCGCGTCTCCATCGACCGGGGGAGTGTAGCGGGCGCGGCCATCGCACCGGGGAGCCTCCCCCCGCCACCTTGCGGATTCCTGAACCCCGCGGCGTTCAGGTTCTCGCAAGATGTCCCGCGTCGAATGGTCAGCGCGAGGACGAACCCCCTCGCGCCCGGAGACGACCCGATGCAAGCCCGCTACGCGGTCCTCGGCCTCGCGCTCCTGCTCGCCCCGACGTCGGCGTCCGCTGCCGACGGCGACGCGGCGCAGCCGGAGTCGTACTGGGACCTCCTGCTCGAGAAGTACGACAAGAACAAGGACAGCGTGATCTCGAAGGACGAGTACACGCGCGGGGCCGAGGCGTTCCAGCGCCTCGACCGCAACGAGGACGGCGTCCTCACCAAGGCCGACCTGCCCGGCGCGGGCCCGATGCGCCGGCCGATGGGGCCCGACGGCCGCGGCGGTCCCGGGCCCGGCGCGGGCCGCGGGCCCGACGGCGCGCCCGGTGGCGGTCCGACCCCGGCGATCGCGCCCGAGGGCGGTCCCGGCAAGGACGGCGGCCCGCGCCCCGAGGGGTCCGGCCCCGAGGGGGGCGCGATGCCGCAGGGCGGCCCGCGCTTCGGCCCGGGCTTCGGCCCGCCGCCGTGGGCGCGTCGCGCGATGATGGGTCGCCGCATGATGGGCGGCCGCGGCCCGATGGGCGGCCCGATGGGCCGTCGCGGCGGCGGTTGCGACGGCATGGCCTGCGACCGCGACGACGATCGCGGCCCCGGCGGCGACCGCGAGCGCGGCCGCGGCGGTCCCGGCATGGGGCGCGGCGACGACGATCGCGGCCCCGGCGGCGACCGCGAGTGCGGCTGCGGGTGCCCGAACTGCGGCCAAGGTCGCGGTCCCGGCGGTCCCGGCATGGGGCCCGGTCGCGGCCCCGGCCCCGGTGGCCGTGGCATGGGTCCCGGCGGTCCCGGCATGCGTGGCGAGGGCTTCGGCCCGGGCATGGGCCCGGGGCGTGGCTTCCCGCGCGGTGGTCCCGGCATGGGGCCCGGCATGGGCGGCGAGTGCAGCCCGGAGTGCGAAGGCGACTGCCCGAACTGCCGTGACGGCGGTCCGGGTCGGCGCATGGGCCCTCCGGGTCCCGGCATGGGGGATGGCCCCGCGATGGGCGACGGCCCCGGCATGGACGGCCCGCCGATGGGCGAGCCGCCGGCGCCGCCGCCGAGCAAGCCGGGAGAGCCCGCGCCGAGCGAGCCGGCTCCGGCCGCGCCCGCCGAGCCGGTGAAGTAGGCGACTGCGGTCGGCGCCCGCGCGCGCCGATCCGCGACGTCAGACGGCGATCCCGATCGCTCCGCGCACGGGCGTCGAACCTCGGTTCGGCGCCCGTGTCGCATTCGGGGGTACCCTGAGCCCCGGGTGCGATCGCGGTGCGGTGCCGGGGGGCATCGTCCCCGGAGCGTCGGCATGCGCCGCATCGTCTGCACCCTCGTCGGCCGCCCCGTGGGCGCGGCGGCCGTGCTCGCCCTCGCGTCCCTGCCGGGCTGCGGCGGGTCCGGCGGAGGGGGCGGGGGCGGCGGCTCCGCGCCGATCTCGGGCGTCGCGCCCGCCTCGATCCCGTCCGAGCTCCCGCCGGTGCTGACGATCTCGGGGGACGGCCTGCCGACCTCGGGCGCCGTGCTCGTCCGGTTCCTCGCCGACCAAGGGACGCCGCTCCTCGGCGGCACCGCCTCGGTGGTCGAGGTCCCCGGGAGCGCCGACGGCGCGGGGCACGTGGTCGCGACGCCCAACCCGTTCGGCGTGACCGGGACCGCGACCGCGCGCGTGCGCGTCGTGCTCCCCGACACGACGACGCTCGACAGCGACGCGGGCGCGCTGACTCTCGTCGGGCCCGCGCTTACCGCGGTGTCGCCCGACCCGGTGCCGACGGGCGCGTCCACGCCGATCACGGTCGTCGGCGCGCGCCTCGGCCCGGTCGGCGCCGGCGTCTCGCTCACGTTCACCGCGACGGCGGGGACGCCCTTCGCCGGCGCGACCTCGGCGAGCGTCACGGTGCCGGGCACCGTCACCGCGCCGACGCAGGTCGCGGCGGCGGCACCGCCCACGCCGGGCGCCCCGTTCTCCGCGACGCTGCGGGTCACGTTCCCGACCGGCGCGCAGGCCGCGCTCGCGACGCCCGTCGCGTTCGGCGCCGCCGGCGGTGCGGGCCTCTCGGTGACCACCGACGCGCCCGCGATCTGGCCCGCGTTCCTCGGCCGAGAGGCCGCGTGCACGGTCACCGTCGCGAGCCCGGGCCACCTCGTCTCGTTGCGGCTGCTCGACGCGCCGCCGGGCCTCGAGCTCGCCCCGGTCGTCGGCGCGACCTCGCCGACGACCGTGGCGCTGCGGTGGCAGGTGCCGCTCGGCCACCGCGTGGGCGTCACCGAAGTCGTCCTCGAGGGGCGCGACGACGCGGTCCCCGCGGCGACCACGCGTCTCGTGCTGCGGGCCGACGTCGAGCCGCTGCTCGGCGCGCGCGTCGTGGACGTGACCGGCGACGGGCGCGGCGACCTCGTCGCCGTCGCGAGCCAGGCCGACCTCCCGGGCGCGATCGACGCCGGCGCGGTCTACGTCTTCGCCGGCGCGACGACGCCCGCGGGCGCGCCGACCGCCACGCTGACCGTCACCGGCGCGGCGGCCACCGACCGGCTCGGGGGCGGCGCGCCGCCGGTCCTCGTCGGCGACGTCACCGGCGACGGCGTCGCCGATCTCGTCGTCTCCGCCCCGCTCGCCGACGCGGCGGGCCAGGGCGACCTCGGCGCGATCTACGTGTGGAAGGGCGGCGCCACGCTCGTCGGCGCGCGCGCGCCCGACGCCACGCTGTCGGTCCCGGGCGGCACGCCGGGCGACGCGATCGGCCTGCGGCTGCTCGCCGACGTCACCGGCGACGGCGTGCTCGACGTCGTCGGCGGCGCTTCGACCGTGGACGTCGCCGTCGTGGACGTCGGCGCGCTCTACCTCTGGAAGGGCGGCGGGGCGCTCGTCGGGGCCCGCGCGCCCGACGCGAGCCTGCTCCCCGCGACGACGGCGCCCGGCGACGGCGTGGGCGACCTCGTGCGCGCCGTGGACGTGAGCGGCGACGGCGTGCTCGACGTGGTCACGTGGGCGCCGACCGTGGACGTCGGCGGCGTCGCCGACGTCGGCGCGGTGCTCGTGTGGCGCGGCGGGTCGGGGCTCTCGGGCACGCGGACCGCGGACGCGACGCTCGCGGTGACCGGCGGCACGGCCAACGACCGCCTCGGTCGGGCGGTGGACGAGCAGGCGACCGACGCGGTGCGCTTCGGCGACGTCACCGGCGACGGTGTGCGCGACGTGGTGGCCGTCGCGCCCGACGGCGACCGGCCGGGCCTGCTCGACGTCGGGGCCGCCTACGTCTTCACGGGCGGCGCGGGGCTCGTCGGCACGCGTCCGCCCGACGCCACGCTGCGCGTCCCGTCGCCGATCGTGGGCGACCGCCTCGGGGCGTCGGGCCTGTGGCTCGTCGAGACGACGGCCGACCTGACGCTCGACGTCGTGGTCGCCAGCCGTCACGCCGACTCCGGGGCCGCCGACACGGGCGCGCTGTGGGTGTTCGCCGGCGGGGCGGGGCTGACGGGCACCGTCGCGCCGACCTCGACGCTGCGCGCGCTCGGCGCGGTCGCCGGCGCCTCGCTCGGCGGCGCGACGGGCCACGTCCACGTCGCCGACGTGTCGGGCGACGGCGTGCTCGACGTGCTCGCGCTCGCGCCCGGCGCGACGGTCGGGGCCGTCGTCACCGCGGGGGCGCTCCACCTCTGGCGCGGCGGCGCGTCGCCCACGGGCGTCCGACCGGCCGACGCGACGATGACCGCGATCGCGCCGATCGCGGGCGACCAGCTCGGTCGCGACGGCGCGCTGCTCGTGGGCGACGTGTCGGGCGACGGCGTGCTCGACGCGGTCGTCGCGTCGCCGTGGGCGGACCAGGGCGTGCTCGCCGACGTCGGCGCGGTGCTCGTCTGGCGCGGCGGCGCGACGATGACGGGCGCGAAGAACGAGGACGCGAGGCTGGGCCCCGCGGCCGCGGTGGCGCTCGACGCGCTGGGGCTCGGCGACGTCGCGGTGGGTGGCGCGGGGACCGGGCTCGCGCTCGCCGACGTGTCGGGCGACGGCGTGCTCGACGTCGTCGCGCGCGCGGAGCGGGCCGACGTGGCGGCGGTCGTGGACGCGGGGTCGATCCGCGTCTGGCGGGGCGGCGCGGGGCTCGCGGGCGCCAAGACCGAGGACGCGCTGCTGACGGTGCCGGGCGCGGTCGCGACGGACCTCCTCGGCGGCAAGGTCGCGTTCGGCTGGCGGGTGGTGGACGTCAGCGGGGACGGCGTCGCCGACGTGGCCGCCACCGCGCTCGACGCGGTCGTCGCGGCCACGGGGCCCGCGGGCCGGTGTGCGCTGTGGCGCGGCGGGGCCGGGCTCACCGGCGCGCGGACGCCGGACGCGGTGCTCGCGCGTGTCGCCCCGACGGCGGGGGACCGCCTCGGGCAGACGTCCTTCCTCGTCGGCGACGTCGGGGGCGACGGCACGCCGGACCTCCTGCTCGGCTCGGCGACGCTCTCCCCGAGCGGCGCCGGCGGCGTCCTGCTCTGGACGGGCGCGGCGGGCCTCGCCGGCACGCCGGCCCCGACGACGACGTTCCAGGTGCCGGGCGCAGCGGCCAACGACGGCCTGGGGCAGTGACGCGCGGGCCACGAGGGGCGTGACGAGGGGGATGGCGGGCCGGTCGGACGCGGCGGGCCGCGACGGAGGCCCCACGTCGCGCGTCCCAAGCGAGCCCAGACGCGGAACCCTCTCGCGCGGCGGCGCCCGGGGACGTCGAGCGGGCCTCGCGGCGGCGGGCGTGGGGGGACGATCGATTGGAGATCAGAACAGGTACAGGGAGGACAGAAGCGGTAGGCGACGGGAGCGGATGGCGAGCGGAGGGAGGAGGACCGGAGCGGACGAGGGGGGACGAGGGATCGACGGGGGCGGGGACCCGAGCGCTGCGCCGTCCTGTCCGCGAAGTCGACGGGGTCCCGCGTTCGCGCGCTCGACCGACGCTCCGGCGCTGCCCTTGATCTCTGCCCATACCGTCTCGCGCCCTGCGGCCCGCGTCGCGGCGGGCCTCGCGTCTTCGTCGCGCGTCCGCTGCGGACGGGGGATCCGGGACCGAGGCGCGTCGCGACTCGGTGCGCGGTCGGGCGTGCGGGGCGCGATTCGGGGGGCGCCGCGTGTCCGGCGGCTCTGGACGCGCGCACGAGGGCCCCCCGACGCGGGGCGGGGCGGCCGCCCGTCGTGCCGGCGCCCCTCGGCTCGCCTGCCGTCGCCGCGCGTCCACCGCGGAGGAGGGATCCGGGACCGAGGCGCGTCGCGACTCCGTGCGCGGTCGGGAGCGCGGGGCGCGATTCGGGGGGGCGCCGCGTGTCCGTCGGCTCTGGACGCACGCACGAGGGCCCCCCGACGCGGGGCGGGGCGGCCGCCCGTCGTGCCGGCGCCCCTCGGCTCGCCCGCCGTCGCCGCGCGTCCAGTACCGTGGAGGCGTGACCGCTCCTCCCGCCACGTGGGCCGAGTTCTGGCGCGACCACGACGTCGTCGGCGACGCCGAGAGCGAGGCCGACGCGGCGGGCTTCGCGCCCGAGGCGGCGAGGGTGCTCGCGCTGGGCCGCGAGGACGACCTGCTCGACGTCGGGTGCGGCGGCGGGTTCGTGCTCGCGGCGCTCGCGCCGACGGTGCGCTCGGTGGTCGGCGTGGACGGGAGCCCGCGGCTCGTGGAGGCGGCGCGCGCCCGGCTCGCGGGCGTGGGGGGCGCGCAGGTGCACCTCGTGCACGCGGCGCGCCCGGGCGACCTCGGCGCGGCGGCGGGGCGTCGCTACTCGGCGATCCTCTGCCACAGCGTGGTCCAGTACCTCCCCGACGTCGCCGCGGCGGAGGCGCTCGTGCGTGCGCTGCTCGAGGTCGCGGCCCCGGGGGCGCGGATCCTCGTGTCCGATCTGGTCGTCGCCGACAGCCGGTGGGCGGACGCACGCGGGCTCCTGCGCACCGCGTGGAGGCGCGGCACCCTGCGCGACGCGTGGGCGCGGCTGCGCCGGGCGCGCGGGTCGGCCTACGGCGCGGTGCGCGCGCGCCTCGGGCTCCTCGCGGTGGACCCGACGCGGCTGGCCGAGGTCGCGCGACGGGCGGGGGCGCACGCCGAGGTGCTCGACGCACCGATCTCGGCGCTCGCCAACCGCCGTCACCTGCTCCTACGGCGCTGATCCGCGGCGTACGACCGTGGCCGTGGGCGCGCACCCCCGGGGGACGCACGCTCGGACGGAGCGTGCGGCGTCGGTATCCTCGGGGGTGGCGGCGCGGCGTCGCCCGGAGCGGAGTGCGTGCGGTCCCGGCTCGTCGGCCTCGCGGTCGTGCTGGCGCTCGGTGGGGGCGCGTACGCCCTCGTCGTCCACGACGAGCCGCCGACGTCGCTGGGCGAGGGCGGAGCGCTCCACGCGCCCACGGAGGAGCCGCCGGCCGCCGAGCGTCCGCCCCCGGGCCCGCCGCCGCTGGCGGGGGGGCGGTCCTACGCCGACGCCAAGCGGGCGGAGGCGCTCGCGCGCGCGACGGCCACGTGGCAGGACGTGCTCGAGTTGCAGAAGGAGGGGCGCCTCGCCGAGGCGCTCGCGCTCGCCAAGCGGTTGCAGAAGAACGAGGCCGCGTTCATGGCCGACCCGGCGCGCGCCGCCGTGGTGGCGCGCCTCGAGACGGCGCTCAACGCGGCGACCAAGCAGGCCGAGCTCGAGAAGGCGCTCGCGACGGCGCGCCTGACGGACGCCCAACGGGCCGCGGTCGCCGGGCGGCTGGCCGCGACGGCGGAGGTGCTCGCCCGCTCGGCCAACGACGCCGACCTCGACCAGCTCACGCGCCACCTGCGACGCTTCCTCCTCCCCACGTCGCCGGGGTCGGGGGGCGACCTCGCCTCGGACGGGCTGCTGCGGCAGTTCGTGCAGGACCGGCAGAACCGTCGCGGCAAGGACACCAACCCGCCGGTGGCCGACGTGGACGCCGCCGAGCAGCGCCGGGTGGACCAGCTCGACAAGCTGCGCCAGCGCGACGCGGTCGGGCTCCTCGACGCGATCCACTCGGGCCTCGCGTGGATCGCGCTCCACCAGAAGGAGGACGGCTCGCTGTCCGACCAGGGGACCAAGGAGCGGTGCGACGCGCTCAAGCACAACCCCACCTGCCTAGGGAAATGGGACTCCACCGGGGACGTCTTCGCCGTCGCGACGACGGGCCTCGCCACGATCGCGTTCCTCGACTTCCGCGACCAGGACGTCAACGGCTGGTTCGACCCCTACCTCGGCCGCGCCATCGAGTGGCTCAAGAAGCAGCAGAAGGCCGACGGGTCGTGGCCCGGCTCGGGCCAGCAGTACACGACGGCGATCGCGCTGATGGCGCTCGCGCAGGCGGCGGCCTCGACCGGGTCGGAGGAGCTGCGCGAGCGGGTGCGGCGGGGCCTCGCCTTCTTCGAGCAGTCGCAGGGGCCGCTGGGCGGCTACCGGTACCGTCCCAACGACCCGTCGGGGGACCTGTCGGTGACGGCGTGGGTGGCCCAGGCCTTCGAGGCGGCGCGGGCGGCCGGCGTCCCGCCCTCGCCCAAGCTGACGCAGGGCCTCGAGATCTTCCTCAACTACGTGTGGGGCGGTGCGGCGAAGTTCTCGTACGTGTACCGTCAGGGTCCGAGCGCGAGCCTCGCCCCCGCGGGCATGCTCGTCGGGCACATCGCGTGGGCGGACAAGCCCGCCGGGGTCCTCGACCAGTGGAAGGCCTACCTGAAGGGGCTGCCGGCCGACCGCCCGCCCAACCTCTACACGCTCTACTACGGCGTGCGCCTCTCGATCCTGCTCCAGGGCGCGCTCGACGACCCGTGGCGCGCGTGGGCGTTCGCCCTTTCGCAGCAGCAGGTGATGAACGGGACCGCGGCGGGGTCGTTCCTGGTGCCGGTGACCGCGAGCCACAAGCCCGGCGTCGCGCTCTCGACGGCGCTGTCGGTGCTCACCCTCGAGCACGCGCTGTACCTGCGCTAGGCGGAGCCAGGAAAGTTGTTTTCACGCCGTGGCGGCAGCCCGGCCGACGGCGCGGCCCCGTGAAAACAACTTTCCTGGCGCCGGGACGATCGGGCGATACCCCACAACCTGTCGTGGGGGTGTATAACCCGCGTTCCGCGGCGGGGGCGGCGCGCCGGGTGACGCGCCGCGCCCACGACTCCGCGACGGCGGCTCCCATGATCGCGCGCCTCCTGCGCTCCCCGTGTCTCTCCGTCTCGCTCTTCCTCCTGCTCGTCGCGTCGGTCGCGCTGCACGTCGCGCGCGAGCGTCCGTCGCGCACCGTCGCGGTCGTCGCGAGCAGCTCCGAAGGCCCGCCGACGCGGCCCGTCGTGCGCGTGGACTTCGACGCGCCGATGACCACGCCCGACCGCGTCGGCGTCGCGCTCGCCGTCGAGCAGGTGTCGCTCGAGCCGGGCGCGGCCGTGGACGCGAGCTTCGAGACGCCGCGCCGCCTGCGCCTCGTCCCGCGCGCCCCGCTCGCGCCGTTCTCGACGTACCGCGTGCGCTTCGGCGCCTCGCTCGCCTCGCTCGACGGGCGCCCCGTCCGCGGCGGCGAGCCGGTCGTCGTGCGCACGGGCCGCTTCGACCTCGCCAAGGACCCCCTGACGACGGTGGACGTCCTGGGCCGCGCCGTCGTCGTCGTCGAGCTCACCGGGCCCGTCGCCGAGGGCGAGCTCGCGCAGCGTGCCCGCGTGCGCGACGCCGCGGGCGCGCCGCTCGCCGTGCGGTGGGAGGGCAGCGGCACGGCGTGGAACGGCGTGCTCGCCTCGCTGCCCGACGGCGACGTCGCCTTCGAGCTCGCCGCGGGGCTGCGCTCGACCGTCGGGGGCGAGGCGACGGAGGTCGCCCTGCGGCGGACCCTCCGCTTCGCGCGCGACCTGCGCCTCGTGTCCGCCGAGCTCGACACCGGCGGCGACCGTCCGGCCGTCGCCCTCACGTTCTCCCGCGCGCTCGCGCCGCAGGACCTGCGCGGTCTCGTGACCGTGGACCCCGCGCCCGCCGACCTCGAGGTGCGCCCCGACGACGGCGGCGTGCGCATCGTCGGCTCGTTCGCGGTCGGCGCCACCGTCGCCGTCGTCGCCAAGGCGGGCCTGCGCGCTGAGCCGGGCCTGCGGCTCGAGAAGGACGCCCGCCGCGTGCTCCGCGTCCCCGAGCCCGAGCCGTCGCTCTCCGTCGTCGGCGACGGCGGCCACCTCTCGACGGAGGCCGCGCCGGAGCTCGTCGTCGAGGGCGTCAACGTGCCCGAGGTCGAGGTCTCGCTCGTGCGCGTGCCCGAGGACAACCTCGTGCCGCTCGCGCTGGGCTGGCGCTCCGCGGGACGGCTCGCGGGCGAGCCGGCGCGGCGGCGCGTCGCGATCTCCGCCGAGCGCAACCGGCGCTTCTCGCAGCGCGTGGACCTCGCGGCCCTGTTCGGCGCCGACCTGCGCGGCGCCTTCGAGGTCGAGGTCTCCGACCCGCGCACGCCTTGGCGCAGCGAGTCCGTCGTCGTCCAGCGCAGCGACCTCGGGGCCGTCGTCCGCGTGCGCGAGGAGGGCGTCGTCGTGTGGGTGGCGCGGATCTCCGACGGCGCGCCCGTCGCCGGGGCCCGCGTCGCGGCCCGCACGAAGGAGAACCGCCTCGTCGCCGAGGGCCGCACCGACGCGCAGGGCCTCTTCGTCGCGCGCGACGTCGCGCTCGCGACCGCGGTCGTCGTCGTGTCCACGCCCACCGAGGTCGCGTGGGTGGACCTGCGCGGGCACCGCGTCGCGCCCGACGCGCGTCAGGTCGAGGGCGCTTCGCCGGCCCGCGGCGTCGAGGCGTGGGTGCGCGCCGACCGCGGCGTCGTGCGCCCGGGCGAGGTCGTCCACCTCGACGCGATCGTGCGCACGGCGCAGGGCGAGGCGCCGCCCGAAGGCGTGCCGCTCGTGCTCACGCTGCGCGGGCCCGACCGCCGCGTCGTGCGTCGGCTCGAGCGGCGCGCGACGCCGACGGGCCTGCTCGACGTGGACCTCCCGCTCGCCGCGGACGCGCCCGTCGGCGCGTGGACGCTCGACGTGACCGCACCCGGCCGCGACAAGCCGGCGGGCGGGACGGCGTTCCGGGTGGAGGCCTTCGTCCCCGACCGCATCGAGGCGACGCTCTCCGCCGGCGACAAGCCGTGGACCCTCGACGGCCGCGGCGACGTGACCGTGGACGTGCGCCTCCTCACGGGCGAGCCGGCACCGGGCCGCACCGTGCGCACGGAGACCGCGTGGGCGCCGGTGCTCGACGACGCGCCGGTGGCCGGGTACGCGTTCGGCGACACCGTGTCGCCGTCGGGCTCGTTCTCGACGGCGCCCGCCGAGTCCACCACCGACGCGGCGGGCCGCGCGACGGTCTCGGCCCAGGTCCCGGCCGCCGGGCGGGCGGCGGTCGCGATGCGCGGCGTGGTCTCGGTCGAGGTCGTGGACCTCTCGGGGCGCGCGATCACCCGCTCGGTCGAGCGCGTCGCGCGGCCGGCGGGCCCGCGGCTCGGCGTGCGGGTCACCGACGGGGGCGCGGTCGAGGTCGTCCTCGTCGGCGCGGCGGGCGCGACCGGCGCGGCCGGCGCGGCGACCGCGACGGCCGACGTCGTCGTCGAGCGTCGCATCGTCCGCGGGACGTGGCGGCGCGCGCACCGCGGTTGGACCTACGAGAGCAGCGAGGTCGCCGACGTCGTGGCGACGACGACCGTCGAGGTCGTCGAGGGCCGCGCGCGGTGGATGCTCCCGGCGATCGGCGACGGGTCGTTCTCCGTCCGCGTCGGCGCGAAGGCGTGCGCGCCGGCGGCGGTGCGGTTCTGGCGCCACGACGGGGTCGTCGCCCTCGGCGGGCTGCCCGACGCGACGGCGTCGCTCGCGCTGCGCTCCGTCGCGCCGACGGCGCAGCCGGGCCTCCCGCTCGCGCTCGAGGCGGACGTGCCGTTCGCCGGCCGCGGCCTCCTCACCGTCGAGGGCGCCGGCACGCTGCTCGCGCAGCCCGTCGAGCTCGTCGCGGGCCGCCAGCGGCTCGAGGTGCCCCTCGGCGACGTGCGCGCGCCGTCGCTGCACGCGACGCTGACGCTCGTGCGCGGCGCGCGCGGGGCCGAGGGCGACGTCCGCCTGCTCGCGAGCGCCGCCGTCCGCGTCGCGCGCCCCGAGCGCGCGCTCGCGCTCGACGTCGAGGCGCCCGCGCAGGCGCTCCCCGAGGGCCGGGTCGTCGTGCGGGTCTCCACCGCCGAGCCCGCCGACGTGCGCGTGCACCTCGTGGACCAGGGCGTGCTCGCGCGCACGCTCCACGCCGACGCCGACCCGACGGCGTTCTTCGGCGCCGTCCGCCGCCTCGACACCGAGGCCGCCGACGCGTGGACGCGGCTCTTCGAGGGGGCGCGCTTCTCCGCGCGCGACCCCGAACCGGGCGGCGACGAGGGCGGGAGCGACGGGCTCTCGGCCGCGCGTCTGGGCGCGACCGACGCCGCGGTGATCGAGACCGTCGCCCTCGCGTCGCGTCGCGTGGCCGTGGACGGCCACGCCGACGTCGCCTTCGACCTGCCCGCCTACGAGGGCCGGCTGCGGCTCGTCGTCGTGGGCGCGACGCGGCGCGGGACGGGCGCGGTCGCGCGCGACCTCGTCGTCCGCGGGCCGATCGGGCTCGCGGTGCACGGGCCCCGCGCGGTCGCGCCCGGCGACCTCTTCGACGTCGGCGTCGAGGCTCGGGGCGACGGCGTCGTGACGCAGGTCGCGCTCGACGGGCTCGAGCGCGTCGAGGACGGGCCGCCGCTGCGCGTGCGCGCGCTCGACCGCCTCGGGACCGCGACGGTCACCGTGACGGCGCGCGACGCCGCGGGGCACGAGGCCGTGCGCCGCGCGCGCGTCCTCGTGCGGCCGGCCTCGCCGTGGGTCGTCGCGCACGAGGTGCGCACCGTGGCCGCGGGGCAGACCGTGGACGGACCGCTCCCGGGCGACCTCGCCCCCTCGACCCGACGGGCGCGCGTCGTCGTCGGCACGGGTTCGCCGGTCGTGTGGGGCGCGGCGCTCGACCGCCTGCGCGACTACCCCTACGGGTGCGTCGAGCAGACGACGTCGCGCGCGTTCCCGCTGCTCGCGATGCTCGAGGCCTCGCGGGGCGACGACGCCGACCTCGGCGCCGACCTCGTGGCCGCGAGCGCCGTGGACGGCGCCGTGGACCGGCTGCTCTCGATGCAGACCTCCGACGGCGGGCTCGCGTGCTGGCCCGGCGGCGTCGAGCCCGACCCGTTCGGCACCGCCTACGGCGGCCACTTCCTCCTCGAGGCCCGTCGCCTCGGGCACGCGGTCCCCGACGACCGGCTCGACGCGCTCCTCGACCGCGTCGAGCGGCGCCTCTCCGAGGGCCAGGGCTCGCCCTACGACGCCCACGTGCTCGCGCTCGCGGGGCGCGCGACCGGCACGTGGCTCGAGGTGCTCGCCGAGCGCGCGACGACGGTGGAGGACCGCGCCCGGCTCGCGGCGGCGTTCGTGCGAGGCGGCGACCTCGCGCGCGCGGCGGAACTGCTCGAGACGCGCGACGACCCGTTCGCGACACCGCGCCAGCGAGGCGGCGCGCTCGCGTCGCCCCTGCGCAGCGCGGCGCTGCTGCTCACCGCGCTCGACGACGCGCGCCCCGACGACCCGCGCGTCGGGCCGCTGGTCGCGCGGCTCACCGACGCGCTCGGGCGCGGCGCGACGACGCCGCAGGAGGACGCGACGTCCCTGCTCGCGCTGGTCCACCACGACGCGCGGGTGCGGGGGGGCGCGCCGGCGGCGTCCGGGCGGCTCGTCGCCGGCGGGCACGAGACGTCGTTCTCGGGTGCGGGCGCGACGCTCGAGGTGGGCCCGGGCGACCCGTGGACGTGGTCGCTCGCCGCGGGCGGGGCGACGACCGTCGTCGTGCGCACCGAGGGCGTCCCGCGCACGCCCGACCTCGCCGCGCACGAGGCCGGCGCCCGCGTGACGCGCCGCGTCGAGGACGTGTCCGGGCCGTTCGCCCGCGGCCGCGTCCACCGCGTCGTGCTCGAGGGCGAGCTGCCCGAGGGCGCGGCGCAGGTGCTCGTCACCGACGTGCTGCCCGGCGGCCTCGAGGTCGAGCGCGCCGACCGCCGCGACGGCGACCTCGCGCCCGACCGCGTCGAGGTGCGCGACGACCGCGTCCTCTTCTTCCGCACTGCCGCGCGCGGGACGAGGACCTTCCGCCAGACCTACGAGGTGCGGGCGGTGACGCCCGGGCGCTACGTGTGGCCGGGCGCACGGGTCGAGCTGCTCTACGACCCCGCCGTCTCGGGCGCGAGCGCGGGCTCGACGGTCGAGGTCTCGCGGTGACGCGCGCGGCGACGCCGGCCCGCTCGCGGGGGAGGCGGCTGCGCGCCGCCGCCACCGCGGCGATCGGCGTCGTCGTGTCGGCGTTCGTCGCGCTGCGCGTCGCCGACCTCTCGGCGCCGTTCCCCGACGTCGCCGACCGCGCGCCCGCGTCGGTCGTGTCCGCGGCCGACGGGACCGCGATGCACGTGGGCCTCGACGCCGACGGGGCCCGTCGTCTCCCGTTCCGCCTCGCCGACGCGTCGCCCCACCTCGTCCACGCGCTCGTGGCCGCCGAGGACCGTCGCTTCTACGCGCACCGCGGGGTGGACGTGCGCGCGCTCGCGCGCGCCGCGGTCGCGTGCGCGACGGCGGGCGCGGCGGTCGAGGGCGGCTCGACGATCACGATGCAGGCCGTGCGCTGGACGACGCGGGTCCCGCGCACCTTCGCGGGCAAGGCGCTGCAGGCGCTGCGCGCGTGGCAGGCGGAGCGGCGCTGGTCCAAGGACGAGATCCTCGAGCGCTACCTCGACGCCGTCCCGCTCCCGGGCAACCTGCGTGGCGTCGCGGCCGCGTGCGCCGCGTGGTTCGGCAAGCGGCCGGCCGACGTCTCGGCCGACGAGGCGGCGCTGATCGTCTCGACGCTCCCCGCGCCGACGCGCTTCGACCCCCGCCGCGACCCGGCGGGCGCGCGGGCCCGGCGCGACCGCGTGCTCGACCGCATGCGCGAGGAGGGGACCCTCGACGCGGCGGCGTGCGCCGCGGCGAAGGCGCGCCCCGTCGTCGTGGACCGCGGGGGCTTCCCCGACCTCGGCGGGCACGCGTGGGCGCGCGCGGGCGCGGGCCGCACGACGGTGGAGCCCGGGCTCGAGCGCGCCGTCGAGGCGCTCGCCGCGCAGGCCCCGGCGCCCGACGGCGTCGCGGTCGTGGTCGTGGACGTGCGCAGCGCGTCGGTGCGCGCGCTCGTCGGCGCGCGCCGCGCCGACCCGTCGGTGCTCGACGCGACCGAGGCCCCGCGCAGCGCGGGTTCGACCGTCAAGCCGTTCCTGTACGCGCACGCGCTCGACGCGGGGCTCGTCGTGCCGACGACGGCGCTGCTCGACCTGCCGTGGGCGGCGCCCGACTGGGCCCCGCGCAACTTCGACGCGCGCGTGCACGGGCCGGTGACGGCGGCGGAGGCGCTCGCGACCTCGCTCAACGTGCCCGCCGTGCGCCTCGCCGCCGCGCTGCCCGACGGCGCGCTCGCGGCGACGCTGCGCCGCGCGGGCCTCGCACACGTGCGCGGCGCCGACGCGCCGGGCGCCGACCTCGCGCTCGGCACCGACGACGTCACGCCGCTCGAGCTGGCCGAGGCCGCGACGACGCTCGCGGCCGGCGGCGTGCACCGGCCGCTGCGGCTGCTCGCCGACGCGCCCGTCGCGGCGGGCGACCGCGTCCTCTCGCCGGGCGCGTGCGCGCTCGTGACCTCGGCGCTCGCCGACGCGGGCCGCGCGCGCCCCGCGGGCGCGCCGGGCGAGGGGGTCGCGTGGAAGACGGGCACGTCGTCGCGGCGGCGCGACGCGTGGGCGGCCGGGTGGACGCAGGACGTCGTGGTCGTCGTGTGGCGCGGCCGCCTCGACGGCGCCCCCGACGACACGCTGGTCGGCGCGCGGGCCGCGGTGCCGCTGCTCTTCGACGTGCTCGCGCTCGCCGACCCGGCCCCGCGCCCGTTCCCGCCGCCCGCCGACGTCGAGCCCCTCGAGGTCTGCGCCGACACCGGGCTCGCGCCCGGGCCCACCTGCCCCGAGCGGCGTCGCGACCTGCGTCCGCGCGGGGCCGCGCCGCTCGCGCGCTGCCGCGTCCACGTCCGCGTCGAGCTCGACGCGACGACCGGTTGCGTCGTGTGCGCGCGGTGCCGCGGCACGCGCCCGACCGTGCGCCGCGACGTCGCGCTGTTCCCGCCCGCGTGGGCCGGGTGGCGCGCCGAGACCGGCCTCGCCGTCGAGGCGCTGCCGGCCCACGACCCCGCGTGCGCCGCGCCGCTCGACCCCGAGGGCGCCGCCCCCGAGGTCGCGGCCCCGCGCGACCGCGCGCGGCTCGAGGCCGACGCGGCCGGCGGCGCGGACGTCGTCGTGCGCGTGCGCTGCGCGGACCCCCGTGACGGGGCACGCGTCGTGCTCGACGCGACGACCGAGCGGCGGGTCCCGGCGGGGGAGGCCGTCCTGCTCCGCGTGGCCGCCGGGCGGCACGTCCTCGTCGCCTTCGACGCGCGGACGGGACGGTCCACCCGGGTCGGGTTCACGGTCGAGCCGCGCTGACCGTCGGAACGCCGGGGGGGCGCGCCGGGGCCTCGCGGCTACACTCCCCGGTCCGATGCGCTGCCCCTCGTGCCAGGCCGCCGTCCCGCCGCCCACCGACCCGACGCAGCGCCGCGCGCGCTGCCCGGGCTGCGGGCGCGACGTGGACGTCGCCGCCGCGGCCGCCGCGGAGGGCACCGTCGAGGTGCGGCCGCCCCCGCCGCCGCCGGCCGACGCCACCGACCCGCTCGTGGGAAAGTCGTTCGCGGGCGGGCGCTACCGCATCGAGTCGCTGCTCGGCGTCGGCGGGATGGGCCGCGTCTACCGCGCGACGCAGACGGCGCTCGGGCGCGCGGTCGCGGTCAAGATCCTCTCGCCCGAGCTCGCCAGCGACGAGCAGTTCCGCCGTCGCTTCGACCGCGAGGCGGGCACGCTCGCGAGCCTCGACCACCCCAACATCGTCTCGGTGCACGACATGGGGGTGGAGGACGGGCTGCCCTACATCGTCATGGCGATCGTGGTGGGGCGCGAGGGCAAGCCCGTCTCGCTGCGCACGCTGCTCGACGGGGGCCCGCTCGAGGAAGAGCTGTGCCTGCGCATCGTCCAGCAGACCTGCGCCGCGCTCGACTACGCGCACAAGAAGGGCGTCGTCCACCGCGACATCAAGCCCGGCAACATCCTGATCGACGGCGAGGGCCACGCGAAGATCGCCGACTTCGGCATCGCGCGCACCAAGGGCCTCGAGGCGGGCGCCCCCGCGCTGACCACCACGGGCGCGGTGCTCGGCACGCTCAAGTACATGGCGCCCGAGCAGCTCGACGACGCGAGCGCCGCGGACCCGCGCAGCGACCTCTACAGCCTCGGCGTCGTCTTCTACGAGATGCTGACGGGCCACGCGCCGGTGGGCCGCTTCGAGCTGCCGAGCGAGGCGCGCGCGGGCCTCGACCAGCGCCTCGACTCGATCGTGGACCGTGCGCTGCGGCGCGCGGCCGCCCAGCGCTACCAGAGCGCCGAGCAGCTCGCGCGCGACCTCTCGCGGATCACGACCGAGCGCGAGTACGGCCGCCTGCACGGCGCGGCCGGGCACGGCGGCGCGCCCGCGGCCGCCGAGCCGGCGCCGAAGCGGACCGAGCGGCCCGCCGCGGGGCCCGCGACGCCCGCCGCCCCGCACGCCGCGGCGCCCGCGAACGCGCCGGCGCCGGCGCGTTCGCCCGCGGGTCCCGCGGCGACGGGCCCCGCGCGCCGCCGCGTCCCCGTCGGCGTGCTCGTCGCGGCGGCGGTGGTCGCCGCGGGCCTCGCGTCGATCCCCTTCTGGTCGGGCTCGGGCGGGAGCAAGGACGGCGCCAAGGACGGCGGCACCCCCGTCGGCCGCAACGACGCCGGACCGACCCCGCCCGCGATGGGCGAGACGCCCGCGCCCCCCGCGATGGGCGACGTGCCCACGCCGCCCGCGATGGGCGACCCGCCGACGCCGCCGGCCATGGGCGACGCGCCGCCCGCGATGGGCGAGGCCGCGATGGGCGGCGGCACGTGGTCCTCGCAGCCCGAGCCCGCGATGGGCGAGGCGGCGATGGGCGGCGGGACCTGGGCGACGGGCATGGACACGCCGCCGCCCGACCCGGGCATGGACGTCCCGGCGCCGCCCGGCAAGACGCCGCGCGCCGACCGCTCGACCGACGACGTCGCCGAGGAGGTCGTCGCCGCGCGCGCCGACCTGCTCGCGCTGCTCAAGGGGTCGGGCCTCTCCCCCGAGGACGTGGACTCGACGCGGTCCCGGCTCGGCAAGGTCCCGTCGGCCGCGACCCCCGACCTCGAGGCCGCGCGGACCTCGGTCGTCGCGTCGCTCGCGCTGCTCGAGGCCGAGAAGCCCGACACGGTCGCCGAGCGCGCGCCGTCGGCCGTGCTCGCGGTCGTGGGCGAGCACGCGGGGGCGAAGGACGCGGCGGCCGTGGTCGCGCTGCTCACCGAGGGGCTCGCGGGCTTCTCGATCGGGCGGCCCCGCGTGACCGACGCGGTCCCGGTCGGGCCCGACTGGGCGCTGTTCAAGTTCGTGGCCGTGGACAAGGACTCCGACGACGAGACGGTCGTCCGCGGCACCGCGCTCGCCATCCGCGAGGGCGGGACGTGGAAGGTGCTGCTGACGTTCGTCGAGTGAACGCGAGGGGAGCCGCTCCGTGGACCTCGAGATCACGTTGACCCCGATGGGCGAGGGCGGCGGTGCGCCGACGTCCGTCGGCCCCGCCGGCTGGACGGAGTTCCTCGTCGGGCGCGCCGAGGACGCGCGCCTCTTCCTCCACCACCCGACGGTGTCGCGGCGGCACTGCCGCCTGCTGCGCGAGGGCCACGGCGTCGTCGTCGAGGACCTGTCGAGCCGCGTGGGCACCTTCGTCAACGGACGTCGCGTCGAGGGCAAGGTCGCGCTGGTGGACGGGGACCGTCTGACCGTCGGCGAGGTCGCGCTCGCGGTGCGGATCGTGGACCCCGAGGCCGAGGCCCGCCGGCGCGCCGCGATGGCGATGACGGTGGCCCCGCCCCCGAAGAGCCCCGCGAAGGCGCCGCCGCCGGCTCCGCCGCCGCCGCCAGCGCCCGCCGCGCCGGCGCCGGTCGCGGCGAGCCGGGCCGTGACCCCGCCGCCCGCGCCGCCGCCGGCCGCCCCGGCCCCGAAGCCCGCCCCGACGCCCGCCCCGGCGCCGACGCCGGTGCCCGCCGACCGCACCGTCGTCGCGCGCGGCGGCGAGCACACGCTCACGACGGTCGCCGTCGAGCTGACGGGCAAGGCCCGCGTCGTCGTCGGCCGCGGCGCCGAGTGCGACCTCGCGCTCGACAACCCGGTCGTCTCCCGCGCGCACGCCGAGCTGCGCAAGGAGGGCGAGGCGTGGTCGGTCGTGGACCTCGGCTCGACCAACGGCACCTTCGTCAACGGCGAGCGGGTGCTCGCGCCGCGCCCGCTCGCCGCGGGCGACGTCGTGTCGGTGGGCCCGTACGCGCTCGCCTTCGACGGGCGCCGGCTGTCCACCAAGCCGCGCAAGGCGGGCACGCGCATCGAGGTGCGCGGCATCGGCAAGCAGGTCAACGACCGCGCGACGGGCAAGCCCCTGTACCTGCTCAAGGACGTCTCGCTGACGATCCTGCCCAAGGAGTTCGTGGGGCTGCTGGGCGCGTCGGGCTGCGGCAAGTCCACGTTCATGGACACCGTCAACGGCCGCCGGCCCGCCACCGAGGGCCAGGTCCTCTTCGACGGCGAGAACCTCTACAACCAGTTCGACCGCTTCAAGCGCGGGATCGGCTACGTCCCGCAGGAGCTGATCTTCCACGACGGCCTGCCGGTCGTGGACGCGCTGCGCTACGCGAGCAGGCTGCGGCTCCCCGACGACACCACCGAGGCCGAGATCGAGGCCAACATCGACCGCGTGCTCAAGGTGGTCGGGCTCGTCGCGCAGAAGGAGACGCTGATCCAGTTCCTGTCGGGCGGGCAGAAGAAGCGCGTCTCGATCGCGATGGAGCTGCTCTCGCAGCCGACGGTCCTGTTCCTCGACGAGGCCACGAGCGGGCTCGACCTCGGCACCGAGGCGCAGATGATGAGCCTGTTCCGCGAGCTCGCCGACGGCGGGGTCACGACGTTCTGCATCACGCACTACGTGGACAGCCTCGACGCCTGCGACATGGTCGCGTACTTCGTCAAGGGCCGGCTCGCGTTCTTCGGGCCGCCCCGGGAGCTCAAGCGGTGGTTCGGCGTCGCGGCGATCCGCGAGGTCTACCTCAAGGAGAAGGAGAAGACGCCGGAGGAGTGGGAGGCGGCGTTCCGCGCGAGCGACGCCTACCGCACCTACGTGCTCGGCCGCGCGGCGCCGCCGGTGCCCGACGACGCGACGCGCGTGCGCCCCGGCCACGCGATCGAGCTCGCGCGGCCCCGCGACCTCAAGCGCCAGGCGAAGGTGCTGACCTCGCGCTACGTCCAGCTGATTCGCGGCGACCGCCGGTCGCTGGGCATCACGCTCGCGCTGGCCCCGGTGATCGGGCTCCTCGTCGCGCTGGTGCTGTCGGGCAAGGCGGACGAGAACGCGATCCAGCTCGCGCAGCGCCAGGGCAAGCTGTCCTTCGTCCTGACGATCACGACCTGCTTCCTCGGGCTGTTCGGCGCGATCCGCGAGGTCGTCAAGGAGCTCGCGGTGTACCGCCACGAGCGGTTCGTCAACCTCGAGGTGGGGCCGTACCTGCTCAGCAAGGTCCTGCCGCTCGCCGCCGTCGCGGCGCTCCAGACCGCGGGCCTGCTCGCGGTGGTGCACGCCTTCGCCGACCTGCGGGGGCCGTTCCTCGGGCAGTTCGTGATGCTCTGGTCGGGGGCCGTCGCGGCGACGCTGCTGGGGCTCGCGATCTCGAGCGCCGTGGACAGCAACGACAAGGCCGTGATGCTGATGATCCTCGTGATCATCCCGCAGTTCCTCTTCAGCAACGCGATGATCGAGCTCAGCGGCGTCGGCAAGGCGCTCGGCGTCGTCGCGATCCTCGGCTACTGGGTGCACGACGGGGTGAAGTCGCTGCTCCCCGACGCGATCCGGGAGACCTCGTTCGGCGGCGTGCCGGCGGTGCAGTCGCGCGTCGTCGGCTTCGACGCCTTCGGCAACCCGATCGTCGAGAACGTGCCCGCCGCCGGTGGCGGAGGCGCGAGCCCGGTGCTGTTCGGGACGAACGGCTGGGCGCTCGACCTCGCGTTCATCCTCGTCTTCGCGGCGTTCTACCTCGGGCTCGCCTACGTCTTCCTGCGCAAGAAGGACGGGCCCACCGGCAAGCCGTTCTCGATCCCGCTGCTCAAGGCGGGGACCTGGGTCGAGGTCCGCCACCGTCTCGGGTGGGGGCTGCGCACGACGGTCAACGCGCTGGTCGCCGGCGTCCGCGCGTTCAACACCGCGGTCGCGAAGGGCTTCGAGCGCAAGCCGCCGGCGTAGGAGCCCGTCGGGGGCGCGGGTTGCCGGGAGGCGCGCTCCCGGATGCGCGGTGCCAGGAACGTTGTTTTCACGCGGCGGGAAAACAACGTTCCTGGCACCCCCCAGTCCCCGCCCAATCCCCCGGACCGGCGCCACGCCCGAGTCGGGACGCGGGATCTGGCGCCCGGCGCGCGCGCGGGCCCGTCCGGCGCCGCGGGCAGGGCACCGTCGTCGCGAGGAGCGACGCGAACTTGCCGTCGTGGACCGACGTCGCTTCTGGCGCCTTCGTCGCCCACGCCGACGTTGGATTGCGTCATGCACGACGTCCAACCTGTCGCGCGCAGGGGCGGCTCGTGCCGGGCGGGGCACCGGAAGCCACGGAGAGACCTCGGTCAACGAGACCGACGCGGCTCGGGTCGGTCAGGCTTCGGGGGGCACGTGCCGTGACCATCCGCGGCCCCTCGACAGGACCTGCCCCGCCGACGGCCGTCGACGTGCGGGCCGTCCCGCCGTCGCACACCCCCGCGTTCCGGCCTGCGCCGGCCACGGAGGGGAAGTTGGGTGGCCCCTCCCCCCATGTGCGTGGTGGCGGTAGGATGCGCGAGAGCGTGAGAAGTCCGGTGACCCCTGCCCGTAGCCCTCGGCGCGGCGTCGCGTGCCGCCGACGTCCGTTGCGCGCGCGGGGCCGTACGTGGGGGCGTCGGCGCCTCGGACCGAGCGTCGGGCCGCGCTGCGTTGGCGTGTCGGTGGCGGGCGAGGCGAGCGACCGTCCGACGACGGCGCCCGGGTTCTTCGTCTCCGAGCGTCCGGCTCCCTTCCACGAGTCGCCGGGCGAACGGCGGCCGAAGACGCTCGGGGAGGCGGTCCGGCGCGCCGTGCGACTGCGGCACCTGAGCGCGCGGACGGAGGAGGCCTACGTCTCCTGGATCCGGCGGTTCGTGGCCCATCACGGCGGACGTCGGCCGGCGGACCTCGGAGCGGAGCACGTCACCGAGTTCCTGAGCGGGCTGGCGACGAACGGTCGGGTGTCGGCGTCCACGCAGAACCAGGCGCTGGCCGCCCTCCTCTTCCTCTACTTCCTCTACCGCGACGTGTACGGACGCGACCTCCCCTGGCTCGACGCGGTCGTCCGAGCGAAGCGACCGGTGCGCGTCCCGGTCGTGTTGTCCCGGGGCGAGGTTCGGCGGGTCCTCGAGCGGATGCACGGCGTGCCGCGTCGGCTGGCGACGCTGCTCTATGGATCCGGCCTTCGGCTCCTCGAGTGCTGCGAGCTCCGGGTGAAGGACGTCGACTTCGAGCGACACGAGCTCACGATCCGGGACGGCAAGGGGGCGAAGGACCGGCGGACGATGCTCCCGGCCGCGGTCCGGTCGGTCCTGCGGTCCCATCTGGAGGAGGTGGCCGCATCGCACTGGGCGGACGTCGCCGAGGGTGCGGGCTGGGTCGCCCTTCCGGGGGCGCTGGAGCGGAAGTACCCGAACGCGGGGCGTGAGTGGGCCTGGCAGTGGGTGTTCCCGGCGACCCGGACCTACGTCCACCCGCCGTCCGGCGAGCGCCGACGGCATCATCTCCACGAGTCGGTGTTGCAGCGGGCGGTTCGGACGGCGGTCGTGGCCGCGGCGCTCCAGAAGCGCGTCACGTGCCACACGTTGCGGCACTCCTTCGCGACGCATCTCCTCGAGGACGGGCACGACATCCGCACCGTCCAGGAACTGCTCGGCCACGCGGACGTCGCGACGACGATGATCTACACGCACGTCCTCAACCGGGGCCCCTGGGCGGTTCAGAGCCCCGCCGACCGACTCCTGGGGGACCTGCCGTGACGTCTTCGGCCGACCTGTCGAACTCCGGGTGCCCGGCTCGTCGATCGACGGAACTCCGTGCTCAGAGTGGTGTTGGCGGCCCGGCCTGGAGGAGGGCGATCGTGTTAGGCCGACGGCGATGGGAGGCCCGGACGAGTTCGCCGGACCTGTCGAATCCAAGTTAGGCATCATAAGCCATGCTCATCTGCAAGAACTGTCGCAAGTTGTACGAGCCTGACCTTACTCTATTCGACATTCAAGCCACACCAAGCATGTCAGACGGGTTTCTGTGCTCATATCACCCTGGTGAGTTGGAGTTTGTGTATACCGGCGCACGGACCAACTGGCATGACGTTTATCGCTGGACGTGCTGCCAAAAGCATGTTTTTAGCGCAGAGCGGGCGGGTCATGATGTTGCACCTCCTCGCTCGCCCGGATGCAAGACGTCCGCCCATGTAGCTGACGAAGACGTAGTTCTAGACCGTGCTATTGCGAGCGAAATCGCCGAAGTGGTTAGAAGGCTAAAAACCATGGAAGATTCTGAATTGCTTCCCAACTCTGTGCCGGGGGTCTTCATTAGCTATTCGCATGCAGATACAGATTTCGTAGACCACCTAACCACTCGTCTATCTGCTGACCGAGTTGAGTATTGGCGCGATGTAAGAGATCTTCTCGTTGGAGAAGCAATTGACAAGTCAATCTCGATGGGAATTCAACGCCACTCACTTTTCCTAATCGTCCTTAGTCCAGCCTCTGTCAGTAGTCGCTGGGTTGAGAGGGAGCTAGATGAGGCAAGTCACGAGGCAGTGGATCATCAGAAAGTTATCTTGCCCGTATTGACTGGAGGGCTGGCACCCCAAGATGCACCCGCGAGGGTTAGACGGATCAAATGTGCCAACTTCAATGAGCACTTTGATTCAGCATACCGTGAGCTGAGCTTGGCAATTGCAGCTCATCTACGGCGCTTCACCCAAGGTGATGCCTAACAAACCGCTGCAGCCGACGCCGCTTCGCGGCGCGGCTGAGCTTGCTCGTTAGGGTGCCAGAGGAACGAGCACTGAGAGGCTTTGAATGCCGCATCGCGCGACTGTCTTAGAAGTGTTGATCGCCTCTCCAGGCGACGTGGCCGCAGCACGCGACCTGATCGAGGACACGCTCCACGACTGGAACGCGGCTCACTCCCGAACCTCGGGGGTAGTACTTCAGCCCATTCGTTGGGAGACGCATGCGCGGCCAGAGATGGGTGATCGCCCCCAGGCGATCATCAACAGGCAGATTGTTGATTCAGCAGACCTCCTCATCGGCGTTTTCTGGACGCGCCTCGGGACCGATACCGGAGTTGCGTCTTCAGGTACCGCAGAGGAGATCGGCCGTTTCGTTGCCTCTGGCAAGCCAGTCGCTCTGTACTTGTCGGAAGAGCCCGTGCAGCCCGACAAGATCGATCTCGATCAGTACCAGCGGCTCAAGCTGTTCAGGACCGATCTCGAGAAGACCGGCCTCCTCGCCACCTACTCCTCGGCCGCGGACCTGCGGGTGAAGCTGGCGAGACACGTGGCTCAAACCGTCAACGCACTGATCGCGGAGGGCAAGATTCCCGGCGCGCGCGAGCATGCACAAGCGCCTACAGTTGCAGCATCGTTTGAAGAGAAGTGCCTCGCTTTCCGCGACATGCGGGTCGGAGGGAGAGGAAAAGACGGCAAGAATGCTCTGGGGGACATCTACACTGACAAGACCCCCGCCAAGATCCCGCTATCGAGCCTATTCGTTGCGATCCACGCCTTTCCTGCAAATGCATTCGACAACGGCACTCGCTACGACCTCGCCCTATTGGAGCAAAATCACGAGACCCTCGATGCCCTCAACGCGTGGGAACCCCCAAAGAACTGGAGGGGTTCATGGAGCCTGAAGCGACGATTCAACCCCGACGGCTTGCTCCTCTACCACGACAAGATGGACTACTGCACGCAGTACATTCAGTTTCGCAACGACGGGATCGTGGAGGCGGTCGATCACGGGTTGATGGGCGACGTGCTCCACTCGAAGGTCATTCCGGGTTCGGAGTTTGAACGCGGGTTGTCGCGAATTGTTCCGGCCATCCTCTCTGCTCTTCGTCGATTCAACGCCAGGCTGCCTGTCCTCATGGTTGTGAGCCTCCGCGGACCTTTCGAATACAGCAGGGTGTCGTACGACTCCGCGCCGTCCTCAGACGAGCGGATGGGGCTCAAAAACGAACTCCTGCTGCTGCCTCCCGTTGTCGCTAGTTCATTCGATAACGATGCCTCCGCGCTCCTGCGGCCGTGGTTCGACGCGCTAGCACGAGCTGGAGGTTTTTCCGGATCGCCCACGTATGCTGCATCCCTGTAGTGGCAAGCACGGCACCCTAACAAACGGTTGCAGCGGACGGCGCTGGCGCGCCGCCGCTGAACCGTGGCGTTGGGCGACACGGAGATCACATCGTGCGCTACCTCGAATTCAGAGATCAGATCCAACGCAAACTCCGTCGCAAGACCGCCGGCCTGACTTGGACGCAGCTGCGCGATGAACTCGGCCTGCCACACGATCGGCCTTGTCCGAGCTGGACCAAACGACTTGAAGACGAAGTCGGCCTCACTCGCACCAAGGGCAAAGGCCGCGAGCTTGTCTGGAAGATCCCCGCCACAGCGAGAGTCGCCTAACCAGTGGCTGCAGTTGACCGGCGACGCCCGCGAAGGAGTATGGTGTTTGCAGTTGAACGTCTGCTTCCGCGGGCGGCCGGCGGCTGAGTCTCTTACGTTCGAGCCGCTCGGGTACGAGCACGGGCGCTCGCACGGCTTCATCGGCAACTCGCTCGAGAAGGGCAAGGACTACGTCGAGCGCCGCCAGCTCCCCATCAACGAGCAGGGCCGGTTCGCCGAGCTGGCAGCCTGCGAGCGTGCCGTCGAGTCCACGCGCCGCGATGCGACGGGCGCCGAGCCTGTGCTGCGGCAGCCTTGGCACGTCGTCGAGGTTGCGCGGGCGACTGCCTGACAAGCCGCTGCAGCCGACGAGCGGCGGGCGCGCAAGGGGCGGGTGCGCTGCCATGGGGCGCGCCGCACGCGGGCGAGCGCCGAAGACGTCGGACGCCACAGGAGTCGGCATGAAGAACGCACCTTGGTTCCTGCCTGAGCCTCGGAGCTTCGCGGGCACAGCGTGGATGTTCGTGGGGATCACCGCGCTCCCGCAGTGCTGTGGTCGTGGCTGTCCGCCGTGATTCAGCAACGGTCGTTCGGAGAGTTCCTCCCGTTTGGACTGGTGGCTGGCGTGGTCTTCGGACTGGTCTTCGGTCTGACGATGGCCCGCCTCTTCAAGAGCGAAACGGCGACCGTCGAGGTGGCCGACAGGAAGCGCTTCGTCTCCGCCCTGAACGTGGCCACGGCGCAGCTGGGGTACAACCCCGCGTCGCGGTCGGAGGACTTCTTCACGTACAAGCCCTCGTTTCAGGCCGGTTGGGCGGCAGGAAGGATCTCGGTCCAGATCGGCGAGCAGCGGGCGGTGATCGTCGGTCCGAAGATGTACGTCCAGAAGCAGCTCGGACGACTCGGGACGGCGTGACGTCGAGGTACGCGGTGCCAGGAACGTTGTTTCCACGCTGCGTGAGAACGACTTCCCTGGCACCGCCGAGTCGTCGACACGGGTCCCGCGTCTCGCCCGGGCCGGGACGCGGGATCCGCATGCCGCGGGCCCCCGGGCCCCGCGCCCCGACTACCATCGTCGCCCGTGTCGCCCCCGCCCGGTCGGGCGGAGAGGGCGTCGGTCTCCCTCGGAGGACCTCGGTCGATGAAGAAGACGTCTTGGTTCGTGTCCGCCGCGCTCGCGTCCCTCGCGACGCTCGCGGCGGTGTGTGCCCCCCGTCCCGTGCGCGCGGACGACAAGCCCGCCGCGCCCGGTGGCGAGCCGAAGAAGGAGCGCCCCGCGGCGCCCGCGTTCAAGGTGAAGGACGTGGACGGCAAGGAACGGACGCTCGAGGAGTTCAAGGGCAAGTGGGTCGTCCTCGAGTGGACGAACCTCGGCTGCCCGTTCGTGAAGAAGCACTACGACCCGGGCACGATGCAGGCGCTCCAGAAGACGTGGACCGACAAGGGCGTCGTCTGGCTGTCGGTGTGCTCGAGCGCGCCGGGCAAGCAGGGCTCCATGGAGCCCGACGCGTGGAAGCAGGCGATCGCCGAGAAGAAGATCGCCTCGACCGCCGTGCTGCTCGACGGCGACGGCACGATGGGCCACGCCTACGGCGCGCGCACCACGCCCCACCTGTGGGTCGTCTGCCCCAAGGGCACCATCTGGTACACGGGCGCGATCGACGACAACCCGAGCAACGCGCCGGAGTCGAAGGCGACGCGCAACTACGTCGTCGAGGCGCTCGAGGCTGGGCTCGCGGGCAAGGAGCCCGAGGTCACCGAGACGAAGCCGTACGGGTGCTCGGTCAAGTACGCGAAGTGACGCGCGCCTGACCGCTCCCCGGGCGCGGCGCGGGCCCCGGTCCGCGCCGCGCCGTCGCGCGCGCCCGGCTACTTCCCGGGCTTCGTCGGCTTCGGGGGCTTGGTCGGCTTCGGCGGCGGCTTCGAGGGCGGCGGCGGCTTGTCCGCGCCGTCCCCGTCGGCGGCGTGGCGCAGGCCGCGTCCCTCGAGCGGGGTCGCCACGCGGTCGCCCGAGAGCAGCACCGTGAGGTCGGGCGCGCCCGCGGGCGTCCACCGAAGCGAGAGGTCGTGCCAGCCGGCCTCGAAGGCCGCGAGCGCGTAGCGCTGGTCCTCGGGCGCGGCGCCCTTCAGCGCGAGCAGCGGGCGGCCGTCCACCTCGACGGCGAGGTCGCCGCGCACGTTGACGACGAGCTCGTAGAGCCCCGCGGCGCCGACGTCGAGCTCGCCCGCGACGCGGATCTCCTTCCACGGGCCGGCGCCCTTGGCCGCGATCGCCTCGCGCACGGTGCCCTTCGCCCCGAAACCGCCGAGGTGGGGGAGCACGAGCGTCGCCGCGACCTTGCCGTCCGCGCCGACCAGCTCGCAGCGCAGGCCCGGCGTGCCCTTCCCGAGCGGCGTCGCGTGCTTGCGCGGCGCCGGCGGCGCCACGGTCACGTCCACGAAGGGCCCGCGGAACCCGCCGTTGCCGCGCACGGCGCGGGCCTGCAACGTCGTCGTGCCGAGGCCGAGCTCGCTCGCCGGGACGCCCGCCTTCCACGCGTCGCCCTTGACGGGCACCGTCGCGAGCACACGGTGGCCCGCGAGCACCTGCACCTCGCTCGCCCCGGGCGCCTTGCCCGACAGCGCGACCGTCGCGTCGAGCGCGACCGCCGCCTTGGGCGCGACGATCGTCGTGGCGGCGGTGCCGTTGGCGACCGTGACCGTCGCCGTCGCGGCCGAGCGCGTGCCGACCGGGTCGGCCTCGACCGCGACGACGCGCACCTCGTGCGCGCCGTCCTCGACCGTCGTCGAGTCGAAGGCGAACGCCTCGCCGGGCTTGCCCTCCGCGACCGGGACGCCGTCCACCCACAGCTCGACCGTGGCGAGCGGGCGGCCGGCCGCCGGCTCGACCGTCGCCGCGACCGAGACCTTGTCCGTCCACGGTGCGGTCGGTGCGGGGAGCGCGACCTTGGCGAACTTCGCGAACGGGCGCGCGAGCGGGTCGCCGACCACCATCAGCTGGTAGGGGCCCGCGACGCTCTCGTAGAACGCCTCGGCGAGCGAGCAGCCGGCCGCGTAGTGCACGTGGATGTGGGGGACCGGGAACTTCCACTGCACCGCGTACGGCTCGTGCACCGTGCCCGACGCGCCGGCCGCGCCCGCACGGATCAGCGCCGAGAGCTTCGTCTGCCCGCCGTGGCGGAACTCGGCCCCGTGCGAGGTCAGGTGCTCGCAGATCGCCCCGGGCAGGATCCGGCTCCCGCACGTGCCCCAGTCGAAGCCGGCGGTGCCGAGCACCGCGCCGAGCACGTCGGCCTTGTTCTTGGGCAGGATCCCGTCCTGCCCGTCCTCGCCCGCGCGCAGGAGGACCGCCTTGCGGCCCATCGCGCGCAGCGCCTCGATCGCCCCGTCGAAGCGCGGCTCGCGCGTCTTCGCCCGCACGTCGCCGTTGACGAGGAAGTAGAAGGTGCCGTCGGGGTCGGTGCCGTCGGCCTTCGCCGCGGCCTCGAGCGAGGCGATCGCCTCGGGCACCGAGTTGCCCCACTCGCCGGTGTAGGCGAGGTGGGTCGAGAGCCGGTAGCGGTCGCGGCTGTCGGCGGCCGGGGCCACGACCGGGTCGGCCGCGCCCGTCCACGCCCACCGCGCGCGGAAGCCGTGCGACGGCTGCACGCCCGCGCTCCCGGCCGCGCGCATGCGCGCCACGAGCGCGCGGTAGTCGTCGCGCCCGCGCAGCGGCTCGAGGTCGGCGTCCTCCTCCGTGTGGCCCGCGTCCGTGTAGCCGGCGCCCACGGCGCGCGCGAGCGCGGCGACGGCGTCGTCGAGCCGCCGCAGGCGCGCGAGGGCACACGCGTAGTTGTAGAGGCTCTCGATGTCGCTCGGCAGCGTCGCGAGCAGCTTCTCGTAGGCCGCGACGGCGTCGGCCCACCGCTTCTCGATCGTCGCGGCCTGCGCGTCGTTGCGCAGCGACGACTCCTCGTCGGTCAGCTCGCGCGACGGGCCCGCCTCCTCGCCGGCGCGCCGGTAGTACCCGTTGACGCCGGGACGGAGGTAGGCCTTCGCGTCCTTGGCGAGCACGTGGCGCCCGAGGAAGGTGAGCCCGGAGAGCGACGCGACCGGCGTCCACGGGACCTGCAGGCCCTTGGCCGGCTGGTCGGCCTCGAAGTCCACGCCGTAGGGGAAGTCGGCCGACCACGCGACGCAGTCCACGGCGTCGGCGAGCCCGTGCGTCTCGAGGTACGCCTCGACCGGGCCGAGCAGGCGCTCGCGGAACACGTCCACCGGCACCACGCCGAGCGACGGCACGCCGCGCAGGACGCACACGTGCGTCGAGGGGATGCCGCGCGCCCGCACGTAGGCGTTGGCGACGCGCCACGAGACGGGCGACTCGCCGTTGACGACGACGAGCGTCGTCTCGGCGCTGCCGCCGGCGAGCGCGCTCGGCGGGCGGGCGAGCGCGAGCAGCAGGGCGGCGAGCGTGGCGGCGACGGCGAGGGGGAGGGCCCGGCGGGGAGGGGGAGCGGGGAGGCGGCGCACGCGGGCGTTGTACCCCCGCCGACGCCGCGGGGCCCGCTCCGCGGGCGCGGGCGCCGATCGTGCCCGCTCGTCCGTCCGTCGTGCGGCGCGCGATTCCGGCGCGGCGGCGACGCGCCCGGGTATCACGGGGCCCGGTGAGCGCGTCCCGGGCCCTCGTCCTCATCTACGACATCCGCGGCTTCACGGCCGCGTCGCGTCGGCTCTCGTCGAAGGACCTCGGCGCGTTCGCCACGGGCGCGCACCGCGCCATCCTCGACCTCTTCGCCGCGCGCCCGCCGACCTTCGTCAAGCACCTCGGCGACGGGCACCTCCTGCTGTGGGAGACGTCGGACCCGCCCGACCCCGACCTCGTCGTCACGGTCGTGCACGCCGCCGCGCGCGCCCAGACCGCGTTCGCGGCCTACGTCGCGGGCCACGCGACGTCGGGGGCCCACGTGCCGAGGCACGTCGGCGTCGGCGTCGCCCACGGCGAGGTCACGCGCTCGGACGACTACTACGGCGTCGCGCTCAACCTCGCCGCCCGCCTGCAGAACCTCGCGCGCCCCGAGGGGCTCGCGCTCGACCGAGGCGTGTTCGAGCTCGCGGGGCGGCAGGACGAGCGGCTGCGGACCGCGTTCCGCCGGGCCCGCGTGCGGTTGAAGGGGCTCGGCTCGACGCTGGTCTGGGTCGCGCGGCCGTTCTCGTGGCGGCGGCTGCTCGCCCCCGTCGCGACCGCGGCCGCCGTGCTCGCGCTGCCGCTCGCCTACGCGCTCGCGTGCGACGCAGGGGCGGCCCTCCCCGGCGCGGGGGCGGTGCGCGACGCGCTCGACGCGCGCGGGTGGACGGTGTTCCGACGCGTGCCGACCGCCGCCGAGGTCGCCTCGCGCGCGGCGGCCGTGCGGGCCGACCTCGCGCGTCGCCTCGTCGGCCGGCGCACGCCGACGGGGTGGGTGCTCCCGTCCTACCAGAGCAAGCCCGACGAGCTCCTCGACGTGTGGTCGTCGTCCCAGGCGATCGCGGCGCTGCTCAAGACCCCCGAGGTGGCGCTCGAGGACGCCCGCGCGCTGCTCGGCGGGCTCCGCGCGCCCTTCGAGCCCGACCAGTGGGTCGAGCGCGACGGCGTCGCTTACGGGTGGGTCGCCCACCCGGGCTACACGCACACCGAGGCCGAGCCCGCCCTGTGGACGGCGACCGCGCTCGCCGTCGCGCTCGGCCGTCCCGGCCTCGTGCCCGACGCGGAGCGCGCGGCGTTCGTCGAGCGGCTCGAGCGCGCGCAGCGCGCGGCCGCCACGCACCGCCCGCTCGACACCGGCGGCTGGAACATCTTCCCGCGCCAGACCGACCCCGCGGTGCACAGCCCCTACACGACGAGCCTCGCGCTGCTCTGCCTGCTCGAGACGCACACGGCGGGGCTCCCCTGGCTCGGCAGCGAGCGGCAGCGTGACCGCCTGATCGCGAAGACCGTCCGCTACGTCGGCGACACGTTCCTTCCCGCCGGCGACCTGCCCGGGTGGCGGCGCACGGGCGACTCGAACGAGCCGGTGTCCCTCGGCCTGACGCTGCAGAACTACGCGCTGCTGCTGCGCGCCGAGGCCGAGCTCTCGCAGCCCATCCCGGAGCGCATCGCGAACGAGATCCCGCGGCGGCTGGCGTCGCTCGTCGGCACGTCGCTGCAGCAGCAGGCCGACGCGGGCGAGTTCCGCCTCGAGTTCACCAACCACGAGGGGCGCAAGGAGGCGCGGGCGGAGGGGATCAACTTCCTCTGGCACCCGTGGGCGGTCGAGGCCTGCCACCGCTGGCTCGCGTACGACGCGAAGCAGCCGGGCCCGAAGGCGACGCGCGAGCGCGTGGCCCGCACGCTCGGCCACCTCGTCCTCGAGATGGGCCCCGCGGTCGTCGAGACCGCGTCGAAGGGCTACGTGTTCGTCTCGTCGGAGACCGTGTTCTGCTTCGCCGCGCTGGCGCGGTAGCCGCGCCGGTCGGCGTCGGCGCGCGCGCGGGCCCCGCGCGTCGCGCGGGGCGGCGCTCCGTCGCGGCGGACCCGGGGGCGGCCGGTTCCCGACGGGGGCACTCGGTTCCGTGACCCCCGGACCCTGCCTCTTCGCGTATCTAGACGCCGTCTAAACCGGGTGGAGGCGCGTAGGGCCCTCACCCTCCCAGGAGCCCCTCTCGATGAGCATCCGCGTCGGTCAGCAGGTCCCGGACTTCACCGTCGAGGCGTACGACCCGGTCGCCGGCGACTTCACCAAGGTCTCCCTCGCCGACCAGAAGAAGAACGGTCGCTGGACGATCCTCTTCTTCTACCCGGCCGACTTCACGTTCGTCTGCGCCACCGAGTTCGAGGCCCTGGCGGACCACCAGGACCACTTCAAGAAGCTCGGCTGCGACATCGTCACGATGAGCAAGGACACGAAGTACACGCACCTCGCGTGGCGCGCGCACGAGAAGGAGCTCCAGAACGTCAAGTACCTCATGGGCTCCGACGTCAAGGCCGAGGTCGGCACGATGCTCGGCTGCTACGACGAGGGCTCGGGCCTGACGCTGCGCGGCACCTACCTCATCAGCCCGCAGGGCACGCTGACGGCGTCGGAGTGCAACTTCTACAACGTCGGCCGCAACGTCGAGGAGCTGATGCGGAAGTTCAAGGCGAACCTCTACCTCTCCAAGAAGCCGACCGAGGTCTGCCCGGCCAAGTGGAAGGACGAGGGCGACAAGACGCTGACGCCCGGCGCCCGCATGGTCGGCAAGGTCCACGAGGCGCTGCACTCGAAGTAGCCGACCGCCACCGCGGTCGTCTGCCGGGGCGCGTGCGGACCTCCGCGCGCGCCCCGCTTCGTTCCCGGGCCCGCGTGCGGGGGCGTCCCGCGCGCCGCCTCGTCAGCGCAGCGTCGTGGACTCGACGTCCACCGAGAGCTGCACGCCGTCGGGCGTCGTGATCGACGCCTGCGCCTTGACGAGGTGCGACGCGGGCACGGCGACCACGCGCACGCGGAACTCGAGCGTCGCCTTCTGCGCCGGCGGGGCGAGCACGAAGACGCTCGTCTCGGCGGTGTTGCCCGCGCCCGTCACGGTGATGGTGCCGTCGCCGCGCCCCGAGACGAACTCGAGCTCCTTGGGGAGCGACAGCACGGCCTTGATCGCCGGCGTCGAGCCCGCGCCGACGTCGTTCTGCACGATCAGCGTGTAGAAGAACTCCTCGCCGACCTTGAAGATCCCGCGGTCGCTGCCGTCGGCGGCGCGGTCCGACATCTCCGACTGGATCGCGGGGAGGCCGACGACCTCGACCGTGCACGCGCACGACCCCGAGGCCCAGCCGAGCGAGTCCTTCGCGCTGCCGAGGATGCGGGCCAGGCCGATGGTCTCCGACGCGAAGCGCGCCGAGAGCTCCTTGCTCTCGCCCGGGGCGAGCCGGGGCACGAGCACGCTCACGCCGCCGCCGGGCCCCGAGACGCACGGCGCGCCCTGGTCGCCGCGCAGGCGCACCGTGACGTTCTCCATCGTCGCGTCGCCGATGTTCTTGGCGACCACCGACGCGGTGAACTCCTTGCCGACGGTCACGCGGGCGGGCGCGGTGCAGCGCACCTCGAGGTTCCACTGCTGGCACCCCGCGTCCTCGGCGGAGGCGGGACGCCCCCCCGCGAGCGAGGCCGCGGCGGCGGCGAGGACGAGGGGGACGAAGCGGCGGAGCTGGCCCACGGGTGCCTCCTGCCTCGGGGCCGGCGGCCCCGCGGCGGCGCAAATGTACCGGCCCCGCCCCCGGGTGGGGGGCTTCCTCCGGCGGAGGCGCGGGCGGCGGCCGCGGGGGTGCTCCCCGGAGGGGCCCCCGGGGCGCCTGCACACGCCGGCTCCCCGTCGGGCAGAATACGAGGCTCGACGGGCAGGCCGCGCCGCGGTCGCGTCCCGTCTCCGTCCCGTGGGGGTCGCCGATGCGCCGTCGTCTTGCCTTCGTCCTCGCCGCCGCCCTGCTCGCCTCGTCCGCCGGCCCGGACGTCCGGGGTGGCGAGATCACCGTCGGGACCGTGCGCGAGGCGCAGAACCGCGAGGGGGTCCAGCTGCGCGAGCAGCCGATCCCGCTCGGCCGCCGCCTTGCGCGCGTCCCCTACGGCACGAAGCTCAAGGTGCTCGAGGTGCGCGACCTGTGGGTCCGCGTCACGACCCTCGACACGCCCGCGTCGGCGGGCTGGGCGCGCGGCAACGAGCTCGTCGCGCCGGGCGTGCTCGCCGGCGGCGCGGCGGCGGCGCCGAGCCTGTCGTCGTCCGACGTGAGTGCGGCGTCGCGCCAGTTCAACGACCCGACGGCGGGCAAGCAGTTCGACCGCAAGACGGAGTTCACGTTCCGCACGATGGACGCGCGGCTCAACGACGCGTACGCGGCGGTGGACCGCATCGAGCGCGAGAAGCCGTCCGACGAGGAGGTCGAGGCGTTCGTCCGCGAGGGGCGCCTCGGCGGCACCGGCGACGCGGCCACGCCCAACGGCGCCGGCTCGTACGCGAAGCTCAAGGTGCTCGGCGCCACGGGCCAGACCGACGGCGTGATCGTCTTCGAGGACGAGTTCACCCCGCTCCCGCCCGCGGTCGAGGACGGCGACTTCGTCCGGCGCCTCGGCGTCGGCTTCTCGCTCGAGCAGGAGTACTGGGTCGGCCGCGCGGTCGCGGCCGCGGCGATCGCCGAGCACGGGCTCGACACCGACGCCCAGCGCCAGGCGATGGTCAAGCGCATCGGCGCGGCGATCGTGACGCTGTCGGACCGCCTGCGGCAGACGCACGGCGGCTGGCACTTCGCGGTCCTGAACACCGACATCCCCAACGGCATCTCGGGGCCCGGTGGCTTCGTGCTGGTGACCAAGGGCGCGCTCGCGCTCGCCCGCAACGAGGACGAGGTCGCGGGCATCCTCGCGCACGAGATGGCCCACGTCGCCTACAAGCACGGCGAGCAGATGATCCGCAAGTCGCGCGAGTTCCAGGAGCAGCTGCGCCGTCTCGAAGAGCGCATCGTGCGCGGCCCGCAGCGTGGCGAGGACTGCAACATCTGCGGCGAGGTGGCCCGCACGCTCGGCGAGTCGGCCAAGGCGCTCGTCAAGAACCTCGACGGCGAGGGTTACGCCCGCGAGCTCGAGCTCGCCGCCGACTGGGCCGGCAGCCTCTTCCTGTGCGAGGTCGGCTACCGCGCGAGCGCGATCGCCGAGTACCTCGAGATGCTGCCCTCGCGCGAGGGCGCCCGCTGGACGACGCACCCGACGTCGGAGGACCGCATCGAGGCGCTGCGCCCGCTCGTCTTCAAGCACGGCTGCCCCTTCGAGAGCGACGAGGGGGCGCAGGCCCGCCTCCCCCGCTTCCGCGCGATCGCCCTGAAGTAGCGGGGGCCGCGCGGGGACGGCGGCGGCGGCACGACGGGCGGCACGGACCGTCTGGGCGCGAACGTCGCGCGGCGAGGGCCCCGCGCGCGCGGCCTGAGGGGCCGCGCGGCGACGGAGGCGGCGGCGCGGCGGGGGGCAGGGACCGTGTGGGCGCGATCACCGCGCGGCGAGGGCCCCTCGCGCGCGGCCCCGCGGAATCTCCGATCCGGGGATGCGGTGCCAGGAAGATTGTTTTCACGGGTCGTGAAAACAACTTTCCTGGCACCGCCCGGCACGGAACCGGAGCCGCGGCCCGGCGGGCGATCGCGCTCGCGACCGGTCGCCCCCGTACCTCTGCCCTTACCGCTCTCCGCCCATACCTCTGGCTCCCCCTCCTCCCATAGGACGCGCTCGGGGCGCGTCCCGGTCCGACCGCCGCGTGCGCCCGTCCGGGTCGCCTCCCCGCGCACCGCCCGCGTCGCCGCGCGTCCTTTGAACGCGCGCGAGGCGCGTCCCGGTCCGATCGCCGCGTCCGATCGTCGTCGTGGCCTCCCCGTCCGCGACCCCCGGAACCGCGCGTTCACCGCTCGAGCGCGTTCACGATCCGCTCCCGCGTCTTCGCGGCGTCGCAGAGGCGGCGGAACTCGTCGCGGTCGAGCACCTTGCGCGTCGTCACCTCGACGAAGACGGGGTAGGCGACGCTCGCGCTCTGGCTGCCGAGCACCACCTCGACCGCAGACGGCGGGAGCGCCTTCCCGTCGGCCGCCGAGCGCACGACCGCCGTCGGACCGCGCACGAAGCGGATGCCGAGCTCGTCGCTCGCCCAGCCGAGCACCGCCCACGACCGCGTCGTGCCCGTCATCGGGTCCACCGCGACCGGGATCATCATCCGCACGTCGCGTGCGAGGTCGGCGTCGGTGGACGCCGCGCGGGCCCACGCGACGAAGGTGGCCTCCGCCGCGTCCGCGCCGGCCACCGCGCCCACCGGGAAGCCGAGCTCCTTGCACGAGCGCACGTAGGCGCCCGTGAACAGCGCCTCCATCGACCGCAGCTCGTCGGCGAGCGAGACCGAGACCGGGCCGTCGGGCGTCTCGCGGTGCATCGTCGCCGTCGCGCCGGGACCGAAGACCGCCGCGAGGAGCTCCGCGACGTAGCGGTACGACTCGGCCCGGCGCCACCACGCCGACGCGTGCGGCTCGACCGTGAGATCGGGACCGACGTAGACACGCGGCTTCGACTGCGGCGGGGGGGCCATCGCGGTCGCCACCGCGATGTCGAGGTTCTTGACGTGCGTCTCCCGCGTCAGCGCGAGCGCGCCGCGGAACAGCTCCTCGAGGCGCGCGCGGTAGCGCGGGCCGCGCTGCACCTTGCCGCCCTCGGGCGTCGCCTCCGGGCGGACGAACGGCTCGAGGGCCCACTGCTGACGGTCGTACCAGCCGCTGTCGGGCCGCGGCGCCAGCGAGACCCGGCCGGCGCGCACCGCGTCCACGAAGGCGTCCATCAGGCGCAGCTGCTCGATCGGCATCCCTCCGGCGAGGAGCGCGTTCGCCATCAGCGTCTCGCGCGAGCGGCACGCGGGGAAGAACGCGAACGCCTCGGTCGGCACCGGCTCCCCCGCGTCGAGGGCCTCGAGGGCGCTGCGGTAGTCGGGCCCGACGAAGGGGTTGGTCAGCCGCTCGACGAGAGCGAGGTAGCGCTCGTAGGTGTCGCGCACCGCGGGGTCGGCGTGCAGCGCGCGCGCGACGACCTCGACGGCCGCCGCCGGCTCCGCCGCGCCCGCCTGCAGCATGCGGTCCTGCCGGAACACCGCGCGGAGCGCGTCGCTCCACGTGTAGAACCCGATCGGCTTGCTGCGCACCGGGGTCGAGTCGAAGCCCTCGACCATCGCGTCCACGAGGCCGACCAGCGCGGGCGGGGTGGGCACCCGCCGCCCTCCGGCCCGCGCCGCGGCGAACAGCGTCGCGGTCGGCGGGCCCACGGGCACGTCGCCCGCCGCGAGCAGGCGCGCCCGCAGCGCGTCGAGCAGCGCGCGCTTGCCGCGGAACGTGCCGGCGCCCGACTCCGCGGCCAGCTCGACGGCGGCGTAGAGCCCGTCGTCGAAGATCTTCGCCTTCTGCACCAGCATCGCCGCGGAGACGAATCCGCCCGTCGTGGGCAACGTCGGGAGGATCTCCGCTTCGAGCGACCCCGTCGGCGCGTCCCCCCGGACCGACCGCTCGACCTCGCGGGTCTCGATCGAGAGCACCTGCGCGCGCGGGTCCAGCTCGATCGCGAGCCGGTTCGCGCCGTCCGTGGCCTCCACCGTCCGCGTGGCGACCGGGCCGGCGGGCGTCGCCCCGGGCCTCGCGTCGGGGGCGTGGGCCGGCGGTCGTGCCGCAGGCGCGGGCCCCGTGGCGTCGCCGGAGGCGGGCTCGACGCCCTCGCGCACGCGCGGGGCCGGCTTGGGCGTGGCCGCCGTCGGCGGGAAGCGCCCGTCGGCGGCCTCGGCCTTGAGCGCCCGCCACAGCGCGAGGTTCTGCGGGCCGGTGCCGCGGTACTCCTCGCCGGAGAAGCGCTCGCCGTAGAGCGTCGCGCGCGCCTCGTACGACGCGTCGGTGCCGAGCGACTTCAGCCAGTCCACGAGCGTCGCCGGCTCGTCGGCGGCGGCGGGCGGTGCGAACGGCGCGCAGAGGACGAGGAGCAGGAGGAAGCAGAGGAACTCGCGCATGGCCGCTCCGTCGATTCACATCCGTCGGACCCGGGGGATCCTCGCATCGCGCGCGGGATCGGGGGCGTCGGCCCGGGCCGTTCGTATCGTGCAGGGGGTCAAGGACCTCCAGCTCCCCGGTCGATAGGTCGGACGCGGACCAGCGCGGCTGGACCGACGCGACCGGGATCGCGGGTGGGAGCGCCGTGGCGACGACCGAACGGGACACTTCGACGCTTCCGACGACGTCGCCGACCGCCTTGAGCGCGCCGCGCGCGGCCCGATCGACCGACCTGCGGTGCGAGGTGATCGCGAGCATCGACGCGCTCGAGGCGCTCGCGCCGGCGTGGCGCGCCCTCCTGACCGACCGCCAGACGTTCGTCGGGCCGGACTGGACGATCGAGTGGCTGCGCGGACCGGGGGCGGCGTGGTCGCCCCACGTCGTCGCCGGGTGGGACGCGTCGGGGACGCTCGTGGGCGTCCTGCCGCTCGCGCGTCGGCGCGGGCTGCTCTCGACCTGCGGGCCGACGCACGGGTTCGCGCACGGCGACGTCGTCGCGGCGCCCGGGCGGGCAGCCGACGTCGCGGCGGCCGTGGTCGCGCACGTCGCCGCGTCGGCCTCGTGGCGGGTCCGGTTCCACCGGTGCGTCGAGGACGGCGCGCTCGCGCAGGCGGTACGCGCGCGGCGGCCCCACCAGGTCGTGCTCGAGCGCTTCGCGGCGGCGTGCCCCTTCCTCACGCCCGTGCGGGACTGGCTCGGCTTCCTCAAGGACCTCTCCAAGCACCAGCGCCACGAGGCGACGCGCCAGCTGCGCCGGTTCTGGGAGCGGGACGGCGCGGCGATCCGGTGGGTGACCTCGCCGGCCGACGTCGGGCCCGCGATGGACGTCCTCTTCGACCTGCACACGCGCCGCTTCGACGCGCTCGGACGCGACACCGCGCTCGCCAGCCCGCAGCTGCGCGAGTTCCACGGGCGCCTCGCGGCGCGGCTCGCGGTGCACGGCGGCCTCGTCCTCGGGGTGCTCGAGGACGGCGGCAAGCCGGTCGCGGCGGCGTACGGGTTCTCGAGCGGCGCGACGACCTCGTTCTTCAACGCGGGCATCGACCCCGCGTTCTCGCGCACCGGGGCCGGCGTCGTGCTGCGCTGCCACGTGCTCAAGGACGCGACGATCGAGGCCGGGCGCACCGAGCTCGACTTCCTCGAGGGGTGCCAGGAGTGGAAGCTGCGCTGGGCGACCGGCGTGCGGCCCCTCGTGGACCTCGACCTGTTCCCGGCCGGCGCCGCCGGGCGGGCGCACGGGGCGCTGCGCGGGCTGATCCGCTCCCTCAAGGCGCGCGCCGGCAAGGCACTGCACGGCGAGCGCCCGCCCGGGCGCACGTCGGAGGAGCCCGCCGACCCCAAGCACTGCCGGCGCATCGGGTGCGCCCACGCTCCGGCCGCCCAGCCCGGCGACGACGACGCGGTCGTCTAGGAGCCTGTCGGGGAAACGGCGCGCAGCGCCCGTTTCCCCTTCCAGGCTCCTAAAGTCGGATCCGGAGTCGCCGGCGGCGGCCCGGCGCGTCGGCGTCACTTCGCGTGGAGCTCGAGCCACCACGTCCACGTGCGCCAGAGCGCGAAGCGCTCGTGCGCGCGCATCGTCGGGCACCAGCCGAAGCGGCGGCCCGCGAGCCGGTCGAGCGACCGCGCGGCCCGGGCCCGCGTCGCGTCGTCGGGGTCGAGCAGGGCGCGCACGAGCGCGCGCGGGTCGTCCGCGTCGCGGCCGCCGACGGCGGGCGCGCCGCTCGGGTCGAGCCGTGCGCGGACCCGGTCTCGCTCGGCGGGCGGCAGGCGCCGCAGCGCCGCCTCGAGCGCGTCGTCCGCGGACGGCGGGCGGCGCTTCGCGGCCGTCGGGTCGGCGGAGGCGTCGGGGGGCCGGGGCACCGCCCGGAACACGCCGTGGTTGCGCCACGCCAACGACGACAGCACCGCCTGCAGGCTCGCCGTGGAGAGGACGCCCGGTTCGGGCGGCTCGGAAAGGCCCACGGCGTGGACCTCGACGTGGCGCAGGAGGTTCCACCGGTCCACGTCGTCGAGCAGCTGCGCGTCGTCGGCGTAGGTCCCTCGCAGCGACGCCAGCGGCCCGCCCCCGCCTTCGGTGCCGTCCCACCAGTCGTCGCTCGACGGCTCGCCGTCGGAGAGCACGTAGATCGTGTCCACGCCGTCGCGGCGCAGGTCGCGGTCCACGTAGGTCGCGTCGGGGCGCAGGCCCTTCTCGGCGGTGCGCAGCATGCGCAGGATCCCGCCGTGGAGGTTGGTCGCGCCGAGCGTGCCCGACCCGGCGAGGCGCGCGTCCACGGCGCGCAGGAGCGCGGCGCGCGCGGCGGCGTCGGCCCGCACGAGGCCGCCGCCCTTGAGCAGGTCCTCGGTCGTCGTGCCGAAGAGGCAGGTCCCGAAGCGCTCCGCGTCGCCGAGGCGTCCGGCGGCGGCGCGGACGAACTCGAGCGCCGCGTCGTAGCGGGTGCGGATGCGGGCCCACCGCATCGGCACCTCGATCAGGCCGTCGGCGCCCGACGCGGGGCCGGAGGGCAAGGGCGCGGGCTCGCGCCCCTTGCGCTGCGCGCCCGCGCCGTCGCCCGGCGTCGTCGCGCCGCCGCGGCGCAGCGGCGTGAAGTCGGGCGGGGGCAGGAGGTCGTGGCGCTCCTCGGGCGTCAGCGCCGCCGCCATCGAGTCGCTCGCGTCGAGCACGAAGCCGATCCGGTGGCCCGTCGTCACGACGTCCATGAACTCGACGGGCGGCGCGTAGGTCCGCCCCTCGTCGTCGCGGCTCGGGTCGAGCGCGCCCTCGAGGAGCAGCCGCCACCCCGAGGCCGAGCGCAGCGGCCGCGGCAGCCCCGCGGCCTGCGCGAGCACGCGCCCGAGCAGCAGGCGCGTGCGGTCCGACGTGCCCGCGGCCTCGGCCGCGCCGACCACGCGCAGCGCGAGCGCGCGGTACTCGGGCCCGCCGTGGCGCCCCGCCTGCGAGCGCAGCGCGGCGGCCGCGGTCTCGAGCCGCAGCGCGCGCTCGTCGCCGGCGGCGGGGAGCGCCGCGAGCGTCGCGTCGATCGCCGCCGGGACGGCGTCGTCGGCCCACGCGGCGAGCGCGAGCAGCGACGCGCACGCGAGCTCGGCCGGGAGCTTCGGAGCCGACACCCGTGCGGCCACGTCGGCCGCGCGCCCGTGCTCGACCTCGCGCAGCGCCACGCGGTACCACAGCCACGCGTCGGTCGCCTCGTCGCGGGCGTCGCACCACGCGCGCAGCGCCGCGACGTCCGTGGCGGCGTCGAAGGTGTCGCACGCCAGCGAGGCGAGGAAGCCCTGCACGTGCGAGCCCGGCTCGGAGCGCGCGTACTCCTGCGTGAAGCGCTTGAGCGCGCGCGGGTCGCGCAGGCTGGCGAGCGCACGCCACGCGCGGGTCCGGCGGTGGAACGACTTGCTCGCGAGGTCGGAGGCCCGCTCGGCGAGCGTCTTCGCGTACGCGTCGTCGGCCGACGCCTCGCGGGCGCACGGGACCCCCGAGGCGCCGACCGTGGCGAGCAGCGCGGTCGCGAGCGCGCGGAGCCCGCGGCGCGGGCCGGTCGGCGGTCGCGCGGCGGCGGTGCGGAGGGGTGAAGGGCGCATCCGGGGCCGTCCGCGCCGATTGTACGCCCGCCGCCGCGTCCCCGGACCCGCGCGGTCCGCCCGCGGCTACGCGTCCTCGCCGGGGGCGCCGCCGACGGCCTCGAGCGCCTCGGCGCGCGCGGCCCAGTCGGCCCAGAGCCGCTCGACCTCGGCGCGCGCGGTCGCGGCGTCGTCGGAGAGCGCCCGCCCGCGCACGTGGTCGCCTCCGTCGGCGAAGTGCGCCTCGAGCGCGCGGTCGGCGGCGCGCACGCGGTCCTCGGCCCTGGCGATCCGCCCCTCGAGCGTGCGCAGCTCGCTCTGCATGCGACGGGCGTCCCGCGCGCGCGCCTTGCGGGCCTCGCGCTCGGCCTCGCCGTCGGCGCGCGCGGCCTCGGCGGCGCCCTTCTGGCTGCGCAGCTCGAGCGCGCCCTTGCGGCGCGCGCGCCGCGACGCGGACTTCTGCGCCCACCACTCCGCGAACGTCGCGCGGTGCGAGACGAGCCGGCGGTCCTCGACCTCGACGACGCGGTTGACGAGCCGGTCGAGGAACCACCGGTCGTGGCTCACCACGAGCAGCGTGCCCTCGTAGTCCTCGAGCATGTCCTCGAGCTGCTCGCAGGCCTGCAGGTCGAGGTGGTTGGTCGGCTCGTCGAGCAGCAGGAGGTTCACCTTGCGGTGCGCGAGCCGCGCCAGCTGCAGCCGGCTCTTCTCGCCGCCGGAGAGCGTGCCGACGGTGCGGTCGAGGTCCTCGTGCGAGAAGAGGAAGCGGTGCAGCAGCCCCGAGGCGTCGGTCTTGCCCAGCCCGGTCGCCTCCTGGGTCCACTCGAGCAGCGTCTTGCGCCGGTCGAGCGCGTCCTCGTGGAGCTGGCGGTACTCGCCGACGACGACGGAGCGGCCCAGCCGCAGCGTCTCGTTCTCCCACGACCCGTGCTCGAGCAGCTCGCGCAGCAGCGTGGACTTGCCCGAGCCGTTGGGCCCGACGAGGCAGACGCGCTCGCCGTACTCGATCTCGAGGTTCGCGCGGTCGAAGAGGGGCCGGTCGCCGTAGGCGTAGGAGAAGTCCTTGACCGTCAGCGCGATGCGGCCCGCGCGGGCCCCGCCGCCGAGCGAGGCGGCGAACGCGCGGGCCTCGCTCTCGGGGCGCTCGACCTTGTCCAGGCGCTCGATGCGGGCGAGCATCGCCTTCGCGCGCTTGGCCTGGCCGGGGTCGTCGTAGGCGCTCGCCATGTCCTTGAGGCGGCGCGCCTGGAACTCGATGCGGCGGATGAGCCGCTGCTGCGCCTTCCACTGCCGTTCCTGCAGCGCGAGCGCCTCGGCCTTCTGGCGCTGCCAGTCGCCGTAGTTGCCCGTCCACACGGTCACGCCGCCGCGGGCGACCTCCCAGATCTCCTCCGCGGCGACGTCGAGCAGGTGGCGGTTGTGGCTGACCATGACCACGGCGGACGGCGTGCGGCGGACGAGGTCGACGAACCACTCGACGCCGTCCATGTCGAGGTGGTTGCTCGGCTCGTCGAGCAGCATGACGTCGGGCTCGGCGAGCAGCACGCGCGCCAGCCCGATGACGTTGCGCTCGCCGCCCGAGAAGACCTCGAGCGGGCGGTGCCAGGCCTCCTCGGGGAGGCCGAGGCTCGAGAGCACGGCCTCGATGCGCCGGTCCACGTCGTAGCCGCCCTCGGCCTCGTGGCGGTGCGCGAGCGCCTCGTACTCGGCGAGGAGGCGCGTGCGCTCGGCGGGGTCGAGCGCGTCGGCGATGCGGGCCTCGAGGTCGCGCAGCCGCGCGTCGCGCGCGTGCGCCTCGCCGAACACGCGGCGCATCTCGGCGAACACGGTGGAGCCGGGCGGGCAGGCGAGCTCCTGCGCCTGGTGGGCGACCCGCACGCCGCGGGCCCGGACCACCGTGCCCGAGACGGGCTCGGAGAGGCCCGCGAGGAGGTTGAGCATCGTGCTCTTGCCGACGCCGTTGGCGCCGACGACGCCGATCTTGCGCCCGGGCTCGACGTCGAGGCTCACGTCGTCGAGGAGGACGGGCCCCCCGAAGTGCATCGTGACGTGGGCGAGCGAGAGGAGCGGCATCGCGCCGACACCCTACGCGAGCCGCGGCGATCCGCCGCGTCGGGCCGCGACGACCCGAAGGGGGCGTTCCGTGGCGGCGGGCTCGTGCCCCGCGAGCCCCGGCCGCCGTCGGTCGGTCGGCGAGGCACGGGCCTCGTCCCCGACGACCTCGGCGGGCTACGATGCTCGCCCGGGGCGCGCCGCGCGTCCGGGAGGGAGCCCTGATCGTGCCGGTTCCGTTCGGCCTCGCCGTGCGCGCCGCGATCCTCGACGCCGACGGGCGCACGCTCGTCGTGCGGCGCTCCGCCGCGAGCCGGGTGGGGGCCGGCGACTGGGAGTGGCCCGGCGGCAAGGCCGAGCTCGGGGAGCGGCTCGACGAGGCGCTCGTGCGCGAGGTCTCCGAGGAGTGCGGGCTCGACGTCGAGCCGACGCACCTCGTCGGCGCCTACGAGCTCGAGCTGCCCGGGCTGCGCGCGGTCTCGGTGTGCCTCGCGGCGCGGGTGCTCGGCGGGACGCTCGCGCTGAGCGTCGAGCACGACGACGCGCGCTGGGTCGGCGCGGTCGAGCTCGGCGCGATCCCGGTCGCGTACGGGGCCCGCGACCTGATGGCGGCCTTCGTCGGCGCCGCCGCGCGGGCGGTCGCGACGTGCCCGCCGTCCGCGACGCCGGTCCAGAGCGCGAGGAGGCCCCGATGAGCGACCCGATCCCGCCCGAGGAGCACCGCGCCCAGGTCGAGCGCTACCAGGCGGTGCGCGACACGTGGATCGCGTTCGCGTCCGCCCTCGAGGCCGCCCTGCGGCGGGCGTGCTCGGTCTGGATCCCGACCGCGGTCGTGCAGTCCCGCGCGAAGACGGTCGGCTCGTTCGCGGAGAAGTGCGCCCGCAAGTGGGCGAAGTACCGGGACCCCGTCCACCAGCTCACCGACCTGTGCGGGGCCCGCGTGATCGTCCACACCCTCGACCAGGTCGAGGCGGTCTGCCGGTTCGTCGAGCGCAACTTCGCGGTGCGCGAGCGCGAGGACAAGACTCAGGGCCTCGGCGAGGACCGGTTCGGCTACCGAGACATCCACTACGTCGTCGCGCTCGACCCGGCGCGTGCCGAGCGGGCCGGCTTCACCGCGGCGCAGGTCGCGCTCTTCGGCTCGCGGCCGGCCGAGCTGCAGGTCCGCACCGCGGTGCAGCACGCGTGGGCCGACGTCATGCACGACCGCCTCTACCGCGCGCCGATCGGCGTGTCGTCGGAGGCGCGCCGCACCGGCAACCGCCTGTCGGCCCTGATGGAGACGGGCGACCGCGAGTTCACGGCGCTCGCCGCCGCGCTCGACACCGCGTTCGCCAACTACGCGGCCCATGCCGACGCGGCCCGCGTGCGCGCGGAGGTCGAGGTGCTGTCCCTCGTCCTCGCCGCGGAGCCCGACGCCACGGCGCGGGCACGCGTCGCGACCACCCTCGCGCGGCTCCTCGGCGCGTGCGGCGAGCACGCGCGGGTCGTGGCGCTGATGGGCCCGCTCGTCCCCGACGCGGGGCCGATGCGCGCCGACGTGCTCATGGAGCTCGGCCACGCGCAGTGCCGCGTGCACCGGGGCGCGCCCACGTCGCCGGCCTACCAGGACGGGCTCGCGTGGCTGCGCGCGGCGATCGTCGCCTGCGACGCCGAGGAGACCGCCGACGCGTGGGTCCCCGACCTCGCGCGCCTGCGCAGCCTGCGCGGCAAGGCGAACGCGCGGCTCGCGCGGGCGCTCGAGCTCGTCCCGCACGAGGAGCACGAGGCGCTCGCGGCGCACCGTCGGGCGCTCGCCGCCGAGCCGACCAACCCCTACCACCTCGCCGACGTCGTGGGCTACGAGCGGCACTGTGGCGACGCGGGGATGTCGCTCGAGAGCGCGGCGCCGATGCTCCGGGGGGCCCTCGCGACCTGCCGCGACCACGTCCGCGCCGGCACCGAGCTGCCGTTCTCGGCGTTCGCCGCCGGTCGGCTGTCGATGTTGCTCGACGAGCCGTACGCGGCGCTCGGCTGGTACGCGCGCGGGTTGCGCCACCTCGCCGACGGGCGTTCCTGCGTGCCGCCGTCGGTGGTGGACGAGGAGATCGAGCGCGTGCGGCGCCTCGCGCCCCGAGGGCGTCCCGCGCCCGTCGCCGGCCGCTGGGTGGTCCGGCTGCTCGAGCTGGCGCGCCTCGCCCCGCCGCACGCGGCGCCTCCGGGCGCTCGCGGCGGGACCCTCGTCGTGGCCGGCGGCGCGGCGTCGATGGACGAGCCCGCCGCGCTCGCGCGGGTCCGCCCGTGCTTGGCGTCGCTGCTCGGGGCCGCGCAAGGACGCGTGGTCTCGGGCGGGACCCGCGTCGGCGTCCCGAGGCTCGTCGCGGACGTCGCCGAGCAGCTGGCGGCGGACGGCGCGAAGCGCTTCGAGCTCGTCGCGTACCTGCCCAAGCGTCTGCCCGTGGACGGGCCCAAGGACCCGCGCTACGACCGCTTCGTCTCGGACGCCGAGACGGAGTTCTCGCCCGGGCAGATCCTGTCGATGTGGGAGGACCTGCGCAAGGAGGGCGTGTCGCCGGCCTCGGTGACGGTCGTCTCGTTCGGGGGCGGCCCGCTCTCGCGGGTCGAGCTCGAGGTGGCCACGGCGCTCGGGGCGGCGACGTTCCCCGTGCGGGGGAGCGGCGGCGCGGCCGACGCGATCCTCGCCGACGACGTGTGGCGCGGCGTCTCGCGGCTGCACGGGCTCCCGCTCGACGTGGCGTCGGCTCGGGCCGTGCTCACGCCGCCGGGCGACGCGGTGGGCGGCGCCGACCCCGACGCGCCGGCGCGTGCGTTCCACGCGCAGTACCTCGCCGGCAGCGTCGGGCGGCTCCCCGAGCCGCTGCGCCCGTGGGACCGCCTGCCCGAGACGTACCGCGACGCGAGCCGCGCGCAGGCGCGCGACATCGTCCGCATCCTCGAGTCGCGCGGCTTCGTCGTCCGACCGGCGACCGGCGCCGCGGACGCGATCCCGTCGTTCGCCGACGACGTCTGGCGCGACGAGGTCGAGGCGATGGCTGAGCTCGAGCACGGGCGGTGGAACGTGGACCGGCTGCGCGCCGGGTGGCGCTACGGTCGCGTGCGCGACGACGCGGCCAAGGTCCACCCGTGCATCGTCCCGTGGGACGACCTCTCGGAGGAGATCCGCGAGTACGACCGCGCCAGCGTCCGCGTCGCGCCGCGCATCCTCGCCGCCGCGGGGCTCGAGGTGGTGCGTCGCCGTTGAACCGCGCGCGGGCCGGCGCGCCGCGGTCTTGCGGCCGACCCGCGCCGCGCCTGCGAGCCTCCGTCGGTCGGACGCCGCCCGCGCGTCGTGGTCGGCACCGCGTCGGCCTCCCCATGCCGCCGTCCGCCACTTGCCCATCGGAGCCCGTCCGAGGAGCGTGCCTCGCCCCGGCCGGCGACCGAGACGGGCTCCTTAGTAGTAGCCGTCGAGGCCGAGCTGGAGGCGGGCCGCCTCGGAGAGGAGGTGCTTGCCCCACGGCGGCTCCCAGACGAGCTCGACGCGCGCGGAGGCGACGCCCGGGACGGCGCGCACCTTCTGCTCGACCTCGGGCGGCAGCGTCCCCGCCACGGGGCACGACGGCGACGTCAGCGTCATGCGCACGGTCACCGCGTTCTCGGGCGACACGTCGATCCCGTAGATCAGGCCGAGGTCGTAGATGTTGACCGGGATCTCGGGGTCGAAGCACGTCATCAGCACGTCGATCACCGCCTCGCGCAGGTCGGGCGGCGGCGCGTCGGCGGGGCGGGCCCCCGCGCCGAACAGCGACGGCGACATCGTCGCGTCGCCGGCGGGAGCCGGGGTCGCGGCCGCGGGCCCCGGGGCGACCGGCGGCGTCGCGGGCGCGGGAGGGATGCGGGGCGTCGGCTCGCCCGCGCGGCGCGCGGGGCTGGGCTCGTGGAGGTCGGCGTCGGTCACGAGGCGTCCTCCGTCGTGACCGGCGCGCCCACGGCGGCCGGGCCGGCGAGCGCGGCGCGCAGCGTGTGCCACGCCAGCGTCGCGCACTTCACCCGCATCGGGAACTCCGCGACGCCCGCGAAGGCCGCGAGCTTGCCGAGCGCGTCCTGCGCGGCGTCGTCGGCCGGCGTCCCGGTGACGAGGTCGTGGAAGCGCCCGAACAGCGCCTCGACCTCGGCCACCGACCTCCCGCGTACGGCCTCGGTCATCAGCGACGACGACGCCTGCGAGATCGCGCAGCCCGTGCCGACGAAGGTCACGTCGGCGACGACGCCGCCCTCGACGCGCACGAACACGGTGACGCGGTCGCCGCACAGCGGGTTGTGGCCGTCGGCCTTGCCGCTCGCGCCGTCGAGCGCGCGGTGGTTGCGCGGCCTCCGCCCGTGGTCGAGGATCAGCTCCTGGTAGAGGTCGGCGGCGTGCGTCACGGGCGGGGCCCTGCGGGGGAGGGGGTCAGAGCGGGAACGTCTCGCGCACCTTGTGCAGGGCCGCGACGAGCGCGTCGAGGTCCTCCCGCACGTTGTAGAGCGCGAGCGAGGCCCGCGCGGTCGCGGGCAGGCCGAAGCGGTCCATCACGGGCTGCGCGCAGTGGTGGCCGGTGCGCACGGCGACGCCCTCGAGGTCGAGCAGCGTCCCGACGTCGTGGGGGTGCACGCCCTCGAGCACGAACGAGAGCACCGAGACCTTGCCCGGCGCGGTCCCGACGAGGCGCAACCCCGGGACGCCCTCGAGCAGGCGCGTGCCGTGCTCGAGCAGGTCGGCCTCGTGCGCCGCGACCGCGTCGGCGGGGAGGCCGCCGAGCCACTCGACGGCGGCGCCGAGCCCGATCGCCTCGGCGATCGCCGGCGTCCCCGCCTCGAAGCGCGCGGGCACGTCGGCCCACGTCGAGCCCGAGAACGACACCGTGCGGATCATGTCGCCGCCGCCCTGCCACGGCGGCATCGCGTCGAGCAGCGCCTTGCGGCCCCAGAGTGCCCCGATGCCGGTGGGGCCGAACACCTTGTGGCCCGAGAAGGCGTAGAAGTCCACGCCCAGCGCGCGCACGTCCACGCGCAGGTGCGAGACCGCCTGCGCGCCGTCCACGAGCACCAGCGCCCCGACGGCGTGCGCCTCCTGCGCGAGCTCGCGGACGGGGTTGACCGTGCCGAGCGCGTTGCTGACGTGCGCGACGCCGACGAGGCGCGTGCGCGGCGAGAGGAGGCGGCGGAAGCCCTCGCGGTCGAGCGAGCCGTCGTCGAGGATCGGGGCCGCGCGCACGACCGCGCCGGTCTGGGCGGCCACGAGCTGCCACGGGACGATGTTGCTGTGGTGCTCCATCGTCGTCAGCAGGATCTCGTCGCCGGGGCGCAGGTTCGCCCGGCCCCACGCGTGCGCGACGAGGTTGACCGCCTCCGTGGTGCCGCGCACGAACACCACCTCGCGCGGGTCGGCCGCGCCGAGGAAGCGCGCGACGTGGCCGCGCGCGGCCTCCATCGCGGTCGTGGACTCCTGCGAGAGCAGGTGGACGCCGCGGTGGACGTTGGCGTTGCTCGTGCGCCAGTGGCGGTCGAGCGCCTCGATCACCGCGAGCGGCTTCTGCGTCGTCGCGGCGTTGTCGAGGTAGACGAGCGGCCGCCCGCGCCGGACGCGGCGGGACAGGATCGGGAACTCGGCGCGCACGCGGTGCGGGTCGAACGGCGCCACCGGGCGCCCCCCGACGACGGGCGCGGGCGCGCGGCTCACGCGCCCTCCTCGCGGCCGGCCAGCGCGGGCAGCCGCTCGGTCATCCAGCGGTCGAGCCGCGCCCGGACCGCCTCGATCGAGATGCGGTCGGTCACGTCGCGCGCGAAGGCGCGCAGGAGGAGGTCGCGCGCCGCCTGCTCGGGGAGGCCGCGCGAGCGGAGGTAGAAGAGCCGCTCCTCCTCGAGGCGGCCGACGGTGGCGCCGTGGGCGCACTTGACGTCGTCGGCGTAGATCTCGAGCTCGGGCTTCGTGTCGGCCGTCGCGTCGGGCGAGAGCAGGAGGTTGTGGTTGGCCTGCTGCGCGTCGGTCTTCTGCGCGCCGGGGTGCACGACCACCTTCCCGTTGAACACGCCCGTCGCCTGCCCGTCGAGCACGCCCTTGTAGAGCTCGCGGCTCGTGCCGTGCGGCTTCCAGTGGTCCACGCGGGTGTGGTGGTCGGCGTGGCGGGACCCGAACACGAGGTAGAGGCCGTCGAGCGTGCACTCGGCGCCCTCGCCGGCCAGCCCGACGCCGAGGTCGTTGCGCGCGAGCCCCGCGCCCAGCGTCAGCACGTGCGAGGCGAAGCGGCTGTCGCGGTCCTGGCGCACCGCGACGGTCGCCGCGTGGACGGCGCTCGCGGCGTCGTCCTGCCAGAGCACGTGCTCGACGGCGGCGTTGCGGCCGACGGCGACCTCGACGACGGGGAGCGTCGCGTAGGGTGCGTCGGTGAGGCCGACGTGGTGCTCGACGACGGTGATGCGGCTCTCGGGCTCGGCGACGACCAGCGTGCGGGGGAACACCGCGGCGCCGGCGGTCATCGTCAGGTGGATCACCTCGACCGGGACCGGCAGGCAGGTGCCGCGCCGGGCGTGGAGGTAGAGGCCGTCCTCGAAGCACGCGGTGGCGAGGTCGGCGAGCGGGCGGTCCCCGCCCGCGGCGACGCGCGCGAGGTAGGGCTCGACGAACTCGGGGCGCGCGACGGCGGCCTCGGCGAGCCGCCGGATCGAGATCCCGGCGAGGCCCGGCGGGAGCACCGAGAGCTCGGGGACCGGGATCCCGTCCACGAGCACGAGCGTCAGGCCGCCCGAGAGGTGCAGCCGCAGGCGGCCCAGCGCCTCGCGGGCGCGCGCGAGGTCGGGCGGCGCGGGCCGCGTCCACGCGGCGCGGGCGAGCGGCTGCAGGCTCGTGTACTTCCAGTCCTCGTCGCGCGTCGTGGGGAACCCGCGGGCGGCGAAGCGCTCGAGCGCGCCGCGGCGGTGCGCGGCGAGCCACGCGGGGCCGCGGTCGAGCATCGCGCGGGCGCGCGCCTCGAGCGCCGTGCGCGCGTCGCCGGTGGTGGGGGCGGCGGCCTGCGTCACGTCACGACCTCGCGGGTGCGCCGGCCGTGCCGGCGGTCTGCAGCCACCCGTAGCCCTTCTTCTCGAGCTCTTTCGCGAGCTCGGGGCCGCCCGAGAGCACGATGCGGCCCTGCGACAGGACGTGGACGCGGTCGGGCGCGACGTAGTCGAGCAGCCGCTGGTAGTGCGTGACGAGCACGATCGCGCGGTCGGGGGCGCGCAGCGCGTTCACGCCGCCGGCGACCACCCGCAGCGCGTCGATGTCGAGGCCCGAGTCGGTCTCGTCGAGCAGCGCCAGCCGCGGCTCGAGCAGCGTCATCTGCAGGATCTCGTTGCGCTTCTTCTCGCCGCCCGAGAAGCCCTCGTTGAGCGAGCGGTGCAGGAAGGCCTCGTCCATCTCGAGCGCCTTCATCTTGCGGCGCACCAGCGCGAGGAAGTCCACGGCGTCGAGCTCGGGCTCGCCGCGGCGGCGCCGGCGCGCGTTGAGCGCCGCGCGCAGGAACGTCGCGTTGGTCACGCCGGGGATCTCGACGGGGTACTGGAAGCCGAGGAACACGCCGGCCCACGAGCGCTCCTCGGGGGCGAGCCCGAGCAGGTCCTTCCCGTCGAGCGTGACGGTGCCGCCCGCGACCTCGTAGGTCTCGCGGCCCGCGAGCACGCCCGCGAGCGTGCTCTTGCCCGAGCCGTTCGGGCCCATGATCGCGTGCACCTCGCCGGCGCGGACCGTCAGGTCCACCCCGCGGAGGATCTCCTTGCCCCCGACGCGCGCGCGCAGTCCGACGATCTCGAGCATGGCTACCCCACCGACCCTTCGAGCGAGACCGCGAGCAGCTTCTGGGCCTCGACCGCGAACTCCATCGGGAGCTCGCGGAAGACCTCCTTGCAGAAGCCGTTCACGATCATGTTGACGGCGTCCTCCGCCGGGATGCCGCGCTGGTTGCAGTAGAAGATCTGGTCCTCGCCGATCTTGCTCGTCGAGGCCTCGTGCTCGACCCGCGCGGTCGGGTTGCGGACCTCGACGTAGGGGAACGTGTGCGCGCCGCAGCGGTCGCCCATCAGGAGCGAGTCGCACTGCGTGTAGTTGCGCGCGCCCTCGGCGCCCTTGAGCACGCGGACGAGGCCGCGGTACGTGTTCTGGCCGTGCCCCGCGCTGATGCCCTTGCTCACGATCGTGCTGCGGGTGTTGCGCCCGACGTGCACCATCTTCGTGCCGGTGTCGGCCTGCTGGCGGTGGTTGGCGAGGGCGACGCTGTAGAACTCGCCCACGCTCTCGTCGCCCTGCAGGATGCACGACGGGTACTTCCACGTGATCGCCGAGCCGGTCTCGACCTGGGTCCACGAGATCTTGCTGCGGCGGCCGCGGCACGCGCCGCGCTTCGTGACGAAGTTGTAGATGCCGCCGCGGCCGTCCTTGTCGCCCGGGTACCAGTTCTGGACGGTGGAGTACTTGATCTCGGCGCCGTCGAGCGCGACCAGCTCGACGACGGCGGCGTGCAGCTGGTTCTCGTCGCGCTTGGGCGCCGTGCAGCCCTCGAGGTAGGAGACGTAGGCGCCCTCGTCGGCCACGATGAGGGTGCGCTCGAACTGCCCCGTCTCCGCCGCGTTGATGCGGAAGTAGGTCGAGAGCTCCATCGGGCAGCGCACGCCCTTGGGCACGTAGACGAACGACCCGTCGCTGAAGAACGCCGAGTTGAGCGTCGCGAAGTAGTTGTCGGTGGACGGCACCACCGAGCCGAGCCAGCGCCGCACGAGGTCGCCGTGCTCGCGGACCGCCTCGCTGAACGAGCAGAACACGATGCCCAGCTCGGCGAGCTTGCTCTTGTACGACGTCGCGACGCTGACCGAGTCGAAGACCGCGTCCACGGCCACGCCCGCGAGCGCCGCGCGCTCCTTGAGGGGGATGCCGAGCTTCTCGTAGGTCTTGAGCAGCTCGGGGTCCACCTCGTCGAGGCTCTTGGGCTTGCCCGACGTGCCCTTGGGCGCCGCGTAGTAGAAGATCCCGGCGTAGTCGATGGGGGGGTAGGTGACCTTCGGCCAGGTCGGCTCCTTCATCGTGAGCCAGTGCCGGTAGGCCTTCAGCCGCCAGTCGAGGAGCCAGTCCGGCTCCTCCTTCTTGTGCGACACGTAGCGGACGACGCCCTCGGAGTGCCCGCGGGGGGGCGACTCCGACTCGATGTCGGTGACGAAGCCCCAGCGGTACTCCCCGCTCGTCGCCTGCGCGAGCGTCTCGTCGTCGCGGGTGCGGGGAGGGGCGTCGCTCACGACGGCACCGTCGGGCTCGCGGCGGGGGACGCCGACGAGGCGCCGGTGGCCGCGGCGGCGGCCTCGCCCGACTTCGTCGGGAAGCGGAACATCACCATCTCGGGGATCGAGAGGGTCGAGAGCGCCGCGCGGACCGCCTCGTTGATGCGCTCCCAGTTGGGCCGCACGGGGCAGGAGGCCTCGATCCCGCACGACTCGGAGGCGGGGTTCAGGCAGGTCGTCAGCGCGATCGGGCCCTCGAGCGCCGTGACCACGTCGGCCACGCTGATCCGGTTCGCCTCGCGGGCCAGCGCGAAGCCGCCGCCGACGCCGCGGTGGGAGGCGAGCAGGCCCGCCCGCGCCAAGGCCTTGAGGATCTTGCTCACCGTCGGCAGCGGGACGCCGGTCGCCCCCGACAGGTCGCGCGCCGTGTGCACGCCCTGGCGGCGGTCCGACGCCAGGTACGCCATGAGGAGGATCCCGTAGTCGGCCAGTTTGGTGATGCGGAACATGGCGGGGGTAGAATCCGGGCGTCGAGGGGGAGCCCGAGTCGGGGACGCCGAAGCGTACCGAATCGGTACGATTTGGATCGTACGGCTCGCCTCGGCCTACGTCAACCGGATCCGCGGGCGTCCCCGACGTGGGGAAAATCGATTGTAGAAGGCAACCGAATCCGCTCTTCCCGCGGGGCCAGAGGGGCCGTAGGGTCCCCCGGATGCGCTGCCGCCTCGCCCTCGCTCTCGCCTTCGGCCTGCTCGGGATCGCCGCACCCGCCGCCGCGCAGGACGCGGCACCCGCGGCGCCGCCGCTCCCGCGTCTCGTCGAGGCGGTGCGGGTCCAAGGGGTCGGGACCGGCGCGCGGTCGCTCGTCCACACCGACGCGATCGAGGCCGAGCTCGTCGCGGGCACCTGGGCGCCGCCCCGCTCCGGCGCCGAGCTCGAGCTCCCCGACGGGACGATGCGGCGCTTCACGACGGTGCGGGCGAACACCGACGGCGTCTTCGAGGGCGACGTCGCGAGCAACGGGTCGTGGCTCTCCTTCCGCGTGCCGTCGCCGTCGGCGCAGACCGTGCTGCTCCACGCGGTGGGGAACGACTTCGTCTACGTGAACGGGACGCTGCGCCCGGGCGACCCGTACGGCTACGGGTGGTGGCGGCTCCCGATCGCCCTGCGGGCGGGCGACAACGAGCTGCTCTTCCGCGCCTCGCGCGGGCGGTTCCGGGCCACGCTGCTCCCTGCGACCGACGCGCTCGTCGTCGAGCTCGACGACCGCACGGTGGGCGACGTGGACCCGGACGAGCCTGCCGGGCCGCACGGCCGGTCGGTGCTCGGCGCGGTCGTCGTGACGAACACGACCTCGGAGGCCGTGGGGCCGGTCCGGGTCGAGGACGGGGGGAGCCCCGCGGGCGTGAACGCCTTCGGCGAGGCGCCCCGCGCGGCGGCGCGGTGGATCCCGCCGCTCTCGCGCGTCAAGCTGCCGTTCAGGGTCACGCTCCCCGACGACGTGACGCCGTTCGAGCGGGACCCGGCGGCCGGCGGGGCGGACGCGGACGCGATCCCGGTCCGGCTCCGGGTGCGCGCCGGGGCGCTCGAGGCGCGCGGCGACGCCGCCGTGCGGATCCGGCGCGCACCGGCCGTCCGTCGGCTCGCGTACACGAGCGCGATCGACGGGTCGGTGCAGTACGTCGCCGTGCGGCCCGCCACGAGGCCGGGGCCCGTGGCGACGCTGCTGTCGCTCCACGGCGCGAGCGTCGAGGCGACGGGCCAGGCGGAGTCGTACGCGCCCAAGCCGTGGGCGCTCGTGGCCGCGCCGACGAACCGGCGGCCCTTCGGCTTCGACTGGGAGGACTGGGGACGCATCGACGCGTTCGAGGCGCTCGCCGCCGTCCGCGAGCGCTACCCGACCGACGAGGCTCGCACCTACCTCGCGGGCCACTCGATGGGCGGCCACGGCACGTGGCAGCTCGGCGTCACGTTCCCGGGCGAGTGGGCGGCCGTCGGCCCGAGCGCGGGGTGGGTCTCCTTCTTCTCGTACGGCGGCGCGCCGGCGGAGGAGAAGGACCCGGTCGTCGCGATGCTGCGGCGGGCGGCGGCGCCGAGCGACACGCTCGCGCTCGTCGAGAACCTCCGCGACGTCGGCGTGTACGCGCTCCACGGCGACGCGGACGACAACGTGCCCGTGACCGAGATGCGGACGATGCTCGGCGCGCTCGCGCCGTTCCACCGGGACGTCCTCTCCCACGAGCAGAAGGGAGCGGGCCACTGGTGGGACGCCTCGCCCGCACCCGGCGCCGACTGCGTGGACTGGGGCCCGATGCTCGCGTTCTTCGCGCGCCGCGCGCGCGTCCCGGCCTGGGAGCGCGACGTGGTGGATTTCGCGACGATGCACCCCGGCGTCTCGTCGCGCCTCGCGTGGGCGTCGGTCGAGGCCGCGGTGCGCCCGTTCGAGCGCAGCCGCGTCCGGCTCGCGCGCGACGTCGCGGCCCGACGCGTCGAGGGGACCACCGAGAACGTCGCCGCGCTCGGGTTGGCGCTCGACCGCTTCGCGGGCGACGCGCCCGTGACGCTCGTGCTCGACGGCACGACGCTCTCGGCGCCCGTCGAGGGCGGCGCGCACGCGCGGGCGTGGCTCGAGCGGCGCGACGGGGCGTGGGCGCTCGCGCAGGGTCGGCGCGAGGGCCGCAAGACGCCCGCGCGCTGCGGCGCGTTGAAGGCGGCCTTCGACCGCCAGTTCGTCCTCGTCTACGGCACCTTCGGGACGCCGCAGGAGACCGCGTGGGGGCTCGAGAAGGCGCGGCTCGACGCCGAGGCGTGGCTCTACCGCGGCAACGGGCTCGCCGACGTCGTCCCCGACACCGAGTTCCTCGAGGGCGCCGCCGGCCCCGCGCGCTACGCGCACCGCAACGTGATCCTCTACGGCAACCGCGACACGAACCGCGCGTGGCCGTCGCTGCTCGGCGACGGCCCGGTGACCGTGCGCCGCGACCGGGTCGTGGTCGGGACGCGGGTCGTTGAGGGAGACGCGCTGGCGTGCCTCTTCGTGCGCCCGCGGCCCGACGACGACGTCGCCTCGGTCGGGGTCGTGGCCGGCACCGGCCTCGCGGGGATGCGTCTGACCGAGCGCCTGCCCTACCTCGCGAGCGGCGTCGGCGTGCCCGACCTCGTCGTCCTCTCGGCGGCGATGCTCGAGAGGGGCGCGGAAGGCGTGCTCGGGGCCGGCTTCTTCGGCGACGACTGGGGCGTCGAGACGGGCACCATCGCGTGGCGGTGACCGCGCGACGCCGGGCTCAGGCGTACTCCTTGTAGACCATGTCCGCGGTGATCGCCGCCGCGAAGAGCAGCCGCCGCATGTCGGGATCCTTCACCTCGTCGGAGAGGTCCACGACGTAGACGTCGGCGGACGTGAAGAGCTCCTTGCCGAGGCCCGCCCACTTCTTCGAGATGTGGGCGAGCGGGCGGTCGGCGGCGTCGACGACGTCGAGCTCCCACCCGATCCAGTTGCCCTTGAGCATGCCGATCTCGGCCCCGCCCGGCCCGAGCACCCACATCTTCGGCCCGATCGCGAGCAGCTTCTGGCGGAAGGTGCCGACGGGCTTGCCCGTGGCGTCGCTCACCGTGACCACGGAGCGGAACCACGTGAACGGGCGGCTGACCGTGAGCACGACCGCGCCGCCGGCGGAGAGGTCGTGGAACGTGATGCGGAACGAGAGGCGCGTCTTCCACGACGTGAAGCGCAGCAGCTTGCGCCAGAACCCGCGCACCTGCTCCTCGACGAAGCCGACCGGCTGGCCGGTGGCGGGGTCGAGGAGGTCGTAGGCGTTGGCCGCCTTGAGCATCCGCACGCGCTCGCGGACGACGATCGTCTTGCGGTCGAGCAGCCCGGCCATGGCGCACCTCCGTGTCCGGAGCCTACCCGCGGCGGCCGGGCTCGGCGCGCCCCGGCCCGCCCGCCCCGGCCCCCGCGCGCACGCGGTGCCGGGACCCGCGGTCGTCACGGCCGACGCGCGCCCGGGCCGACGCCGCGCGCCCCGACCGGGGCCCGACGGTCGGTGCGCTGCCGCGGACGCTCGACCTCCTACCGCGCGTCGGGGGCGGGGCCCGCGCCTTGGGCCCACCGCCACGCCCGCCGTCCCTCGAGGCGGCCGGTGCGCTCGACCGTGCCCTTCGCGTCGGGCCAGCGCACCTCGACGGCGTCGGCCGCGGTCGCGGGGCCGAGCCCGATCGTGAGCGCGAGCTCGTCGTGGTGGCCCGCGTGCCCGCGGCACCCCGTGACGACGCGCGTGAGCGTGCGGTCGCCCACCGTCACGCGGACGCGGGCCCCGATCGCGCTGCGGTTGGCCGCGCCCCGGCCGCGGCCCTCGAGCGTCAGCCGCAGCCACCCCGCCTCGGGCGCGTGCTGGCAGAACGCCGCCAGCCGCAGCACGCGGCCCTCGCGCTGCGCGGGCTCGAGGCGCGTGTTCGTGTCGCCGACGACGAGGTCGGCGGTGCCGTCGCGGTCGAGGTCGGCGAGCGTGGGCTGCGCGCAGTTCCACCAGTCGAGGCCGAGCGCGTCGGTCTCGTCGGTGAAGCGGTGGTCGGGCCCCTGGCGCCAGACCCGCAGCCGCTGGCGGTCGGGGTAGTCGCCCGAGGCGACGAAGAGGTCGAGACGCCCGTCGTTGCCCACGTCCCACCAGCCGGCGTGCAGGTCGCCCTGGTTCCACCGCGGGCCTTCGTGCACGCGCGTGATCCCGCGGTCCTCGCGCGCGAAGGCGAACGCGCCGGCCTGGCCGCGGTTGAGGAGCAGGGCCGAGCGGTCCGACGACGGGCCCGCCCACCAGTGCGTGATCTCGGCGAGGAACACGTCGAGGTCGCCGTCGTCGTCCACGTCGGCGACGGCGGCGTCGAAGGTGTTGCCGTTGCTGCGGAACGGCGGCTCGTCGGGCCGGTCCTTGAGCTGCGGGTGCGAGCGGATCTCGGGCGGGTAGGTGCCGCTCTCGTCGTCGTCGCCGTCGAACGCGGTCGCCTCGGCGACGTCGGTGAAGCGCGGCACGCCGCCGGGCCCGGGGCCGTCGTTGCGCCAGAGCACGTTCCACTGCCGCCCGTACGCGCAGACGAGGAGGTCCTCGTCGCCGTCGTCGTCCCAGTCGGCGTGCGTGACGCCGTACACCGGGCGGCGGCTGTCGCGCCGGCCGGGCTCGGCGACGCCCTCGATCCCGGCCTCCTGCGTGACCTCGCGGAACGTGCCGTCGCCCCGCCCGAGCCACAGCCGCGGCGGGAAGCACTCGAGCGACGTGCCGTAGGCGACGTACCAGGAGCCGACGAAGAGGTCGAGGACGCCGTCGCGGTCCACGTCCACGAACGTCGCGGTCACGACGGTCTCGTCGTGCTCGCCGACGCCGTGCCCCTCCTTGCGCGCGAAGTGCCCGGCCCCGTCGTTGAGCCGGATCTCGCTGCGCAGGCCGTCGGTCTTGCCCTCCTTCGCGCCCGGGGCCGAGTCGCGGCTGCGCCCGTACCAGCAGTCGAGGTCGCCGTCGCCGTCCACGTCGCCCCACGCGAGCGCGTCGGCGCCGCGCACGCCCTCGGCGGGCGCGAGCCCGCTCTGCGCCGTGACGTCCACGAAGGTCGTGCCGCCGGCCGACCGGTCGTTGCGCAGCACGCGGCGCCCCGCGTTCACCACGAGGTCGGCGTCGCCGTCGCCGTCGAGGTCCACGGCGGCGCAGCGGCCCGCGTCGAACACCGGGATGCCCATCGCGGCGGCGCGGTCCTCGACGGCGCGGGGCGCGGGCGCGCCGGCCGCGGGCGGCGCGGCGGGCGGAGGCTCGGCGCGGACGGTCGGCGCGAGCGCGAGGGGGAGGAGCACGGCGAGGGCGGCGCGGCGCATCGCGCGAGCGTACCCGACGCGAGCCGTGGCCGCGGCGGCCCCCGCTGCGTAGCATCGCGGGCCGGAGCCGCCATGACCGACCGTCCCGAGATCGAGAGCCTGCTCGCCGAGCAGCGGACCTTCCCGCCCGTGGAAGACGCGGTGCACGTGCGCGGGATGGACGCGTACCGCGCGATGCACCGCGAGGCGCTCGCCGACCCCGGCACGTTCTGGGGGCGGGTCGCGCGCGAGCTCGTCTGGACGCGCCCGTTCACCCGCGTCGTCGGCCGGCCGCCGCCCGCGGTGACGTGGTTCGAGGACGGCGAGACGAACCTGTGCTGGAACGCGCTCGACCGCCACGTCGCGGCGGGGCGCGGCGACCGCACCGCGATCGTGTGGGAGGGCGAGCCCGGCGAGGTCGTCGCGTGGTCGTACCGGCGCCTGCTCGAGGAGACCTGCCGCTTCGCCTCGGTGCTGCGCTCGCTCGGCGTCCGCCGCGGGGACCGCGTCGCGATCTACCTGCCGATGGTGCCCGAGGCCGCCGCGGCGATGCTCGCCTGCGCGCGCATCGGCGCGGTCCACACCGTGATCTTCGGCGGGTTCTCCGCGCCGGCGGTGCGCGGGCGCGTCGAGGACGCGGAGGCCTGCGTGGTCGTCACGGCCGACGGCGGCTGGCGCCGCGGCAAGGAGGTCGCGCTCAAGCCCGCGGTGGACGAGGCCGTCGAGGGCCTCGCGTGCGTGCGCCACGTGCTCGTCGTGCGCCGCACGGGGACGCCGGTGGCGTGGACGCCGGGCCGCGACCGCTGGTGGCACGAGGAGCGCGCGCACGCCTCGGCCGACGTCGCGGCGGAGAGCCTGCCCGCCGAGCACCCGCTCTTCATCCTCTACACGTCGGGCACCACGGGGCGGCCCAAGGGGATCCTGCACACGACGGGCGGGTACATGGTCGGCGTGCACGCCACGGCGCGGTGGGTGTTCGACCTGCGCGACGGCGACGTGCACTGGTGCACCGCGGACGTGGGCTGGGTCACCGGCCACTCCTACGTCGTCTACGGGCCGCTGCTCGCCGGCGTGACCACGCTGATGTACGAGGGCGCGCCGACGCACCCCGAGCCCGACCGGTTCTGGTCGATCGTCGCCCGCCACCGCGTGCGCGTCTTCTACACGGCGCCCACGGCGATCCGCGCGTTCATGCGCCTCGGCGACGCGTGGCCGGCCCGCCACGACCTGTCGAGCCTGCGGCTGCTCGGCTCGGTGGGGGAGCCCATCAACCCCGAGGCGTGGGCCTGGTACCACCGCACGATCGGGCGCGACCGCTGCCCGATCGTGGACACGTGGTGGCAGACCGAGACCGGCATGATCCTCGTCTCGCCGCTGCCGGGCGCCACGCCGACGCGGCCCGGGAGCGCGACGCTGCCGCTGCCCGGGATCGACGTCGCGGTCGTGGACGCCAAGGGGCGCGACGTGCCCGCGGGGCACGGCGGGCTGCTCGTCGTGCGCAAGCCGTGGCCCGCGATGATGCGCACGCTCTGGCGCGACGACGCGCGCCACCGCGAGGTGTACTGGGACCGCTTCTCGACGCCGGGCGCGCCCGTCTACCTGACGGGGGACGGCGCCGTGGTGGACCCCGCCGACGGCTACCTCCGCATCCTCGGCCGCGTGGACGACGTGCTCAACGTGTCGGGCCACCGGCTCTCGACGATGGAGGTCGAGTCCGCCATCGTCGCGCACCCGGCCGTCGCCGAGGCGGCCTGCGTCGCGCGGCCCGACGCGACGACGGGCGAGGCGGTGTGCGCGTTCGTGACGCTCAAGCAGGGGCGGCTGCCCGACGAGGCGACGCGCGGGTCGATCCGCGCCGCGGTCGAGCACGCGATCGGGCGCTTCGCGCGGCCCGCCGACGTCCGCTTCACCGACGCGCTGCCCAAGACGCGCAGCGGCAAGATCATGCGGCGCCTGCTCCGCGACGTCGCGGCCGGGCGCGAGGTCGTCGGCGACACCTCGACGCTCGAGGACTACTCGGTCCTCGCCCGGCTGCGCGAGGAGGACGAGTAGGGGGGCGGGCGCCCGGGAGCCAGGAGCCCGCGTGGCCCCGCGCGCCCGGCCCGGGCGCGGGTCGGACGCGACGACCGCGTGCTCCGGCGCTGCGCCGAGCCGCCGACGACGCGGGGCGAAGCGCGCGCGGACGTGTCGCCCGCCCCGGGGCCCGCGCGCCGCACCGGCGATCGGGACGCTGGGCCCTTCCGTCGGACGACCCTCACGCGGTATCCTCGACCCCCTCCCATGCCGCGCCTCGTCATCACCAAGGGCCCCGGCGCCGGACAGGACCGGCCGCTGACCGGTGAGCTCACGATCGGCCGCGCCGCCGACGTCGAGTTCCCGATCGAGGACCTCGGCGCCTCGCGGCGCCACTGCCGGGTCCGGCCCGAGGGCGGCGGCTGGGTGGTCGAGGACCTCGGCAGCCGCAACGGCACCTTCGTCAACGGCCAGCGGATCGTGCAGAGCGCGCCGCTCGTCGAGGGCACGGTGCTGCGCGTGGGCGGCGTCGAGATGGTGTTCCGCGCGACCGACGGCGCCGTCGCCGCCGTCCCCGTCGCCGCGCGCGCCGCGACCGCCCCCGCGGCGCCGGCCGCGCCCGCCGCCGACCCCGCGAAGGCGCCCGAGAAGAAGTACGACATCCGTCCGGGCCGGCGCCGCACCGGCTGGTAGGGCCCGGGGGCCGCGCGCGCGTGGGGGGGCCGGCCGGGGGCGGGTAGGCTCGCGCCCATGGCCCCCTTCGAAGCCCCCGACTTCTACGCGATCGACGACCTCCTCTCCGAGGAGGAGCGGCTCACCCGCGACACGGTGCGCTCCTGGGTGACCGACCGCTTCATGCCCCTGATCGAGGAGGCCTACCGCGAGGGGCGCTTCCCTCGGGCGCTGATCCCCGAGATGGGCGAGCTCGGCGTGCTCGGCGGCAACCTCGACTACGGCGACTTCCCGCGCATGTCGTCGGTCGCCTACGGGCTCGTCATGCAGGAGCTCGAGCGCGGCGACAGCGGCCTGCGCTCGTTCGTCAGCGTGCAGGGCGCGCTGGTGATGTACCCGATCTGGCGCTACGGCAGCGACGAGCAGAAGGCGCGCTGGCTCCCCGCGATGCACGCCGGCAAGGCGGTCGGGTGCTTCGGCCTGACCGAGCCCGACCACGGCAGCGACCCGGGCGGCATGGAGACGAAGGCCGTCCGCGACGGCTCGGGCTTCGTGCTCAACGGCGCGAAGATGTGGATCACCAACGGCGACCTCTGCGACGTCGCCGTCGTGTGGGGCAAGCTCGACGGCGTCGTGCGCGGCTTCCTCGTCGAGCGCGGCACCAAGGGCTTCTCGACGCGCGAGCAGAAGCGCAAGCACAGCCTGCGCGCGAGCGTGACGAGCGAGCTCGTGCTCCAGGACGTGCACCTGCCGGCCTCCGCGATGCTGCCGCTCGCGCAGGGCCTCGGGGGGCCGCTCTCCTGCCTCACGCAGGCCCGCTACGGCATCGCGTGGGGCGTCGTCGGGTCCGCGATGGCGGTCTACGACGAGGTGCGCACCTACGGCGCGACGCGCGTGCAGTTCGGCAAGCCCATCGCCGGCTTCCAGCTCTACCAGGCCAAGCTCGCGACGATGCTCACGGAGATCACGAAGGCGCAGCTGATGAACCTGCGCCTCGGGCGGCTCAAGGACGCCGGCAAGATGACGCCGCAGCAGGTGAGCATGGCCAAGCGCAACGCCTGCCACTGGGCGCTCGAGATCGCGCGCATCGGGCGCGACATGCTCGGCGCCAACGGCATCACCGACGAGTACCAGACGATGCGGCACATGTGCAACCTCGAGTCGGTCAAGACCTACGAGGGCACGCACGACATCCACACCCTGATCCTCGGGCACGCCATCACCGGCCTCGACGCGTTCCGCTGACCGCCGGGCCGCCCGCGCGGTGCACCCCCTTCCTTGACCGCGGGGACGCCGCGCCGAGACTCCCCGCACCCGAGGGCGCGCGGCGGAGCGCCTCGCCCCCCTCGGCGGAGGTCCCATGGGCAAGGCCGTCGGCGCGGGCGCGCACCGTTGGAAGTTCTACCGGGCCGGCGGCGTGGACCAGGTCCGCCTCGACACCGGCGCGGACCTGTGGCACCTCGACGAGCTCGACCCCAAGCTCTGGGTCGCGCTCTCCTGCCCGGTCAAGGGCCTCGAGTTCGACGAGCGCACGCTCGCGATGCTCGACACCGACCACGACGGGCGCGTGCGCGTCCCGGAGGTCCTCGGGGCCCTGCGCTGGCTCAAGGCGGTGTGGAAGGCGCCGGACGCGCTCGTCGGGGGCAAGGACGGCTTCTCGCTCGCCCACGTGGACGGCGCGACGCCCGAGGGGCAGAGCCTCCTCGGCGCCGCCCGGCTCGTCGCGGCGAGCCTGCGGCTCGAGGCCGTCGGCGTGCTAACGGTGGGCGACGCCATGCGCGTGGCCGACGTCTTCGCGGCGGCCAAGCACAACGGCGACGGCGTCGTCCCGCCCGCCACCGTGGACGACGCCGAGGCCCGCGCCGTCGCGGAGGCGGTGGTCGCCACGTTCCCACCCGTCGCCGACCGCAGCGGCAAGCCCGGCTTCGACGCCGCGACGCTCGACGCGTTCTTCGCGGAGGCGCAGGCGCACGTCGCGTGGTGGACGACGGGTGCGGCGGACCGCGCGGCGCTGTGGCCCGCCGGTGACGCGACCCCCGCCGCGCTCGACGCCTGCGACGCGGTCCGCGCGAAGGTGGACGACTGGTTCCAGCGCAGCCGCCTCGCCGCCTTCGACCCGCGCGCGCAGGCCGCCGTCAACCGCACCGAGGAGGCCTACCTCGAGGTCGCCGCGAAGGACTTCTCCGTGACCGCGCAGGAGGTCGCGCACTTCCCGCTCGCGATCGTCGAGGCCGGGCGCCCGCTCCCGCTCGTCGGGCCGGTCAACCCCGCGTGGGCGGACGCGCTCGAGCGCCTGCGGCGCGACGCGGTGCTCCCGCTGCTCGGGGCCCGCGACGCGATCACGGCGGCCGAGTGGGCCGAGCTCGGGCGCCGGCTCGCGCCGCACCGCGCCTGGCGTGCCGCGCGGGTGGGCGACCGCGTCGCCCCGCTCGGCGTGGACCGGCTGCGGGCGATCCTCGCGGGCGGGGCCCGCGCGACGCTCTCGAAGGCGATCGAGGCCGACCTCGCCGTCGCCGCGGCTGTCTCCGCGCTCGAGGACGTCGAGCGGATGGCGCGCCTGCACCGCGACCTCCACCGCCTGCTGCTCAACTTCGTCTCGTTCACCGACTTCTACGCGGGGCGCCCGGCGGTCTTCCAGGCGGGCACGCTGCACCTCGACGGGCGCGCGTGCGCGCTGACGGTCCCCGTGCACGACGGCGCCAAGCACGGCAGCGTCGCGGGCATGTCGCGCTGCTACCTCGCCTACGTGGACTGCTCGCGGCCGTCCGGCGAGAAGATGACGATCGCGGCCGCGATGACCGCCGGCGACAAGGACAACCTCTTCGTCGGCCGCAACGGCCTCTTCTTCGACCGCCGCGGACGCGACTGGGACGCGACCGTGTCGAAGGTCGTGGACAACCCGATCAGCGTGTCGCAGGCGTTCTGGGCGCCCTACAAGAAGCTCCTGCGCTGGATCGAGGAGACGGTGGCCCGGCGCGCGTCGGCCGCCGACGACGCCGCCAACGCGCGCCTGCAGGCCGCCGCCTCGCCGGCCGTCACCGGCGACGCGGCCGCGGCGCCCGCCCCCGCCAAGGGCCGGTTCGACGTCGGCGCGCTCGCGGCGATCGGGCTCGCGCTGAGCGCGATCATGGCCGCGGTCGGCGGCCTGATGCAGGCGCTCTTCGACCTCGGCTACTGGATGCCGATCGGCCTCGTCGGGCTCGTGCTCGCGGTGTCCGGCCCGGCGATGCTGATCGCGTGGATGAAGCTGCGCCAGCGCAACCTCGGCCCGATCCTCGACGCCAACGGGTGGGCGGTGAACACGCTGACGCGGATCAACATCCCGCTGGGCCGCGCGCTGACGACGGTCGCCGCGCTCCCGCCCGGCGCCGAGCGCTCGCTGGTGGACCCCTACGCCGAGAAGCGCGCTCGGTGGCCGTGGGTGCTGCTCGTCCTCGCCCTCCTCGCCGGCGCGGCTTTCGTGCTCTGGAAGACCGGGTACCCCTCCGAGTGGTGGTCGCGGATCCCCGCGCCGACCACGCGCTGGTTCCGCTGACGCGCCCGTCGCCCGCAGCCCGTGGCCCGGGGGCGCGCGTACCCCGGAATCGGGGTAGAACGGCGGTCGTTCTCCCCGCCGGCCCATGCGCAACGTCGTCGCCACCGTCCTCGTCGTGCTGCTGGGCGCCACCCTCGTGTGGCTGCTCACGCGGGAGCGCCCCGAAGGTCTCCACATCGGGCCCGCCGAGGACGTCCGCGTCGTGCCGGGACCGGCGCCCGCGCCCGTGGCGGGCTCGGCGGGCGGCGGCGCGCTCGGCTCCGGCCCGCGGGCGGCCCCGCGACGGGGCACGACCGCGGGGGCGATCACCGAGCACGGCTCGCTGCGCATCGAGCTCGACGTGACCGACGGGCGTCCCGCGCCCGCGTACCCGCGCCTCTACATCGAGGCGGTCGGGCCCGCGCTGGTGCACACGCCGCTGCCGGCGCCGTCGGACGGGGGCACGTGGCTGTTCGACTCGCTGCCGGTGGGCGCGTACCGCCTGCGCGCGTCGGCGGAGGGCTACCAGGCGCTCGTCCTGCCGGTCACGGTCGAGCGCGACCGCGAGGCGCGGCTGCGGGTGCCGCTCGTGCCCGGGGCGGAGATCGCCTACGAGTCGGTCCTCTACTCCGGCGAGGTGCTCGAGCACGTCCGCCTCGAGCTCCTCGACGGGCGCGGCGTCGCGCAGTCGTACCTGCTCGAGATCGCGTCGGGCCCGATGAACGTCGAGGCCGGCAAGGCCACGCGCGTGCCCGGGACGTCGCGCATCGTGGGGCTCAAGCCCGGGACGTGGCGACTGCGCGTGACGGCGGACTCCGGCGAGACCGACGAGGAGACCGTCACGGCCGCCGCCGGCGAGCCCGCCAAGGTCCGCTTCGAGATCCGCCGCTGACGCCGCGCCGCAGCCCGGTCCGTGCGGACGCAGCAGGGAGGCTCCTAGCTCGGCGGCGGGAGGGGCTCGATGAGCGCGGCGTGCATCGACGCGAGGAACCACTCGACCTCGTCCGCGCCGAGCCCGGTGCGCGCCTGGACCCCGCGCACGACCGCCACCGCCGCGGCGCGACGACGACGGAGCAGCTCGTCTCGCGCGGCACGGCCCGACGCGGTGAGCACGAGGAGCCGCTCGCGCCGGTCTTCCGAGCCCGCCCGCCGCTCGACGAGCCCTTCCTTCGCCGCGCGCGCGACGAACCGCGTCACCGTGGACGGCTCGCGGGCGACGCGACGTGCGACCTCGCCCATCGGCAGCGCCTCGTCGGGCGCGAGCGCGAGGAGCACGCGTGCGGTGGACTCCGGCCGGCGCACCGCGGCGGCGTCGCGGCGCAGGCTGTCGCCGAGGTGGGTCTCGACGGCGTCGAGGAGCGAGTCGGGGACGTAGGCCATGCTTGGATTGTACAAGTACGCCGCGCCGACCCGAAGCGTCACGGCGTCGGCGGGACGGGGCCTTCGTCAGGCGCGGTGTCCTCACCGACGGCCGCGCGGGCCTGCAGCTCGTAGAGCCGCCGGTACAGCCCGCCGGCCGCGAGCAGGGACGCGTGGGTGCCGCGTTCGCGCACCTCGCCGCGCTGCAGCACGAGGATCTCGTCGGCGTCGCGCACGGTCGAGAGCCGGTGCGCCACCACGATCGTCGTGCGGCCGTGGCGCAGCGTGCGGATCGCGTCCTGCACGCGCTGCTCGGTCTCGGTGTCCACCGAGGCGGTCGCCTCGTCGAGCACGAGCACCGCCGGCTCGGTCACCAGCGCGCGCGCGAACGCGACGAGCTGGCGCTCGCCCAGCGACAGGTTGCCGCCCCGCTCGGACAGCTCCTCGTCGAGGCCGCGGGGCAGGCGCGCGAGCAGGCCGTCCGCCCGCACCGCGCGCAGGGCCGCCTCGACGCGCTCTCGGGGGACGCGCGGGTCGTGGAGCCGGACGTTCTCGAGCAGCGAGCCCGCGAACAGGAACACGTCCTGCAGCACCACCGCGACGCGCGCGCGCAGGGACTGCGGGTCGTAGTCGCGCACGTCGCGCCCGTCCACGAGGACCCGCCCGCCGGTGACGTCGTAGAAGCGCGAGACCAGCGAGACCACGCTCGACTTGCCCGCGCCGGTCGGGCCGACGAGGGCGAGCGTGCGACCCGCCGGCACGTCGAACGACACGCCGCGCAGCACCGGCTCGCCCTCGACGTAGGCGAAGCGGACGTCCTCGAACGTCACCCGCCCCGCGACGCCGTCGGCCGGGAGCGCCCCGGGCCGCACGGGCACCTGCTCCGGGGTGTCCATCACCGCGAAGAGGCGGTCGCAGGAGACCACCGCCTGCAGGAACGCGTTGAAGTTCTGCGACAGGTCGCGCAGCGGCTCGAAGAAGAGGTTCGTCAGCAGGACGAACTGGGCCAGCGCGCCGTAGGAGAGCCCGCCGTCGAGGATGCGCGGCGCGCCGACGAGCACCACGAGGCCGATCGCGACGGCCTGGAGGAAGTCCACGGTGGGGAAGAAGAACGCGAAGTTGAACACCGTGCGCTCGTGCGCGACCCGCAGCCGGTCCACGTGCGCGAGGTAGGCGGCGCGCGCGTCGCCCTCGCGGCCGAACAGCCGCGTGACGCGCAGCCCCCCGATCGCCTCCTGCGTCCACGCGTTGGTCGCCGCCACCTCGGCCCGCACGAGCGCGAAGTCGCGGCGGCTGCGCCGCGTGAACACGACGGTGACGAGCAGCAGCACCGGCAGCACCGCGAGCACCGTCAGCGCGAGGAGCCCGTCGATCCAGGCGAGCCAGCCGAGGATCAGCGCCAGCTTCATCAGGTCGTAGAACACCGACGCCACGCCGCTCGAGAACAGCTCCTCGACGGCCTCGACGTCGCTGGTCACGCGGGTGACCAGCGTCCCGACGGGGTGGCGGTCGTAGAACGCGAGCCCCATGCGCTGGAGGTGGGCGAAGACGTCCTGGCGCAGCGAGAGCCCCACGCGCTGGCCCGTCTTGACGGTGACGTACTGCTGCAGCCCGCGCGCGAGCGCCCCGAGCGCGATCACCACGGCGAGGACGCCCGCGTGCGCGAGCAGGCCCGCCACGTCGCCGGTCCGCACGGGGCCGTCGAGGGTGCGCCGCACGAGGTCGGGCGCGAGCAGCTCGAGCGCGCCCACCGCGAGGAGCACCGCGACGCTGCGGGCGAGGAGGCCGCGGTGGCGCCCCGCGTACACGAGGAGGCGGCGCAGCGAGCCGGTGCGGGGGGCGGCGGCGCTCACGCGAGGTCCTCGAGCTCGGCGTGGAGCCGCTGCAGCCGCCACGTGCGCGCGTACCAGCCGCCGTGCGCGAGCAGCTCGTCGTGCGTGCCCGACTCCGCCACGCGCCCGCCGTCGAGCACGACGATGCGGTCGGCGTCGCGGACGGTGGACAGGCGGTGCGCGACGACGACCGCGGTGCGGCCCGCCCGCGCGTGGCGGAGCGCGTCGAGGATCCGGGCCTCGGTGCGCGTGTCCACCGCCGAGAGCGCGTCGTCCACCACCAGCACCGGCGCGTCGGAGGCGAGCGCGCGGGCGATCGTCGCCCGCTGGCGCTGCCCGCCCGACAGCGTGATGCCGCGCTCGCCGACCACGGTCTCGAGGCCCGCGGGGAACGCGGCGACCTCCGCCGCGAGGCCCGCGGCGTCCACCGCCGCCGCGAGGCGCGCCGGGTCGGGCGTGCCCCGCGCGCCGTACGCGACGTTCTCGCGGATCGAGGCGGAGAAGAGGAACGCGTCCTGCGGCACGAAGGCGAACGCGGCCCGCAGCGTCCCGAGCGGGAGCGCGTCCACGTCGGTCCCGTCGAGCAGGACGGTGCCCGGCGGCACGTCGCGCAGGCGCGCGAGCAGCGAGACGAACGTGGACTTCCCGCTGCCCACGGGGCCGACGACGGCGAGCACCGACCCCGCCGGCACCTCCACCGACAAGTCCTGCAGGGCGGGCCGCGCCGCGCCCGGGTAGGAGAACGTGAGCCCGCGCACGGAGAGCGCGCCGCGCAGCGGGCGGGGCGGCGCGGGCGGGAGCGTCGTCGCGGGCTCGGGCGCCGTCGAGAGCACCGCGTCGAGCCGGCCCAGCGCGGCCGACGCGCGCTGGAAGGACGCGAGCACGTAGCCGAACGAGATCATCGGCCAGAGCAGCATGTCGAGATAGAAGAGGAACGCGACCAGCGTCGGGGCGTCGGTCGTCCCGCCCATGACCTGGCGCCCGCCCCACGCGACCACCGCGAGCAGCGCGAGGTCGCCCGTCAGGCGCAGGCCTCCCGACAGGAAGGCGCGGCTGCGCGCGAGCCCGAGCGTCTCCGTGACGAGGCGCTCGTTGAGGCCGCGGAACGCGTCCTTCTCGCGCTCCTCGAGCGCGTACGCCCGCACCACGCGGGCGCCGGAGAAGCTCTCCTGCGCCTTCGTCGAGAGGTCGCCGAGCCGGTCCTGGACGGCGCGGCTGCGGGCGAGCACCGAGGGCGAGAGGCGCCGCACCACCACCGCGATGCCCGCGAGCGGCACGAGGACGAGCAGCGCGAGCCGCCACTCCATCGCCACCATCGCGACGACGGCGGCGGGCAGCTTCACCGCCGTCTGCGCGAGGTACATCACGCCCGGCCCGACGCTGAAGCGCACGGCCTCGACGTCAGAGGTCAGGCGCGAGAGCAGGTCGCCGGTGCGCACGCGGTCGAACCACGACAGCGGCAGGGCGACGAGGTGGTCGAACACGTCGCGCTTGAGGTCGCGCTCGAAGCGGCGCGACGCGCCGATGAGCGTGCGCCGCGTGAGGAAGCCGAGCAGCCCCTGCACGAACACCGCCGCGACGTAGGCGGCCGCGAAGCGCACCGCCGCGTCGCGCGCGGTCGCCGCCTCGAAGCCCGCGACGCCGCGGTCGAGCGCGGCGAGCGCGTGCCGCAGCAGCTGTGGCGCGTAGGCCGCGAGGGCCTGGCCGGCGACGAGCGTGGCGCCGCCGACCGCGATCGCGCGCCGGTGGCGCGGCAGGTAGCGCAGCACCGAGCGGAGCCCCGCGGCGCGGGGTGCCGGCGGCGTGGGGGGGGCTGCGGCGGACAAGCGGCGGAGTCTACGGCGCGCCGCGCGCCCCCGTGCGCCCCCGCACGGACCGCCCTCGGGCGGAGGGCCCGTCCCCCGTCGTCGTGCGGATCCGCTCGGGCGGCGGAGCGCCCGTACGGGATCCGCACGGGAGGCTCAGGGCGCAACCCCTTGCACGAGAACGAGATGTGTGCGGTCCCGTTTGGGCACGGTTCCTGCAATCAAGGCCGGTGCGAGACCCGGCGTCGTTTCCGTTCGTACAACCCCCTGATTCCGTAAGCCCAAAGCCCAAACGCCGGGTCTCGCGATTCTCCCCCGCCCCCGGCGCTCGTGTGGCGCCGCCCGGTGCCGCGGGGAACGCGACCGCCGCGAACCCCGCCGCGACGCCGGTCCCGTCCGTCGCAGCGCGGCCGTGGGCGTCACCCGCACCCGCCCCGCGCCCGCGCCGTGGCCGCGCGCCCCGCGGACGCGGCGCCGTCCCGTGCGAACGGGACGTCCGCGCGCTGCGAGCGCGCGGGCGTGGAGCGCGGCGCCGCCGGGGGCGACGCCGCGACCTCGTCGTCAGTCCGTCGCCGACGGGCGCCAGCTGCTGCCCTTGCAGGCCTTCTCGAGCTGTCCCGCGACGGTGTCCACCTGGAACTGGATCTTGACGTAGGAGGTCTCGTCCCAGTTCTTGCCGCCGATGCCGATCCAGAGCGTCGCCTTGATCAGGTCCACGTCGGGGTCGATCGCGAGCGTCGCCTTCGGGGGCGCCTCGCCCTTCTTGATCTTGACGTCGGTGATCGTGGGCTTGCCGAGGAACGCGATGAAGTCGAGGTTGTCGGCGTAGAGGCCGATGTGGCCGTGCGAGAGCGCGAGCACGTAGGTGCCGCGCTTCTGGTCCTGCACGATGGTGGGCGGGAGCTCGGACTTCTCCTTGCTGCCGCGGCGCCGCTTGCCCTTCTCCTCGGCCTCCTTCGCGGCCGCGGCCGCGCGGTCGAGGGCCTTCACCTTCGCGAGGTCCACGTCGGTGTGGAACACGCCGATCGCGAGCGGGTCCGGGTGGTCCTCGTCCGGGGTCGCCGCCAGCAGCTCCGCGGCGTTCTTCGCGCGCGCCTTCTCGTCGTCCCGCCAGAAGACCTTGTAGAGCGGGGCGAGCAGCACGGCCGACGACGGCCCGACGACGTGCACGTGGTTCTCCACCGTCGCGTCGGCCGGTGCGAACGCGTTCACCGCCGCGCCCGCGAAACGCTCCTTGGCGACCTGCTCGCGGCGCACCTTCTTGGGCCGCAGCAGCCGCGCGACCGCGGGCTCGAGGCGGTCGAGCGAGGGCGTGAGGTAGAGCGCGCAGCGGAAGCCGCAGTAGTCGAAGGAGTTCTCCGGGCGCGGCGGCTTCTTGCGCTGCACGCCGACGAAGTTGCGGTAGGCGCCGCGCAGCACCGCGCGCTCGCGGTCGGCGCACGAGCCGCCGCGGATCACCTTGGCGAAGTCGCCCCCGTGGTAGGAGGCGTAGGGGTTGACCGAGATGTCAGTCGAGCCCTTCCACCCCGGGTACGGGTCGAACCACGAGGACGTCCACTCCGCGACGTTGCCCAGCATGTGGTAGGCGCCGCACCACGAGCGGCCCTCGGGCATCGAGTCCACGGCGACGGTGGTGGGCTCGAAGGTCTTCTTGCTCTTGATCCCGAGGTCGAGCCAGTTGCAGCGCGGCTCGGCGATGCGCTTGCCCTGCGGGTCGAGGCCTTCCTTCCAGTCGTTGCCCCAGGGGTAGAGGCGCAGCTCGGGGCCGCGGAACGCCCACTCGAACTCGGCCTCCGTCGGGATGTGCTTGCCCGCCCACTCGGCGAACGCCTCCGCCTCGTAGTAGCTGACGTCGCGCACCGGGTGGTCGGGCGCCGCGTCGCCCTCGAGGACGGCGCCGTCGCGGAACCAGATCCGCGGGAGCCGCCAGCGGTAGACCACGAGCTCGATGTCGGGCGGCAGCGCGGCGAGGCGGAAATCGTCCTTCTTCGTCAGGGCCGGCAGCGCCGCGCGCAGCGCCGCCTTGTTGAGCTCGTAGAGCTGCTGCCAGGGCTCCGGGATGTCGGCGCCCGCCTTCGCGTTGCCGAACGCGAAGTACGACGCGATCTCCTCGAGGTTGGCCAGCGGCTGCGAGCCGGTCTTGAAGGTCGTCTTCTTCGTCTGGTCGAGCCAGTGGAGGTACTGGGCGTTGGTCACCTCGAACTCGTCGAGGAAGTACGGGGCGACCGAGACGTCGTGGAGCGGCATCTCGTAGGAGAGCTCGAGCTGCACCGACGCGTCGCGCTTCTCGGCGAGCTTGAGGACCTCCTCCGCCTTGCTGCCGATGCGCGGCTTCACGCTGAGGGCGTCCACCCAGACCATGCCGCTCGGGGCCGGGACGGGCGACGGGGCGGGCTCGACCTTGGGCGCCGGCGTCGGCGTCTCCGGCGCGGGGGCGGGCGGCGGGGGCGTGTCGTCCGCGCCGAGACACGGCGACGGGGCGACCACAAGGGTCGCGGCGAGCCCGACGAGGGCGGCCGAGAAGACGGCGAGCCGGGTGAACAAGGCGGTCTCCAGGCGGGGTCGCGCGTCGCGGCGAGGGGGGCGCGCGCCGACGACGCACCGTAGCACAGGCGACCGGCTGGGACGCAGCGCGGGCGCTCGACCTGGCCCCTCAAGGACCCCCTCGGCGGCGCCGATCGGTCGGGGTGGGGGACGTCGTGGGCGCGGCGGGGGGAGCGGGCGTCCGACCGTGCCGGATCCGGGGGGGATGGCGCGACCCCAAATGTCGCGTGCAATGCGCGCATGTCCCCCTAGGGATTGCGTTTCCGTCGTTGCCTTCCGCGCAAACGGGCGTAGACTTCCGAGCCGACGCGGCGCGGGCCGCGACGACGGGTGAGGGCCGCCGATCGGCGGGTCGGGAGCGTCCCCGACCCTCCGACCGGTGCCCGGACGGAGGCGCGATGGGCAACTTCGAGAAGCTGTCGGTGCTCGTGATCGTCGTGATCATCGTGATGATCCTCGTGGTGGCGCTGTACCAGCTGACGGACAACCCGGACGGCGGGACGGCCACCGCGGTCGCAGAGAAGGAGCCGGCGACGTTGGCGTCGCAGCCGAACGACGGCTCGGCGATGGGACCGTCGGTGTTCGTCCCGCCGCCGCGCCCGGTCGATCCGCGCGCGACGCCGCCGGCCCCGCCGGTGTCGGCGCGCCCGGTCGGCCCGGTGAACCCGATCGACCCGTCGGTGCTGACGCCGCAGAACGGGACGACGAACCCGCCCGGGACCGGCGAGACGCCGCCCGTGGTCGAGCCGCCCAAGCCCGCCGAGCCGAAGATCCACGTCGTCCAGCCGGGCGAGACGATCGCGAAGATCGCGAAGCTCTACTACCCGAACCAGGTCGCGAAGGGCACCGAGGCGATCCTGCGCGCCAACGCGACGGTGGACCCGGCGCGGATGCGCGTCGGCACGAAGCTCGTGATCCCCGACCTCGGCACGGACGCCGCGGCCGTCGCGCCCGGCGCGCAGCCGGCGAGCGCCAAGAGCGGCAGCGCGCCCAAGCCGGCGACGTCGCTCAAGCCGGGCGGCACGTACGTGACCGTGCGCGGTGACACGCTCGCGGCGATCTCGCGTCGCGCGTACGGCGACGCGTCGCGCTGGCAGGACATCTGGCTCGCCAACTTCGAGGCCCTCGGCGACGACCCCGAGAAGCCGGCGCCCGGCACCCGGCTCACGCTGCCGCGCTGAGCCGACCGACGTCGTGCGAAATCCACGGCGGGCGTCCGCGCTCGCGTGGGACTCGCTCTCCTCGAGCGCCCGCGAGGTCCACGGACCTCGCGGGCGCTCCTCGTTTCGCGCCGGGCCCGCGTGGCCGCTCGGTCCCCGCGCGCCGAATCCACGGAAGACGAGGCCCGTCGCGCACCGGACGCACGTCAGGCCCCGGTCGGGGCCCGTGGATTCGGCGGGCTGGGGGCGTCGCATAGGATGACGCCACGATGCGTGACCGCCCGGTCCTCGTGCGCGCCGCGCTCACCGTCCTCTCGGGGCCGTTCGCGCTCGCGGCCGGCGTGCGTGGCGCGCTCTACCACCGTCGCTGGCTCCCCGTGCGGCGCGTCGGCGTCCCCGTCGTCTCCGTCGGCAACCTGACGGCCGGCGGGACCGGCAAGACGCCGTTCGTCGCGTGGCTCGTCACCGCGGCGGTCGCGCGCGGGCGCCGGCCCGCCGTGCTCTCGCGGGGCTACGGGCCTCGGCCGGCGGGCTCGCCGCTCTCCGACGAGGGCACGCTCCTGCGCGAGCTGCTCCCCGCGGGGGTCGTCCAGGTCGAGGACCCCGACCGCGTCCGCGGCGCGCGACGCCTGCTCGCCTCCCCGACGCCGCCCGACCTCGTCGTGCTCGACGACGGCTTCCAGCACCGCCGCCTGCACCGCGACCTCGACGTCGTGCTGCTCGACGCGACCGACCCGTTCGGCGGCGGGCACCTGCTCCCCCGCGGCCTGCTGCGCGAGCCGCCCCGCGCGCTCGTCCGAGCCCACGTCGTGGTGCTGACCCGCGCCGAGCGGGTCCCGCCCGCGCGGGTCGCCGCGCTGCGCGCGGAGGTCGCCGCGCTCGCCCCGCGGGCGACGGTCGCGGTCGCGCGCACCGTCGCGCGGGCGCTCGTCGGCGCCGACGGCGCCGAGCAGCCGACCTCGCGGCTCGCGGGCGAGGCGGTGGCGGCGTGGTCGGGGATCGGCAACCCCGCGGCCTTCGAGGCGCTGCTCGGCGACCTCGGGGCGCGCGTCGTGCTCTCGGTGCGCGGTCGCGACCACCATCGGGTCGCCGCGGCCGACCTCGCGCGCGTGCTCGCCCGCGCGACCGCCGCGGGCGCCGGGCGCGTCGTCGTGACGCACAAGGACCTCGTCAAGCTGCGCCCGCTGGGCCCGCCGCCGCACGTGGTCGCGCTCGACGTCGTCACCGAGGTCGTCGAGGGCGGCGCCGAGCTGCTCGCGCGCGCTCTCTCGCTCAGCCCGACGTCGAGCTGACCGCGTCCTCCTCGGCCTCGAGGAGCGGGTCGGTGCGCTCCTGGTGCAGCGCGTAGCGGAACGAGTCGCGCTGGTCCTCGTCCTTGGCCCGCTGGACGACGTAGAGCTCGTCGCGCTGCGTGCGCTCGGTCGCGCCCTGGATCCGGATGCCGAACCAGTCGCTCTTCACGTCGAACACCACCGCGGGGTCGATGCCGTTTCGCTGGAGCACCTCGGCCGTCAGCCCGTCCACGCTCCCGTCGGTCAGCTGGTTGACGTCGGTGTAGGGGTTGCCGGTCTGGTCCTGCGTGGACGACGACGACGAGCCCGACGACGGCTTCGACGTCTCGTCGGCGGCCTGACGGCGCCGGTCCACGATCTTCTGCGCGAAGTCGCGGTCCTGCAGGTTGCTGAACTGCGCCTTGAGCACCGCCACCGGCGCGGTGTTCAGGTTGACCTTGCCCGTGCCGTAGACGGTCAGGTAGCGGTGCAGGCCCGGGGCGACCTTGTCCTTCGCCTGGACGTCGTAGAGCAGCACCGACATCAGGCGGCTGTCCTTCGTGTCCACGAAGAGCAGCTCGTCGAGCAGCATCGGCGTGTCCGTCCACGGCGCGACGAGCTTCGGCTTGGGCACCTGGCCGGTCGCGCCCTCGCGCTTGAGGTGGCGGATGATGCGGTCGGCGATGTCCTCGGCGTCGGCGACGTCGAGGTCGCCCCCGCGCGTCTTGTCCTCCGCGATCCCGTCGCGGAACAGGTCGAGCAGCCGCACGAGCACCTCGCGCGACCGCGCCTTCTCGGCGTCGCTGCCGGTGACCAGCCGCGTGAGGTTGAACTTGGACTGCTCGTCGAAGACGCGCGTGGTCAGGCCGACGTCGCCGTCGCGCCGCGAGCGGATGGACTCGGAGGCCCAGCCGTCGTTCTCGGAGTCCACGTCGTTCTGGCGCTTGTCGAAGCGCAGGTTGGCGAGCACGACCTCGAACTGCCCGTCGATGGCGTACTCGATCTGCCCGAGGTCGGAGACGTTGCGCGCCGCGAGGAGCTCGCAGTTGGACTGGTAGGCGAGCTCGGCCGCCAGCACGAGCACGATCGACGACATCATCAGCACGAGGAGCAGCGCGAAGCCGCGCGGACGAGGTCGGGGAGCGTGCATGGCGGGACCCGGGGGAGCGTACCAGCCCCTTCGACGACGGGGCGGCCCGGCGCCCGCCCGCGATCCCGCCTCCGGTCAGCGCGAGGGCCGCACGACGAGACGGTCGGTGCCCCCGGGGGGTGCCCGGTAGAGCAGCACGAGGTCCTGCTTGCGGTCGCCCGTCAGCTCGCCCACGTACCCCTCGACGTCGGGCGACTTGCCGACGGGGGGCAGCTCGATCGTGACCGGCTCGGGGTCCCACACGCCCGCCTCGCGTCCACGGTGGACGCGCAGCGACCCGTCGGGGGCCCGGATCGCGAGGTCCTTGCGGCCGTCGCCGTCGAGGTCGGCCGTCGGGACGATGGTGAACGACCGCTGCACCTCGATCGAGCCGCTGAACGTGAACAGGATGCGCACCCGGATGTCGGACTCGACCTCGGCGTCGGGCACGCCGGCGAACAGCTCGGCGCCCGCGCGGCTGCGGTTGAGGAACGCGCGCGTGCGCGCCGTCACGCGCCCCTGCAGCACGGCCCGCCGGATGTTGCCCGCGTCGATGTCGATCGTCGTGACGACGAAGTCGAGCCGCCCGTCGCCGTCGAGGTCGGTGTAGTCCGACGGGATCTGGAACCCCGTCAGCCGCACGACCGAGCGGGGGCGCAGCTTCGGCGCGTCCCGGGTCGGGTCCCACGTGAAGAACGCGTACACGCCCGAGTCGTTCGTCGTGCCCTCGCGCACGAGGTCAGGCAGGCCGTCGCCGTCGAGGTCCACGAGCGCGTCACGGACCGTGCCTTCGCGCGGCAGCGTCGCGGTGGACACGCCCACCTCGCGCAGCGCGCCCTCGGTGCGGAAGAACGCGCGCAGCCCGTCCTCGCCGAGCGCGACCACGCCGCCGCCGGCGGCGCCGACGCCAGCGGGCAGCACGGTGGGCGACGTCCACGTCGTCTCGACGACGGCGCCGTCCTCGACGAACGGCCCCGGCGACGTGAGGCGCCGCGCGGGCGGGACGCGCAGGTGCACGCCCGTCGCCGCGCCCGCTCGCAGGTCGGGCACCCAGTGGAAGCCGTCGGCGCGCGGGAGCAGGATCCCGTCGCCCCGCCGGAAGTCGCTCAGCACGGCGCGCGCGGGGTCCGTCCACGGGAGCGAGACCTCGAGGCCCTCGACCACCGTGGGGCGCTCGCCCGCGCGCAGCCGCAGCACCTGCGTGCCGGCGAGCGCGAGCAGCGCCGGCGCCGCGGGCGGGGCCGGGCGGTCGGGGGCGACGAAGGTCGCCGCGGCGGGGACCTCGAAGCGCCACGTCGGCGCCGGGGCCGGGCGCCCGTCGCGCACGCCGCGCCACGCGAGCACGTCGCGCGCCGACACCGCGAGGACGTCGTCCACGCCGTCCCCGTCGAGGTCGGTCACGCGCAGCCCTTGCACCACGGTTGGGCCGCTGAGCTCGACCCACGCGTCCGCGGGCGGGTCCTCGGCACGCGCGGTGCGGGTGCCGAGCAGGCCCATGGCGACCGCGAGCGCGGCCGCGCGCACGCGGGCCCTGTTCGGCGCCGCGGGGCTCACGACGCCCCCTTCGGATGCACGACGAGGATCGCGTCCTCCGTCCACACGACGGCCTCCGTGCGGCCGTCGCCGTCGAGGTCCTCGACGACCGCGTCGGCCACGAGCGCGCCGTCCTTGACCGGCACCGCCTTGAGCAGCGCCTCCTCGAACGCCCCCTCGCCGCGGCCCCCGCGCCAGATCGCCACCGCGTGCAGCGTGCCGAGGTCGAGGAGGTCCTTCACGTGGTCGCCGTCGAAGTCGCCCTCGAAGAAGCCCGAGCGTCCGAAGCGGTTCCCGCGCGCCTCCGCGCCGGAGTAGCCGCGGGCGAAGGTCGCGTAGGGCGCCTTCTCGAAGGTCCCCGTCGCCGGGTCGAAGCGCACGAGCGTGTAGGTGATCTCCGGGTCCTCGCCCGTCGCGCGGCGGATCAGGTCCACGACGTTGCCGCGGATCGAGTCGGCGACGTAGTCGAGCTTGCCGTCGCCGGTGACGTCGACGAACCGCGGGTGCAGCGCGACGCTCTCGGTGTCGATGCGCGCGCGCGGCTCGACCAGCGTGCCGTCGGCGGCCACGAACGGGCCGGGGTAGTGGTAGAGCGACGTGCGCAGGCCGCCGAGGCGGTCGGCGCGGCCCTGCACCATCGTCACGACGAGGTCCGTGCGCCCGTCGCCGTCCACGTCGGCCAGCGAGAGCCGCGGCGCGCGCAGCTCCTCGGGCGGGCGCGCCGGGTCGGGGGCGAGGAAGGGCAGCACGACCCGCGTCGCGGGCCCTCCGTCGAGCCGTTCGACGACGAGCGTGGTCCCGTCGAGCCACACGAGCTCGAGGCGGCCGTCGCCGTCCGCGTCGGCCGGGGTGAGCGAAGGCGTGCGCGCGTGGTGGACGAAGAGGTCGCCGACGCCGCGGCGCCCCTCGTGGGCGACCGGCAGCACGAGCTTGCCGACCTGCACCCGGCCGTCCACGTCGGGCCACCACGTCTCGTCGCGGCCGTCCCGGTCGAGGTCGGCGACCGCGTCCCAGAACGCGAGCGGCGCGCCGGGCGCGCGCGCGAGCGCGCTCGCGCCGGGGACGGTCGTCGTCGGCAGCCCGTCGGCCGCGGCGACGTCCACGATCCCGTCCGGGCCGAGGAAGCGCAGCCGCACGCCGCCGCCGTCGGCGAAGCGCCCGAGCGCGACGGCGCCGGCCCGCGCGCGGGGGCCGGCCTCCGGGCCGTCGCACGCGACGCGCAGGGTCGCGGCGGGGTCGAAGAACGTGCGCGCGACCGGCGCCGCCGGCGTGCGCCACACGACGACCTCCTGTCGCGCGGCGCCGGAGGCGTCCTTGCGCTCGACGAGCGCCACGACGTCGCGGCGGCCGTCGCCGTCGGCGTCCACGGCGCGCACGGCGCGCACCTTCCCCTCGGCGGGGCAGCGGTAGAGGCCGAAGCCGACCCCGTCGGCCGCGGCGACGCGCGCCGCGAGGGCGAGGGGGGCGAGCGAGAGGGCGACCGCGAGGCCGGCGCGCATGGGCGGCGATCCTACCCGGGTGCCGACCGGCGTCGCGCGGCTCCGCGGGCGGCCACGCGCGCGGCGCCGCGCGCCTCGCTCGCGCCGACTCGGCCTCGCGACGGGCCATCCTCAGCCGGGCTCCAGCGGGCGGGTAGGCTCGGTCGTCATGCCGAGCGACCCCAAGCGAGTGCGCCTGACGCAGTACGCCCAGGCCGGCGGTTGAGCCGCGAAGGTGGACAAGGAGACCTTGTCCCACCTCCTGCGGCCCGTGCGGCTGCCTGCGGACCCGCGCGTCCTCGTCGGCACGGCGACGTCGGACGACGCGGGCGTCGTCGCCCTGACGCCCGAGCTCGCGCTCGTGCAGACGGTGGACTTCTTCCCGCCGATGGTGGACGACCCGACGTGGTTCGGGCGCGTCGCCGCGGCGAACGCCCTGTCCGACGTCTTCGCGATGGGCGGCACGCCCCACTCGTGCGTGGACGTGCTCGCGCTCCCCGAGGGGATCCCTGCCGAGGTCCCGGCCGCGATCCTCAACGGCGCGGTCGAGAAGGTCGTCGAGGCGGGCGCGGTGCTCGTCGGCGGTCACACGATCAACGACCGCGACCTCAAGTTCGGCCTCGCCGTCACCGGCACGATCCACCCCGACCGCATCGTGACCAACGCGGGCGCGCGCCCCGGCGACGCGCTCGTGCTCACGAAGCCGCTCGGGTCGGGCTTCCTCTGCACCGCGATCCGCGGGGGCAAGCTCGCCGACGACGTCGCGCTGCGGGTGATGGAGGTGATGGCCTCCCTCAACCGCGCGGCCGCCGAGGCGATGGTCGAGGCGCAGGCGCACGCGGCCACCGACGTGACGGGCTTCGGCGTGCTCGGCCACGTGTGCGGGATGGCCGACGGTGCGGGCGTGACGATGCGCGTGCGGGCGGCGTCGCTCCCGCGCATCGAGGGCCTCGAGCCCGCGATCATGCGGACGTTCGTGTGCGGCGGTCTCAAGCGCAACCTCCGCTACGGAGAGCTCCACGGCGTCCGCTTCGGGCCGGGCACGACCGAGGAGGACCGCCTCCTCGTCGGCGACCCGCAGACCAGCGGCGGGATGCTCGTCGCGGTCGCACCCGACCGTCTCGACGGCTTCCTCGCGGGGCTCGCCCGGCGCGGGGTCGCGACCCGCGCGGTCGTGGGCGAGGTCGTCGCGCGCGGGGCCGCGCCTCTCGAGGTGCTCTAGGCCCGCAGATCGGTGCCAGGCACCGCAACGCGGTGCCTGGCACCGATCTGCGGGTCGACCGGCAGGGGCGGGGCGGCGGGGCGCGGCGTCCAGGAGAGCGTCACGTGCACGATCGTCCACAGCGGGAACGCGTCGCGCGACGTCAGCGCGGCGGCGGCGGTCCACGACGGGTCGTTGCGCGCCGCGAGCGCCCACGTCGCCGCCACGGCGCACGGCACGAGCAGCGCGACGACGTGCAGCACGACGAACCCCGTCGCGGTCGTGCGGGCCCACGCGAGGCTGCCCACGCTCGGGCGCGGCGAGGGCGGGGCGGCGCGCAGGCGCCGCAGCGTGAACACGAACCACGCGACCACGTGCAGGGCCACGACCGCGTAGAAGCGGCCGGTCAGCGCGAGGCTCGCCGCCGTCGTCGCGCCCGCGGCCGCGAGCGCCACGACGAGCGGGCGGTGCCGGGAGACGCCCGCCCCGACCCCGGCGCTCGCCGGGCGGGGCAGCCCGCGCAGCAGACGGTGCACCGCGACCGCGGCGGCGGCGACCGCCGCGGCGCCGACCGCGAGACGGGCCGCCGTCGGGAGCGAGGCGAGCCCCGTGATCCGGCCGGCCCGCGCGGCGCCGACGGCCCCGGCCGCGACGAAGGACGCCGCGAGCACCACCAGCATCGCCCCGCCGAGCCGTCGCCCGGCCGCGTCCGCCTCGTCGCGCGGCGCGTCGCCGAGCGCGGCGTAGAACCACGCCTCGTCGCGCAGCGCGTGCAGGAAGAAGTAGACGGTGAAGAGGAGCATCGCGAGCTCGCTGTCGCGGCCGCCGAGCTTCGAGAAGCCCACGGCGAGCGCGACGCCGAGCGCCCCGAGCGCGGCCACGCGCCGGCGCTCCGCCGGTTCGCGCATGCGGCGCGACGTGAGGAGGAACCACGTCGCGACCAGCGTGTGCGCCACCGCGAGCAACCGCGTCGTCGTCTCGGTGGCGTCGCGCACGAGGCGGCCCGCGCGCTCGACGTCGGGCGCGGCGAGGCGCTCGAGCCGCCCGACGACCTCGAACAGCCCGACCAGCAGCGCCGTCGCCGCGACCGCGACGACGACCTGCGACTCCGTGGCCGTCCACCGGCGGCGGGCGGGGGCGAGGGCCGCGGGGACGTGCATCGCGGTCATCGTAGCCCGGCGAGCGCACGGACGACGAGGCCGTGCCCTCGTCGGCGCGGGGGTCAGCGCGGGCCCGGCGCCTTCGGCCCGGCCTCGCGGGCGCGCCGGTCGAGCGCCTCGCGCAGCGCCGCGTTGGCGGCCCACTCCTCCGACGGCGTGAACCACCCGCGCAGCGGGTCGAGCAGCGCCTCGGCGACGTCGGTCGCGCCGGCCTCGGCGGCGGCGACGGCGGCCTCGACGGCCTTCACGCGGACCTCGGTGCCGAACGGGTCCACCTCGGGGACGCCCGCGCGCAGCACGTACACCGTGCGGTCGAAGCGGTTGTCGCCCAGCGGCGGCGGACCGGTGCCCGCCGACACGAGCAGCAGGTCCCCGGCGACGACGGGGTCGCCGCTCCCGCCCACCGACTCGGCCCAGCGCGGGGCGCCGGTGGCCGCGTCGCACGCGAGGACGGCCTCGGGGTAGACCGCGTAGACGACGCCTGCCTTCGGGTCGCCCGCGAGGCCGGCGAGGCGCTGGCCCTCGCTCGCGTCCACCCGCAGCAGCACCGCCCCGTCGGCGTCGAGCCGTTCCCACCCGTCGGCGTAGCCGACGAGCACCTCGCGTCCGAACGCCGTGGCGCGGTGCGGCGCGCGCTCGGCGGGGACCAGCACCTTCTCCTCGCCCGTCTCCGGGTCGAGCCGCGTCACCTCGCCGCGCGCGTACACGACGAGGCGACCGTCGTCGAGCACCGAGAGCCCGCGCACGAGCACGCCCTCGCGCCGCCCGGCCTTCCCGACGGCGACGGGCGCGTCGCGGCCGGCGCCGCGCGAGATCGCGCGGTGCGGGCCCGCGAGCCACACGGTGCCGTCGCGACCGGTCGCCATCGCGAGGAACGGCCCCGCGTCGGTGCCCACGCGCACGAAGCCGTGGTCGGTGACCTCCCAGCGCCAGAGGCCGCCGAGCGCGGTCACGCACCAGACCGTGCGCCCCGACACCACGAGCGCCTTCGGCGGGCGCGTCACCCGCGTGGACTCGACCGCGACGTCCTCTCCCGACGGCAGCGTGACGAGGGCGACGTGCCCCGAGGCGGTGCCGTGCACGAGCCGCCCGTCCACGATCGCGGCGGGCAGCAGCCCCGGCACCCGCGTCTCGCCGCCCTCGCGCGAGAGCAGCAGGCGCTCGGAGAAGCGCCCTCCGCGCAGCCCTTCCTCGACGACCACCGCGCGCGGGTCGTCGGTCTCCTCGGGCGTGGGCGTGCGACCCGCCGCGCGCGCCGCCTCGCCCCGGAGCGCGACCTCCGCGTAGGCCGTGACGAGCGTCGCGGTCGCGTCGGCGCGCCCGGGCTCGAGGAACAGCGCGCGGCCCGCGAGCAGGCGCGCGAGCCACGGCACGCCGGCGGCGAGCGCACGGGCGGCGGCCGTGGCCTCGGCGTCGGCGGCGACGCGGCCCTCCTGCATGCGGGCGAGGAACGTGCCGGGCAGCAGGTCGCCCCGTCCGGCCCGCTCGGCCCACGCGCGCAGCCAGGTGTCGAACGCCGCCGTGTCCCCGACGGCCCCGCGTTCGACGAGGGCCGCGACGTCCTTGGTCCGGCCCGCGACGGCGAGCGCGAGCGTGAGCGCCGCCGACGGGCTCGCGCCGTCCGCGCCCGCGAAGCGCCCCGCGGCGAGCGCCACCGACGGCGCACGGTCGTAGGCCGCACGCAGCGCGCGCAGCATCGCCTCGTCGGTGGGGGGGCGTCCGTCGGCGGGGCAGAGCACGACGACCGCACCGGCGAGCGCCCGCGCGTCGCGCGTGGTCGAGACGACGGTCACGAGGGCGTCGTTCGCCTCGGGGAGCAGCCCGCGCACCGCCTGCTCCGCCGCGAACGCGCCCGCGTGCGCCTCGATCCGGTTCGCCGCGGCCTCGAGGCCTCCGCCGTCGTCGCCGCGGGCCGGCAGCACCACCTGCGGCAGCAGCCGTTCGAGCCGCGCGACCAGCAGCCGCGGGAGCCGGCGCGCGTCGGCGTCGGTCGTGCGCTCCTCGAGGCGGCGCAGCACGCGCCGCGCGGCCGCGCGCACCGACGCGTTGCCGTCGGCGAGCGCGGCGTCCACCGCGCGGTCGAACGCGGCGAGCCGCGCCGGGTCGTCGTCGCCCTCGAGGAGCGCGACCCCCTCCGCCTCGAGCGTGCGCTCGGCGGCGCGCCGCACCTCCCACCGTCCGTCGCCGAGGTCGCGCACCGTCTGTGCGAGGTCGGCGGGGGCGGCCGCCGCGCCGGTCGCGGGGACCCACGCGACGACGAGCGCGAGGAGGGCGGCGCGCAGGGGACGCACGGTCGCATCCTACCCCGCGCCGATCCCCGCGCGGGCCTCCGCCCGTCGCGGACGCAGCAGGGAGGGTTCCGAAACAGAGCCTAGATCCCGCGCTCGCGGCACGCGCGCTCGGCCCGCTCGTTCCACGCGAAGCCGTCGGGGAGGTTCACGCTGCGGTACACGGCCGGGTGGACGCCGCGTGCGAGCAGGGCTTCCACGGTGGCCGCCTCGAGCGCCCACACCGCCGCGACGTTGAGCAGCCCCGAGAGCGGCGCGATGGGCGTCCCCAGCGCGGGCACCTCGACCGCCGCGTCGCCCACGGGGCCGCGCGTGTCCACGACGCGGTCGGCGACCTCGAAGAGCCGCCGGCCGCTCGAGTGGCGCGCCGCCACGCTGCGCGAGAACGCGACGCAGGTCACCGCGACGACGGCGCAGCCGCGCGCCTGCGCGCCGAGCGCGAGCGCGACGGGGAACGGCTCCTTGCCCGAGTTCGAGACGAGCCAGAGCACGTCGCCCGCCGCGAGCGACGCGCGGTCGGCCACCATCGAGCCCATCGACTCGTTGTCGTAGAAGTAGCGCGCCTCGAGCGCCGAGCGCCCCGGCGGCGGCGGCGCGTCGTGCGCGAGCGTCCAGCCCACCTCGATCCCGTGCAGGCCGACGAGCCCGCCGGCGCGGCGGACCGGCTCCTTGGCCGTGTGCCCGGTGTCGAAGTGGTGCAGGCGCCCGCCCGCGGCGACGCGCTCGGCGGTGAACGCGGCCGCGGCGTCGATCTCGGGGCCGGCCTCGTGCCGCAGGCGCGCGAGCGCCTCCTGCGCGAGGTCGAAGTACCGGTCCGAGAGCGACGACACGGCGCGGGGCCCGGGGCTACGACCGGCCGACGTGGCGTCCCGACGGCATCGCGTCGAGCAGCGCCTTGACGCGCGCGGCGGCCTCCGTCAGCGGGACGAGCTCGGTGCCGCCGGTGCGGCGCACCGTGACCTCGACCTTGCCCTCGGCGACGTGCTTGCCGATCGTCACCCGCACCGGGTAGCCGACGAGCTCGGCGTCCTTGAACTTCACGCCCGCGGACTGGTCCTCGCGGTCGTCGAGCACGGTGTCCACGCCCGACGCGTGGAGCGCGTCGTAGATCCGGCCCGCGGCGTCGGCGGCGACGGGGTCGTTGCCGCGCGCGAGCACCACGACCGCCTGGTAGGGCGCGATGGCGCGCGGCCAGACGATCCCCTTGTCGTCGTGGTTCTGCTCGATCGCCGCCGCCGCGATGCGGCTGACGCCGATGCCGTAGCAGCCCATGACGAAGGGCTTCTTCTTGCCGTCGCGGTCGAGGAAGCACGCGTCCATCGCGGCGCTGTACTTCGTGCCGAGCTTGAAGACGTGCCCGACCTCGATGCCGCGCGCGGTCTTCAGGCGCGCTTCGGAGCGGGGCGACAGGTCGCCCTCGCGCGCGCGGCGCAGGTCCGCGAACGGCGGCGTGGGGAAGTCGCGGCCGTGGTTGACGTCGAGGGCGTGGACGTCGGGGCGGTTGACCCCGCAGAGGAAGTTGCGCAGCGGCTCGACGCTCGTGTCGGCGACGAAGCGCAGCTTCCCGTCCTTGACCTCGAGCGGGCCGGCGTAGCCCGGCTCGCAGCCGGTGACGCGGCGCACGCGCGCCTCGTCGGCCAGCTCGACCGAGGCGGCGCCGAGGTGGTTCTTGAGCTTGACCTCGTTGACGTCCTGGTCGCCGCGCATGAGCACCGCGACGTCCTCCTCGCGGTCGCGGTGGACCACGCGGTAGAGGATCGTCTTGACCATGCGCGCCGCGGACAGGCGCGGGAAGCGCCGGCAGAGGTCCTCGACCGACTTGTCGCCGGGCGTGGGCTCGACGTGCATCGGCAGCGGGTCGCCCATGTGCGAGGGCGCCTCGACGCGCGTCTCGGCCTTCTCGACGTTGGCCGCGTAGCCCGTCGTGTCGTCGTAGACGATCAGGTCCTCGCCGGTGCTGGCGGTGACCATGAACTCCTCGGAGCCGCTGCCGCCGATGTCGCCCGAGTCGGCCTGCACGGCGAGGAACTCGAGGCCGCAGCGCTCGAAGATGCGCACGTAGGCCGCGCGCATCGCGCGGTAGGACGCGTCGAGCCCGGCGTCGTCGGCGTCGAAGGAGTACGCGTCCTTCATGATGAACTCGCGCCCGCGCATGAGGCCGAAGCGCGGGCGGAACTCGTCGCGGAACTTCGTCTGGCTCTGGTAGAGCGTCTGCGGCAGCTGCTTGTACGAGCGCACGTTGGTCGCGACGAAGTCGGTGATCGCCTCCTCGGCGGTCGGGCCGAGGCAGAAGTCGCCGCCCTTGCGGTCCTTCACCGTGAACATGATCCCGGCGTCGAGGTAGGTCTGGAGGCGGCCGCTGCGCGCCCAGATCTCCTGCGGCTGCAGCTGGGGCAGCAGCAGCTCCTGCGCGCCCGCGCGGTCCATCTCGTCGCGCACGATCGTCGAGATCTTGACCAGCGTGCGCCAGAGGAACGGGCCGTACGTGTAGACCCCGGCGGCCGCCTTGTGGATGAGCCCCGCGCGCACCATGAGCTTGTGGCTCGGCACCTCGGCGTCCGAGGGCGCGTCGCGCAGGGTCTGCAGCAGGCACTTCGAGAGTCTCATCGTCGGCTCCTCGTCGCGCGGCCGGGGCCGCGGGCGCTCAGATGACCATCTTCTCGCGGTCGGCGCGCTCGCGGTTCTCGAGCAGCGGCGCCAGCGCGAACCCCTCCATCGGGAACGGGGGCGTCGCGCCGACGACGAGGTCGGCGACCGCCTTGCCCGCCGCGGGCGCGTGCATGATCCCGTGCCCGGAGAACCCGCTCGCGTGGAACAGGCCCTTGCAGCGCGGGTCCTCCGACAGGATCGCGCGGTCGTCGGGCGTCACCTCGTAGTAGCCGCCGGCGACGAACTGCACGCCCCCCTCGTCCTCGAGCCACGGCATCGCTTGCGCGAGCTGGGCGAGGACCTCGACGCCGTACTCGTCGATGCCCTTGCCGTAGCCGGGCGCCACCGCGTCCTGCGCCTCCTCGAGGCGGTCCACGTCCTGGCGCGGGGGCGGGAAGCGGTCGCTGCCCTCGGGGCGGTCGGGGCGCTCGTCCCAGCCCATCATGAGGCCGTTGCCCTCGGGGCGCGCGTAGGCGCCGAGGTTCCAGACGACGAGCGGGAAGTGGGAGACGCGGCGGGACTCGAGCTGGGGCGTCAGATAGAGGTAGCGCTTGACCGCGACGACGGGGATCGGGCACCCCGACGCCGCCGACACGAAGTTGGACCACCACCCCGCGGCGAGCACGACGGCCTTCGTCTCGACGCGATGGCCGCCCTCGACGAGCACCGCGCGCACCTGGCCGCCGCTCGACTCGACGCCGGTCACCTTGGCGCCCACGTGCAGCGTCGCGCCGCGGCGCTTGGCGCCGTCCACGAAGCCCGCCGCGATCTCGGTGGGCCGCAGGAAGCCGTCGGTGGGGCACCACGTCGCACCCACGATCGAGCGGACCGCGAACGCGCCGCCCAGCCCGGGCAGCCGGTCCACCTCGTCGGGGGTGAGCGCGCGCGCGTCGGCGACGCCCTCGGCGTTCTGCCACTCGACGCGGCGGCGGGCGGCCTCCATCGCGGCCGCGTCCTCGTAGAGGAAGAGGTAGCCGTGCTGGAGGAACACCGGCGGCCCGCCGAAGGTCTGCGGGAACGTCTCGTAGACGCGCCGCGAGAACAGGCTCATCTGCACGTGCGCGCGCGACGAGAACTGCTGGCGGAACGCGGCGGCGCTGCGGCTGGTCGAGCCCGCGGCGACCGCGCGCGACTCGAGGATCGCGACGGACAGGCCCTTGCGCTCGGCGAGGTACCACGCGGCCGCGGCGCCGACGGCGCCCGCGCCCACGACGACCACGTCCACGCGCGTCGGGAGGTTCAGGTTCGCGGGGGGCATAGCGTGCTGCGGAACCTACCGGCGCCCCCCGGGCCCTCCAAGCCGGGCCTCGGCGTCCCCGGGCGAAGGCGCGCCGGCGCGCCGCGCGAGCGAGGCGACGGTCCGGCGGCGGGCCTCGAGCAGCGGCGACGCCCCGTCCTCGACGGGGGTCGCGTCGAGCGCACGGCGGCCGGCGAGGGCGGCGACCCCGAAGGCCCCGGCGGCCGTCGCCGCGCCGGCGAGCGCCCGGGCCTCGGTCGCCCCTTGCGCCTCGTGCGCCACGGCGGCGAGGTGCGCCGGGTCGAGGAGGACGCCGACCGTCGCGTCACCGCGCGCGTCCACGAGGCCCCACGTCGCCAGCCGCGCGAACGCGGCGCCCTCCGGCCCGAGCCGGTCGGCGTCGGGCGTGGCCGCGGCGCGCGACGCCCGCCACCTCGCCACCGCCGCGCGCTCCCGCAGGAGGCGCGCCACGCCGACGTCGTTCACGCCCGCCGCCGCGGCCTCGAGCCGCGCGCCGGCCCCGGTCGCGTCGCCGCGGGCGAGTGCGGCCTCGGCCTTTTCCCACGCCTCGACCATCGGGTCGCTCGGCGCGGGCGGGGGCGGCCCGGCGCCGGCCCGGGGCCGCGGCGGCTCGGGCGCGTCGCGGCGTCCGGAGGGGCGTGGCGGCGGGTCGGGATGGGGGGGCGGCACGAGCAGGTCGGCCGGCGACCACGGCCGACGCGGGTGGGCGGTGTCGGGCGGCGGCATCGGCACGGCGACCACGCGCCGTGCGCGCGCGGCCTCGACGCGGTCCGCGGACGGCCCGCCCTCGACGACGAGCGCGCTCGCGTCCCACGTCGCGACGAGCGTCCACTGGAGGCCGCGGCCGGGCTCGCTCGTCGTCGGCGGCGACGCAGGCGCGCCGTCGGCTTCGGCGAGGGCGGCGCGCAGCGCCGCGGCGGCGCCCTCGGACGTGCCGGGCTCGACGCGCCACGCGGCGTCGTCCCCCAGCGGCGGCGGCGGGGGATCGCCCGACTCGACGCGCGGGGGCGCGCGGCAGAGCAACGCCTCGACCGACAGGACGCGGTACGCGACGGAAGAGACCCGCGCCGGTGCGCGGGGTGGTGCGGGCGCGGCGGGCGTGGGGTGCGCGGGGCCCGCGAGCGCGACCACGGACCGCGTGGCGAGCGGCTTGGTCGCGAGCAGCGCGGCGGCGAGCAGCGCGGCGACGGCGAGCGCGACGGCGGGGAGCGAGGGTCGGGGCATCCACCCTGAACTCGCGCGACCCGACCCCGCGGTCACGCGACCTCGCGCGGGCGTCCGCACCCGAGCGCCGGACGCGATCGCCTCTATCGCGCGGAGCGGCCGCCGTCGACGGGGAGCACGACGCCCGTCACGAACGGCGCGGTCGCGAGATAGACGACGGCGTCGGCGACGTCCGCGGGACGGCCCCAGCGCGCGAGCAGCGTCGCCGCGGCGGCGCGGCGGCGCCACGGGCCCGGCTCGTCGGGGGCGAGCACCGGGCCCGGCGCCACCGCGTTCACGCGCACGCGCGGCGCGAGCGCCTTCGAAAACCCCCGCGTCAGCGCGACCATCGCGGCCTTCGACGCGGCGTAGGGGAGGAAGCCGGCCCACGGGGCCAGCGCCGAGGCGCACGCGACGTGGACGACGTTGCCTCGCGTGCGCGCGAGCGGTGCGGCGGCGGCCGACGTCAGCAGCCACGCGGCGCGCGCGTTGACGGAGAACAACCGGTCCCACGCGTCGGCGTCGGCCGAGCGCGGGTCGGTCGCCTCGAAGCGCGCGGCGCTGTGCACGAGCACGTCGAGCCGCCCCAGCGCGGCGGCGGCTTCCGTCGGGAGCGCGCGGCAGGTCGCGGCGTCGTCGAGGTCGCCCAGCAGGACGGCCGCACGGCGCCCGCGACGCCGCAGCGTGCGGGCGAGCGCGGCGGCCTCGCGCTCGCTCGTGTGCGCGTGGACGACGACGTCGGCCCCGGCGTCGGCGAGTGCGAGCACGATCGCGCGCCCGACGCGACGCGCGCCGCCCGTGACGAGCGCGACGCGGCCGGCGAGCGGGAGGCGGGGGCGGCGGGGCACGGGCAGAGCGTAGCGCGCCGCGGGGCGGGCGCGAGCGCCCCGCGGGCGCGGCCGGCGTTCGCCCCGAGGGAGACGGGCCCCGTCGGCTCGTGGGACAGCCGGGCTCAGGCGAACCCCATCGCCGCGAACGACACGTGGCTCCCCGTCTCGGGATCGATCTCCCACGCGTCGTGGCGCAGGAGCGTGCCGGCGAGCCCGCGGTCGCGCAGCGTCTCGAGCAGCGCCCACGTCGGGGCCGCGCCGCACACGTTGCGGGCGTCGGCCTCGCGGTGCAGCGCGCCGAGCCAGCCGTCGGGGTCCACCGCGCGGGCGTGCGCGAGCAGGGCGCGGTCGGCCTCGAGCACCTGCGCGAGCCGCGCGTCGGAGACCGGCTCGGCGTCGCCGTACTTCGGCCCGACGTGGGCGAGGTCCACGCTCGCGACGAACGCGACGCGCTCGCGCAGGTCGTCGAAGAGCTCGCGCAGCGCCGCCGTGAAGTCGGCGACGCGCGGGTCCGACGTCGCCGGCCGCCCGTCGGCGATCCGCGCGTGCAGCGACCCCACGAGCACCGGCACGATCGCGACCGGGCGCTTGCGCCCGAGCACGTGCGCCACCCACAGCGCGGCGAACTCGACGGAGTGCTCGCCGCGGTGGGCGAGCTCGTCGTGGAGCAGGTCGCCCCCGCCGCGCGCCGCGAGCCGCTCGACCAGCGCCCGGTCGGTGCGCACGCGCCCCGCGGGCGTGTCGAAGTCGAGCGTGGTCAGCGCGAAGGGGCGCTCGAGCGGGGCGTGCGCCGTGCCGAGGACCACGAGCACGTCCGCGTCGCACCGCGCGAGCGCGCGCGCCGCCGCGCCGTGGCAGGGCCCGCCGCCCCGCAGGTCGATGTGCGGCGCGAGCACGCCGCGCACGCGCGCGGGCACTGCGAGTTCGCCCGCCGCCTCGAGCCGCGCGTCGAGGTAGCGCGCGCACGCCGCGGGGTCCTCGGGGTAGGACCCGCCCGCGCACGCCGGAGGCCGCGCCTCGGCCGCGCGGTACGCCGCGAGCGCCTCGCGTCGGGCCCGCTCGACCGCGGGGCCCTCGAGCACGAGCGCCTCCTGCAGGCGCGCCGAGAGCGCCTCGACCTCCTCGACGGGCAGCGGCTCGCCCGTCTCGGCCTCCCACGCGCGGGCCGCGTCGCGCGCCGTCGAGACGCCGTCGAAGGAGCGCAGCAGGAACAGCACCGCCGGTGCGACGACGAGCGCGCCGTCGTAGAGCCCCTCGGGGTCGCGCAGCGCGTAGCGCGCGTCGCCCCGCTCCCGCACCGGGACGACGTCGAGCGGGCGCACACGGGGCAGGGGGCGGTCGGGAGGCACGGCGGGAATGCGCTGGACGGCGCGCGCCCCGACTCTACTCTTCGGCCCAGCGGCCGGGTGGCGTCGTCCCCCGGACGCGGTGTCCGCTGGCGTCCGTTCTCCGCTTCTTCCTGTCCTCCCTGTCTCGCTGGAGCTGCTCACGATGTCGTCCGTGTCCGCATCTCAGGCCCACGTGGCCGTGTTCCTCGACCTCGAGTCCCTCCGCCGCGCCGGCGTCGAAGCGACGGCCGACGCGCTCGCGCGGGCGACGCTCCGCTACGCCGCGGGCGCCGGCCGCGTCACGCTCGCGCGCGCCTACGGCGACTTCTCGGCCCGCGCCGACGACGCGAAGGCGCTCGCCGCCGCGCGCGTCAACCCGGTGCTCGTGCTGCCGGGCGGCGCCGGCGAGGACCGCGCCTCGGTGCGCCTGACCGTGGACGCGCTCGAGGCGCTGTTCACCGGCGGCGAGCCCGACGCGGTCGTGCTCGTCGTGGGGGACGCGCGCCTGCTCCCGCTCGTGCAGGCGTTGCGCGCCGACGGAAGCCACGGGATCGTGGTCGCGCCCGCGGCGGCCGCGCTCGAAGACCTGCGCGCCGAGGCGGACGTCGTGGCGACGGTCGAGGACGTGCTCGCGGGCGCGGTCGCGTCCCCGTGCGAGCCGCGCGCCGTCGAGGACGACGAGCCCGAGGCGGAGCCCGCGCCCCGGCCGGCGCCTCCGCGGGCCGCGCCGACGTTCGCGCCGCCGGCCGCTCCGCCGCGCGCGCCCGCCTTCGGGCCCCCGGGGCGCGGCTTCGAGCGGCGCGAGCGCCCCGCGTTCGGCCGCGAGCGCGGCGGGTTCGAGGGCCGCGACCGCGGTGGCTTCGAGGGCCGTGACCGCGGTGGCTTCGAAGGGCGGGACCGGGGCGGATTCGAGGGTCGCGAGCGCGGCTTCCGCGAGCCGGCGCCCCTCGATTTCGGCACGTACGACTGGGCCCCGTTCGTGCGCCTGATGGACGACCTCGAGCACCGCCTGCCCTTCGTGGGGGTGCGCTACCTCGTCAACAAGGTGCTCGCGCCGCGCAACTGCGGCCTCGACGACCCCCGGCAGAAGCGCGACCTCCTCAACAAGGCCGTGGACGACGGCCTCCTCGAGATGTACGAGGTGGGCAACCTCGAGGGCCGCGGCGACCCCGTGACCGCCTGCCGGCTCGACCGGCAGAACCCGTCGGTCGTCGCGATCCTCGGCGCCACCCCCAAGCCGACGGTGCCCGAGGCCGTCTCCACCCCGTCCGAGCCGCTCCCGCCCGCCGACGCCGCCGACCCGCTCGACGACGACCGCGCGCCCGGCGGCGCCGACCCCACCCACGACGACGCATGAACCACCCCGCCGCGCTCCGCCTCGCCCTCCTCGCTCCCGCGCTCGTCGCGGGCCTCTCCCTCGCCGGCTGTCGCGCGTGCTGCGACCCCTGCGCGCGACCGACGGTCGCGGTCGCCGGCGCGGGGCCCGTGGCGACGGCCGCCGCGCCCGCGTCCGCCGCGACCGCGCCCGCCCCGGCGGGCGCGCCCGAGCGCAAGCCCGCGGAGAGCCCGTACCCGGCGCCGGGGACGATCCTCGACCACCGCAAGGGCGAGCGCGTCTCGTTCGCGGCGCTCGCCGAGGCGCTCGACGCGGCGACGATCGTCTACGTCGGCGAGTCGCACGACCAGGCCGAGCACCACGCGTTCCAGGCGAAGGTGCTCGCGGCGGTCGCGGAGCGGAGCAAGGGGCCGGTCGCGCTCGGCCTCGAGATGTTCTTCGTGCCGTTCCAGGAGCACCTCGACGCCTACGTCGCCGGGACGATCGACGAGGCGACGATGCTCGAGAAGACCGAGTGGAAGACGCGCTGGGGCTACGGGTGGGAGATGTACGCGCCGATGCTGCGCTACTGCCGCGAGCACAAGGTCGCGGTCGTCGCGCTCAACGCGCCCAAGGAGATCACCCGGACGGTGTCGCGCCAAGGGCTCGACGCGCTGACGCCGGAGCAGCGCGCGACGCTGCCGCCGCTCGACATGAGCGACGCGGCCCACCGCGCCTTCGTCAAGATGGCGACGTCGGGCCACGGCCACGAGATGAAGGCCGACGCCTTCGAGCGCATGTACACGTCGATGGTGATCTGGGACGAGACGATGTCGTCGAGCGCCGCGGCCTGGCTCGAGAAGGCGGGCGAGGGCGCGCGCATGGTCGTCGTCGCGGGCAACGGCCACATCGCCGACCGCTACGGGATCCCGGGCCGCGCGGCCCGCAAGACGAACAAGCCCTACCTGTCGATCGTGCAGGAGGTCGTCCCGGCGAACGGCGAGGGCGGGCGGCCGCTGCGCTTCGACACGACCTACGCCGACTACACGGCGTGGTGGCGTCCGTCGTCGGTCCCGATGCCCGCGGCGCCCAAGCCGAAGGCTCCGCCGGCGCCCGACGCCGCGAAGCCGCCGGCGACGTAGGCTCGGTTTCGGAACCCTCCCTGCTGCGTCCGCGCGGACCGGGCTGCGGCGAGGCGTCCTCGGCGAAGAGCCTCCTCCGCGGGTCAGGAACCCGCCTCCGGGGCTCTCCGCCTGCGGTGCCTGGCCTCGCCTCGGCCCGCGCGGCCTCGCGACGGGAAGTTCCGAAACCGAGCCTCGGCTCTGTTTCGGAACCCTCCCTGCTGCGTCCGCACGGGCCGGGCTGCGGCGAGGCGTCCTCGGCGAAGCGCCTCCTCAGCGGGTCAGGAACCCGCCTCCGGGGCTCTTCGCCTGCGGTGCCTGGCCTCGCCTCGGCCCGCGCGGCCTCGCGACGGGAAGTTCCGAAACCGAGCCT
>JADZCA010000034.1 GCA_020851795.1 Planctomycetota bacterium | reverse complement strand
CGGGACCGGAACCGGACGGAGAAGGCGCTACCGCCACGGCGTCCGCGCAGAATTCTCTTGCTGCCTCTCATAGAACGCCGAGGAGCGGACGACGCGTGGCGACACGCATCGAATCGCCGACGGGCCCTGCGCCACGCCCGGGCCGAAGACGCCGCCCCGACCTCGTCGGCTCGTGAATTCGGCGGGCTAGGAGCCCGTCGCGGGAGCGAGTTGCCGGGGGGGCGCGCCCCCAGACGGGCTCCTATGGGGCGGAGGCGGAGGCAGAGGTAAGGGCGGAGGCAGAGGCAAGGGCGGAGGCGGAGGCAGAGGTAAGGACAGAGTCGGAGGTTGGGGCGGAGGCAGAGGTGCGGGACGAAGCGGGACCGAGGCGGGGAGGCAGCGGGAGCGGAAGCCGAGGCGGAGGTTGTGGCCACGTGGAGGCCGGCGGGCCGCGGAGCCGGAGGCAGAGCGGCCGCGGTGGGGCGCCGGAACGGTCAGCAGGCGGTCCGCGGCGGCGTCGCGACGTCGGCGTGCGGTGCCGCCACGGCGGGTGTCACGATCACTTGGGCCCGGCGCCCGGCGCCGGAGCGAGGACGAGCTCGGTCGTCGCGCCGGGCGCGACGTCCGCGCGGCGCTCGACGACCTCGCCGCCCGGCAGGGCGAGCCGCGCCACGTACGGGCCCGGCGGGACGACGGTCCAGCCGAGCTCCATCGGCACGCCCGCCTCGAGGGTGTCCGCCTTGCGCACCACCCGTCCCGCCCCGTCGAGCAGCGTCAGCGTGGCGCCGCGGCCGAACGTCCGCTGCGCGTCGGTGCCGGGGCCCTCCCACGGGGCGGGCGGGAGCCGCGCGTCCATGACCATCACGCGCAGGATCGCTCCGGTGACGAGCACGAGGTCCATCGCGAGGTCGGAGGTGCCCTCGGGTACGACGACGACCTCGTCGCCGTCGCGCAGCGCGGGCGGTGGCTGCGGGTCGCCCCATCCCGTCGCGGCCGCGGTCACGCGGTAGCTCCCGGGCAGCAGGCCCGTGACCTCGTAGGTGCCGTCCAGCGCCAGCTCGGCGGCGCCTCCGCCCGTGCCGCCCTCGGTGCGGCTCCACGTCACGACGCGGTCCCTCGGCCCCTCGCTGCCGGGCCAACGGATCCGTCCGTGGACGCGCGCGCCGCGGCCGAGCGCCACCGGCGCCAGCTCGACGTCGTCGGGCCCCACGAGCACACCCTCGACCCGGGTCGGGGCGTAGCCCCGCGCGGTGACGGTCAGGTCGTGGCGGCCGGGTTGCGCCGGGGTCACCTCGAAGCGGCCCGGCGCGACGCGTTCCGTCGCAGGGCCGGGCTGGTTGAAGTAGACCGAGGTCCCGTCGTCGCTGCGGACCACGCTCGGCCCGGGAGGCGGATCGCTCTCCTCGCGTCGCCGCGTCGCCGTCACCTCGACGGCGGCGATCGTGCGGCCCGTCGCCGCGTCCACGACCGACCCGCGGATCTTGCCGACGGCGGGACGTGGATCGGGCGCGAGGGTCAGCTCGAGGCCCGTGGCGTCGCTGGGCACGTCCGACAACGTCGCGGGCGGAGGGGCCGCTCCGCCGGGGCGGAAGAGCGCCGTCTGCACCACCACGTGGTAGGGCCCGTCGGGCAGCCCGGTCACCGTGAACGTCCCGTCGTCGGCCGTGTTGGCCCACCCGTACTGCACGAGCGCCGGGCCACCGGGCACGGCGGCCGGCGGACCGAAGGTCGGGACGCCCGGCTTCGGCAGCAACGTGGCGAGCGCGACCGTGCCGTTGGAGACCGTGACGCTGACCTGCGCGGCGGGCGAGCCGTCCGCGCGCCGGACCCGTCCCGCCACGGAACGCCCGGGCCGTAGCGTCACCCGGACCTCCTCGTCGGGCTTGGGGTTCGCCGGCAGCTCGACCGCCGTCGGCGCGAAGCCCGCGGCCTTGACGACCGGCGTGGGGGGGACGCCGCCGCGGCGCCCCTGCGGCACGGCCATCGGCAGGCGCCCGGCGCGATCGGAGCGAGCGCCTCCACGCGGGTCGCCCCACCCGCTCCGATTCGCGCTCGCGGTCGCTCCGGCGACCGGCGCACCCGCGACGTCGGTGATCACGAGCACCACGCGCGGGGGCGGCTCGCCCGTGCCCTTGGGGGCGCGCAGGACGAGGTCGGGCACGGCGGTCTCGGCGCCGGCGCGGACCTCGACGTCGGCGTTGGGCGGCTGGAAGCCGGGGAGCTGCCCCCCGGGCAGGCCCGCGACGGTCCACGTCGCCGGCGGCCACCCGCTCACCGTGACGGCGAGGCCGTCGGCGGCGCCCGGCGCGCCCGAGATCCGGAAGCGCCCGTCGGCGTCGGTCTTCACGAACGAGCGCGGCGCGCGCCCTTCGAGGAACGACGGCGCCCACCCTCCGCCCCCCGGGTCGCGCGGCTTCGGCTGAGCGGACACCGTGACGTCGGCGACGGGCTTGCCGGCCTCGTCCACCACGCGGCCGGCGACCGTGCCGGACGGGCGCAGCCGCACTTCGGCGTCGATCCCCACGCCGTCGGCGACGGCCGGCACCTCGGCGCTGGAGAACGTCCACCCGTCCTTCCACGCGCCGACCCACCCGAGGATCAGCCCCCGCTGGCCGCTGTTGTGCGATCCGATGCGGTGGAAGCCGTTCGCGGGCACGTGGTCGAACCGGAACGAGCCCTCCGCGTCCGACGTCGTCTCGGCGAGCGGGCGGGGCGCCCACGCGGGTTTGAGCGACACGCCGGACGGCCGCGACGTGTACGTCATCCCCTCGACCGACCACAGCAGCACGGTCGCCCCGGCCACGCGCGCGCCGCCGGTCGCGTCGACGACCCGACCGACGAGCGTCGCGCCGCGCACGAGCACGAGGTCGAGCGTGCGGTCGTCGGGCTTGCCCGGCACCGGCCGCCCGAGGCCGCTGACGAAGAGCGGCGCGAAGCCCTCCTTCGTGACGCTCACGGCGGCGTTCCAGTCCGAGGGCACGACGGACGGCCCCGAGGCGGGCGGCAGCCCCGTCACGACGTAGGCGCCGTCGGGACCGGAGCGCGCCTCGAGCACGTAGTGGACGGCGTCCACGACCGTCTCGGCGCGGACGGTCGCGTCCGCGACCGGCTCCAAGTCCATCGTGGTCACGCGGCCGACGAGCCTCGAGGCGGGCCGCAGCGCCACCGTCGTCTCGACCTCCGGCCGCACCGCGGTCGCGGCGCTGGGCGCGAAGCCCGCCGCCTCGGCGACGACCGAGAACAGTGGCGCGTCGCCCACCGCGGCGACGACGAAGCGCCCCTCGGCGTCGGTGAAGTTCTCGGCGCCCGGCTTCCCGGCCCGGCCCACGTCGGACGACGCGACCGGCTCGGTCACGGTGTCCGGCAGCGCGAGCACCCGCGCCCCGGCGACGCCGGCGCCCGCGGGGTCCACGACCCGCCCGAGCAGCCGCGGGCCCGGCGCGACGGGGACGGGGCGCCGAAGCGGCGTCGCGGCGGGGTCCTTGTTCACGGCGACGCCGCCGCGTCCCGCGAGCGAGCCGGGGCCGCCGTCGATCCCGACCGCGCCCGGCGCGTCGGGGGCAGCCCCTTCGGCGTCGAGGCTGCCCGCGTCAGGACGTTCCCAAGGACGCGTCCACAGCGCGATCCCCGCCGCGATCGCCGCGAGCACCGCCGCCGTCGTCCACCCGCGCGTCGTCATCGTCCGGCCTCCGCCGAGAGCGTCGCGGCGGGGGCCGGCCTCGTCAACCCCGAAGTTCGCGCGCGGGGCCCAGGAGCCTGTCGGGGAAACGGCGCGCAGCGCCCGTTTCCCCGACAGGCTCCTACGGCGCGCGCTTGCGCTGCCGCGCGGCGACGGCGGCCGCGCGGGCCGCCGCCTTCGTCCCGGGGTGGTCGGCGACGACCCGCTCGAGCGCGCGCACGGCGCGCGCGGCCTCGCCGGCGACCACGAGGCGACGCGCGGCGGCGAGCGCGAGGCCGCCGTCCACCTCGCGACGGGTCGCCGCGACGGCGCGCATCGCGTCGATCCGCGCGCGGGCGAGGGCGCCCTCCGGCGAGCCCGCGAACGCGCGCGAGAGCAGGTCGAGCGCGAGCCAGGCCTCGTAGGCCTCGCCGCGACCGAGCTCGTCGGAGGCGACCGCGTCGAGCGTCGCCGCCCACGCGTCGATCCACGCGAGCATCCGCTCCGACGCCTCCGCCTGCGCGGTGTCGCAGCCCTCGCGCTCCTGCGCGCACGGGACGAGGAGTGCGCGCGCGGTCGTCGCGTCGTCGCCGCGCAGGACCTGCGCCGCGCCGCGCACCGAGTCGGCCAGCGCCGTCCACGGGGCCGCCGCGCGCTGGAGGCGGTCGAGCGTCGCGTCGTCGAGGCGGGTCGGGTCGCCCGACCAGAGCACGCGGCCGTCGCCGCCGACCACGAACACGGCCGGGTAGCCGGCGATCTCGTAGTCCTCCATGAGCTCGGAGCTCACCCGCACGACGGGGAAGGTCACGCGGAAGTCGCGCACGTACGCCGCGATCCGCTCCGCGGGCTGGCGGCACGCGCCGACCACGCGCACGCCCGCGTCGAACCGCGCCGCCTGGATCCCGTGGAGCCGCGCGACCGACGCCTGGCAGTGGGGGCAGTCCACGCGGAACAGCTCGAGCACGACGAGGCGCCCGCGCAGCGCGCGGAGCGAGAACGGCGTGAAGGGCAGGTTCCACCCCTCGCTCGCGTCGAGCTCGGGGGCGAGGCGTCCGACCGCGCGGTCGGCGAGCGCGGGCGGGGCGGTGGCGGCGAGCGAGGCGGCGAGGGCGGCGGCGACGAGGACGGGCGGGAGGCGCACGACGGGCTCCTTTCCTCACCAGGCGAGCCACTCGGGGCGGAACAGCAGCAGGAGGCCGAGCACGGCGATCACGCCGCCGCTGACGAGCTTGAGGACGCGCCCTCCGCCCTCCTGCAGGCGGCGCTTGGACAGCGTGACGATCGCGATCACGAGCATGACCGAGTCGTCGAGCATGTAGAAGACCTGGTAGAGCGCGAGGTAGAGGTACTCCTCCCACCGCGGCATCCCGTAGCTCGACAGCACGCCCGTGTAGACCGCGGGGAGCCCCGCCGTGCACAGCAGCTCGACCATGTTGACGAGGAACGCCAGCGCGACCACGCCGAGCATCGCGCCCGCGAGGCGGTTCGCGCGCAGGATCGACGTCACGCGCGCGTAGAGGCCGGGCTTGGCCGACTCGGGGATCGAGAGCGTGACGCCACGGTGGAAGGCGAAGTAGTCCTTCACGTGCACCGCGCCGACGAAGAGCGCGAGCGCGCCGAGCCCGACCTGCACGAGCCGCGTCTGGCCGACGAGGTCGAAGAAGGAGAGCCACGCCGCCATGAACGCGAAGTAGCAGAGCCCGCTGGCGACCACGAACGTGCCGGCGATCGCGAACATCTTCGGGCGGCTGCGGAGGTTGACGAGCAGCGAGAGCAGGAACAGGAGCACCCACATCGCGCACGGGTTGAAGCCGTCGATGAGGCCGATCACGACGGTGAACAGCGGCAGGCCGACGTCCTTGGCGGAGACCTCGCCCAGCAGCGGCAGCGTCACCTTCTCCTCGGCGCCGACCTTCGAGGTGCAGTCCTCGTCCTTCGCGTCCTTCGGGGGCGGGGCCTCCTCGTCGTCGAGGTCGAGCGGGCACTTGCCCTCGTCGGTCTCGGCCGTGGGGAGGTCGGTCGGCGACGGCCGCGGCCGCGCGAGCGCCGAGCGGACGCGCCGCCCGCTGGTCGCCTCGTCGCGCCATCCGACGACGAGCACGCCGTGGACGAAGAGCGTCGGCGTGGCGGGCCGCTCGACGTGCGCCTGCTCGGTGAGCGCGCGCAGGCGCGCGAGCGCCCAGCGGTCGCGGAGCACGTTGCGGTGGACGACGACGAGGCCCGGTTGCTCGCGCTCGAGGGTGGCGAGGAAGCGCTTCGCCGCCTCGCAGTGGCGGCACCCGGGCTGGACGAAGGTCTCGACGTCGAGGCCCTCGACCCAGCCGCCCGGGGCGGGCCGCTGCGCGTCGATCCACAGCGCGAGCGCGGCCGCGAGGAGCGCGAACCCGGCCGCCCACCACCCGTAGCGGCGCAGAAAGGCCCCCGGCGCGCGATCCGGCGCCTCCGGACGGCTCGGAGCCGGTGCGGGGTCGGCCATGGGGGGCCTCCGCACGGCGGGTGTCCCGCGGTCGGGGCTTCCCGCCGCACCTCTAGGCTACCCCTGCCGCGAGTGCCTCCCGCCGCGAAGCGGACTGCTCGACGCTCGGCGTGGCCGGGGACCCCGCGCGTCGCGAGGTCGGCACGGGGCCTCGGCGGCGCCCGATCACCGCGGTCAGTTGTCGGTCCGAGCCCCTATCCGCGACGCGGTCGAAGTGGCACCCCGGGAGGGACTCGAACCCCCAACCTGCGGATTAGAAATCCGCCGCTCTGGCCGGTTGAGCTACCGGGGCGTGCCGCCTCAGTATGCCCGACGCGTCCCCGACGTCGTCACCCCCGGTGTCGAGGGTATCCTCCCGACGTCTTCGAGGCTCCCGCCGCTCCCGTGACCGCTCCCGCCGCACCCCCGCCCCCGGCCGCCCCGCCGGCGCCCACGCACACGCCGCTGCCGCCCCTGCCGCCGCCGACCGACGTGCTGCCGTTCCCGAACCGGCTCGCGATGCTGCTGCTGCCCATCGCCGCGCTCGTGGTGCTCTACCTCGCGATGCGCACGCTCGACGGCGCCGGGCGCGCCGGCGAGATGGCGGCCGCGGCCGGCGCGTCCTTCGCCGGGCTCGGGACCACCGTGATCTTCGGCGCCGCCGTCCTCGGCAACGACGCCTTCGCCCACCTCTCGACCTTCGACCTCGCCCTCGTCGTGCTCGTGCTCAACACGGCGCTGGCCTTGGTCTACGTGGGCGCGTCCGACCTGCTCGAGCGCATCCCGGTCGTCGGCCCCAAGCTCGCCGGCGCCCGCGCGCAGGCGATCACCGTCGCGCAGGGCCGCCCGTGGATCCGCCGCTGGGCGACCGCGGGGCTCGCGCTGTTCGTCATCTCGCCGCTCCCGGGCTCGGGCGTGCTCGGCGGCACGCTCGTCGGCCGTGTCGCGGGCCTGACGCGCGTCCGCACGTTCGCGGCCGTCACCGCCGCCAACGCGGCGGTGTGCGCGCTCTACTACCTCGGCGCCGACGCGCTGGAGGGGTTCATGCGCGACCGCCAGATGACCGTCTGGGAGCGCGTCGGCGCGTTCGTCGGCGCGGTCGTGCTGATGGTCGTCCTCGTCAAGTGGCTCCTGCGCAGCGGCGCCAAGGCCGCGGCCGCGCCGACCTCCTCGCAGCGTTGACCGGGCCGTCGGCGCCGCTACCGTGCGCGGCGCCGCCACCGTCGCCGGCCCGGAGCCCTCGATGACCCTGCGCGGACCGCTCGCCGCCGTCGTCCTCCTGCTCGTCGCGGCCTGCCCCCGCGCCGTGCGCGCGGCCGACGCACCGCCCGCGCCGGCGCCCGCCCCGGCGCCGGCCCCGCAGCCGGCCCCGGTCCCGGAGGCGACCGCGACCGCGCGCGCGGCGGCCGTGCGGGCCGCGCTCGCCCGGCCGTCGGCGGCGGACGCGTACAAGTTCGAGGCCGACATCTGGCTGGACGCCTCGCGCTTCGGCACCGCCGTCTACGAGCTGGTCCCCGGCGGCACCGAGGCGGCGCCGCGGTGGGAGGCGCACGAGCGCGCCACCGTCGAGGGCGGGCCCAGCGCGCAGGTCCACGATACGACGGCGACGCTCGACCGCGAGCTGCGGCTGGTCCGCTACGACCGCACGATCCGCGTCGGCGGGACCACCGCGAAGACGACGCGTGCCGAGTGGACCGAGACGCGCGAGCTGCGCGTCGTGCGCACCGAGAACGGCGGCCCCGAGACCTCGACGACGCTCGACGCCGATCCCGACGCGACCGCCACGGTCGCCGGCCTGCTCCTCTTCCTGCGCCGCTGCCCCGCCGAGCCCGCGGTGTACGAGCTGCCCCTCTTCGCCCACGAGTCGGGCGCGGTGGAGGTAGGGCGGGTCGAGGTGCGCGGCCGCGGCGTCTTCCGCTTCCGCGACGTCGCGCTCGACGCGTTCGTCGCGAACGTGACGGTGAGCGGCTTCGACCTCGAGGTCTACCTCTCACCCGCCGAGCGTGCGCCGCTGGCCGTCCGCCAGCCGCGCCGCGAGGTCACCTTCGTCGCCAAGGCGCTCGCGCCGTCCGAGGACGTCGAGGCCATCGACACCGCGCGGCCCGCGGCCTCGGCCCGCGAGGCGGTCGCACGCGTCGCGCTCGGGCGCGTGAGCGGCGACCTCGCCCTCGTCGAGGCCGTCGTCCACTGGCCCACGTACGCGGCCGAGGAACGCGCCCGCACCGGCGCCGACGTGGACGAGGCCCGCCTGCGCGCGTCCGTGCTCGAGCTGCTCCGCGTCGCCGCGCACGGCACGCCGCGCCCGAAGGCCGACGCGCTGGTGCGCGTCGCCACCGAGCGCGCGGTCGAGACGAAGGACGGCGACGACGTCGTGGTGCGCCTGGGCTACCCTTGCGACGACGTCGTGTGCCGCGCGCGCGAGGTGGACGGCGCCTGGCGGGTCGTGGGCTTCGGCGCGTCGCGCTGAACGGAGGGTCGCGTGCCGCTCCTCGTCGTCGCGGTGCTGCTCGGCGTCGTCGAGGGGCTGACCGAGTTCCTCCCGGTCTCCTCGACGGGTCACCTCATCCTCGCCGAGCGGCTGCTCCCCTCGCTCGGCGCGCACGCGGACGCGTTCCGCGTCGCGATCCAGGCGGGCGCGATCGCGGCCGTGGCCTGGCAGGAGCGCGCGCGCTTCGCGGCGCTGCTGCGCCCCGCCGCGCCCGGCACGTTCGGCGGCACGCGAGGGATCGTCCTCCTCGCCGTGCTGAGCGCGCCGGCGCTCGGCGTCGGCTTCGCGCTGCGCCACGTGGCGTGGTGGTCCGCGCCGGGGCCCGTCGCGGCGGCGCTCGCCGTCGGCGGGCTCGGGCTGCTCGCGCTCGAGCGCCTCCGCGGCGACCGCGGGACCCGTGCCGTGGACGCGCTCGACCTGCGCGCTGCCTTCGGCGTCGGCTGCTTCCAGTGCCTCGCCCTGTGGCCGGGGATCTCGCGCTCGGGCGCCACGATCGCGGGCGCGATGCTGCTCGGGCTGTCGCGGCGCGCGGCGACCGAGCTGTCGTTCCTCGCCGCCGTCCCCGTGGTCCTCGCGGCCACGGCCTACATGCTCGTCAAGGACCCGGGGATGCTGTCGGGGGAGGCCGGGGCGGCGCTCGCCGTCGGGTTCGTCGTCGCGGGCGTCTCGGCGCTCGTCGCCGTGCGCGCGTTCACCGCGTTCGTCGCGCGCTCGACGATGGAGCCGTTCGCGTGGTACCGCCTCGGGCTCGCGGTCGCCGTCGCCGCCGTCGCGTGGCTCGCCTGAGCGGAGCTCCTACCGGTCGCGTTCGACGTCGAGCGTGACGCGCGTGCGGCGTGGCAGCTGCGCCCGCCCGGCGCCGCCGGCGGCGGACTGCGCCTCGGCCTGGCTCGCGAGGTGCTCGGCCAGGTGCGCGACGATGCGCGTGAGCATCGAGTTGGTGCGGAAGAGCGCCTTCCACGGGTACGCCATGCCGCCCTCCTTGAGGTCCTTCTCGAGGGTGTGGGCGAGACGCGCGATCCGTCGAAGGCTCTGGGGGCTCGCCACGGCAGGGTGCTCCGCGGGGCCCGCACTGGCCCCGAAACGCCCATGATACCCGGCCCCCGGGTCAGCCCGAACGGGCCCCCCGGTGGCGCCGTCAGTCCTCGCGGCGGAAGACCTCGAACCCGTAGCGGGTCTCGACGACCTCGCTGATCTCGCCGGGCTTGAGCGCGAACACCGCCTCCTCGATCTCGGGGGCGAGTCGCTGGCCCTGCTGCGCGGCCGTCGCCGCCTCGCCGATGAACCCGCCGGTCTCGCGGGAGGCGGCCTCGTCGGTGACCGTGCGCACGACCTCGTCCCACGCGGCCGGGTCGCGACGCAGGCGCTCGCGTGCGTCCATCGCGATCGCGCGCGCGATGTCCACCGTGCGCTGCGGGTTGCTCGCCGGCGCGACGCTCGCGCGGTGGGTGACGACGAAGTGCCGCACCGTGGCTCGGCCATACTTGCGCCGCTGGACGACCGCCCAGCCGTCGGTCGTCTCGACGGGGTCGAGCCACACGTCGGGGGCGGCGGCGAGCGCCTTCTCCGCGAGCGCCTCGTAACCCGGGGTGTTGTTCTTGCGGAGCACCGCCCAGAACGGCCGGATGCCCTGGAGCCGGGCGAGCGCCGTCGCGAAGTCCGCCGTGCCGGCCCGCAGGTCGGTCGCGGTCCGCGCGGCCTCCGCGTACGCGACCGACTTCGTCTGCGTGGTCGGCGCCGACGCGTCCATCGGCTGCCAGCGAACCAGCACCCCCTGCACCGACGCGACCAGCCGTGCCTCGAGCGCCTTGCCCTCGTCGCGCGACAGCCGCTGCACGACGTGGAACCCCGCGGCCGATTCGATCGGCTCCGACCACGTCCCCGGGGCGAGCGCGGCGGCGGCCTCGACAATCTCGGGCGCGTCCTTCGTCCACAGCGCGACGAAGCCGCCGAACCCGCCGTCGGGGGCGGTCACCGGGTCCTCGGACTCGGCGCGCGCGATCGACTCGACGTCGGCGCCCGGGGCGCGCAGGCGCTGCAGGAGCGACGCCGCGCGTGCCCGCGCCTCGGCGACCGCGCGGGGCGGCTTGCCCGGATCGGTCGAGCCGGTGCGCAGCGACACGAAGACGTGGCGGATCGGGTACGACGTCGTCGCCGTCGCGGGCGCGGCCGCAGGCTTCTCGTCGGAGCCGCCGCACGCGCCCGTCACGAGCGACGCTGCGCCGACGGCGACGAGGGCGAGCACGCGGCACGCGGAGCGGACGGCGGGGTTCATCGGGTGGAGAGGTCCTCGGCCTTCTCGAGCGTCACGACGAGGCGCCCACGCGCCTCGGTCACCGTGCCCGTCACGCGCAGGAACCGTGAGGCGAGCGCGTCCCGGTCGAGGGCGGCGAGCACCTTCGCGTCGGGGACGAGCACCGCGAACGGACGACGGGCGGCGTCCACGAGGAGGAGACGCGCGGGCGAGCTCTCCTCTTCCACGCGGTCGAGGCTCCCGAACAGCACGACGCGACGGCCGCGCATCGCCTGCAGCCGGGCCGTGTCGGCGGGGTCGCCGAGGCGCACGTGGTCCGCGCGGACCGCGGGGTCCTTCGTGTCGGCGAGCCACGCGTCCACCTGCCGGGCGCGTCCCTCCCACCACGCGAGCCGCTCCTCGTAGTCGGGGTAGTGCGCGACCGAGGCGCCCCAGATGCCGCGGTGCGCCGCGCGGGCCTCGGCCTGTGCCGCGACGAAGCGCGCGTCGAAGCGCACGGAGCGGCCGTACTTGACGAAGTAGGGGGCCCAGCCGGCGCGCACGAGCTCCTCGGCGAAGAGGTGCTCCCGGCCGTCCTTCTCGACGAAGACGTGCGCCAGCAGGCGCCCGTAGCCGTCGCGGTCGCGGCCGGGCTCCTCGAGCTCGAGGCGGACCCGCTCGACGCCGGCGAAGAAGCGCGTCGCGAACGCCCTCGCCTCCTCGCCCGCGGGGGTGCCGAACTTCACCGGCGTCTTCGACGCCCCGCGCCGGCCGACCGCGTAGGCGGCGAAGTCCTCCGCGGCGAGCCTCCGGTCGTTCGCGTCGTGGAAGACCTCCTCGGCGTCCACGCCGCACACCCGCACGCTCTCCTTGCGCGGCTCGCCGCCCGAGGCGCCCGGGTCCACGAGCACCTTGATCGTGTCTGCGTCCACGACGGCGGGCGAGGCGAGGCGGTAGACGCCGAGGTCGAGGGCGGAGCGCGGGGGGGCGGCGGGGGCCGCAGGTGCCGGCGCGGGGCTCCCGGCGGTCGGCGCGGCGGGCCCCGCGGGCGGCGCGTCGGCGGCGCGGGCGGGCCCCGCCGCGACGACGGCCAGCGCGAACAGCGCGACGGCGCCGCGACGCCACGGGCGGGGGGACGGCCTGCGCATCCGTCGGATGCTACCGCCGCGGGGCCGGGGCGACGAGGCCGTCACGGCCGCGCGGGCGGCGTTGGATACGATGGAACCCGCGTGCGCCCGGCCCTCCCCTCGCCCCGTCCCCGCCCTGCGCCCCGACGCACGCTCGCCGTCGTGGCGGCGGTGCTCGGCGTGGTCGGGCTGCGGGTGCCGACGGGGGCGTCCGCGGGGCCCGCGGCGTCCACCGCCGGGCGCCGCGCGGCCGACGTGTACGAGCGCGGGCGCGCCTCGGTGCGCGACATCCTCGGCATCGTGGTCGGCGACCTCAAGACGCGCGCCGACGCCTGGCCCGGCCGCCGCGGCGACGGCCCCGGCGCCGTGCTCACGCTCGTCGTGGACCCGACGACGTCGCTGCGCGACGAGCTCGACCGCCTGCGCGAGTCCCTCGACGCCGTCGTCGCCGCGGGCCCCAAAGGGCTGCGCGTGGGGGTGCTCGGCGCCGCGTGCGAGGGCAACCCGCCCACCACGGTGGAGGAGGCGCGCGGCGCGCTCACGGTGCTGCGCACGGTGCCGCTCGACGGCCCGAAGAACCTGCTCGAGGCCGTGCGCGAGGCGGCGGCGTGGACGCCGGCGCCGGTCACCGAGCCGCGCGCGCTCGTGCTCGTCACGCGCGAGGGCGGCGACGCCGAGGACGACGTCGAGGCCACGCGCTCCGACCTCGAGAGCCGCGGGATCGCGTTCTACGCGGTGGCGCCGGAGGCGGCTTTCGAGCGGCCGTGGACCTACGACTTCGTGCAGCGCGAGGTCGCCGACCTCGGGCTGACGCAGCGCATGCACCCGATGCCGCGGCAGAAGCGCCGCGGCGAGCTGTTCTACGGCGGCGACGTGGCGTTCGGGCTCGTGCCGTACCGCTGGGAGCTGCGCGACGCGCCCTTCGCGCAGACCGAGTTCTCCTTCGGCCCGCCCGGGCGCTTCCCCGTGCCGTCGGGCTTCGGCTACTGGTGCCTCGCGACGCTGTGCGCCACCACGGGCGGCCGCTACTTCGTGCACAACTTCCGCGCGCCCGGCGCGCGGTCGCGCGAGGAGGACCGCACGCTCTCGCTCTACGACGGCGGGTTCCTCAACCTCTTCGCGCCCGACCTGCGGCCGCGGGCCGAGGTGCTGCGCGCGCTCGACGGCATGAAGAGGGTGCACGCGATCGTGCGCGCGTGGGAGCACCTCGCCGACGACACGCAGCCCGTCCTGCTCGACCACGGGACGCTCGAGAAGCCCGGGGGCGGCGCGCTCGCCACGCGCCCCATGCTCCCGGTGCGCTCGGGCACCGACTTTCCCGCGGCCTACCGCCTCAAGTCCGACGTGGACCGCGCGCACGACGTCGCGGTCGAGCGCAAGCGCCGGCTCGAGCAGGCCCTGTCGATCTGGGCCGACGAGGCCAAGCGCGAGACGACGCCCGGCGACGGGGCGCGCAGCGACCCGCTGCGCATGCGGGTGGAGGCGGACTTCGACCTCCTCGCGGCGCAGATGCTCAAGGCGCGCTTCCACTGGGGCGAGACGATCGCGGCGCTCGACCGCGTGGACCGCGCGGTGCTCGACGGCGACCACGAGGTCCGGTTGCGGCCGGTCGTGCTCGCGCGCGGGGTCGTGGTCACGCAGCCCGGGCTGCGCCTGCCCGACGTCGCCCGTGCGACGGCGTTCGTCGAGGCGATGGCCGAGCAGCGCCGCGTGATCGCGCGCTACCCGGCGACCCCGTGGTCGGTGGTCGTCGAGCGGGGCGAGATGTTCACCGTCGAGCCCTACGTCATCGACCTGCGCCCACCGCCGCGGCCCGAGGAGCCGCCCTCGCCGCCGCCTCCGACGCCGCGGCCGCCGAAGCCGGCCCCGCCGCCCGCCAAGCCCTCACCGCCGCCTCCGCCCGAGCGGCCCGCCAGCGGGGTCGGCGGGCCCACGACCGGCGGCAAGTAGGCCGAGGCGCGCGCGCGGCGTCCACGCGGGGCGACGAGCGTCGTGCGCCCCACGCGCGTCAGGCCCCGACCTCGTGGGCGTGCGGAGGTGGGGGGGCGGCGCGGGGGGCGTCGCCGCGTGCGGGTCGGGGAGAGGGAAGGCCCCGTGCCAGTTCGTGCTCGCGGGTCAGCGACGCGAGCCGTCTCCCGACACGGAGCCCCCCAGGAACGACTTGAGGCTCTCGTACACCGACAGGACCGTCGCGTCGCGCCCGCCGAGCTCGGCGTAGCGGGCGAAGTGCTTCATCGCCTTCGCGTTGCGGACCGTGTCGGTGTAGACGCGGTTCTGCGCGATGCAGAGGATCGCGAGGTCCTTGTGGGCGTCGAGGAGGCGGTCGTCGATCGAGAGGGCCTTCTCGTAGGCGGCGATCGCCTCGTCGAACTTGCCGGCGCGGTCGAGCACGAACGCGGTCAGGAAGGGGCCCATCGCGCTGCCCTTGGCCGCGCGGCCGAACGCCGCGGCCGCCTTCGCGGCGCCCTCGACGTCCTTGGCGTCGAGCCGCTCCTCGACGGCGACGCGCGCGACCTCGGCGTCGGCGGGCGCGGCCTTGCTCGCGGCGGCGAGGTCCTTGCGGCCCTCGTCGCCCTTGCCGGCCCGGCTGCGCGCGAGCCCGAGCCACGCGCGGGTGCGCGCGGACGCGGCGTCCTTCCCGACGGCCTTGCTCAGCGGCTCGACGGCCTCGTCGGCCTTGCCCTGTGCGAGCAGCGCGCGGCCGAGGCCCGCGAGCGCCGGCGCCGCGTCGGGTTTCTTCTCGAGCGCCGCGCGGAACGCCGCCTCGGCGGCGGACGCGTCGCCGAGCGCGAGCTGCACCTCGCCGACCACGTAGCGCGCCTTGGCGGCCGCCGGGTCGTCGGCCGGCACCGCTTCGACGGCCGCGAGCGCCTCGGGGAACCGTCCCTGCGCGAGGTGCTCCATCGCGACGTCGAGCGGCGCCCTCGCCGTCTCGTCGGCGTGGGCGGGCGACGCGAGGAGCGAGACGGCGAGGGCAAGGGTCGCGGTCGTGAGGCGGCGCAGGCTCATCGGATCGGCTCCAAGGCGGGGAATCGGCGGTCGGCGGCGAGACGGGCGCGCACGCGGGCGAGGTCGTCGGCCCACGCCGTCCCGGTGAAGCGGACGAGCGCGGCGTCGAGCGCCGCGAGCGCGGCGTCGGGGCCCCGCGCCGCGGCGAGCGACGCGGCCTCGTCGAGTGCGCGGCGCGCCGCGTCGGCGTCCGCGTCGGCCCGTGCGGCGACCTCGGCGGCGAGCGGCGAGCCGGCCGCGAGCGACGCGGCGCGCGCGAGGTCGGCCGCGCGGGCCGCCGGCGTCGCCGCCGCGTCCGCGGCCGCAAGGCGCCGGGCGACCTCGTGCGCCGCGGCCCACGCGAGCGGCACGCGGCCGGCGGAGAGGGGCATGGCGGGCACGGCCCCGAGGCGGTCGGCGAACGCGTCGGCGGCGAGCGGGCCCCCGAACGCGCCCACGCGGGCGCCGTCGGGGCCTTCGACGAGGAAGTAGGGCCAGTCCACGTCGAGCCCCTCGACGAGCGCAGGCTCCTCGAGGTGCGTGACGTCCTGGCGGGCGAAGACGAACGGCGCGGCCGAGGCGGCGACCGACGCGTCGCGGAATGTCGTCTTGTCGAGCTCGACGCAGTAGGGGCACGTGGGGTGGAAGACGAAGACGACGAGGCGGCGACCCGTGGCGCGCGCCACCGCGCGGCCGGCCGCGAGCGACGGGAGGAACCGCAGGCCCGTCGCTCCCGTGGGCTCGTAGTCCGCGAGCGCCGGGGGGAGCGGCGCCACGGGACGGGCGTCGGCGGTGGGGGCCGCGGGGATCGCGAGCAGCGCGACCGGGCCGTCCTCGGAGGGGAGGGCGAGCTCGTGGGTGCGCAGCAGCACCGCGGCGCCGACCGCGAGGAGCAGCGCCGCGGCGGCCGCGAGCACGAGCACCGGACGACGTCGCGCAGCGAGCGAGGCGTCGTCGAGCCGGAGGTCGGAGAAGGTCGTGCGCGGCGGCGGCACGGGCCCGCCGTCGTCGGTGGCGACGTAGGCGCGCAGCGCGTCGGCGAGGTCGGGCTCGGCGGCGAGGCGGCGCTCGAAGGTCGCGCGCGCGGCGCGGTCGAGGTGTCCCCGGGCGTAGGCGGCGACGAGGTCGAGGTCGAGCGGGTCGTCTGAGGCGCTCATGCGGGCCTCCCGTGGGGGAGGCGGGCCGGGTCGCCGGCGGGCAGGACGCGCGCCGTGACGGCCTCGAGCGCGCGACGCAGGCGCAACTCGACGGCCTTGGGCGTCAGGTCGAGCATCTCGGCGACGTCGCGGCAGGAGAGGCCTTCGTAGCGGAACAGGACGAACGGTTCGCGCCACGCGTCGGGGAGGGCGTCCACGGCGCGGCGCACGGCGGCGAGGGTGGCGTCGCGGTCCACACGGTCGCCGACGGCGCCGACGTCCCCTTCCCGCGCGGTCGGCTCGGCGGAGAGGCCGGTCTCGCGGCGGGCCCGCTCGATGCGCGTGCGGGCGTTGAGGAAGGTGCGGTAGGCGATGCGACGCACGTAGCCCTCGAGACTGCCTTCGCCGCGGAACTGGTCGCGTTTGCGCCAGAGGGTGGCGAAGGTCTCCTGCAGCAGGTCCTCCGCGCGGTCCGCGTCGCGGCAGAGGCGCGCGAGCAGGCGGTGGACGGCGGTGCGGTGGGCTTCGAAGAGCCGCCGGAACCCCTCTCGGTCGGTCTCGCGGGATTCCGGCGGCATGCGGTGGACGGGAACTCCGTCAGAACGACTTCAGGTTCGCGGCGAGCGCGCGGGCGAAGTCGGCTCGGACCGTCGAGCTGGCGAGGACGGCCTCACCGCCGCTCGAACGGCGTTCGTTGGCCTGCTGGGCGAGGGGGCACTCGTTGACGCACGAGCACCCCGCGAGGGTCGGGCGGTCGCCGGCGGACGCGAGGGGCGTCGCGACGGCCACCAACCCGAGGACGATGGCGAGGATCCGCATCGAGGACTCCGGGAGGGGTCGGGCGGCGTGCGCCGCCCTCACCTCCCTAGACAGGGAAACGTCGGCGCGACCCTCGCGCCTCGCCCCCCGGTCCCCGCGCTGGTCCCGGCGCCCGGTCCGTGTACGCTCCGCTCGGCTCGGGGTGTAGCTCAGCGGTAGAGCCTCAGCTTTGGGAGCTGTATGTCGGGGGTTCAAATCCCCCCACCCCGACCACGAGATCTGATCAGCGAGGGTCCGCGTCGCTCTACGCGAGGCGCGATCGTGAACCCCCGACATACACGGGGTAGGCGACGCCGCCCGAGCGTTGCGCGAGGGCGAAGCGGCGCCGAAGGGGGCGTCAGCCCCCTTAAGGACAGCGCGGGGTCTTCCGGGAGGGGCCCCCGCGCCGAAGGCGTGGGGAGGCGCCCGGGGGTTCAAATCCCCCCACCCCGACCACATTTCGCGGT
>JADZCA010000033.1 GCA_020851795.1 Planctomycetota bacterium | reverse complement strand
GGGTGGGGGCCGCTGGGGTGAGCAGATCCCCGTCCGCGTTCGCCCCGAATCCGTCGCGCTCGGCCCCTGCAAGAAGAACGGCGCCCCCGGGTCAGGGGGGCGCCGTCGGCACGAACGTCACGAGAGAGAGAGTCGGAGCGGGGGCGGCGTCCCGGGGGGCGCCGCGCCCGGCAGAGGGTGCGCTATTTGCCGCCGAACAGGTCGTCGAGCGCCGTCGCGGTGCTCTTGCGGAACGCGGCGTCGGGCTCGACGGGGGCCTTCTCGGAGCGGTCGGCGGCGGCGTCGGCGGCCTTCTTCTTGAAGATGGCGGCGAGGCGCTTGGCGGCCTCGGCCGCGTAGAGCCGCACCATGCCGACCGTCGTCTGGTCGTCGAAGATCGCCGTGAGGAGCGCGCGGTCGCCGACCAGCGAGAGCTGGATGTTGTCGCTCTTGCCTTGGTGGAACAGCGCGGAGAACTCCTCCTCGCCGAGGAGCTTCGCCATCTCGCGGGTCGCGGCGAACGAGCCCGCCACCAGCGCGCTGATCGTGTCGACGTCGATCTTCTTGGTCGCGCCGCGGTGCGTGACCATGTGGCCGTCCTTGTCGATCAGGAGGGCGCACTTGGCGGCGCTCTGCTTGAGGAACGCGTCGAGGACCGCGTTGATGGAGTCGACGTCCTCGCGGTAGAAGACGAGGCGCGTGTCGCGGAGGCTCTTGTCGGTGGCCATGGGAGTCAGCTTCTCCTGCGTTCTTGCTACGAGAGCCGGGTGAGGACGAACCAGGCCGCCGCTGCGATGAGCGTGCCCAGCACGAGGAAGGGGACCAGCTTGCCGTTCGAGCGCCCGGCGTTGCCGAGGCCCGAGACCTTGACGAGGCGATCGTTCACCGACCGGCCCGAGGCGGCGGGCTCGCTCGCGTGCGGGGCGTGGCTCGGCTCCGGCGCGGGGGCCGACGCGGAGGGGCGCGGCGTCGGCGCGGGGGCGTGCGGCGCCAACGGCCGGGCGGCCACGGCGACGGGCGCCTCGGCGACGGCGATGCCCGAGCGGGCGGCGGGGGCGCCGCCGGGACCGCTCGCCGCGATGGAGATGCGCGGCGAGGGCTCGTAGCCGCCCGAGTGGCCGACATGGGTCGGCGCGGGGCGCGGCGCGGGGGCGGGGGCGGGGCGCGGCGGCATCGGAGGCGGCGCCGGGCGCGGCGGTGCGTGGGACGGGCCCGTGGCGGAGCCGGGGGCGGCGGCGGCCGCGCCGGCGGTCGTCGGCTGGGCGGGCGCGGTCTTGGCGGCGCGGGCGGCGCCGATGCCGCCGCGGTTGACCGCCTCGAGCACGAGGCTCGCGAGCGCCTTCAGCGTGGGGAACACGCCCTGTCCCGTCTTCGCGACCGCCTCGAAGTGCGGGAAGCCGTGCACGTTCACCTGCGCCTGGAGGTCGTCGAGGGACATGGCGTCGGGCAGGTCGCGCTTGTTGTACTGGACCACGATCGGGACGTCGGAGAGGGTGCGCCCCATCTCCTTGAGGTTCTCCTCGAGGTCCTTCATGGACTCGCGGTTCTCCTCGAGCTTGCTCGCGCTCGAGTCGGCGACGAACACGATCCCGTCCACGCCCTGGAGGACCAGGCGCCGCGTGGACTTGTAGTAGATCTGGCCGGGGACCGTGTAGAGCTGGAACTTCGTCTTGATGCCCGCGATCGCCCCGAGGTCGAGCGGCATGTAGTCGAAGTACAGCGTGCGCTCGCCCGTGGTCGCGATGGAGGTGAGCTCACCCCGCGACTCGCCCGGCGTCTTCTCGTGGACGAGCTCCAGGTTCGTCGTCTTGCCGGACATCCCCGGTCCGTAGTAGACGACCTTGCACTGGATCTCTTTGTGCGCGAAGTTGATCTGGACCACGTTCGTCTCCTCCTCCGTCGTGACGTTTCAGGCTGCGGCGAACTCGGCGGCACGCGCCACCTGGCGTGCCGCGCTCTTGATCTCCACGCTGCCGGCGCCCAGCTCGATGCGCGCGCCGACGAGCACCAGCAGGTACGTGGGGCCGGCGGCCACCAGGATCACCTTCCCCTGCTCGGCGGCGACCTCGCACTGCGTGAACTCGGACATGCCCGCGGCCGCGAGGCTGCGACGCACGTCCGAGAGGATGGCCGCGCCCATGGCGGCGAGGCGGTCCACCTCCACGTGGGCGACGGCGGCCGCGATGAGCAGGCCGTCCTTGCTGACGATCAGGCTGCCCCGGGCGCCGAGCGTCTCGTTGAGCTCTTCGAGGATGTGCTTCACGAGGCGCGCCTCCCGCGGACGCCGTCGACGGCGACGGTGAGCCGCTCCGTGAGCCGATGCGGATCGGTGCCCCTCGGGCCCCGCGCGGCGACGACGCCGCTCGTCGCGTCGGCGACGACCATCACCCCGAACGGTCCTTCGACGATGCAGGAGCGGAACGCGCCGAGGTCGAGCTCGCGGACCTGCGCCTTCACCGACCGCGCGACGCTGCGCGCCACGCCCGCGAGGGCGCTGCCGCGCACCGCGCCCGCCTCGTGCCCGTCGGCCGCCCCGCCGTCGACGGTCGCGCAGGGCTCGCCGGCCTCGCCGACGACCTCCCCCGTGCGGTCGATCGCCACGGCCTCCTGCGCGTCGCCGACGCGGACGAGGCGCTCGAGCCCGGCCTGCACGCGGCCCTCCTCCTCGGGGGAGCCCGCGCCCTTGCGCTTGCGGCCCGACCACGTGAAGGGGTCGCGCACGAGGGCGCCGTCCACCTCGGCGCGCGCGAGCAGCGCGTCGACCGACTCGCCCGCGCGGGGCGTCGCGCCCTCGCGCATCGCGTCGAGCATGGGGCGGAGGATCTCGTCGTCGCCGGCCAGCCGCTCGATGGCGGCGGCCTGGCCGAGGAGGGCCCGGTCCGCGCCGATCGCGTAGTAGAGCTCGGCGAGGAGCTTGCGCGGCGTCACCGAGTCGGGCTTGAGCGACGCGGCCTTGACGAGGTGGTCGATGGCCTCGCGCCCGTCGCGCGCGCGCACGTCGCCGAGGAAGGCCTCGAGCAGCTGCTCCCCTCGCAGGAGGTGGGGCTGCTCGCGGTTCGCGTGGACCTCGGCGTAGGTCTCCGTCGTCCGGATCATCTCGGCGACCATGCCGGCGCCGCGGTAGAGCGCGATCAGCCGCTCGTAGGCCTCGGGATCCTGGTCGTGCTGGACCCGGTCGCGCAGCTCGGACATGCCGGCCCGCGTCTGCGCCCGCCGGATGGCGAGCACCATGTCCTTCAGGACGCCCGACTCCGGGTAGCGGAGGAAGCCCTTCTGGACGGCCGAGAGGGCCTCTTCGAAGTCGTCCTGCGCCAGGCTGCGGCGCGCCCGCGCGAGGATCGCGTCGAGCGAGGAGCCGCCGAGCATGCCGGAGAAGAGTCCCAAGATCGTGCCTCCGTCGCCCGCACCGTGCGGGGGAGCGGGTTCCTATCGGCCGAACACGTTGCGGGGTTGAGCGGATGTCGAAATCCGTAGACGGGGGACGACCGGGGG
>JADZCA010000032.1 GCA_020851795.1 Planctomycetota bacterium | reverse complement strand
TGTCGGGGCTGACGGGGCTGCGGAGCCTCGACGTGTCGAGGTGCGAGGGCGTGACGACGCTGTCGCCGCTGTCGGGGCTGACGGGGCTGCAGAGCCTCAACATGTCGCACTGTGGGGGTGTGACGACGCTGTCGCCGCTGTCGGGGCTGACGGGGTTGCAGAGCCTCAGGGTGTCGGGGTGCAAGGGCGTGACGACGCTGTCGCCGCTGTCGGGGCTGACGGGGCTGCATAGCCTTGACCTGTCGGGGTGCGAGGGCGTGACGACGCTGTCGCCGCTGTCGGGGCTGACGGGGCTGCAGAGCCTCGACCTGTCGTGGTGCGAGGGCGTGACGACGCTGTCGCCGCTGTCGGGGCTGACGGGGCTCCGGTCGCTCTCCGCGGGCGGCGCCACGACCGCGCGCTCGTTCGCCCCCTTGCGCGGGTTGCTGCCGACGCTCGAGCACCTATTCCTCTACAGAGGTCGGTTCGACGACCTCGATTCCGCGCTGTGCGGCGCCCATCTGCAGGACAGCGTTCTGCACCGCGTGCGCGCGCACTTCGCCGCGCTGGACGCGCAGGGCGCGTCGGTGGACCGGGAAGGCAAGCTGATCCTCCTGGGCAACGGACGCGCGGGCAAGACGTCGCTCGCGCGCCTGCTGCGTGGGGAACGCCACCGGCCCGACGAGGCGAGCACCCACGGGATCCGTCTTTGCGAGTGGACCCCCGAGATCGCGTTGGAGGGCGACGCGGCTCCCGCGCCGGTGGACGTCCACGTCTGGGACTTCGCCGGCCAAGACCTCTACCACAACACCCACCGGCTCTTTTTCCAGGCGCGCGCCGCCTACGTGATCGTGTGGGACGCGTTCGAGTCCCCGGTGGAGCCCGACGCGGCGTCGGGCTACGACGACCTTCGACGCCCGCTCGCGTACTGGTTCGACCAGGTTCGCTCGGTCGCGCCCGACGCGCCGATCGTGCTCGTGCGCACCAAGACCGACCGCGACCGCGGGCGGGAGCCGCCCGACTGGCGCACGCTCGTCGCACCGGAGTACCGCGCCACGCCCTGCGTCGAGGTCAGCGCGAGCCGGCGCGCCGACGGGGAGGTCCTGCGCCTGCGGGAACTCATCGGTGCGGCGGTGGCCGGGGCGCTCGGCCCGCCGGGCCGACGCACGCTCGGCCGGGGGCGTCTTGCGGTGAAGGCCGCGCTCCGCGGCTGGCGCGAGGACGACGAACGCCGTCGGCGGGCCCGCCAGCGTCCGGCGCACGCGGTGCTCGAGCGCGCGACGTTCGACGACCTCGTCCGCACGCACTGCGCCGGGTCGCCCGACGGGGCGGACTCGGGCGCCCTCCTCGACTACCTGCACCACACGGGTGCCCTGTACCACCGGCCCGGGCGGCTCGGCGGGCGCATCGTGCTCGACCAACGTTGGGCGATCGACGTCATCTACGCGCTCTTCCGCGAGCGCTCGCGCGACCAGCTCGTCGAGGGTCACGGCCGCTTCCACCCGAGCGACCTGCACCGTTGGTCCTGGCGCCGCGCACGCCAACGTCCGGAGGACGAGGCGTTGTTCCTCGACTTCATGGTCGAGTGCGACATCGCGTTCCGCCTGCTCGCGGCCGACGAGACCGCTCGCGGCGAGGCGCTCTACGTCGCGACGTCGATGCTCCCGCCGCGTACGGCGGTCGAGGACGCGATCGACGCGCGCCTCGCGGGTCGGCGGCGTGCGCGCGCCGCCCGCGTCACGCACCCGTGGCTCGGCGAGCACCTCGTCCTCGCGTTCCTGCGGCGGGCCGGCGAGTGGTTCAGCCGTTCGGCGCTCCTGTGGAAGTACGGTGCGCTGCTGCCGGTCGGGGGTGGGCGCGGCCATCTGCTCGTCGCGTGGACCCGCCGCGGCGACGGCTTCGGTGGCACGCTCGAGATCGAGGCCTACGGCGAGGTCGGCGACACCTTCGAGCGGGCGCGGACGACGCTCGAGAGGCTGCCCGGGTTCCCGGCCGACGCTCGGTGGAGCGACGCGGCGGCGGGGGCGGCGCCGATCCTGACCGCGGAGCGGCGTCGCCGGACCGCGCCGGACGACGAGGGGACGGCGGGGCCCGAGGCCGACCCGACGCTGGCTGCCGTCCGTCCGGATCGGCGCACGGCCGTCGGACGTCGCATCGGGCTCTCGTACGCCGGTCCGGACAAGAAGAGGCCGGATCGGGGTGCGCCCGCCGACGCGCTCGTCGCGGCGCTGCGGGTCGCGGCGTCCGACGTCGAGGTGCTGTCGTACCGCCACGAAGACGACCCGACCGCCGCGGCGTCGGAGGTCCGCGGCCTGATGCGCGACCTCGCGCGCAGCGACGTCTTCGTCGCGCTCGTCGGCCACAAGTACCTGCGCAGTGCGTGGTGCCTCAACGAGCTGTACCTCGCGTGGCGGGACCTCGCGCGGTCCCGGGACAAGCGGCGCACGTTCGATCGCGCACGGGCCGTGCTGTTCCGGCTGGACGACGGGCGCGGGCCGTGCGTCGGGCCTTCGGCAGCGAACCAGCGGGTGGCGGAGGCGTGGGCTCGGCTCGTCGAAGACTACGAGCGGGAGGTGGAGCAGAAGGCGGGCCGTCGATTCAGTCGGGCGTCCCGGGCGAGCCGGACGATCCCGTGCCGCGAGGTCCTCGAGTTCCTCGTGGACGAGTCGAACCGACTGAAGCTGATGGGACTGCTGCACGACTTCCGCCTCGAGGAGGTCCCTCCCGGGCCGGGGGCCGCGCTCGACGCGTGGGCGAAGCGATGGGCGCAGGAGCTCCTCCGGCGCGTCCGTGCCCGGTAGCGCCCGTCGCGGACGCTACGCCCGCTCGGCGAAGTCGTCGTAGGGCAGGTCGGAGCCGTGGCGGCCGAGCTCGTGGAGCATCGTCGCGTCGAGCTCGCGCTGCTGCGCGGGGGTGAGCAGCTCGGCGGAGCCGCCGTGCGCGCCGCGGCGCAGGACCGGGCGCTCGCGCCGCCACGGCAGCAGCCGGCCGAACGTGTACTTCGCCGCGTCGGCGCGCATCGCCTCGAAGGAGGAGCGCGCGCAGACCCGCGCCACGACGTCGTCGTCGGCCGCCACGCCGAGGTGGCGCGCCACCGCGCGCACCGTGCCCTCGAGATCGGCCTTCATCGCCTTGAACGAGAACACCGCGACGCCGGGGAGATGACGGCGCCGCCACCAGCCCGCGGCGTGCGCCGGCCACGAGCCGCCCAGCGCCTTGCCCTGCAGGAAGAGCCGCAGCCACGTGCGCACCGACGGCATCGCGGGCCCGAGCACCGTGTCGCGCACGAAGTGGTAGCCCGAGACGAACACGTCCTTCGGGTCGCGGACCACGACGAGGAAGCGGGCCCCGCCGTCGAGCCGCAGACGCCGCGCGGTGAGGTGCGTCTTGATCACGCGCCGGCCCTCGGGGCAGGCGCGGGCGACCGCGTCGTCGTCGAGCGGGACCGCCCGCCCGCGCGCGAGACGCGGCAGCTCGTCGTCGTCGGGCCACGGGACGACGTCGTGGAGGTGCGCGTACTCGCCGCGCCCGTGGTGGAGCAACTGGTGGGCGACCTGGAGCATCCAGTGCGTGCCGCTCTTGGCGTAGGTCGAGACCACGACGTCGCGCGGACCCGGGACGTAGCCGCGGAACGGGTCGTCGCCCTCGAGGCGCCGGGCCCGTCGCGACATCGCCGCGCTCACCGCCTTGCGCTCGAGCCCGAGCACGCGCAGCGTGCGCACCGCGGGCGCGAGCACCCCGTACACCCACGCGCCGTAGGCGACCCGCGCGGGGAGCGAAGGCGGTCGCCACCGGTGCGGGGCGCGGGCCGTCTCGGCGGGCGGCGCGGCGGGGCCTCGCTGCGTCGTCACGCGCCCGCCGCCTCCCGCGCGTCCCGCGCCGGCGGGCCCCGTCCGTCGGGGCGTGCGCGGGGCGCGGCGGGCGCCGCGCGATCTTGGCCCGCGAGCCCGCGCGGCGCCAGCGTGCGACGGGTCCGCGGGCCCCGCCCGGCGTCGCCCCCGCCGGGTACGGTGGCCCCGTGGCCGACCCCCTCGCCGACGCCGTCCGTGCGGGCGACCCGCGTGCCGTCGCGCGGGCGATCTCGCTCGTCGAGGACGGCGGGGCCGCCGGCGCGACCGTGCTCGCCGCGCTCTCGGGGGCCGTCGGCCGCGCGCACCGCATCGGGATCACCGGCCCGCCCGGGGTCGGCAAGTCCACGCTGCTCGCCGCGCTCGGCCAGCGGTGGCGCGCCGCGGGCCGCCGCGTCGGCATCGTCGCCGTGGACCCGACGTCGCCGTTCACCGGCGGCGCGCTGCTCGGCGACCGCGTCCGCATGGGCGCGCTCTACGGCGACCCCGGCGTCTTCATCCGCTCGCTCGCCTCCCGCGGCGCGCTCGGCGGCGTCTCGGCCGGCACGCACGACGCCGCCGACGTGCTCGACGCGGCGGGCTTCGACCCGGTGGTCGTCGAGACGGTGGGGGTGGGGCAGGGCGAGGTCGCGGTCGCGGCGGTCGCCGACACGGTCGTGGTCGTCGTCGCGCCCGGGCACGGCGACGGCGTGCAGGCGATGAAGGGCGGGCTGCTCGAGACGGCCGACCTCCTCGTCGTCAACCAGGCCGATCGCGAGGGCGCCGAGGGCCTCGCCGCCGAGCTGCGCGCCGCGATCGAGCTACGCGAGCGGGGCCGGCGCCCCGACGTGCTGCTGACGACCGCCTCGGAGGGGCGCGGCGTCGCCGAGCTGGCGGCGGCCATCGACGCGCACCGGCGCGACCTCGCGGCGGCCGGCGGGCTCGGCGCGCGCCGCGCCGAGCGGGCCCTCGCGCGGGTCCGCGACGAGGTGGACCGCCGCCGCGCGCGGGCGTTCTGGACGGCGCGCGCCGGGGACCTCGCCCGGCTCGTCGCCGAAGTGGTCGACGGGCGCATGACGGTCGCCGCCGCCGCGGATAGGCTCGACGACGTCCGGCCCCCGGAGCCCCCCCGTTCGTGACGACGCCGTCCGCCCCCGACCGTCCCATCCGCGTCCTCGTCGCGAAGGCGGGGCTCGACGGGCACGACCGCGGCGCGAAGGTCGTCGCGGCCGCCCTGCGCGACGCGGGGTTCGAGGTCGTCTACACCGGCCTGCGCCAGACGCCGGAGATGATCGTCGAGGCCGCGCTGCAGGAAGACGTGGACGCGGTGGGCCTCTCGATCCACTCGGGGGCGCACATGACGCTGTTCCCGCGGGTCGTCGCGCTGCTCGCGGCCCGCGGCCTGTCGCACGTCCTCGTCACGGGCGGCGGCATCATCCCGCCGGCCGACGCCGCCGCGCTCGAGGCGCAGGGCGTCGGACGGCTGTTCGGTCCGGGCACCCCGACCCGTGACCTCGTCGAGTACCTCCGGACCACGGTCGGCGAGCGTCGTGCCCGCCGCGCCGTGGCGTCCGGCTGACGCCGAGCCCTCTCATGACGCCCCCGACGACCTCCGCCGACACGTCCGTCCCGAGCCCGTTCCTCACCGAGGAGCACGTCCAGATCCGCGACATGGTGCGCGAGTTCGCGCTCCGCGAGGTCGCGCCGATCGCGTCGGAGCTCGACGAGACCAAGCGCTTCCCGCACGAGACCGTCAAGAAGCTCGCCGAGCTCGGGCTGCTCGGCGTGCCGTGGCCGCAAGAGTACGGTGGCGCCGGCCTCGACCACGTCGCGTACATGATCGTCGTCGAGGAGCTGTCGCGCGTGTGCGGGACGACGGGGATCACCGTCGCGGCGCACACGTCGCTCGGGACGGCGCCGATCTACGCGTTCGGCACGGAGGCGCAGCGGCGCAAGTGGGTCCCGCGGCTCGCCTCGGGCGAGGCGCTCGGCGCGTTCGCGCTGACCGAGCCCGGCGCGGGGTCGGACGCGAAGGCGACCAAGGTCACCGCGGTGCGCGACGGCGACGCGTGGGTGGTCAACGGGACGAAGATCTACTGCACCAACGGCACGCACGCGGCGTCGATCGTGTTCACGGCGCGCACCGACCCGAAGGCCACGGGGACCGACTCGATCTGCGCGTTCGTGGTGGAGAAGGGCACGCCGGGCCTCCACTACGGCAAGCTCGAGGACAAGCTCGGCCTGCGCGGCAGCGACACGCGCGAGATCGTGTTCCAGGACTGCCGTCTCCCGGCCGAGAACCGCCTCGGGCCCGAGGGCGGCGGCTTCGGGCAGTTCATGAAGACGCTCGAGGGCGGCCGCATCTCGATCGGCGCGATGGCGCTCGGGCTCGCGCAGGGCGCGCTCGACGTCGCGCTCGCCCACGCGCGCGAGCGCAAGCAGTTCGGCCTGCGCCTCGTCGAGATGCAGGCGGTGGGCAACCGCCTCGCCGACATGGCGATGGAGATCGCGGCGGCGCGCAACCTCGTCTACGAGGCGGCGTGGCGCAAGGACCGCGGGATGCCGTACGCGCTGCAGGGCTCGTACGCGAAGCTGTTCGCGAGCGAGGTGGCGATGCGGGCCGCGCACTCGGCGGTGCAGGTGCTCGGCGGCATCGGCTACACGCGCGAGTACCCCGCCGAGCGGATCCTGCGCGACAGCAAGCTCACCGAGATCGGCGAGGGCACGAGCGAGATCCAGCGGCTCGTGATCGCGCGCCACCTCGACAAGCTCGCGGGGGCGTAGGCCCCGGTGCGCTCGCACGGACGCCTCGCGACGGCCGCCCGGACGCGCCGCGCGGGGCGGGCGGACGGCTGACATGGGCTTCCTCTTCGGCGGCGGGGCGCGGGCGCTCCTGCGGCGCGGGTCCGAGCGGCTCGCCGCCGGCGACGCCGAGGGCGCGCTCCCCGACCTCGAGCGGGCCGTCGAGCGGCTGCCGCGCGACGCGCGGGCGTGGTACGCGCGCGGCAAGGCGCTCGGCGCGCTGGGGCGGCTCGCCGACGCCGAGCGCGACTTCGGGCGCGCGGCGGCGCTCGACCCCGCGTGGCCGCTGCCGCTGCTCGGGCGCGCGTGGGCGCGGCTGCGGCGCGGCGACCTCGAGGGCGCGCGCGACGACGCCGGGGCCGCGGTCGAGCGCGACCCGTCGCGGGCCGAGGGGTGGTTCAACCGGGCGCAGGCGCGGGCCCGGCTGGGCGACCGCGAGGGGGCGGCGGCCGACTTCGGCGAGGCGGCCGCGCGCGCGCCGACGTGGGCGGCGCCGCGGCTCGAGCGCGCGCGGCTGCGGCGGGCGGCGCGCGACCACGCGGGGGCGGTCGAGGACTTCAGCGCGGCGCTGGCGATCGACGCGACGCTCGCCGACGCGTGGGTGGGGCGCGGGAACGCGCGGCGGGCGCTCGCCGACGCGGCGGGGGCGGCGGCCGACCTCGAGCGGGCGGCGGCGTTGCGTGCGGGCGACGTGGGGGTGTGGTCGGCGCTGGGGCACGCACGGGCGGCGGCGGGGGACGCGGCGGGGGCGGTGGAGGCGTACGATCGCGCGATCGCGCTGGACGCGACGCGCGCGGACGTGTGGTACGGGCGGGCGGCGGCGCGGGAGGCGCTCGACGACGTGGACGGGGCGCTCGCGGACGTGCTGCGGGCGGTCGAGGCCGACCCCGGGACGGCCGACGAGTGGTACGCGCGCGGGCACCGCCACCTCGAGAAGGGGCGGCTCTCGCCGGCGTTGGCCGACTTCTCGCGGGCGGTGGACCGCGCGCCCTCGTGGGCGCCGGCGCTGGTGGCGCGGGCCGACGTGAAGGCGGCGCTCGGCGACTTCGCGGGGGCGGACGACGACTACGGGCTCGCGCTCGCCTTCGACCGGGGCGCGCTCGAGGCGTGGGTCAACCGCGCGGTCGTGCGGGCGGCGCGTGGCGACTTCGGGGGGGCGGCGGCCGACCTCGGGCGGGCGCTCGAGCTCGACGCGGGGTCGCTCGAGCTGCGCGAGGCGCGGGGCGAGGCGCGGTGGGCGGGCGACGACCCGGCGGCGGCGTTCGCGGACTGGGACGCGGTGGTGGAGCGGGCCCCGGAGCGGGCGTCCGTCCGTCGCCTGCGCGGCCTGGCGCGGCTGGCGGTGGGCGACGAGGGGGGGGCGGTCGCCGACCTCGAGGCGTTCGTCCGTCTCGCGCCCGACGACCCCGACGCCGAGGTGGTCCGGGCCGCGCTCGCTGCCCGCGCGGCCCCTCCGCCCGCCTGACGCCCCTCGCGCGTCCCTTCGCCCCCCGGGCAACCTCCGCCGCGCCGCCCCCCGCCGGAACGGTGAGCGCGAGCTCCGACCCCGCGCTCACCGACTGCGGGGTCGGAGCTGGCGCTCACCGTTCCCGCCACGCCCCGCCGCCCAACGGTGAGCGCGAGCTCCGACCCCGTGCTCACCGACTGCGGGGTCGGAGCTGGCGCTCACCGTTCCCGCCACGCCCCCCCGTCCCACGGTGAGCGCGAGCTCCGACCCTGCGCTCACCGACTGCGGGGTCGGAGCTGGTACTCACCGTTCCCGCCACGCCCCGCCGTCCCACGGCGAGCGCGAGCTCCGACCCTGCGCTCACCGACTTCGGGGTCGGAGCTGGCGCTCACCGTTCCCGCCACGCCCCCCCGTCCCACGGTGAGCGCGAGCTCCGACCCCGTGCTCACCGACTGCGAGCTCCGACCCCGCGCTCACCGACCGCGGGGTCGGAGCAGACGCTCACCGTTCCCGCGTATCCTCGGGGGATGCGCGCCCGCGGGGTCCTCGGATCGGTCGTCCTCGCGGTCGCCACGGGCGGAGCTGTCGTGCGCGTGGCCGCGGCGGCCGATGCGCCCCCGGTCGCTCCTGCACCCCCGGTCGCGCCGGCGCCCCCCGCGGTCCCGACCGCCCCGTCGGCCTCGGCGTTCGACCTCGTCCGCATCGAAGCCTTCGTGCGCGCGCTCGCCGGCCCCAAGTACGCCGGCCGCGGCCGACCCGACGACCGCGAACGCGTCGCGGTCGCGCTCGACGAGCTCCTCCTCGAGGCCGCGTCGAATCAGCGCCGATTCGCCGGGACCACGAGGCTCGCCCCGCTCCCGGGCCACGCGGGCTTCGTCGTCCCCGTCGCCGCCGAGGGGGGCGTCCCCGCCGGGCGCAACGTCGTCGCGTGGATCCCCGGCACCACGCCCGGGGAGTGCGTCTGGCTCGTCGCCGCCTACGACGGCCGCCCGCCCGCCGGCACCACCGTCTTCCCCGGCGCCGACGCCAAGGCCTCCGGCTGCGTCGCCGTCCTCGAGGCCGCCGCCGCGCTCGCCGAAAGCCCCGCGCCCGCCCGCGGCGTCGTCGTCGCGCTCGTCGACCTCTCCGACCACGGCGGCGCCGGCGCCAAGGCGCTGCTCGCCGCCCCGCCCACCGCGGCCGGCACGCCCGTCGCGGTGGTGGTCGTCGAACGCCTCGGCCGCTCGCTCGGAGACGCGCTGCCAGGCACCCTCTTCCTCCTCGGCGCCGACCGCAGCGACGCCACCGACACCGCCGCCCGCACGCTCGCCGCCCCCGACGGCACGACGCTGCGCCGCCTCCCCCTCGACTTCCACGCCGAACCGGCCTCCGACGCCGTCCCGTTCGAGGAGGCCGGCCTCCCGACCGTCCTCGTCACCGCCGGCGCCTCCGACGACGACGGGACGCCCGCCGACACCCCCGACCGCGTGGACGCCGCGCGCGTCGCCGCCGGCGCCCGCGTCGTCGCCGCGCTCGTCGGCGCCCTCGCCGCCACGACCGAGCCCCTCACGCCGCGCGCCCGCGGCCCCCTCTGCCTCGACGACGTCCGCACGCTCGCCGCGATCGCCGCCGACGTCGCCGCGCGCAAGGACGCCCTCGGCGGCGACGAGCGCCGTGCGACGCTGCTCCGCGCGCTCACCGCGCTCGCCGACGAGGTCGTCGCACGCGGCGCCGTGACCGCGGGCGAGCGCACCGCGCTGCGCCTGCTCGCGCTGCAGGTCTTCGCGGGACTCCAAGGTCGCGACCGCTGACGCGACGACGCGCCCCGCGGGCCCGATGCACCCCGACATCCTCGAGCACGTCCGCGCGCCCACGTGACGACGGGGAAGGGCCGCGGGAGGGGGACCCGTGTGCCGCCGCGCCGGTGCGGCGGACGCCGGTGCGCACCGATCGACGTCGGCGTGCGCGCCCACGCGACGACGGGGAAGGGCCGCGGGAGGGGGGATGCGCGTGGCCGTGCGCGCGCGACGGCGACGAGCCCCGACGTCGTGGCGCGCGCGCACGGGCCACCGCCGCGGCGGGGACGGTGCCGGGAGGGGGGCGGGCCGTCGGAGGCGTGAGGGCGGGCGATCCTGGCAGGGTCCTCCGCCGGTCGATTAGGTTCCGGGGATGCCCGGCAAGGCCTTCTACGTCACGACCCCGATCTACTACGTCAACGACGCGCCCCACATCGGCACGGCGTACACGACCGTCCTCGCCGACGTGATCGCGCGCTACCGCCGGGCGCTCGGCGACGACGTGTGGTTCCTCACGGGCACCGACGAGCACGGGCAGAAGGCCGCGGAGGCCGCCGAGAAGCGCGGGCTCACCCCGCGCGCGCACTGCGACGAGCTCTCGCAGCGGTTCCGCGACACGTGGGCGCCGCTCCAGATCTCCTACGACGTCTTCATCCGCACCACCGAGCCGCGCCACCTCCGCGTCGTGCAGGCGGTGCTCGACGACCTGTGGAAGCGCGGCGAGATCTACCGCGGCACCTACGAGGGCTGGTACCACGTCTCCGACGAGATCTTCGTCACCGAGAAGGAGATCGAGGAGAAGGCGATCGACCGCTCGAAGCTGCGCCGCATCTCGGAGGACAACTACTTCTTCCGCATGGGACGCCAGCGCGACGCGATCCGCGAGGCCGTCGTCTCCGGCCGCCTCGAGATCCGGCCCGCGTCGCGGCGCAACGAGGTGCTCGGCTTCCTCGAGAAGGACCTCGGCGACCTCTGCATCTCACGCCCGAAGTCGCGCCTCTCGTGGGGCGTCGAGCTGCCCTTCGACCGGGACTACGTCACCTACGTCTGGTTCGACGCGCTGCTCAACTACGTGACCGGGGCGGGCTACCTCCAGGACGACGCGACGTTCGCGCGCACGTGGCCCGCCGACGTGCACCTGATGGGCAAGGACATCCTGACGACGCACAGCGTGTACTGGCCGGCGATGCTGCTGGCCGCCGGCATCCCGCTGCCCCGTCGGATCCTCGCGCACGGCTGGTGGCTCGTCGGCGGCACGAAGATGAGCAAGTCGATCGGCAACGTCGTGGACCCGCTGTCCTACGCCACGAAGTTCGGCGTGGACGCGCTGCGCTGGTACCTCGTGCGCGAGATGGTCGTGGGCCAGGACGCCGAGTTCAGCGACGAGCGCTTCCGGGCCCGCTACGACGGCGACCTCGGCAACGAGTGGGGCAACCTCCTCTCGCGCGCGGTCAACATGATCGGGCGCTTCGGCGGCGGCAAGGTGCCGTCGCCCGCGCTCGAGCACGGCGGGCCGTCCGAGCCCCGTACCGCCGCCGCCGCCCTGCTCGACACGCTCCCCGGCCTCGTCGACGACGTCGCGCTGCACCGCGTGGGCGAGGCGGCGATGGACCTGCTGCGCGCGGGCAACCGTCACGTGGACCTCACGCAGCCGTGGAAGGCCGCGAAGGACCCGGCCAAGGGCTCCGTCGTCGCGGACGCGCTCTACACGATCGCCGAGACCGTGCGCGTCGCCTCCGAGGTGCTGCGCCCGATCCTGCCGACGAAGGCGACGGACGCGCTCGCGCAGCTGGGCGTGACGCCCAGCGGCGACCTGCGCGCCGCCCTGCGCTGGGGCGGCCTCGTGCCGGGCACGGCCGTCGTGCCCGGGCCGGTCCTCTTCCCCCGCGTCGACCCGCCGGCGCGTTAGCCCGCCGACCCCCGTCGTCCGCTCTTCGGCGCGGCGCCCGAGCCCGCGGTCGTCGCGTCCCCGCGCGGACCCCGCGCGTGCGGGCCTTGCGGACCGCGTCGAGGGCGCGGGGCCGGCGCCGGCGCGCGCGGCCGTGCCCGCGCGCCGACCGCGGGGCGATGCCGCGCCCGCTACGCTTTCGGCGGGACGGGCAGCACCACGTGGGGGACGTCCTCCTCCTCGAGGACGTCCTTGAGGCCCTCCCACGAGGTGGCCTCGGTCCCGAGGAAGTCGCTCGCGGCGTCGCCGGCGAGCAGCACCTCGCGCGCGTGGAACGTCCGAGCCAGCTCGAACGCCTCGCGCAGCGCGATCTGCTTCGCGCGGTCGTCGTCCTCGAACTCGTCGTAGTCCGCGTCCGGGCGCGAGAGCACGACGAAGCCGGGATAGAGCAGCAGCTGCCCGTGCGCGAGCTTGACCGACACGCGCACCGTCGTCGGCTTGGCCTTGATCTCGGTGAACGCCGCCATCGGGCTCGTCTCGGGCGCGACGAAGCCCCACTCGTCGCCCGTGTCGCCGTCGAGGCAGTCCACCTCGAGGCGCCCGTCCTCGGGGCCGTCGATCGTCTCGAAGCCCGCACCCGTCAGCTTGTCGAGCACCACGCGGGTCGCGGCGGCGAGGGACCGTTCGGTGTGCAGGAGCGTCTCGATGGCCATGGCGGGAGCATGAAACCCGCCCGGGCGCCGGCCCCGAAGCGATGCCTCGGGGGCAGGCTCCGGCCGCGCTCCCGCGCCCCGCCGGCCCCGCCGTGCCCGCGCCGACGGCGCCGATCGACGCTCGGCGCGGGTCCGACGGCGTCTCGAGCGGCGCCCCGGGGCCCGCGCCGGGCGTCGCCCGCTCGGTCAGCGCGCCCGCGCGATCGCGTCGAGGGCGTCGGGGTTCTCGACCGAGGCGAGGTCGCCGGGCGGCTCGCCGAGGAAGCGGCGCCGGATCGCGCCGCGCACGATCTTGGCCGAGCGCGTCTTGGGGAGCGCGTCCACGAACTTGAGCGCCTTGGGCCGCAGCGTCTTGCCGAGGTCGGCCTCCACGGCCTTGCTCAGCGCCTCGCGCAGCGCCTCGCTCTCGGGCACGCCGGGCTTGAGCACGACGAAGGCGACGATCGCCTCGCCCTTGAGCGCGTCGGGCACGCCGATCGCCGCGGCCTCGCTGGCCTGCGGGTGCGCGACGATGGCGGCCTCGACCTCCGCAGGCCCGACGCGCTTGCCCGCGACCTTGATCGTGTCGTCGCTGCGGCCGTGGAGGAACCAGAAGCCGTCGGCGTCCACGTGCGCCCAGTCGCCGTGGTACCAGACGCCGGGGAAGCGCGTGAAGTAGGTGTCGAGGTAGCGCTGGCGGTCGTTGAGGAAGCCCTTCGTCATGCTCGGCACGGGTTGCTTGCAGACGAGGTGGCCGATGCCGCCGCGGATCGGGCGCCCCGCGTCGTCGAACACGTCGGTGTCCACGCCGAGGCCCGGGCCCCACAGCGTCGTCGGCTTGAGCGGCGTCACCGGCAGCGGCGAGAGCAGGCAGCCGACGATCTCGGTGCCGCCGCTGATGTTGACGACGGGGCAGCGGCGCCCGCCCACGCGCTCGAAGAACCACGTCCACGACTCGGCGTCCCACGGCTCGCCCGTCGAGCCGAGCACGCGCAGCGCCGAGAGGTCGTGGCGGTCGGGCAGGTCGTCGCCGGCGCGCCGCAGCACGCGCACCGCGGTCGGCGCGACGCCGAGGTGGGTCACGCGGTGGCGCGCCACGACCTCGAAGAGGCGGTCGGGGCGCGGCCAGTTCGGCGCGCCCTCGTAGACGACGAGCGTCCCGCCGAGGCACGTGACGCCGATCATCTCCCACGGGCCCATCATCCAGCCGATGTCGGTGAGCCAGAAGAAGACGTCGCCCGGCTTGACGTCGAACGCGTAGCCCACCTCCTTCGTCATCGTCGCGAGGCAGCCGGCGTGCGTGTGGACGGTGCCCTTGGGCCGGCCGGTGGTGCCCGAGGTGTAGAGCACCATCGACGGCGCCTCGGCCTCGAGCGACTCGATGCGACGGTCGGGCGCGCGGCGCGAGACCGCGTCGGCCCAGTCCACGTCGCGGCCCGCCGTCCACGGCACGTCGATGCCGACGTGGCGTTTGACGACGACGTGGCGCACGCTCGGCGCGCCGGCGACGGCCTGGTCGGCGGCGGGCTTGATCGGCACCGGCTGCCCGCGGCGGCGGCCGGCGTCGGCGGTGAAGAGGACGACGGCCTCCGCGTCCTTGAGGCGCACCGCGAGCGCCTCGGGCCCGAACGCGCTGAACACGGGGACGGCGACCGCGCCGACCTGGAGGCAGGCGAACAGCGCCACGACGACGTCGGCGGCCATCGGCATGTAGATGCCCACGCGGTCGCCCGGCCGCACGCCGAGGTCGCGCAGGCACCCGGCCGCGCGCCCGACCTCGTCGAAGAGCTCGCGGTAGGTGAGCGTGCGGGTGCGGCCGTCCTCGTCCTCGGCGACGAGCGCGGTCCGTGCGGCCGCGGCGCCGCCGGCGTGGCGCTCGAGGCAGGAGCGGACGACGTTGAGCCGGCCGCCGACGAACCACCGGGCCCACGGGAACCCCTCCGACAGGTCGAGGGGGGTCCGGTAGGGGACGTCCCAGACGACCCCGAGGTCGGCCAGCGCGGTGTCCCAGAACCGCCCGATGTCGGCCACCGACCAGGCGTGGAGGGCCTGCGGGGTCGCCGCGCCCACGCGGTCCATGAGCCGGCCGACCCGGCTGTCGCGCCGGTGGGCCTCGGTCGGACGCCACACGATGTCGTCGGGGTGCATGCCCGTAGGCGACACCCCCGGCCGCCCGAGGTCAAGGCCCGCCGACGGACCGTCTTGCCAGCCCCGCCCCGCGGGCCGATCATCCGGGCGTGGCCGCGACCGACTCCCCCTCCCCCGACGACGTCGCCGACTGGCTGCGGCTCGGCCGCGACGCGATGCGCGCCCGTCGCTACGCGGAGGCGCGGGTCTGGTTCGACCGCGCGCTCGCGGCGCGCCCGGACGACCCCGAGCTGCAGGGGCTCTCGGTGACCGCCGAGTTCTGGCGACGGCTCGCGCGCGAGGGGGACGGCTTCGCCCCCGCGACGCCGCCGGTCCCGCGGCACGCGCGCGGTGGGGGCGCGTGAGGCGCGGGCGGGTGGGGCGTGCGGCGGGGCGGGTCCTCGCGGCGGCGGCGCTCGCGGCGCTGGTCCTCGTGGCCGGCGCGGGGCCCGCGGCGGCGGCCGACGCGCAGGTCGTCACCGCGCGGATCCGCGCCACCGGCGACGTGGAGCAGGCCGACCTCGAGCGCTACGTCGCGCTGGCCGAGGCGGCGTTCCCCGCGTGGAAGGCCTACTTCGGGGCGGAGCCGAGGAAGGCGGACCTCCCGCTGACGCTCGACGTGCGGCGGGACCGCGACGGGTTCCTCGCCGCGCTGTCGCGGGCGCACGTCGGGCCGCAGGCGGTGGCGAGCGCGGGGGGCTACTACGACCCGGGCTCGAAGTGCTCGTACCTCTTCCTGCAGCCCCACGACGCCTCGACGCGACTGCTCGTGCTGCACGAGCTGACGCACCAGTGGCAGGCGAAGGCGCAGCTGGGCAACGACCTGACGCGCGCGCCGACGTGGCACAAGGAGGGGATCGCGGAGTGGTTCGGCCACCACCGGCGCACGGCCGCCGGCGTGGACTTGGGCGCGCTCGACGTCGTGACGATCGACGAGCGGCCGCTGGAGTGCGCCGACCGCGTGCGGCGAGGCGTGTTCGACCCGTGGGCGGTCGGGAGCGGCGCGGTCGCGGCGCCCGACTACGTGGACTCGCTCGCGCTGGTGGGCACGTTGCTGCGGACGAAAGACGCGGGGCTGCGCGAGGCGCTGCGTCGGTTCGAGGGCGAGCTCGACCACGGGGGCGACGCGGGGCGCAAGTTCGAGCGGGCGTTCTCGGGCAAGAAGGACCGGCTGGCGGCGGCGGCGCGGGAGGTGTGGGGGGACTTCCGCCGGACGTGGAAGATCGTCTACATCGCGTGGGACGAGGAGGCGGGCACGATCGTGGCGCGGGGGCGGCCGTGGGCGTTCCTGCGGGGGACGGCGGACCTGCCGCGCGGCGAGCCGGCGATCGAGGCGCGGGTGGCGCTCGTGGGGCCGCAGGCGGCGTCGGCGGGGCTCGCGATCGGGTCGAAGGGGCCGGAGGACCTGATCGGGCTCGAGCTGCGAGCGGACGGGAAGGTGGTGTTGCGTCGCAAGGTGCGCAACACGTGGTTCGACCTCGGCGTCGCGACGCGGCCGGCGGGCCCGTCTCGGGACCCGGTGAAGCTGCGGCTGGCGCTGGTGGGGATGACGTTGCGGGTCGAGGTGGACGGGGTGCCGGCGATCACGGTGGACGCGGGTCCGGCGGGCCTCTCGGCGACGGACTTCGACGGGACGGCGGCCCTGTACGCCGAGGGCGGCGAGGCGCGCTTCTCCGACGTCCGCACCGGCCGCTGACGTCCGCCCCTCTCCGCGGGTTGGTACACCGGTGCCCGGCACCGGTGTATCGATCGCCTGTAAGCAGCAAGCAATCGGTACACCGGTGCCTGGCACCGCTGTCTCCAGCCCCCGTCGCCGTTGCACGCCGGGCCATCCGACCTACGGCGCGCGTCCCGGCGGAGCCGAACTGCCCGCGAGCAAGCCCGCGGGCACGGCGGAGCCGCGTGGGTTTCTGCGCACTTCCGCCGACGTCGCCGTTGCACGCCGGGCCTTCCGACCTACGGCGCGCGTCCCGGCGGAGCCGAACTGCCCGCGAGCACGCACGACTGCCCGCGAGCTCGGTCCTCCCGCGGGCACGGCGGAGCCGCGTGGGATTCTCCGCACTTCCGCCGACGCCGCCGGTGCACGCCGGGCCTTCCGACCTACGGCGCGCGTCCCGGCGGAGCCGAACTGCCCGCGAGAACAACCGCCCGCGAGCCCTCCCGCGGGCACGGCGGAGCCGCGTGGGTTGCTCCGATGCGCACCCCGCGCGGCCGGTGCACGCCGGGCCTTCCGACCTACGGCGCGCGTCCCGGCGGAGCCGAACTGCCCGCGAGCAAGCACACCGAGTCACCGCAGTCGTCGCCGGTCGCAGCGCCCCCGTCGATCCTGAGGGCGCGTCGCCGATCAGAACGGTATATCGTCGTCGAACTTCGCGTAGTCGTCCTGCGGCGTGTCGCCGGCGCCGGCGCCGGCGTTGCCGGGAGCGCCCTGAGGGCGGGCCGGTGCGCGCCGGCGCGGGGCTTCCTCGCCCCCCGCACCGCCGCCGCCGCCGCCACCCCCGCCGCCGCCCGCGCCGCCGTCGAGGACCTGGAACTCCTCCATCACCACCGACAGCTTGCTGCGCTTCTGGCCGTCCTTCTCCCACGAGTCGAGCTTGAGGCGCCCCTCGACGTAGGCCTGCCGGCCCTTCTTCATGTAGCGGGCGAAGGTCTCGCCGCCCTTGCCCCACGCCTCGCAGTCCACGAAGGTCGTCTCCTCGACCTGCTCGTCGGAGTCCTTGCGGCGGTAGGTGCGGTTGATGGCGAGGCCGAAGGTCGTCACGGTCTGGCCGCTGGGGGTGTGACGGGTCTCGGGGTCGCGGGTGAGGCGACCGATCAGCATGACGCGGTTCAGGTTGGCCATGGGCAGGTCCTTGCAGAGCGAGAAGGGGCTCCCGGGGGGGCTCGGGGAGCGGCCGGCGAGGCCGCGGACGGACGGTCTGCACGAGAACTCGCTCGAGCGCGCCGACCGTTTCCCCGGGCCGCCGAGAGCCGACGGTTTTCCGGGTCCGGGTTGTTTCGGCTAGCATCGTAGGCCCATGTCCCGACAGTCCGGACACGCCGAGCGTCGCCGCCACTCCCGGGTCCCGGCGAAGATCCCCTTCCATCTGCTCACCGACGGGAAGGACGAGCCGTTCGACCTCGTCGACCTCTCCGAGTCCGGCGTGCGGATCCAGAGCCCCCGGGCCCTCGTCCCGATGACGCGCATCCGCGTCCGCATGGTCCTGCCGGCCGCGCGCGTCGGCGAGCCCAAGGACCTCCGGATGGACACGCACGGCGTCGTCGTGTGGAGCCACAAGGTCCCGCACGAGACGAGCTACGACGTCGGCGTGTTCTTCTCCGAGCTCGACGACCGCGAGCGCGCGCTGCTCCGCTCCTACGTCCGCTCGCATGCCTGATCTCGCGGTCGTCGCCGCGGGCGGGCACGCCCGCGGGCCGGAGCCGTCCCCGTGACCGGCGCCTTCCCCGTCGTCGTCGCCGGGATCTTCGGCGCGTGCATCGGGTCCTTCTGCAACGTCGTCGTGTGGCGCCTGCCGCGCGGCGAGAGCGTCGCCAAGGGGCGCTCGCACTGCCCGCGCTGCGGCCACCTCATCCGCTGGCACGACAACGTGCCCGTCCTCGCGTGGCTGATGCTGCGGGGCCGCTGCCGCGACTGCCGCGCGCCGATCTCGGCGCGCTACCCCTTCGTCGAGGCGCTCACCGCCGCGCTGTTCGTGCTCTCCGCGCTCGCCTTCCCGTGGCCGGCCGCGCTCGGCCCGCAGGTGGTGGTCTCGCTCGTGCTCGCCGCGCTCGTCTGCGTGGCCTTCGTCGACATCGACCGGCGCGAGATCCCCGACGCGATCACCAAGCCCGGCATCGCCGTGGGGCTCCTCTGCGCGCTGCTCGTCCCCGAGATGCACTCGGCGACGTTCCTCACCGAGCTCGCCAACCGGCGGCTCGCCGCGGTGCTCGAGGGCGCGGCGGGCGCGGCGACCGGGGCGCTCGTGCTGCTCGTCGTGCGGTGGGTGGGGCACGCGGTCGCCGGCAAGGAGGCGATGGGGCTCGGCGACGTGAAGCTCCTCGCGATGGTCGGCGCGTTCTCCGGCCCGGTCGAGACGCTGCTCGTGCTGCTCGTCGCCAGCGTCGCCGGCAGCGTGCTCGGCGGCGTGTACGTGGCGTCGCGCGCGCGGCGCCTCGCGCCGCTCACGGGCACGCTCGCGCTCGGCGACGCCGCGCCGGCGTCGTTCTCCCGCGCGCGCGTGCGGGCCCCGCGCCGCGCGCCCGTCACCGTCGCCGTGCCCGTCGCGCCGTCGGGTGCGGGAGCCGCGCCCACGGCGGGCACGAAGGCCCGGCTCGACCTCGTGCTGCCCGGCGCCGCGGTCTGGTCCGACGACGGCAAGGACGTGCGCGTCTCGGTGCGCGGCGTCGTCGAGGGCGTCGAGCGGCACCGCGAGGGGACGCTCGTCGTCGTGCGGCCCGAGCCGCTCCCCGAAGCCGACGAGGAGTGGCTCGCGACCTTCGCGCTGCAGCGCCTCTCGATCCCCTTCGGCGTGTTCCTCGCGCTCGGCGCCGCGGCCGTCCTGCTCGCCGGCGACGACATCGCGCGCTTCGTCACGCAGACCTGGCCGCGCTTCGTGACAGGACGGTGACACGCGCGCGAGGCCCGCGGCGACCCGCGTCGTCGCGCTGAAGTCAGGCGCGTCGCGCGCCGACTTCCTCGGGGCAGGGGGCCGTGCGCCCGCGGCCCGTCCGAAACGTGCCTGACAAGGGCCTGACGTCGCCTCCGGGGGCGCCCGATCCATTGTTGGCTAACAGCGGTTCTGCCCCATCATCTTGTGTTTTTCCCGTTGACTCCCCGGGCTGCCGTGTTGTCATGTCGCGCGTCGGTCCCGGGTCCGTCGTGAGGGCCTCGGGCGGTCGAGGGGCGGCCGCTCGCGGTCCTTCGCCCGGGATCTCCGGTGAGGGCTGACCGCTCGGCGGTCGGGAGGTTCCGAATGCGTCGTCTGGGCGTTGCGGTGAGCGCGGTGCTCGCGCTCGTCGTCGGTACGGGTTGTGCGTCGAAGACCAAGGAGCGCCTGTCGGTCGCGCTCGCGGAGAACGCTGATCTCCGCCAGCGCAACGAGGAGCTCAACTCGCAGTACATCTCCACGCAGGCGGAGAACGACCGCCAGATGGCGGCGATCGAGTCCACCAAGCGTGAGCTCGCCGCGGCGCAGGCGGCGGCGGTGCAGAACGCGCAGTACGCGGGCCAGGTGCAGGCGCTGACCGCGCAGCTCGCGGCGGCCGAGAGCCGCCAGCGCGAGCTCAACGACAAGATGGCCGAGCTGCTCAAGCCGCGGCCGAGCGAGACGATGGTCGCGAAGACCTCCAACCCGCAGCTCGAGGCGTTCCGCGCCGACCTCCGCAGCCGCCTGACGCGCTACGGCGTCACGGGCGTGGACGTCGACGTCCGCACGGCGCAGGACGGCCAGCAGCGCGTCGCGGTCGTGCTCCAGAACAGCTTCCGCGCGGGCAGCGCGAGCCTCTCGTACAACCCGGCCGCGGTGAAGGCGGTCGTCGGCGTCGGCAAGCTCATCGCCGAGTCGTACGCGGGCAGCCGCGTCACGGTCGAGGGCCACACCGACAGCGACCCGATCCGCAAGTCGAAGTGGGACAGCAACGAGGCCCTGTCGCTCGCGCGCGCCGAGGAGGTCAAGAAGCTCCTCCGCCAGGCGGGCGTCGCCGAGGGCCGCATCTCCGCGGTCGGCATGGGCTCGCGCCACGCGGTCGCGAAGGGCTCGACGGAGCGCGCGAAGGCGCAGAACCGTCGCGTCGAGATCTACATCTACCCGGCCAACTGACCCGGTCGCGACGAGGAACCCCGTCCCATGACGTTCTCCCGTCCGCTCGTCGCCGTCGCCGCGGGCCTCGCGCTCGCGGCCGCCGGCTGCAAGAGCTCTCCGTGCGCGGGTCCGTCCTGCTACGCGGAGCAGCCCACGACCGACATGCCGCAGGCGGTCGCCGCCCCGGCGCCGGTCGCGCCGATGCCCGCACGCTCGGTCGCCGTCCGTCCGCCCGCGCCGCCGCCTCCGGCGTCGCCGCGCCCGGACCCCGAGATGCAGTCCAAGATCGACGTCCTGCGCACGAGCATCGAGGCGCAGGAGCGCCGCAACTCGGAGCTCGAGGGGCGGATCCGCGAGGCGGTCGCCCGCAACACGGGTCCGACCCCGGTGGTCGCCGCCGGCGGCGCGGGGGGCGACGACGCCGCCCGACGCATGGCCGACGAGCTCCGCGCCGCGCCCGGCACGCGGGTGATGGTCGAGGGCTCGACCGCCGTCGCGGTGCTGACGGACTCGTTCGACTCGGGCTCGGACAAGCTCAAGAACACGCCCGACCTGCGGGCGGCGCTCAAGGCGATCTCGGCGGCGATGGCCCGCCATCCCGAGGCGCGCGTGACCGTCTCCGGTCACACCGACTCGTCGCCGATCAAGCGCTCGAAGTGGGCCGACAACGACGAGCTCTCCAAGGCTCGCGCCGAGGTCGTCGCGAAGGAGCTCGCCTCGGCGGGCGTCCCGCGCGAGAAGATCACGGTGCGCGGCGTCGGCTCGAAGGAGCCGATCGTGTCGCCCGAGAAGACGTCGTCGGACCGCGCGAAGAACCGTCGCGTCGAGGTGCAGTTCGCCTTCGGGCGCTGAGCCGCTCGCGATCCGTCCTCGAAGGGCGCGCCCCGGACCCCGGGGCGCGCCCTTCTTCGTTGAAGCGGGCCTTCGCGCCCGGCCGCCACGGTGGGGGAGGCGGCCAGACCGACGGTGGGGCGCCGCACGCGGGCCCCGCGCGGGTCGCGGGTCGCGGACGGCACGCACCCCCGGGTCATCCCCCCGGTGGATGTCGAGGAATCGCGACCTCGACGCGCGGGCCGTCGCGGCAGGTCGTCAAGTGGCGGGACGTCCGCGGTCGATAGGTCCGCGCACCCCTCCCCCGTCTCGGGGGCGGGGGGCGAGGGATGCCGCCGTCCATGGCCAACGCGACCATCGAGGAGCTGCTGCAGATCCTGGTCGAGCGGGGAGGCTCCGACCTCCACCTCTCCGCCGGCAGCCCGCCGCGGATCCGCGTGGACGGGTCCCTCGTCGCGACGCAGCACGACGTGCTCCGTCCCGAGACCTGCAAGCGGATCATCTACTCCTTCCTCTCCGGCGAGCAGGTCGCGCGCTTCGAGCGCGAGTTCGAGATCGACCTCTCGTTCGGCGTCGAGGGGCTCGGCCGCTTCCGCACCAACGTCTTCATGCAGCGCGGCACCGTCGCGTCGGTGCTGCGCATGATCCCGTACCAGATCCGCAACTTCGAGGAGCTGGGCCTCCCCAACAAGATCTGCGAGGAGGTCTGCTCGCTGCCGCGCGGGCTCGTGCTCGTCACGGGCGCGACGGGCAGCGGCAAGTCCACGACCCTCGCGGCGATGCTCGACAGCATCAACGCGTCGCGCGCGATGCACATCGTCACGGTCGAGGACCCCATCGAGTTCCTCCACCGCAACAAGTCGTGCCTCGTCAACCAGCGCGAGGTCGGCGGCGACACGCAGAACTTCAAGCGGGCCCTGCGCAGCGCGCTGCGCCAGGACCCCGACGTCGTGCTCGTGGGCGAGATGCGCGACACCGAGACGATCGAGGCCGCGCTGACGATCGCGGAGACCGGCCACCTCACCTTCGCGACCCTGCACACGAGCGACTGCGTGCAGACGATCAACCGCGTCGTGGACGTGTTCCCCGCGCACCAGCAGCAGCAGGTGCGCACGCAGCTGTCGTTCTCGCTGCAGGCGGTGCTCTGCCAGCAGCTGCTCCCGCACGCATCGGGCAAGGGACGCGTCCTCGCGCTCGAGACGATGATCGCGAACTCCGCGATCCGCTCGCTCATCCGCGACGACAAGGCGCACCAGATCTACAGCATCATCCAGACCGGCGGGAAGCTCGGGATGCGGACGATGAACCAGTCGCTGCACGAGCTCTGCCGCCGCAACCTCATCACCTACGACGAGGCGCTGGCCCACAGCGGCGACGTCGAGGACCTCAAGCGCACCTTCGCGAGGACGTGACGTGATCTCGTTCAACCGACGCGTGCTGAGGATCCTCGAGGAGGCCTCCCTCCTCGACGCCGGCCTCGCCAAGGACCTCGCGGCCGCCGCCGCGAAGGGCGAGAGCGTGGTCGGCGCGCTCCTGCAGCGCAACGCGATCGCCGAGCTCGACCTGCTCGGCATCCTCGCCGAGCGGCTCGGCGTCCCGCCCATCGACCTCGACCGCGTCGAGCTCGCGCCCGAGTTCGTCGAGTGGATGCCCCAGGAGCTGGCCGAGCGCTCCGGCTGCGTGCCCGTCGCCAAGATGGGCAGCCTGATGACGATCGCGGTGTCGAACCCGTTCGACGTGGTCCGGCAGGACGACCTGCGGATCGCGTCGGGGTGCGACCTCCGCGTCTGCCTCGCGCTCGAGTCGCAGATCGCCCGCGCCAAGGACCGCCTCTACAAGCGGGAGGAGCAGGACCTCAACGCCCTGCTCGACGAGGGCGACGAGCACGACATCACGGTCAAGGAGAACCGCGAGGACGAGGTCGCCGACCTCGCCGCCGTCGCCGCCGACAGCGCCGACGCCCCGATCGTCAAGCTCGTCAACATGATCATCTACCAGGGGATCAAGGCGAAGGCGTCGGACATCCACGTGGAGCCGTTCGAGAAGCGCACGGTCGTGCGCTACCGCGTGGACGGGTCGATGGCCGAGGCGATGTCGCCGCCCAAGCGCCTCCAGAACTCGATCGCGAGCCGCCTCAAGATCATGGCGAGCCTCGACATCGCCGAGAAGCGCCGCCCGCAGGACGGCAAGTTCCAGGTGAAGGTCGAGGGGCGCCAGATCGACTTCCGCGTCAGCGTGCTGCCGACGGTGCACGGCGAGAAGGTCGTACTGCGCATCCTCGACTCGAGCAACCTCGGGCGCTCGCTCGACTCGCTCGGCTTCGAGCCCGAGGCGCTGGCGGACTTCAAGGCCGCCATCGACGCGCCGTACGGGATGATCCTCGTCACCGGCCCCACGGGCTCGGGCAAGACCACGACCCTCTACTCCGCCGTGCGCGAGATGCTCACGCCGGAGATGAACTTCGTCACGGTCGAGGACCCGGTCGAGTACCAGCTCGACGGCGTCAACCAGGTGCAGGTCAACGTCAAGCGCGGCCTGACCTTCGCGGGCGCGCTGCGCTCGATCCTGCGCCAGGACCCCGACATCGTGATGGTGGGCGAGATCCGCGACACCGAGACGATCGACATCGCGGTGAAGGCGGCCCTGACGGGCCACCTCGTGCTCTCCACGCTGCACACCAACGACGCCGCCTCGACGATCACGCGCATGTGCGACATGGGCGTGGACCCGTTCATGGTGTCGTCGTCCACGCTGCTCGTGAGCGCCCAGCGCCTCATGCGGCGGCTCTGCGAGCACTGCCGCGAGCCGATCGCCGCCCCCAAGGACCGTCTCCTCGCGGTCGGGTGCACGCCCGACGACGTCGACCGGGGGCCGACGCTGTTCCGCGCGGTCGGCTGCCCGCGCTGCAGCGGCGGCTACGCCGGGCGGTTCGCGATCCTCGAGACCCTCCCGATCCGCGACGACATCAAGCGGCTGATCGTGGACGGCAAGGGCGCGCTCGACATTCGCCAGCGCGCGCTCGAGACGGGCATGGTCACGCTGCGGCGCTGCGCGCTCCTCAACGCGCTGCGCGGCAAGTCCACGATCGAGGAGGCGCTGCGGGTGACGCTCGACGAGCGTCGCCGCACCGCCGAGCCCGGCACCGAGGCGACCGCCGAGGCCGAGCAGGCGCACGCCGAGACCGAGGCGCCGGCGGAGCCGGCCCCGGCCGGGTCCTGAACCAGGGGGTAGAGCGCGATGCCGAGCTACAAGTACAGCGCGATCGGGTCCGACGGCCGCAGCGTCAGCGGGCGGCTGGACGCGGCCAACAAGACCGAGTGCGTCGCCGAGCTCCGCCGGCGGAGCCTGACGCCGGTGGACATCCAGGAGAAGGGCGGCGAACGCCCCGCGCCGCGCCCCGCGCCCCGCGAGACCGCGTCGCCCGACGCGCCGCAGGGCGGCGGGCCCGCGCCCGCCAAGGGCGGCGGCTTCTCGCTCGGCAAAGTCAAGCCGGGGGTGCGCAAGCGCGAAGAGGTCGTGATCTTCACGCGCCAGCTCTCGACGATGATCGGCGCGGGCATCCCGATGCTCGAGTGCCTCGAGATCCTGCGCGAGCAGGCGGAGAGCAAGCAGTTCGGCCTCCTGCTCGACCACGTCATCAACGACGTCCGCTCCGGCCAGGACCTGTCCACGTCGCTCGAGCGCCACCCCAAGGCGTTCAGCAACGTCTACGTGAGCATGATCCGCGCCGGCGAGGCGTCCGGTCAGCTCGACGAGATCCTCAGCCGTCTCGCCGACTACATGGAGGCGTCGCAGAAGCTCAAGCGCGAGATCAAGTCGGCGATGACGTACCCCGTCGTGTCGCTGACCCTGATCTTCGGCATCACGGCGTACCTGATGATCGGGATCGTGCCGAAGTTCCAGGACGTGTTCAACACGCTCGAGATCGACCTGCCGGGCCTCACCCGCGCGATCCTCGGGACCTCGAACTACTGCGAGCGCAACTGGCCGCTCGTGAGCGCCGCGATCGTGTTCGCGGTGGGGCTGCTGATCGTCTACAAGCGCACCGAGAAGGGCGCGTACCAGTGGGACTGGCTGATGCTCCACCTGCCCGTCTTCGGGCCGCTGTTCCGAAAGGTGGCGCTGTCGCGCTTCAGCAAGACGTCGGCCACGATGATCAAGTCGGGCGTCCCGATCCTCGGCACGCTCGAGATCGTCGCCGACACCGCCGGCAACCGCGTCGTCTCGCGGGCCGTCGAGGCCGCGCGCGACCGGGTGCGACAGGGCGAGAGCCTCATGGGCCCGCTCGCCGAGAGCCCCGTGTTCCCCCCGATGGTCACGCGCATGGTGGGCATCGGCGAGAAGACCGGCTCGCTCGAGACGCTGCTCGAGAAGATCAGCGAGTTCTACGACGACCAGGTGTCCGCGACGGTCAAGCAGCTCACGAGCCTCATCGAGCCGATCATGATCGCGACGATGGGCATCCTCGTGGGCACGATCGTGCTCGCGGTGTTCCTCCCGATCTTCGAGCTGCAGAAGCAGCTCGCCGCGCGCTGACGCTCGCGGGGGCGGGCGGCGGACGTCGGGTACCCTTGGTCGCCGTGGAGCCCACCTCCCCGCCGCCCGAGCCGACGCCGCCGCCGTCCTGGCGCAAGCGCCATCCGGTCGCGGCACGGGCCCTGCTCTACGGGCTCGCGGCGGTCGTGCTCGGCGGCGGCGCCGTGTGGGCCGCGGCGTACCGCCGCGCGTCGCGTCAGGAGGCGCTGCTCACGCGGCTCCACGCCGTCGACCAGCTCGGGCTCGTGCGCGTGGACCCCGAGGGCGTGCTCAAGATCGTGCGCGACGAGGTCCTCCCCGAGGCCGCGTCGGACGACCTCGTGCGCCGCGCGCACCTCGTCGAGGCGTCCGCGCTCGACGCGCTCGGGCGGCGCGACGAGGCGGAGGCGGTCTACGCGGCGGTGGCCGCGGCGCTCCCGGCGGGGACGCCCCGCGGCCCGGTCGTCGTGCCGTGGGCGAACCTGCGCGTGAACGCCGGGCGCGCCGGCGACGCCCTCGCGCTGCTCGACACACCGGGGGCCACCGACGGGTGGCCGGCGGACGGGGCGGAGGGGTGGCGCGCGGTGCGCGCCCGCGCCGAGGCGACGCTCCCCCGGTGAGCGGCCCGCTTCGGGCGCCACGCAAGCCTAGCCTTGCAAGGCATTTAGGCGCTCGCGTGCGAGGTCGATAGCGCTTCGCCACGACGTGGGCTCACCGCCTGCGGCGTGGACGGCTGCGGAGCCCGACGCGACGCGTCGGTCCGTGACCGGACTCCCCTCCCCAGCCCGGAGGCGAGCCCGACACGGAGCAGGGCCTTCGGGTCCTGAGGGTACGCCGGCCGGTGGGGGCTGACCCGGGGGTCTCCCCCCACGCACCTCGAGTCCGGACACCTACAGGAGTCGACATCCCCATGAAGCGCAGCCAGAAGGGCTTCACGCTGATCG
>JADZCA010000031.1 GCA_020851795.1 Planctomycetota bacterium | reverse complement strand
GGTGCCCGGCCCGACGGGCCGGGCACGAGCGCGCGAGCCAGCGCAGCGCGCGAGAGCCGGAGAGGAGGGTCGGAGGGGCGCTGCGCCCCGACGACCGCGAACCCCGGGCCTCAGCGAGCGCGGGCGCCCTCGCCCGGACGCAACTCGCGAGGTGCTCTGGAGCCCGCCGTCGTGCGAGACTCGGCGCCCTCGGGCGGAGCGCGGCATGAAGATCTACACGCGGACCGGCGACGACGGGCGCACCGGGCTTTTCGGCGGCACGCGCGTGAGCAAGGCCGACCCGCGCGTGGACGCGTACGGGACGGTGGACGAGGCCAACGCGGCGGTGGGGCTCGCCCGCGCGGCCCCGCTCGGCCGCGACGTGGACGCGCGGCTCGCGCGCGTGCAGCGCGACCTCTTCGCGGTGGGCGCCGCGCTCGCCGCCCCCGCGGGCGGCGCGTCGGGCGCGCCCGCCGTGGACGACGAGGACGTGGCGGCGATGGAGGCCGCCATCGACGCCGCCGAGGCGCGGGTCGAGCCGCTGCGCACGTTCGTGCTGCCCGGCGGGTGCGAGGCGGCCGCGCGGCTGCACCTCGCCCGCACCGTCGCGCGCCGCGCCGAGCGCGCCGTCGTCGCGCTCGCGGCGCGCGAGCCCGTCGCCCCCGTGCTCCTGCGCTGGCTGAACCGGCTCTCCGACCTCCTCTTCGTGCTGGCCCGCGACGCCAACCGCGCCGCGGGCGTCCCCGACGTGCCTTGGGAGGGACGCCGCGCGCCCCGCGCGTGAGCGGCCCGGCGCCTCGGCCCTGCCGGGCGTGGCGGACGACCGGCGCGGTGGCTACCGTGGGCGCCCATGCGCCGGGCCATCGTCAGCACGAAAGGCGTCGTCACGCACCCCGTCGACGACGCGTCGATCGTCGAGGCGATGAAGGCGACCGAGAAGGTGCTCTGGCTCGACCTCCAGAGCCCCGGCCCCGAGGACGTCCGGCTGCTGCTCGACGGGTTCGGGTTCCACCCGCTCTCGATCGAGGACCTGTCGCAGACGCACACGGCCGCGAAGCTCGACGAGTACGACACCTACGTCTTCCAGGTCGTGATGGTGCCGTTCCAGCGCGGCACCGACGAGGTCGAGCTCTTCGAGGTCGAGATCTTCTACATGAAGGGCACGCTGGTCACGGTGTGCGACCGGCCGTGGCCGCCGCTCGAGGCGCTGTGGGCGGCCGTGCGCCGCGACCCGGCCCGCGAGCTCGGCAAGGGCGCGCAGGTCCTCTACCACAGCCTCGTGGACCGCGCGGTGGACGCCTACTTCCCGATCCTCGACGCGATCGACGACCGCGTCGAAGGGCTCGAGCGCCGCGTCTTCGAGGCGACGGAGCGCGACGCGATCCTGCCGACGCTGTTCCGCCTGCGCCGGTCGGTGCGCACGCTGCTGCGCGCGGCGCGCAACCAGCGCGAGAGCGTGCAGCGGCTCGCGGTCGGCACGGTGCGCTCGCTCACGAAGGAGACCTGCTACCAGTTCCGCGACGTGCACGACCACCTGATCCTGCTCCACGACTCGCTCGACGACCACCGCGAGACGCTCGGCGGCCTGCGCGACACCTACCTCGGCGTCATCTCGAACCGCATGAACGAGGTGATGAAGTCGCTGACCGTCTTCTCGGTGGTGCTGCTCCCGCTGGCCTTCGTGACGGGGCTCTGGGGCATGAACGTGCCCGTGCCCTTCGCCGCGCACCCGTGGGGGTTCTGGGCCGTGGTCGCGGTGTGCGTCGGCATCGCCGGCCTGTTCCTGCGCTTCATGGCGCGGCGCGGCTGGCTGGGCCGCATCGGATGACCGCGCTCGAATCGGCGCTCGCGCGGCGCGGGGCCCGCACCGGCGACCGCGCGGGGCGGCGCGCGGTGCTCGACCTCGGCGACGTCGCCGGCGAGACGGCGGCGCTCGCGGGAGGGGCCGGCGCGGTCGTGTTGCTCGGGTGGGCGGCGCAGTCCGTGACGGGCGCCGACGCGCGCGCCTTCCTCCACCGCATGCTCACGCAGGACGTGCGCTCGCTCGCGCCGGGCTCGGCGCGCCCCGCGGCGCTGCTCGACGTGCGGGGCCGCGTGCAGGGCGAGGGGCTCCTCTGGGCGCTCCCCGACCGTTTCGTGCTCGCGGGCGAACCCGCCGCGCTCGCGCGGCTCGTCCCTGCGCTCGCCCGCTACGTGGTCGCCGACGACGTCGCGCTCGCCGACGCGAGCGCCGCGTGGGCGCACGTCCTCGTCACGGGCCCGCGGACCGAGGCCGTCGTCGCGGCGGCGCGGGTCGGGCTCGACGCGGCGGGCGCGTGCGCGACCCGCGCCGACCTCGGCACGGCGGTCGCCCTGCGGGTGCTCGTCCCGGCGGCGCGCGGCGGGGACGTGCTCGACGCCCTCGAGGCCGCGGGCGCCCGCGTCGTGGGCGAGGCCGCGCTCGACCGCGCGCGCGTGGCGGCGGCGGCGCCGTGGTGGGGCGCCGAGGTGGACGAGCGCGTGATGCCCACCGAGGCCGGCGCGCGCGCCTGCGTCTCGTTCTCGAAGGGCTGCGACCTCGGGCAGGAGCCGGTCGTGATGGCCGAGCACCGCGGGCGTCCGGCGTGGACGCTCGTGCGCGTCGCGGTGGCGCCCGGCGCGCTCCCGCCCCGCGACGCGCCGCTTCGCGGCGAGGGCGGCGCGACGGGGCGGGTCACGACCGCCGTGCCCGCGGCCGAGGGCGACGGCGTCGTCGCGCTCGCGCTGCTGCGCACCGACGCGGCGCGGGTCGGCGCCGTGCTCCACCTCGACGACGGCCGCGCCGCCGTCGTCGAGGTCGTCGCGCGCTGACCCGCTCCGCGCCTGTGCGAGCGCGGGCGCCCTCGACGGGACGCCGCCCGCGACCGTCGTGGCTCCCTACACCGAGGCGAGGTCGGCGAGGGCGGGGAGCGCGAGCGCGGCGCGCTGACGCACGCAGACGTCCGCGTCGGGCGAGAGCTCGGTGGGCTCGGGGTTGACCTCGACGAGCAGCCCGTCGCTGCCGCGCGCGCGCGTCGCCCACTCGACGATGTAGGGGAACCCCGCGGTCGTCCCGACGACGAGCACGAGGTCGGCCGGCCCCTCGGCGAGGACCGCCTCGACGCGACGGATCTCGCCGAGCGGCAGGCGCTCGCCGAACCACACCACGTCGGGTCGGCGCCGCGCGTCGCAGTCGCACGGAGCGGGCGCGCCGTCGCCGCCGCGCTCGGGCCACGCGTGGCCGCAACGCGTGCAGCGCGTCCACGCGAGCCGCCCGTGCACGTGCACCACCTCGTCCGCGCGGAGCCCGCCGCGCTCGTGGAGGTCGTCCACGTTCTGCGTCAGGCACTGGAACGCGGCCGCGACCCGCGCCATCCGCGCGATCGCGCGGTGACCCGGGCTCGGTGCCGCTTCGGCGGCCTTGGCCGCGCGCAGCTCGTACCACGCGAGCACGCGGTCGGGGTCCTCGAGGAACGCCTCGGGCGTCGCCAACCGCGCGAGCTCGGGGTTGGCCCACAGCCCGCCTGCACCGCGGAACGTGGCGAGCCCGCTGTCGGCGGAGAGTCCGGCGCCCGTGACCACGAACACGCGTCCTCTCGCCCGTCGCGACAGGCCGGCGCGTTCGAGCACCTGAGGCACCGTGACCATGCGCACAGCGTACCGCTCTGACCCGGTCACGGGCTATCCACCACTCGCCAACGGGGGCGTCGGGCGAGGGGCACCGCGGCGGGACCAAAGTCTTCCATCGTGGGGCCCCAGCCCCGCCGTAGGCGCGGTCGGGCATCGGCACGGTGGTTGCGCCATGAGGACTCGATGCGCCGTGCCCTGTCCCTCCTCTTGCCGCTCCTCGCCGCCGCCGCGGTGTGGTGGGGCATGACGTCCACGTCCCGCATGGGGGCGCACGCCGCGCCCCGGGGGGGGGCTGTGGACGGCATCGTCGTCCTGTGCGTGGACACGTTCCGCGCGGACGCCCTCGACGGCGCCGACGGGGCGCCGCCCCCCATGCCGTTCCTCGGCGAGCTCGCCGCGCAGGGCACGCGCTTCACCGACGCGCTCGCGCCGACCTCGTGGACCGGGCCGTCCATCGCCTCGATGCTCACGGGGCTCGTGCCGCTCCGCCACGGGGTCACCGACCCCGCGGGCGGCGCGCGGCTGCCGCCCAACGTCGCCACCGTCGGCGCGCTGCTCCGCGCCGCGGGGTGGCACACCGCCGCGTACACCGGCGGCGGCTGGGCCGGCGCGGGCAGCGGGCTCTCGGGCGGGTTCGACCGTTTCGACGAGGACTTCGACCGCCGCGAGCCCGAGGAGACGCTGACGAAGTGGCGCGGGGAGCGCCCCGCGGGCCGTCCGTTCTTCCTCTTCCTCCACACGTACGCCGCGCACGACCCCTACGGGACGAAGGCGTTCGTGCCCGGCGCCGCGTGCTCCGGCGAACCGTACGAGCGCGGGCGCGCCCTCGCCGCGACGATGGCGCAGGCCAAGGCCGAGGAGCTCCCGGCGCTGCGCCGGCAGTTCCTCGTCTCGCGCCTGACCGAGCCCTGCTCGCGCATGGGCGTCGAGTCGATCCTCGGCCGTCGCGGCGCGTGGGACCTCTGGCAGTCGTGCCTCCCGTGGATGGAGGGCGGCTGGCGCGAGACCGCCGAGGACCGTGCGGTGGTGGACCAGCTCCACGCCGCCTACCGCGCGCAGCTCCCCACGGTGGACCGCTTCCTCGCGCGCGTCGTCGCCGCCGTCGAGCGCGTCGTGCCGGCGCGCACGGCCCTCCTCGTCGTCGCCGACCACGGCGAGGCCTTCGGCGAGCACGGCGTCCTCTACCACGGGCTCCACATCACGCAGGAGCTCGTGCAGGTCCCCCTGATCCTGCGCGCGCCGGGCGTCCCGGCGGGCGCCACGGTGGACGCCGCCTGCGGCGTGGTGGACGTCGCGCCGACGCTGCTCGAGCTCGCCGGCGTCCCGGCCCCCGAGGGCCTCGACGGTCGCAGCCTGCTCGCGCTCGCCGCCGGGCGCGACGGCGGGCGCGCGGTCGAGTCGTTCCTCCAGCCCATCGACGAGGGGGCCGGCCTCGAGGCCGGGCGGCTGCGGCGCGTGGCCGTCCGCGACGACGACGTCGCGTGGGTGGCGGCCTACGACCCCGCGGCCCGCGCCTGGGTGGACGAGGTCTGGTACGACCGGCGCCGCGACCCGCTCGAGACGACCCCCCTGCGCGCGGCGCCTCCGGGCGCGACCGCGGCCGGTTTCGCGACCGCGTGGGCGGCCGCGCGGGCCCGCGTCGAGTACCGCTACGCGCCCGAGGTCGGCGACGTGCCGGCGCGCGAGGGCGGGCGGGCCGTGCGCGCCGGCGTCGCGTCGCGCGGCGCCGTGCTGCGCTGACCGGGCCTCGTCACTCGCGAATTCGGCGGGCGAGGCTCTGTCTCCGAACTTCCCGTCGCGAGGCCGCGCGGGCCGAGGCGAGGCCAGGCACCGCAGGCGAAGAGCCCCGGAGGCGGGTTCCTGACCCGCTGAGGAGGCGCTTCGCCGAGGACGCCTCGCCGCAGCCCGGTCCGTGCGGACGCAGCAGGGAGGGTTCCG
>JADZCA010000030.1 GCA_020851795.1 Planctomycetota bacterium | reverse complement strand
CTGTCGCGCGGCAGTCGCCTGGAAGGGCACGGCGCGACCCGTTGGGCCCGTCTCGGCGGGCTCTTTGACATGCGCGAGGAACGGACGACGGAGCCGGTGACAAGGCCGGTCCGCAAACGCGCATGGGGAGGCCCCGCAGGGGGACGACCTACGGTGTTGCCGTCCCGCAGCGGAGTTCGAGAGGCCGTTTGCCCTAACTCGTGCCGCTCAGCGAGGTTGCGCGAATCGTGCCAGACCGGCGCGGTGCCGCTCGGCTCCGCTGCGGCGGCCATTGCGACATGGCCGTGGGGAAGACCTGCAGGATCGCGAAGAGTGCCGCTCGGCTCCGCTGCGGCGGCCATTGCGACAGAACCGCCGCCGCGAGCGCCGGACGGTCGACACCGGTGCCGCTCGGCTCCGCTGCGGCGGCCATTGCGACTTGAGGAGCTCGTCGAGCGGGATGATCGCGGCGAGCGGTGCCGCTCGGCTCCGCTGCGGCGGCCATTGCGACTCGGTCACGCGACCTCCTGCAGCGCCGCGGTGCAGTGCCGCTCGGCTCCGCTGCGGCGGCCATTGCGACTCCCTGCCGCGCCGCGCTGTTGTCCCGGTTCTGCGGTGCCGCTCGGCTCCGCTGCGGCGGCCATTGCGACTTGGCTCGCTCAGTCTCCGCCTTGATGGCGGTGTGCCGCTCGGCTCCGCTGCGGCGGCCATTGCGACGAAAGGGGGGGGACACGGAGCGGATCATCGGTGCCGCTCGGCTCCGCTGCGGCGGCCATTGCGACACCCACATCAGAGTGACCACCGATCCCAGCTCGACCGTGCCGCTCGGCTCCGCTGCGGCGGCCATTGCGACTTCGCACCCTCGGGCCAGCACATCTTCGCCGGATTGTGCCGCTCGGCTCCGCTGCGGCGGCCATTGCGACACGTAGACGGGAGCGGGCTGGTACACGCAGACGGCGGGCCGCGCGGTGCCAAAAGGCCGCGCGGTGCCAGGAAAGTTGTTTTCACGGGCCCCTCGCCCTCGCCCTCGCCTCGCCCGCGCCTCGCGCCGCCGGCGCCACGGGCCCCGCGTTGGGGGGCCGCGCGGTGTCAGGAAAGTTGTTTTCACGCCCGCGCGCCCCGCCCTCGATCGCAGGTCGCCGCGTCCTGTCCTCCGCCGCCCCCGCGGTGCCGCCCGCCCCCGTTGTCGCCACGGGACCCGTGCCGTGGGGCGGGTCGTCCCTCGGGGGACGCGGACGCGTGCGCGGGGGGCGCCGTCCCGCTACCCTCTCCCGGTCCCGACCGGAGGGCGTGCGATGGCCGTCGACTGGGAACTGGTGCGCTACCGCGGCGACGCGGCCGACGTGAAGGAGCTCTACGAGCGCTACCGCGTCGAGGAGTACCTCCAGACCGTGGCGCAGGCGCGCGGGCCGCGCGGGCTCGGGCTGCGCGAGAGCCTGCTGCGCGACGCCGTGCGGCTGTCGGACCGCCTCTCGCCCCGCATCTTCTCGATCTACCGCGACGTCCGCGCCGCGATCGGGATGAGCGGCGACGCCGAGGTCTACTGCGTCCCGCAGGCCGAGGTGAACGCGTTCGCCGCGATCGACGAGACGTCGGAGGGGAGCCACACCCTCATCGGCATCACGTCGGGCGCGCTCGAGAAGCTCGAGGACGGCGAGATCCGCTTCGTGCTCGGGCACGAGATCGGCCACGTCCTCCTCGGCAACAACCGCCTCAACGGCCTCCAGAACCCCGACCCCAAGAACCCCGCCAGCACCGTGCTCCCGCCCTTCGGCGAGGCCCTCTTCCTGCGCTGGAAGAAGAAGGCCGAGGTGAGCGTGGACCGCATCGGCCTCGTCGCGTGCGGCGACTTCGCCACCGCGGGCCGCGCGCTCCTCAAGACGACCTTCGGCCTGAGCGACCGCAACCTCAACCTCGACGTCGAGTCCCTCGTCGCCCAGATCGACGAGCTGCGCGGCAAGGGCGCGCTCATGGGCGGCGCCTTCGCGTCGCACCCGCTGCTGCCCATCCGCCTCAAGGCGCTCGAGCTCTTCTCGCGCTCGGCCAAGGCGCGCGCCGCGGGCTTCCCCGTGGCCGGCGCGCCCGTCCCCGACGCCGCGCTCGAGGAGCAGGTGGACGCGCTCATGGCACTCACGCGCCGCCACCCGACCGATCCCCTCGCGGTCGCGGCCATGGAGGCCGTTGCGCTCGGCGGCGCGCTGGTGCTCGGCTCCGACGGCGACGTCACGAACGAGGAGGTCAAGCTCCTCGTGCAGATGCTGCACGGCACGTTCACCGACGAGCCCGAGTCGGTGATCGTCACCGACCGCGCGCAGGCGGCCCGCCGCCTCGCGGCGGCGGTCGCCGTCCTCGTCGAGCACGGCCGCGACGACGCGAAGACTTTCGTGCTCTCGCGGCTGTGCGACCTCGCGATCTCCGACGGCGCGCTCCTCGACGTCGAGGGGCGCGTGATCCACGAGATCGCGACGATGATGGGCGTGCCCGGCCCCGTGATGCACTCGATCATGGTCTCGGCGGCGCAGTCGCGCGGCTTCGGCACCGACTCGCGCCTCACCGAGATCGCCGACCGCCTGCGCCGGTCGATCAAGACCGCGTTCGCGCCCGCAACGGCGCCGAAGCCGTGGCCGCCCGCGCGGTCGTAGCGCGCGGCGCGGGCCCCGGGGCGACCGCGGGGGGGGGCGCTCGCGGCCCGACGCGGGCCCCGCGGCCCGCTCAGTCCCCCGACCACTCGGTCGGCGGGAGGAACCCGTCGCTCGGGGCGTCGAATCGGCCTTCCGTCGGCCGCGTCGGGTCCTTGCGGAGGCGGCGGGCCTCGCCGCTCGACAGGAACGCGAACTCGGCGCCCAGCTCGTCGTCGTCGCCGGTGCCTCCCTGGCGCGCGACGACGAGCGGGACGAGGTGTCCCAGCGCCGAGAGGACCGCGTCCCGGAACTCGCTCGCGTTGCGGTGGGGGGGCGTGACGCGGACCCAGGCGGGCCGACCGTCGTACCGGAACGCCGCGGCGACCGCGCCGAGCGGGAGCTCCGACGGCACCGCCACCCCGAGCGCCGACGCGACCTCGGCGACCTTGGCCCAGCGGCGTTCGAGCTCCTCGCGCGGCAGCCGCGGCAACAGCAGGATGGTCGTCGGGAGCCGCCCCGCGGCGACCACCTCGCCGACCTCCCAGAGGAACCCCTCGGTCCTCCCGAGGAGCATCACGACCGCGCGACACCGGTCGATGAGGCCGCGCACCTCGGTCTTCCAGTCGGCGCCGCCGACGTAGTAGCGAGGGACGCCGAGCGGCGGGAGCGCCTCGCCGGGCCGGCCGACGGCCACGGTGGTCGTCAGCTCGTCCAGCGCGCGGACCACGAGCTCCTCGATCGAGAGCCTCGCCTCGCCGGCGCGCTCCCACAGCGTCCCGGGACGCGGGACGGAGAACGCGCCGTCGTCCTCGAACGAGCGGAGGTAGAGCGCGAACGGCGTGGAGGTGAGCGTCGCCAAGGGCGGCGCGCGACGGGCGGCGGCCCGACGCACGAGCCCCGTCACCAGACGGAACACGCCGAGGAGGGCGAGCGCGACGACGAGCAGCGCGACCGGCAGGAGGTCCTTCCCGCGCCCTTCGAAGACCACCAGGCGGATCGTCATCACGGCGCCCGCGACGATCAGGATGAACAGCCAACCGATCGGCGACGGGGCGAAGCGTGCAGGCCGTCGGTCGTCGGACGGTCCGTCCGCTGCTTCGCGGTCCTTCGTGCGCGCCATCGAACGCTCCCGGGTCCCGCGAGCGGGCCGGTGCGAGCCTACTGGATCTGACACGACTCCGCTGCCGGTAGCTCTCCGGGCCGCACGAAGTCCCGGCCGCCGCCACGCACGGATGGATGCTGCGTTCGTCACCGCGACGGCGCCGCCTCACGGCCCGGGCCCTCTCACCCGGCGTCCCGGTCGAGCCCCGCCGCCGTCAGCCTGCGCCGCTCGTCACGCTCCAGCGCTCCGGTGGGCCGAAGTGGACGTGCGCGAGCCGCGGCGGCGGCGGCGGCGGCGTCCCGCCGACCGTGAGCGGGACGATGTCGGGCGGCTTCTCGTCGTCGCCCGCCTTGCGCGTCAGCGCCTCGTCCACCTCCCAGCCGACCCACGTGGACCGGGCCGCCTCCTCCGACCAGAAGAGCACGAACAGGTCGGACCGCTCGATCTCGCGGCGCAGGCGCGGGCGCCACTTCTCCCCGGGCTCGAGCGAGAGCACGTCCTGGAAGAAGGCGATGCCGGCGCGGGCGAGCGAGTCGGCGACGCGCGCGACGTGCGGGCGGTCGGGCGAGGCGTACGAGAGGAACGCGTGGCGGTGCGCGCGGGCCTCGCCCACCGGTTGCGGCGACGACGCCTCGCCTCCGACGGCGATGCGGAACCGGATGCGGCCGATCGGCACCGCCGGGTCGCCCACGAGCACCGTCGCGCAGCCGAACCACGCGTCCGGCGCGAACCCCGCGGGGATCACGACGAAGAAGGTCGCCGACGTCGTGCGTCCGTCGTAGCGGACCTCCTCGGACCGGCCTTCGGGCGGGATGAACGGCCCCTTGAGGTTGACGGTCACGACGGTGCCGCGGCGCAGACGCATCGAGAGGCTCTGCGTGCCCCGTCGCGTCGCGCCGGGGTCTGCGTCCTCGGCGACCGCACGCGCCTCGGCCGCCCGCTCGGGCACGTGGAGGAAGACTTGCACGAGCACCGTGCTCGGGGCCCGCGCGCTCGGCGGCGCGAACACGGTGCAGTCCACGGTGTCGCGACGCAGCGAGAGCCCGCGGCCGAAGCGTCCGACGCGACGGCCGACGGAGGCGAGACCGCGCAGCACCCCCGCGGCGTGCCACGCCGCGCGGCCGACGGCTCCGCGCGCCCGCGCGGGCGCGCGCGGAGCCTCGCGGCGGTCGCGGGCGGCCGACGGCGCGGACGGTGCGGCGCGTGGGAGCGGGGCCGAACCCGTCGTCGGCGGGGGCGCGCCCCACCCTGAACCGACGCCCTCGGGGCGCGGGTCCCCGATCGATGGCGCGGATCGTCGTCCGGATTCCAAGGCGCGAGGGGTGCCGAGGTCGGGCCCGGCGCCTCCCGCGGTCGAGGGGGGCTCGCTCGAGCGCGCCGGGGCCTCCGTCGTCGGCGCCGCTCCCCCGTCCACCGCTCGCGGCGACCGGGGAGGCAGGTCGTCGAGCCAGCGCCGGAGGCTCGCCGCGACCGACGAGAACGACGGGCCGTCCGAGTCGGACTCGACGTCGATCCAGTGCACGCCTTCGGCGTCGAGCGCGTCGTCGGGCTGGAGGCCGAAGTCGCGCGCGACGCTTGCAGCGTCCCCCTTCGCGACACCGTCGCCGAAACTCAGCACAACCACGGGGACCCCGGCTCGTCGCGCGCGCCGGAAGACCTCGCCGGCCGAGTGCCACGGCCGAGCTCGACAGGTCCAAAGGATCAGTACGACCGAGGCCGTTGCGATCGGCAGCGTCTCCCCGGCGGCGAGGCCAGGTCCATCTGCCGGGGTGGACCTCGGGAACGTGGCGTCGATCCCGTGCTCGCGCAGGGCGACGGCGATGCGGGCCGCGAGATCGACTTCTCGGGGCGTGTGCCAGAGCATCGCGTCGTGTGCCACGGGACTCCCCTCACCCGCCCCCGCCGGAGCGACTCCCGGGCGGCGCCGGGACCCCGATCCTACCGTGGGCGCTTCCCGCGGTCAGGGCATCGACATCAAGTCCGAGTCCGCGGTACCCTGACGCGGTCAGGAGCGGGAGAACCTCCATGGCCAATGCGACGCCCTCCAGCGCGCTGCCGTCTCCGAGCGTCGGCGGGTTCTTCTTCTGGTTGCCCACGCTCGAGCTCACGGCGGCCAGCGACATCTACGCGCACGCGGGCGTGTCGCACGACGTGCGGTGCGCGGACGTCACCGTCGGCGCGGTCTCCGACCTCGCCGACGACGGCGCGCGCGCGAGGGCTGTCATCGCCGATCCGGCACGCCGCGTGGCTTGGCTGCTCGTGCGCGCGCCGACCGATCCCATGGGGTTCGGTGCGGTCGTGTGGGGCGCGCGACGCGGCCTGCGGAGGTGGGCGCGCGCACGGCTCCTCCTCGTGGACGCCCTCGCCCCCGGCGGCGACCGGGCCGCAGCGTGGGAGGCGGCGGACCGGGAGTGGGCTTGGGTTGCGCGCTCGTCCGAAGTCGCGGAGGCGCTCCGCGACCGAGCCACGCGCTGGGGCGTGGTCGATGCGGAGGCCGTCGTCCGCCCGGTGCTCGACGCGGTCGCGTCCGAGCTCCTGCCGGTCCTCCGGTTCCGTGAGGCCGTCCGCACGGGGAGCGCGCTGCCGCCCTTGGCGCCCTCGTGCCCGCCCGAGCTTCGACGCGCCGCGTTCGACGTCGCGCTCGACCGTCTCTCCGCGAGCAGCGACGGTCCTTCGGAGGCGTTCGCGAAGGCCGCGGTCGCCCGCGCGGCCTCGCTTCCCCCGGGCTCCGCCGAACGCCTTCGCGTGGTCGACGCGCTCGCGGCCGCCTGGACGCGGGTGGCGACCGCCTGTGCCGAGCGCCGGACGAGGCCTCGCGACTCGACGCTCGCGGCGTGCCGCGGGGCGGTCGAGCGCCTGCCCGACGGCCTCCCGCTCTACGACGCGATGTCGGCGCTCCTCCTCGTGGACGGGGCGTTCGGCGCGTCGGAGCCGGCGGCCGTGGCGAGCCGGATCGACGCGCTCGCAAGAGCCGTTGCGTACGACCCGCTCAACGGTTCGGCTCGCAAGGTCCTGCAGCAGTTCGTGGACCTCGCCGACGAGGGCGCGCGTGCGGCACGCACACGCGGCGCGATGCGCGTGGACCACGCCCGGCTCGCGGGCCTGCAGCGCGCCCTCGAGCGTGGGACGACGTGGCTGACCAGCTCCGACGAGGCCGCGAAGATCTCGACCGCCCGGTCCGCCGCGGTGCGCGCGGAGGTGTGGCGTCGTCTCGGAGTCGACTCGACCTCGCCCGCGGACGCCGCCGTGCGGGACGCCTTCGTGGAGGTGCTCGATCGCGAGACCGACGCCGACGGGTGGAGCGAGGCCCCGTCGCGGTCGGCGTTCAGGGTGCGGGCCGTCGCCGACTTCCCGGTGCTCGCGCGGCTGCCGTGGGACGTCGTCCTCGGCGTGCTCGAGCGAGGGAACTCGACGTCGCTCGACGCGTTCGCTGTGCTCCTCCCCGAGCGTCGGGCTCCCGGGTCGGGCCGCGCGCTCGAGGCGCTGCGCTCGCTCGCTCCCCCGCGGACCGGCGTCGGGGCGAGGCCCACGGCCCCGCGGTCGTCGGTCGTACGGGACGCCGTGTGGTGGTCGTCGCCGAAGGGGACGGCCACGCAGCTCGCGTTCGTCGTGGGCGCCGCGCTGCTCGGCGTCGGCGGTCTCGTCGCACGCGCGCGGTTCTCGGGCACCGACCGCGTGGACCGCGCCTTCGAGGCGGTGGTCGCTTCGCGCGCCGACGACGGGGACCTCGATCGGATCGAGCGCGCCTGCCGCGCCTATCTCGACGTGCTCGGACCGGACGGGGGAGACCCGCGGCGCTCGGACGTGGAGGCGACGCTGCGCGGACTCCCCGAAGTCCGCAAGGCGCGCGAAGTCCAACGGGCCTACGATCGCGTCGTCGAGGCGCTCGCGGGGGCCTCGGTGGACCCGGTGATGGACGCCACGCGCGAGCTCCTGCGGCTCGCGGGCAACGGGGAGGACACTCGCGTCGCCGACGCGCGCAGGCGCGTCGCATCGCGGGTGTACGAAGAGGCGTCGGCGCGTGTCGCGGCGTCGGACGACGAGGGGGCGAAGGCGCTGATCGCCCGGTGGCGGTCGGTCGAGGCGACGTCGGGCTCGTAGGGGAGGTCGCGATCATGCGTGTCCGTTCCGTCCTGGCGTGCTTCGCGGTCGGCGTCTTCCTCGCGGGAGGCGGGTATCTCGCGCACGCGGGGCTGTCTCGTGTCCAGTTCGGCCCGGGGCGGATCGTCCCGGTCACGCCGCCCGAGGTCCGCATCGCGCCGAGGTCGCGCGTCTCCGAGGCGACCGAGCCGCCGCCGGCGAGGTCGTCGCTCCCGCCCCCGGGAGGCACGTTCGAGATCGACGTCTCGCGCTCGATCCCCGATCTCGACCGCCTGCCGCTCGGCGAGCGACGCGAGCAGCTCGCCGACTGGGTGGCGTACGCGGTCCTCGCGAGGGCGGGGCTCTCGCCGACGGAGCTCCGGGACGCCACCTACGACCGTCTGCCGGTCCGCGGGCTCGGCTTCGACGACGCGGTGAACGTGGACTACGGCTGGGGGCGCCGTGTCGTGCTTCCCGACGACTCGGTGCTTCTGGTCCGTTCGGCGCGCGACCCCCGCCCGGAGGCGACCGTCGCTCGCCTCGCGGACCAGGTTCGGATGGAGCGTGGGGCGGTCCCCTCGTCGTTCGCGATCCTCGTGTACGAGACGGACCTCGACCGCGGCACGATCCGCGTCCGCCGCGAGGCCGACGTCAGCGGCGACGCGATGTTCTCCGAGGCGCACGGCTACCACGAGCGGGTCGTCGCCGACGCGGCCGACCTCGCGGCGTTCCTCGCGAAGGTGGACGACCTCACGCACGTCCGCCGTGCCGCGGATCCGACGGGCGGTGCGATCGTCGTCGGAGGGCGGCGGATCGCGTCCGCGCCGACCGCCGGGCTGTCGCTCGACGACGTCGCGGCCCTCTACCAGGCGCACGCCGAGCTGAAGCGACGGAGGGAGCGGATCGACGTTCGGCTCCGCGAGGCCGGCAAGCCCGTCGCCGACGCGTACGAGGCGCTGGTGGCTGCGTTCAACCGACAGGTGGACGCCTACAATCGCAACAACTTCACCACGATCGACGAGGCGGCCCTCGACGAGGCGGCGCGCGCGCTCCGTGCCGTCCTCTCCACCGCGGGTGCGCACGCGACCGACCCGGTGCCGGATTCGCGCGAGCCTGCCGGCGTGGACGACCTGCTCGAGAGACTGCGCGCCGGTCGGTCGGGTGGCGGTCGGAGCAATGCCGCCGCGACGGCGCTGGGCCGGTGGCGGAAGAAGATCGACGCGTTGGAGGCGGCGGTCTCGGCCGCGGTCGGCGCCGAGCAGGAGAAGGTCGCGCGGCAGCTCCGCGCCTCGAAGGACCCCGACGACCGGCCGCCGCCCTCCGAGCCCGGCTTCTCGCTCGATCCCGAGCTCGACGTGACGCGGCTCCGGCGAAACCTCGACTTCGCCCTCGGGGACCTCGGTGCGTGGCGGCGATCCCTCCAGTCGGTCGTCGCCGCTGCGAAGGGCGACGAGCCCGAGGAGGTCGCCGAGGCGCACGAGTCGATCCGGGTCCGCAGGGCCCGCGCCGTCGTCGAGGCGTCGGACGAGGCGGGCGCCACGGCCTCGCTCACCGCGCCGCTGTCCGCCGCGCTGCGCGAGCTTCGCGCTCAGCTCGGCGACCCGTCGTCCGTGCCCTCCGGAGACGACCGCGATCGCGTCCTCGTCCGCCTGCACGAGCTCAAGGACGACGTGATCGCCCGGGCCTCGAAGTCCGACGACGACGCGTCGCGGGCGCGGGCCGTGCTCGAGCTCGCGGTCGTCCGCTTCCTGCTCGACGACTCGCGGATCCAGCGGGCTCGCTACGACGGGCCGCTGCAGGGGACCCGCGTCGGCATGATCCTCTTCTACACCGACCTGCTCGCGAAGGTGTGGTCGTCGGTGGACTACCACCGCTCCGCGCCCGAGCACGAGGTCCCGGGCTTCATCTCGCAGCCTCGTCACGACCACTGGATCGAGCCGACGTACTGGGCGGAGGTGCGGGCGAAGCCTTCGACGCGCCTGTGGTTCGGACCCCGCAAGGAGGGGTACTCCGTGGTCGAGGACGGGCGGGAGATCGACTTCTCGCACGTGGCGACGAGGGTCTACGCGGCGGGCAGCAATCCGCTCCGTCCGAGCGAGGAGTCGGTCCCCGCGGAGCCGAGCCGACGGTGCTTCGCCTGGTGGGACCGGCACTTCGCCGACGTGGCCGACTACGAGCAGCGCTACCATGAGCAGAACCAGATCATGAAGTGGTCGGTGGTGACCGGGTGGCTGGTCGCCGACGGGCTGTTGAAGGGGCTGTCCGACGTCCCCGTCGTCCGGCTGCACCAGTTCGACCGCTGGCTGGAGGACGAGAAGGACCACCTCCGATTCTCGAAGGACGTGCGGCTCCTGCCGCGCTCCGAGTGGACGGGCGTCCCCGTCACCGAGTCGATGGAGATCCTCGCGTCGTACGGCTACGTCGGGATGGGTGGGTCGTGGGAGATCAGCGGCGGGGTCTCCCTCGGTGGAAAGCAGTCGCTCGAGGAGGGCTCTCGCATCGTCAAGGAGGTGCGCGTCGCGCTCCGCCGACCGGGGCTCTCGTACGGCAAGAGCGCGGCGGACAGCGGCAGCATGGAGCTGCTCAAGGGGACGAAGTTCGAGCTGCCCAAGGCGACGTCGAAGGTCGTCCTCGAAGTGCCCCCCTCGATCCCGCTGCGCGCCCGCGGGCTGCAGTGGCGGCCGAGCGTCGCGCCGTCCGTCGGCATCGACGCGGCCGGGCCGTCCACGGCGTTCCGGCTGAGCACCGCCGAGGGCCGCCTCTCCGACGTGGCGCTGCGCGCCGGGCCGACGTCGGTCGAACTCGCGACGGTGCGTCGCGGGCTCGGTCGCGAGCTCGATCGCGTCCAGGCGTTCGGTGCCGTCCTGACGGAGACGCGCGACGCCGCGTCGGCGCTCGCGCGGGACGCGCGGTTCCTGCCGGGGCGCGGCGCCTACCTCGTCGAGTCGACCGAGGGCGAAGTCCTGGCGGTGCTTCGCGACGGCGCCGACGCACGGCTCCTGCGACGCGCGCGGGGCACCGTGCCTCCGCCGAACGACGTCGTGCTCGAGTCCGGGCACGCGTCCCTTCTGCAGCACCTCGGACTGGCCGACCCCACGTTCGTGCAGGTCGCCCGCTCGCCGCGCGTGCCCGAGGCGCTCCGGAGCACGCCCGTCCAGCGGCTCCGCTCGATCCGCGGGTCCGCACGGGACGGCGACGGCGTCGTGGAGCGCGTCTTCGTCTCCGAGATGCCCGCGGGCGACGGCGCAGCGGTGCGCCTGCGTCTCTCGGACGGTGCGGCGGACATCGAGGGGCGGGTGGTCGAGGACGCCCTGTATCTCCGCGGCGACCCGTCGTCGGGAGACTTCGCCGCGTTCTGTGACGTCGTGACCGAGCGGCACCTCACCGGCGGTCAGGTGGACGAGTGGGTCGCGCGTGCGAAGGCCGCGAAGCCGGGTGAGACGGTCGAGGTGAGCTGGCGGACCGACACGGCCCGGGAGTCGGGTCGGCGCAGCGCGGTGGGGGTCCTCGACGGAGCCGACGTCGAGCCGCCATTGGCGGCGCTCGAGGAGAGCCTGCGTCGCGGAGAGTCCGCGGCGTTCTCCACAGGGACCACCGACGTCGCGATGGAGCGCGGGCTCCGCGCGCTCGAGGACGGGCGCCCCTCCGACGCGACTCGCCTCTTCCGACGTGCGCGCGAGCTCGCGCGGGGGGACGCGCGAGCCGTCCCCGAGGCGCTCGAGGTCGCGATCGCGGGCGACAAGGCCCGAGCCGTCGAGCAGGTCGAGCGTGCCCTGCGCTCGGGCGCGCTGGCGTCGTCGGGCGACGACGTCGGCCGGGCGTTCGAAGCGGTCGGCGAGCAGGAGCTGGCCGACTACGTCCGCCTGCGGAGCGGTCGTCTCCCGGACGTCCCCGAATCACTCCGCGGCGGCGCCACGCAGGCGCGGGTGGACGGCCGTCGTGTGCGCCTCTCCACGGAACTGCCCTCGGACGTCCCCGTGTACCGAGCGGACGACGCGCGCGTGCAGAGCGTCCGGGACACGCTTCGCTCGGGGCGCCAGCCGGACTCGGTGGACGTCTACGTGGACGTGGACGCCAGGGCGGGCGGGGCGACCGCGTTCGACTTCGACGAGATGCCGGGCGCGACCGTCGCTCACGCGTTCGCCGACGCGCGTCACCAGTGGGGCGCGGTGCCCGAGCGCGCGCTCGGCCCGTGGCGACCCAACGAGCTCCGCGTCGGCGGGCGCACGTTCGTCCGTCGCGGGCAGCGTGCGGCGGGAGGCGCCACGGTCCTCCTCGTCTTCGCGGCGGGAGCCCCTCCGCTGGCGCCGCCCCCCGACGACGAAGAGGACGCGGCGGCCGGCGGCGACACCCCGGAGTCGCCCGTCCCCGCCGCGATGGACGGCGACGAGGCGCCTCGGCGCGCGGAGCCCGGGCACGACGGGCATGGCGGCGGACGCTAGCGCGCCGCGCTCGGGCGATCCCGCCCTCGCCGACGCGCTCGTCGCGCTCGCGCCTCGGTGGGCGACCGCGATCGCGGCGACGCGAGGCCGGCTCGCGCCGGCGGTCGTCGCCGACGCGGAGGAGACCGCCCGCCGGTTCGCCCGAGGCGAGCCGCGGCCGGGCGATCCCGACGCGGTGCTCCGTGCGGCGTTGGCGATGGCGGACGCGTCGTGCTTCGACGCGGCGTCGGTCGGCTGCGCGGCGGGGCGGGTCGCCGCCGAGCTCGAGCGGGAGACCGCGGTCGGGCTCCGCCTCGCCGCCCTCGACGCGCAGTGCTGCGTCGCCCAGCTCGACCTTGCGCAGGGCCGCGCCGTGCTCGAGGCGGTGTTGGACGTCGCAGACCTCCTCACGTCGTCCGTCGATTCGGTCGTCGGGGCCGTCCGAGTCGCCGTCGCATCGGCGCGCTCCGCGCACGTCCGGACGGCGGCGGTCGAGGCCGAGCTGCTGCTCGCGGTGACGGACGCATGGGACGCGCTCGGGCGGACGGCGAGCGCGTTGGCCGCCCTCGACGCGGCGATCGGTGCGCTCCGGCCGACGGCCGCGCCCGAGCTCGCCCTCCGTCGGGTCGAGCTGCTCTCGGACCTTGGCGCGGTGCACGGCCCCGACGGCGCCGTCGAGGTCGCGTGCGCGGCCCGCGAGCGGTCCGCGGCGACGCCGCTGGAGGCGCGGTGGGCCGTCCTCGAGGGCGAGGCCCGCCACCTCGCCGGAGACCTGACGGGGGCGGCGCGTTGCTTCGGCGCGGCGCTCGCGTGCCGTGCAGGGCCGCTGCCGGCGCCGCTTGAGCGGGAGGTGCGCTGGCGACGCGCGCAGGTCCTCGTCCATCTCAACCGGCTCGACGAGGCGGAGGCGGACCTCGTCGCGACGACGCGTGCGCCGGCGGGGGGCGACCGCGACCGTGCGGAGCTCGTCGGAGACCTCGCACGTGCGCGGCGCGAGGGCGTCGTCGCGACCACGTGGACTCCGCCGTCGCCACGCGAGGTGGTCGGGCTGCTCGTCGAGACGGACGCCCCGTCCCCTCCGACCCCGAGCTCGGGGCCGATCGGCCGGACGACCTCGAGGGGGCGCGGGGAGTGGGCTCGATGGTCGGCGGAGATCGTGCTCGCGCTCTCCCGCGGCGACGTCGCGCGCGCGGCGGAGGTGTTCGCGCCGCTGGGCGCGTGGGTTCGACGCCGCGCCGAGAGCCCGCTCTTGGTGGCGCGGACGGCGTTCCTCGAGGGGCTCGTGGCCTACTCCCTCGGGCGCACGGAGGAAGCGGAGGCGGCCGCGGGACGGGCGCTCGCGGGCGCCGAGGCGATGGCGATCCCCCGCCACGCCTGGGCGAGCCTCTGTCTGCTTCGGTGGGCTCGGATCCGCCGCGGGGCGGCCCCGGCGGAGGTGGCGGACCTCACCGAGCGCCTCCACCGGCTCGGCGAGCTCGTCGCCGCGGGCCTCGCGCCCGCGGACGCGGCGCTCTACCGCCTCAACAAGTGGTCGCAGGTCGAGGACGAGATGGCGCGCATCTGCGGTGTCGCGGCCGACGTCGCGGCACGAGACCGCCGCGATCCGCGGCGCCGGCCAGCGCGCGCGACGACCCGGGCCGTCGAGGGGGCGATGCGCGCGCTGTTGCCGCTCCGCGCCTTCTCGGCCTTGGAGGGCACCGGCGCGATCGCGCGCCGACCGCTGCGCACGCGACCCGACGGGAGCCTCGACGTCGTTTCGCTCGCGGCCGAGGAGCGGATGGCGCGAGCCGCCGCACCGTGGTCGAAGTACGGGGCGGACGCGATCCGCCGCGAGGCCATCGGGCGGGACACGGCGATCCTCCAGTACGTCGTCCTTCCCGGGCGGACGTGCGCGTTCCTGATGACACGGGCATGGGCGCGGTGCGTCGCGCTGCCTCCCCGGACTCGGGTCGAGCTCTGGCACGAGGCTCGTCTTGCTGCGGACCAGCTGCGCGTCGAGGGCTCTTGGCGCGCCTCCGGCGCAGTGGGGGCGCTCGCGACGTCGCTCGGCCTCGAAGCCGTGGCCGCTGCGCTGCCGCCTCGAGTGAATCGGATCGCGGTCGTCACCGACGACCTGCTGGTCCACGTCCCGATCGCCGCGCTCCCGCTCGGCGGAGCTCCGCTCGTGCACCGGTTCGCGATGGAGTCGATCCCGTCGCCCCGATGGGACGACCGCGACGTCGGCCCCGGGGCCCTGGGCCACGCTGTCGCCGTCGGCGTGGAGGAGAGCGCGGCGGCGGCGGCGCCCCGCCTGAGCGGCGTGCACGAAGAGCTCGAGCGAGTGAGGGCCGCGCGGGGCGCCGGCTGTGTCGTCCTGCGCGACGGCTTCGCGACCAGGGACGCCGTCGTCGCGGCAATGGCGGGGGCGGACGCGATCCACCTTGCGGCCCATGGAGACCTGCGTCCCGAGCGGCCTGCGGACTCCGGCGTCCTGCTCCACGACGGATGGCTGACGATCGACCGGCTGCGTGGCGTGGCGAGCGTGCCCCCGGTCGTGGTGCTGTCGCTCTGTTGGGGAGGCGCCGCACGCTCGCTTCCGGGGCGGGAGTGCGTCGGGCTCGCGGAGGCCTTCCTGCACCAGGGCGCCCGATGGGTCGTCTCGTCGCTCTGGGAGACGTGGGACCTGTCTGCGCCCGACCTGATGGCGGCGCTGTGGGCGCGCCTGTCGCACGAAGCCGCGCCCGCGGCGCTGGCGGCGGTGCAGCGCGCCGCCTCCCGCACGCACCCGCCTCGCGCGTGGGCCGCCTACGGTGTCCGCAGCGCCGGGCTGTCCCCGAGCCCGGGCTTCGTCCGTCGCCTGGCGGACCGGCTGTTCGGCGGGCCGCGCCGCGCCGGCCGCTGACCGATCGCTGTCATCGCGGCGTGGCCGACGCTCCGCTCGGCGCGAGCAGTCGCTCGAGCGCGACGCGGAACTCGCGCCACGACGTCGGATCGACGCGCTCGCCCGCCGGCCGCGCGGCGATCTCGGCGACGACACGTGCGAAGGACGCGAGGGCGGTCGCCGGTGGCGGTCCTTGGTCGACGGACGTGCGAGTGCTCCCCTCGCTTCGAAGCCTCCTCGCTTCCACGGCGAGCGCACGATCGGTGACGGCCCGGTGCGGTGTCCCCACCGGCGGTCGCGTCGCACCCACCCTCATGGCGGTCGCACGGGCTCGGCGGTCGCCCCGGGGCCCGCGCCTTCGCCGGGTCGCCACGCGTGCGGTCGGTCGGGGTCTCGGGCCGCGCGGGCGCCTACCGCACCAGCAGGACCGGGCACGTCGTGTGGCGCAGCACCTTCTCAGCGACGCTGCCGAGCAGCAGCTTCTTCACGCCCGTGCGGCCGTGGGACGACATCACGAGCACCGAGGCCTTCTGCTCGGTGGCGTACGCCGCCAGCTCGGCGGCGGCATCGCCCTCGAGGACCTCGAGCTCGCACGCGACGCCCTTCGGGGAGAGGCCGGCGACGAGCCCCTCGAGCTCCTTCGTCGCCTTGGCGCGCGCCGTCGTCTTCTGCTTCGACGTCGGCATCGGGTAGTAGTGCGCGTACATCGGGTTCGGCGGCGGCGGGAACTCGAGCACCGTCGCCACGACGAGCCGGCACTTGTGGTCGTGCGCGAGGCGCAACGCCACCGGCAGTGCCGCGTTGCCCAGCGGCGAGAAGTCCGTCGAGACGAGCACCAGCTTGAAGGGGAGGTCCACGGGCGTCTCCGGTCGGGGCCGTCCCCCGTAGCGTAGGGGCCGCCGGGGCGCGTGTCGCGCGGATTCGGGCCCTGCGGGCGACCGCCCGGGGCGGGCGGATCGGTCGCGGCGGAGGCCTGCGGCCGGCCCGGGCGCACGACCGGCCGCCCGCTCCCCCGAACGCGGCGCCCGTCAGCGCGGCGCGAGCGCCGGTCGCATGCGGTCCTTCGCCAGGCGTTCGACCAGCGCCTTCGTCTCGGCGACGGCGGCGTCGGTCGCGTAGCTCCCCGTCGCCGCGCGGCGGACGATCGCGAACAGGCGGCCCACGCGCGCCCGCGCCGTCACGTTCAGGGTCGGGGGCATGTTCGACGCGGCGACGCGCGCCCACCGCACCGACCCCGCGTCGAGGTCGGCGGCGGCGAGCCGCTCGTCGCCGGTCGAGAAGCCGCGCGTGGCCGTGCCCTTCATCGCGCTCTGCACGTCCTTGAGGCGCTTCTGCGCGTTCTGGATCGCCTCGAACACGCCCGCCTTGGTCCGCTCGTCGGTCGCGGCCTTCAACGCCTGCTCGAGGTTCGTGATCTCGGCGTTGAGCTCGCGCTGCTGGCGGTCCCAGTGCGCGAGGTCCTCCTTGCCGGCCGCCTTCGTCGCCGCCCAGGTGGCGGTCGCGTAGCCCGAGAGGCGCGCGAGGTCGGCCGCGTCGTGGTCGAGGTCGGCGGCGTGCGCGGCCACCCAGTCGGCGCGCAGCGTCATCACCACCACCGACACCTCGTCGGTGTCGGCCGCCCAGACGTCGGAGCGGGGCTTGCTGCGCTGGTAGACCGCGGTGACGCAGTCCTCCAACGCCTTGCGCAGCGCCTCGGCTTCCGCGCGCGCCGTCGCCACCGGCACCTTCGGCGGGGGCGGCGCGGGCTTGGCGTCGGGCGTCGGCGGCGTCGGCGCCGCGTCGGCCGTCGGCGGTGCCGCCTGCGGAGGCGGCGGCTCCGCCGGGAGGAAGGGCATCCCCGTCGCGAAATCCACGAGGCCCGCCACTCCCGGCCACGCGACGTCGCCGGTGCTCGCGCCGAGCGCGGCCTCCATCGCGACCGTGGCCTCGACGAACGGGTTGATCGCGAACGGGCCGCCCGCCTCGAGCCACGCAGCGCGCGTGAGCTTGCGCGCGGTCCACGGGGCGACGAAGTCCGCCCCTACCTCCGCGGCTTCGGGCAGGCACGGCTCGACGTCCACCCACACCGGTTCGTCGGCGGCGAAGACGCCGACGCCGGTCCCGGTCGCCGCCGCGAGCGCCCACCCGATCACGATGCCGAGACGGTGCCGCATGTCCCTGTCCCTCCCTGTCCGGGCGCGACGGTCACTTGCCCGTGCGCCGGACCTCCACCTGCACGTGCGATCCCCACTCGGCGAGCGCGTCCTTGCGACGACGCTCGACGGCGGCGGCGAGCGTGCTGCCGTCCTCGACGACCAGCTGCTCGACGCCTCGGTACACCTCGGACGGCGAGCGCTGCGGGTCGGTGACGACCACCTCGACCTCGTAGAGCCCCGCACCCGCGTCGTCCACGACCGGCGGCCGCGCGGGGCCGGCCCCGCACGCCACCGGCAGCGGCGTGCGGGCCGGGTCGAGCAGGCGCGCGACGTCGAGGTCGCGACCGGGCAGGACCGGCTTGCCCGCCGGGCCCGGTGCCACGAGGCGGACCATCGCCAGCACGTCGGCGTCGAGCTCCTCGAACGCCGTCTCGGGCCGTTCGTCGATCACCCAGCCCGCGGCCCGCTTGCCCGCCTTCTTGAGCATCGTGGTGACCCAGCGCTTGCCCGCGGGGCCGAGCGCCCTCACCGGACCGAGGTTGGCGAGCGCGTCCGCGAGCTTGTCGGCCAGCTTCTCTAGCAGCCAGCGCTCCGTCGCGTGCTCGGCCGCGCCGTGCGCCGCCAGCGTGCGGGCGTCGCGCTTGACGAGCGCCCAGAGCCCCAGCGCGCGCAGGCGGGCGACGTCGGTCGCGTCGGCGCGGCCCGCCTGCTCGAGCACCGCCGCGACGACGTCGGCCCCGCGCACCGCCTCCTGCTCGACGGCGCGGCGACGCTCTTCGAATCGCCCGCGCAGCGTGGGGAAGTCCCCGTCGCCGTCGCCGGGCGGGCCCGACGTGTGCGAACGCTCGTAGGTCTTCCCGAGCCCGTCGGTCCAGCGGTCGGTCACCTGCAGCGCCTCGACGCCGCGGAACGCGCGCAGCGAGTCCCGTGCGAGGCCGACCTGCATCCGGTCGCTGGGGTGCCACGTGAGCGTGTCCACGTACGCGGCGAGCACGTCGTCGTCGGCGTAGGCGAGCGAGAACGCGAGCTTGTAGCCGTGCTCCTTCGCGATGGGGCCCTCGAGGTCGTACCAGAGCGGGTCCACGAGCGGGTCGCGCTCGCCCGCGGCCGGCGTCGCCGACATCGACGGGACGTCGGACCGCTGCGGTCGCCAGAAGGCGTGCAGGAGCGCGAGCGAGTCCGCCAAGTCGTCGAGGTGCGCCGCCACGTCCTCGAGGTCCTCGGGGGCGGACGCGGCGAGGCCGGTCTCGAGCGCCTTCTTGATCCGCTGCTTGAGCTTGCCCGCGGCCGCGTCCCGCGCGCCCTTCCACGACCACACCGAGCGCACCGCGTCCGCCGCCCGTTCGGGCACGAGGTCGAGCACGGCCTTCGTCACGCCGGAGAGCGCCTCGGAGACTTCGTTCACGATCAGCGTGAGCAGCCCCTGCGCCGCGAGCGACCGCATCCGCTCGCCGCGCCCCGCCCCCGCCGCGACGGCCGTGCGGAGGTCGCTCGCCGCCACGTAGAGGGCGGCGACCGCCGCGGCGTCGCCCCGGCCGACCGCCTCCTGCCAGGAGCGGGCCGACTCGCGCGCCGCGAGGTCGCGCCGCTCGAGGAGCGCGCGGAACTCGCGGCGCGCCTCGGCGAGGCAGTCGGAGTCGGGCAGCGTCCGGCCGGGGTCCGTCGGCACGCGCAGCAGGGCCGTGCCGCTCGTCGCCGCGAGGGCGTCGGCGTCGAGCGCGACGCCCGGCGGCAGCCCGAGCGCGCCCGCGTACTTCTCGCTCACGCGCCGTGCGACGAGCTCGACGTGGGCGGGCGCGCGCTCGAGCAGCCACACCCATTCGGTCGCGATCGCGGGCGGCGCGGGCGGCGGCTCGGGTGCGGCGCGGCTGGTCGCGCCGAGCCCGAGCAGCGCGACGATCGCGACGAAGGGACTCGCGCGCACCGATCGGTTCACCCGACGACCCACCGTGACGCCCTCCCGACCGACGGCGCAGGATAGACGGCCGCGGCCCGCGGGCGCCAGCGTCCGGCTCCAAGGGGGCGCGATCGCCGCGTCCGCGGCGGCCGGTCGCCCGAGCGTCGTCGGGCCGTGGCGGGCGCGGTCGTCCGCCCCTCCCGCCGGCCCGCGCCGGCGGCCGCGGCCCGCCGTCGCCACGGGCCCCGCGCCGGGGCCAGGTCCTCGACGGTGGCGCCCGGCGGCGCCGCGCGCCCCCGGCCCCCGCTCCGGGCACGAAACCGCCCCGCGGCGACGAGCGCCGCGGGGCGGGAGGGGATCAGCCCGTGGACGGGCGCGCTACTTCGCCGCCCACTTCGTCACGGTCGTCGAGGCGGTCGTGAGGATCGTCATCTCGCCGACCTTGCCCTCGGAGCGCATCTCCATCTTCGCCATCAGCCCGGGCACGCCGTCCGAGGTCCACGTCTTGCTCTTCGTGGTCATGCCCGACGCGGTGACCGTGCTCTCGGTCGTCTTGCACTTCACCGACGTGCCCGCGACGTCGATCGTCTCCTCGCCCTCGACCACCTTCACGTCGGGGTTCTGCGTCGGCGTCTCGACGTCGGGCACCTCGATCGTCTTCGGGACGTCCCGGCGCTCGGGCTTGGGCGCGAACTCGGCCGGCACGCCCTCGAGCACCATCGCCGTCTCGACGACCGCCTTGTCCGCGGTCAGCTCGACGAGCTTGTGCGTCATCTTCGAGGTGGACTTCTGCCCCATCGAGTCCGAGACGGTGGTCAGCTCGACGAACGCGCCGACCGCGAACTTCGACCAGCTCGCGAACTCGGGGTTGTCGATCTTCTTCGTCTTCGGCGCCGCGTCGGCGGCGAACGCCGGGGACGCGACCAGGACGAGCGCAGCGAGCCAACCCAGGACAGACGTACGACGCATCCGAACCTCCTTGGGAGCCTCCGCACCCCGCGGGGCTCCACTGGGTGGGAGGCTAGCCCCCGTGCGGGGTTGCCGGGACACCTCCACGGAGTTTGGCGGCCGCGGGGCCGCCAAACTCCGTGTAGATTGCAAGCAGATGGCGCGCGACGAGCCCGCGACGGCGGAAACTCATTGCGTTAGACAACGACTCCCCGCCGTCGCCCCGGGGCCCGCGTCTGCGCCGGCGCGTCCGCGGGCCCTTGGCACGACCCACTCCGCGGCCCGCTGCCGTCGTCTCAGGACGCCTTGAGCCGGTTCGCGCGCCGCGCGCGAACCGGCTCGCGCGAACCTACGCGCGGCGGAAGAGGTCCGAGACGATCGCGCGCGCGTCGTCCTGGATGCGGCGGAGGTGGTCGGGGCCGCGGAAGCTCTCGGCGTAGAGCTTGTAGACGTTCTCGGTGCCCGAGGGCCGCACCGCGAACCACCCGTGCGCCGTCGTCACCTTGAGCCCGCCGATCGAGGCCCCGTTGCCCGGCGCGTGCGAGAGCACGCCCGTGACCGGGTCGCCGCCGACCGACGTCGCGGTCACGTCCGACGGCGCGAGCTTGCCGAGCACGGCCTTCTGCGCGGCGCTCGCGGGCGCGTCCACGCGGGCGTAGGCGGGGTCGCCCAGCTCTCGCGCGAGGTCGGCGGCGAGCGCGCCGGGGTCCTTGCCCGTCACCGCGGTCATCTCCGCGGCGAGCAGCCCGAGCGCGATCCCGTCCTTGTCGGTCGTCCAGACCGTGCCGTCGCGGCGCAGCAGCGAGGCCCCCGCGCTCTCCTCGCCCGCGAAGCCGAGCGTGCCGGCGCGAAGGCCGTCCACGAACCACTTGAAGCCCACCGGCACCTCGACGAGCGGACGCTGCAGCCGCGCCGCCACGCGGTCGATGAGGCTGCTGCTCACGATCGTCTTTCCGACCCCCGCCGCCGCGTTCCAGGCGGGCCGGTGCGTGAACAGGTACGCGACGCAGGCGGCGAGGAACCGGTTCGGGTCGAGCAGCCCGGTGCTCCGGGCCACGATCCCGTGGCGGTCGTGGTCGGTGTCGCACGCCCACGCCACGTCGAAGCGGTCGCGCATCGAGACCAGCCGGCGCATCGCGTGCGGCGACGAGCAGTCCATGCGGATGCGTCCGTCGTGGTCGAGCGTCATGAAGCGAAACGTCGCGTCCACGTCGGTCGAGAGCACCGTGAGCGGGATCCGGTGGCGCTCGGCGATGCGCGGCCAGTAGGCGACGCCCGCGCCGCCGAGCGGGTCCACCGCGAGCGAGAGCCCCTCGCGGCGCATGGCGTCGAGGTCCACCACCGACGGGAGGTCGTCCACGTAGGACGCGACGAAGTCGAAGCGCTCGGTCGTCCCCGCGCGCATCGCGCGCTCGAAGGGCACGCGTGCGACGCCGGCCCCGCCCGCCGCCAGGAGCTCGTTCGCGCGTGCCTCGATCGCCTTGGTGACCGCGGTGTCGGCGGGGCCGCCGTGCGGCGGGTTGTACTTGAAGCCGCCGTCCTCGGGCGGGTTGTGCGACGGCGTCACGACGATCCCGTCGGCCAGCCCGCGCGTGCGCCCGCGGTTCCACTGCAGGATCGCGTGCGAGACCGCGGGCGTCGGCGTCCAGCCGCGCGCGGCGTCCACGCGCACCGTGACCCCGTGCGCGGCGAGCACCTCCATCGCGCTGACGAACGCCGGCTCGGACAGCGCGTGCGTGTCCACGCCGAGGAAGAGCGGGCCGTCCACGCCCGCGGCGCGGCGCTGCTCGCACAGTGCCTGCGTGGTGGCGAGGATGTGCAGCTCGTTGAACGACCCTTGCAGCGACGAGCCGCGGTGGCCGGAGGTGCCGAAGGCGACGCGCTCGGCTGCGACCGACGGGTCGGGGCGGCGCGCGAAGTAGGCGGTGACGAGCCGCGAGACGTCGGTCAGGTCGTCGGCCCGCGCCGGCGTCCCGGCGCGCGGGTGCACGTGGTCGGAGCCCATGGCGCGACGCTAGCACGAGCCCGGACGGTCGCGGCATCCCCGCGACTGCGGCGGTATCCCGGCCGTGCCAGGGGATCCCGGCGGTGCCAGGAAAGTTGTTTTCACGCCGACGGCCCCGGCGGGCACGTCCGCTGGCCGCGGGTGCCCGTCGCCCGGGCGCCGGGCGCCGCCCGGATCCCGTCGCGCCGGCGGCGGGGCGCAGAGCGGTGCGGACCCGCGGGAGGCGCGCGTGAAAACGTCGTTCCTGGCACCGCCCGGGCCCGCGGTCAGCTCGCGTCGGGCCTCGCGACCGCACGTCGCGTGCGCGCGCACCGCGCGTGGCCCTGCGCTGTCGCGGCGTCGAGCACGGCCGCGATCCGTGCCGCGAGCGCGTCGTACGTGGGACCGCCGGCCGCGCGGGCGGCGGCCTCGAACAGCGTGAGCGACGACACCGCCTTGCGTGCGTCGAGCGGTGACCCCATCAGGTCGTCGAGGCGCGTCCCGGCCGCGAGCGCGCCGTGGAGGACGGTCACCGTCGCGGCGTAACGCGGGCCGAGCGACGCGTGGCGCAGGTACGCCATCGCCTCGTCGAGCCCACGGACGCCGAACTCGCGCGACGTCGGGGACGTGCCGAGGCCCTCGAGCTGGGGGAGGACCCACCAGATCCAGTGGCCGCGCTTGCGGCCGGAATGCAGCTCGGCCATGGCCGCGTCCCAGCCCGAGAACCCGCTCGCCTGGGCGTCCACGAAGCGCTGCAGCGTCGGCATGGGATCCTCGCGGTGCCAGGAACGTTGTTCTCACTCGGGCGGGCCCAGAGGGCAAGCCCGCTGTCTCCGGTGCCTATCGCGCGCGCGGCCGGTCGAGGCGCGGCGGGGGTCTGGCGTGAAAACAACGTTCCTGGCACCGCCCGGACGTCAGGGCGGCGGCGCCGCGGCGCGCGCGCGGCGAAGCGCGCGCTCGACCAGCACGGCGAGGACGAGCGTGGTCGCAGCGCACGCCGTGAACACGTGGAAACCGAAGCGAAGCTCCAGCCGCATGCCGAAGCGGCCCGACGTCTGCACCGCGAGCAGCAGCGCCACCACCAGCACCTCGAGGAACGCGAAGCGGCCCAGCTCGCCCGCGACCGAGAGCGCGCGACGCGCACCCTCGCCGCCGGCCCGCAGCGTGCGCACCCCGTAGTCGAGCGCCAGCAGCTTCGCCACCGGGACGAGGAACGTCGTCACGACGACGACCGCCGCGAGCACGGTGTGCCCGCCGTCGAGCAGCTTGCGCGCCGACGACGCGATCGAGAGCGTGCGCGGCCCGTCCACCGCGCCCAGCGCGCGCGCGACCTCCGAGACGACCCCGAGGTCGCTCGACGCCACCACCGCCGGGGCGAAGAGCCCGACCCCGAGCGCGGGGAAGCACGCCCACAGCGCGGCGCGCGCGAAGGGCAGCGGCCGCGGGGCAGCGGTCGTCGCGCTCACTTGAGCACGAGGTCGAGGCCCGCCTCGTCGCACGGCACGAGCTCGTAGGCGACGTAGCGGATCCCCGCGGCGGGTGCGCGCACGACCGACTTGCCGCGGGGGAGGTCCTCGAGCCGCACCGTCCACGACGCGACCTCGTCGTCGGCGACGAGGTCGGCGTCGAGCACGCGGAACGTCACGACCGCGCCGCTGCCCGGCTCGGGCACGACGCGCGCGGCCCGGACCACCGCGTCCTTTGACGCGTCGCGCAGCGTGTCGAGGCCGAGGCTGGCCGCGCTCCAGTGCGCGACGAGCGTGTCCTGCTTCGTCGCGCTCTCGAACACCTGCACGCCGCGCCAGTGGATCTCGACCTTGGGGTCGGGGAGCCCGCCGCCGACGTCCCACGCCGAGCCGTCGGGCTTCCTCGCATCGACTTCGAGCTCGCTCACGTAGAGGTAGTGGGCCCGCGGACCTTGCGCGGCCGCGACGCCGCCCGCGGGGGCGTCGCGCAGCGCGAGCGCCGCGCCGGCGGCCGCCAGCGCGAGCAGTCCCGTGAGCGCGAAGAGCGGGGAGACGCGCCGCACGCGCGGCGGGCGCGGTCCGGCGGTCGGCGGGGCGGCAGTCGGCTCGGGCACGCCCCGAGGGTACGACGCCGGGCGGGGGGCGCGCCGCGGGGCCCGCCCCGGCGCCGCCCCGACCTCGTCGGCTCGTGAATTCGGCGGGCTCAGGCGGCCTGCGCGCGCCACGGGAGCAGGTCGAGCCAGTCGTCGAGGCGGGGCGCGGTGCGGTCCTTCTCCGACAGCACCGGCGCCTCCACGGGCCAGCGCACGCCGATCTCG
>JADZCA010000029.1 GCA_020851795.1 Planctomycetota bacterium | reverse complement strand
TCGGAACTTCCCGTGGCGAGGCCGCACGGGCCGAGGCGAGGCCAGGCACCGCAGGCGAAGAGCCCCGGAGGCGGGTTCCTGACCCGCTGAGGAGGCTCTTCGCCGAGGACGCCTCGCCGCAGCCCGGTCCGTGCGGACGCAGCAGGGAGGGTTCCGAAACAGGGCCCAGGCTCTGGGCCGGGGGCCGGAGGTCGTCATGCGTCTGCTCTCCACCGTCGTCGCCGTGCTGTCGCTCGCGCTGTCCGCCTGCGGAGGCGGCGGCGGTTCCGGGGGCAGCGGCTTCGAGGAGGGGCCGGCGGACTGGGGTGTCCCGTTCGTGCCTGCGAGCGCCTCGAGGACGATGACGCTCTGCCTGCGCAACCTCGAGAGCGACGCCACGACCGCGACCGTGACCGTCCACGCCGGCGACGGCTCGATCGTCACCGGCGGGCCGATCGCGCTCGACGGCGACGACCAGGAGACGTTCTTCGTGCCGACGGCGGCGGGCGGCTGGGTGCACGTCGCCACGCCGTCGCGGCGCGTCGAGGTCGAGTTCCGCGTGGACGACGACGGCGCGGTGGCGAGCGAGGCGTCGCGGGGCTGGCCGCTGGGCGACCTCGCGGCCCCGCCGCCCTCGACGAGCGCGCGGGCCACGATCCTGCCGGAGACCGACCTCGTGCAGGTCGTCAACGCGTCGGGCGCGGTGACGCTGGTGACCGCGACCGCGTGGGTGCCGGGCGCGAGCGCGTCCTCGCCGTGGGTGGCGGTCCCGCTCGCGCCGATCCCGCTCGACGCCTTCGCGGCGGCGACGCTCTCGCCGGCGGCGCTGACGGGGACGCCCGGCTTCTTCGGCGCGGTCGAGCTCACGGCGCCGACGCCGCTCTTCGTCGCCACCGAGGAGGGCCCGCTCGCCTTCGACGGCGTGCCGCACGTGGTCGCGCGCGACCGCGACGGGATGGTCGTCGTCGAGCACGGCCCGGTCACGTCGTCGCCGGCCTCGTGGACCGACTTCGCGGTCCTGCTGCGCAACGACGCCGACGACGCGCGGACGGTGGTGCTCGCCGACGTCCGCGCCGCCGACGGCACGCAGATCCTGCTCGCGCCCCGCACGATCGAGCTGGTCGCCCGCGAGACGCTCACGTTGGGCACGATGGACGCGCCCTTCGACGACCTCTTCGGCGACGTGCTCAGCGCGCTCTCGCTGACGCGGGCGACGCTGCGCTTGCAGGTCCCCGAGGACGTCGAGGTCTCGCTGCGCCAGTTCGACCCGGTCTCGCTGGTCCACGTCGCGACGCTGCGCCCGGCGCCGGCCGCGCACGTCGCGGACGCGCTGCACGTGGACCCGCAGCCGACGCTGCCGTCGCTCGTCCGCACGTGGGTGCACGTCGTCAACCCGGGCTCGAGCACGATCACGGTCTCGGTCTCGGCGGTGGTGCCGCAGCCCGACGGCTTCGACGCGGCGATCACGCCGATCGTGTCGCTCGAGATCCCGGCGCACCAGACGGCGCGCTGGTCACCCGACGGGCTCTCTTTCGTGGACCGCGACCTCGCGTCCGTCCCCGTGATCGGCGTGCGCCTGACGAGCCCCGCGCCCTTCCACGTCTCGGGGTGGGGCGAGGAGACGACGTCGCTCGGCGTCCGCCTCCTCCTGCGCCCCGTCATCGTGCGCTCGCACGACGACGCCGACTGAGCGGGTCGGACGCGCGAGGCGGTCCACCAAGTCACGCACTCCCGATCGCGGCACGTCTGGCGCGCGAAGGGCCCCGGTCGCGCGCCCTCAGCGGCCGATCGTCGTCCACAGCGCACGGGCCCTCGTTCGTGGACAGTCGTCCGATCCGTGCGCGGGTGGACGAGCCGCCTCGTCTTGCACTCGCTTGATCCGCAAGCGCCCACCGCTTTCCCGGGGTAGGAGCGCGCGCAGCACGATGTCTGGGTCGTAGGCCACGACGCCCAGAGCGTCTGTCTCGCGCCGATTCTCAAGACCGCCGCACTGCGAGGGAGGCGTTGACTTGGTTCATGATGTTGTGCAACTTCATCTTCATCAGCATCATGATCACGATGATCACCACGACGATCATCAGCACGATGGCGTTGTCCGTCTCTACCCGCGTCGCGAACGCGAGGTCAGTCCTTCTTGTCCTCGAACAGATAGGCCAACAGCATCCCGATAGCGATCGCGGCGGCGCTGACCGCTACGACCTTGACGAGCGGGCTCTCTTCCAGGCGGCCGCGGTTGAGGCGCCCAGCCTCTCTTTCGGCCTGCTGGGCGATCATGAGAAGGTGTCCGCGTGTCGCCTCGATGCCGGCGTGGTCTCCGCGGCGGATCGGCTCCTGGAGCTTGCGATACGCGCCTAGGACCACGGGCGGCGGCTGGGCCTGGCCGCCCTCCCACGCCGAGACGGTGGATCGGGCTACTCCGAAAGCACGGGCCCACTGCTCTTGGCTCAGCCGGTAGTGCTCGCGGGTTTCGGTGAAGGCGCTCATGGCCATCCTTGAGGTCGTAACGGCCGACGCAGTATGTCATAGTCTGTCGATTCCGACAACCACTGACATCGAAGGCGACCGGCTCCAGCGGCCACCATCAGAAACGACCTAAGGTACTGGAAATAAAGTCTTTACGCCTTCTTAGGCCCGGCGTCTCTGTTTTGCGCAGGAAGAAATTCGTGATACTTTTCTTTCACATGCCCCCCACCAGGACTGCGGCCAAGATACTCGATCGCATACGCAAGCGCGGCCCCGGAGCAGTCTGGATCCCGACGGATTTCAGCGATCTCGGGACGCGGAGCGCGATCGACGGTGCCCTGCACCGTCTGTGTCAGAGTGCCGAGATCCGGCGGCTAGCACAAGGGTTGTACGACCGGCCGGCGAAGAGCGCACGGTTCGGTCCGGTGCCCCCTGAGATCGACGTGATCGTGGCGGCCATCGCCCGCCGAACCGGCAGCCGCGTGCAGATCACGGGAGAAGGAGCTCTGAACAGACTCGGGCTCTCCACGCAGGTCCCCGCGGTGGCGACGTACATCACGGACGGATCGTCTCGACGGATCGCAGTCCTGGGGCGCCCGATCGTTCTGCGGCACGCGACCGCTCGCCGACTCGCTGCGGCAGGCGAGGTGGCCGGGACCGTGCTCGAGGCGCTCCGAGCCCTCGGACCGGCAGGAGTCGACGAGCCTGTGATTGCACAGCTACGGAGGACCATGGCCGACACGGATCTCACGCGGCTCGGGCGCCTCGCCGCCTCGGTCACCGAGTGGCAGCGGCGAGCGATCGTGCGCCTTCTCCAAGACGCGTGACGCGACACGCCCACGAAGCGGAGAACAGCCCGATGGAGGCTATCGCTCGTCTTAGCGCGTCCGATCGGCGGGAGCTTTTCGCCGCAGTGGCGTCGGATCCCAAAGGGGCACTCCCACGTCCCGTCGCCGTCGAGATCATCGAGAAGGACGCCTGGGTGTGCTTCGCCCTCCAGCGCGTCTTCAAGCTGTCCCAGTTGCGCGGGACCGGGAACGAACCGTCGATCGTCTTCAAGGGCGGTACGTCGCTCTCGAAGGCGTACGCGCTGATCAGGCGTTTCTCCGAGGACATCGACCTCACGATCGACCCGGCCCTCTTCGGAGTGACCCTTGCTGCGTCAACCGCCAGCAAGAACCAACATCGAAAGCAACTGGAGGCTGCGAACGCGGGGTGCGACGCATTCGTGAGTGGGCCGCTCTGCAAAGCGCTCGACGGCGACATCTCGTCCATCCTCGGCGAATCGGGCTGGGTGACGCCCGCACCTGGTGATCCGAGCACGCTGCTATTCGCCTATCCTGGACCTTCGAGAAGATCGTACGGCTATGTACCCCCGACCGTTCGCTTGGAATTCGGGGCTCGATCCGAGCGCGAGCCATCGGTCGTGCGACCGATCGTCGCGTACGCGGCGCAGGCACGGCCAGACGCTGGGCTCGGCAGCGCGTTCGAGGTCCCGGTTCTCGCGGTGGAACGGACCTTCTGGGAGAAGGCGACGATCTTGCATGCCGAGAACTCCCGCGCTCGCAAGCCGGGTGATGGTCCGGCGCACAAGTGGGCCCGCTACTCCCGGCACGTATCCGATCTTGCGACCATGGCGGCCGCCGACGTGGCCACGGCGGCGATCGCGAACGAGGAGCTGTTGCGACGCGTATGCGATTGCAAGGAGGCTCGGTTCCACGCCGCGTACGTGAACTACGGAGAGATCGGACTCGCCAACATTGAAGTCATGCCTCGCGGCCCCCTCGCGGTGGCGCTCGCTGCCGACTACGCTGCGATGCGGGGCATGTTCTTCGAGGACCCGCCGCCCTGGGATGAGGTGATGGAGCGGATCTCCGCACTGGAGACGCGGATTCACGGCGTGACACGGCGCACAACGTGAGCAACCAGATGAGGGAGGGTTTGGCGGCGGGGGCGCAGGCGCAGTGGGTCGACACCGGAGCGACCACCCGAACCGGGGGCACCGGTTCACCAAACCGGCGCCCACCTTCCACAAGCCCCTACGGCACAAACAGTTGCGACTCGAGGAACTGCCCAGGAGGGCGACCGGGAGGCCAGGGCTGACGCCGAACGGCGGGCGCCATACCCGACCGGGCCCTCCCCCACGCCGGCCGTCGGCGGGACGGAGGAGTCGGCCGCGGGCTCCCCCACTCCCGCGAGCGCCTCGCCGAGCTTGTTGATGCCGGCCCGCCCCGCCTCGGGGGCGAGGTGCGCGCAGCGCATCGTCACGGCGAGAGTCGAGTGGACGATTCGCAATCCACGAGGGCGCAGGTCTCTACGTCGCCGAGGCAGTGGAGCGAGGGACCGACGGCGTTCCTCCGCCGCGAGGGGCGGGGGAAGGCGGTCCGCTACGTGAGTAGCCAAGGCTCCTCCGACCGTGATTAGGCGATCCAGTTACTGGCACACAGCCAGAGCATCGACCGCGCAACTTGTTCAAGGATCATAGGTTGTGCTGTTTTCGTTCTTACCGTTGATTCGGTGTCACCTGACCGGGCGCACCGGCCAGCCGGCGACAGCACCTCGGCCACCAAGTTCACGAGCCGACGAGATCGGGGCCTGAAGAGCGTTCGGCGCGCGACGGGCCTCGTCCTTCGCGACTTCGGCGGGCTTGCCTCGCTCGCCAGCGCACGTGGTTCGCAACCGGTTCCCGCGGCGGCCCCTTTGGCACCCCGCTCGCGCTTGCGGGCTCACAAGGACGGAGGGGACGCGCCGCCACCTTGAGTCCGCTCGTCGCCGTACGGCGCGGGCGCAACGCCATCCGAACGACTCCCGGCGTGGGACTCGCCGGCGGCCCCACCGAACGCCGGCTCACCCCCGCGCGTCAGGCGGGGTCAGCCTCCGGCATCGCGCGGCGCCAGACGCCGACGACGATGCCGCGCACCTCGGGCCAAGGGCCGGTGCGGGCCACGGGCGGGCCGTCGTCGCAGCAGAGGAGCAGCGCGTCGCGGTCGGGGTGGACCCGCCACAGCGCGCCGCGGCCCGAGGGATCGGCGACGACCGCGAGGTCGCCGTCGGCCGCAGTGCGCTGACGGCGCACCAGCACGTGATCGCCGTCGCGCACGCCGAGCGCACGGAGACCGTCGCCCTCGACCCGCGCGAGCGCGACGTCGCCGCCCGGACGCAGCGGGCTCGGCTCGGTGGGCGCCCCGAGACGCACCGGCGTCCCCCGCGCCGCCCCCGCGTGCGCCGACGACGAACGCCCGCGCGGCACGCGACGCGAGCTGCGCGCGGGACCCGCCGTACCGGGCGCGGACGCCGAAGGGGGCGACGTGTCGAACACCATACGAACAAGAGACTACACCCACCGACCGACGGCGTCCGGGAAGGGGCCCTCGGGACCCGACGAAGGGCCCCCCGGCGGCGGTCGCCGGCGGCGGAGGACTCGGGCCGACTCGTGGGCATGGTCGCCCCGGAGAGGGCGACACGGTGCACGGAGCCGGCGCGCGGCAGGCCAGACCGCCGCCGCGAACGGCGGCGCGGCCCGCCACGCGGGCGGCGCGAATCGTCAGACGGGATGTCCGCCAGTTCCCTCCGCGCGCCGTCCCGCGACGGACGAGCGAGGGAGGTGCAACGCCGTGCGGACCCGCGTAGGGTGACGCGATGCCCCCCGGGAACCCGGTGCTCGACCGACTCCGGCGCGCGTGCGTACGCGCCGCGCTCGTCGGGGCATGCGTCGCGGGGATCGCCGCCCCCGTCGCGGGCGAGGACGCCGCCGCACCCGCCGCGCCGCCGCCCCTGCCGCTCGAGCGCCTCTACGAGGACCCGCCGCTCGTCACCGGCGGCCCGGCGATCGCGTCGTGGAGACCGCCCGGCCCGCGGCCCGACGCCGGCGCCCCGGCGCGCGACACCTGGGTCGAGTGGAGGACGATCGAGGGCCGGCGCACGCTCGTCGAGGTGGACGCCGAGAAGGGCACCGCGACGCCGTGGCCCGCGACCGCGGGCGTCGAGGCGCTGCGCGAACGCGACGAGCGCGCGGTGCCGATGCGCGGCATCGGGCGCGCGGGCCCCGTGGACCACGCGTGGGCCGACGACGGCAACGTCCTGTTCCTGCCCGCCGACGGCGACGTCGTGCGCGTGGACCTCGCGCACGGCACGCGCCAGCGCATGACGCGCACCGCGTCGCCGATCGCCGACGTGCGCCCGTCGCCCGACGGCACCGCGGTGGCGTTCTCGCGCGACGCCGACCTGCACGTCGCACGCCTCGAGGGCGACGTCGTCGTCGAGCGCGCGTTGACGCGCGGCGGGTCCGCCGACCGCCTGCACGCCACCCTCGACTGGGTCTACCCCGAGGAGTTCGACGTCACGACCGCGATCCAGTGGTCGCCCGACAGCCGCCGCCTCGCGTTCCTGCGCCTCGACGAGACGGGCGTGCCCCGCGTCGAGATCGGCGACCCCATCCCGCTCCACGGCGCCGTCGTCGCGCAGCGCTACCCGAAGGCCGGCGACCGCAACCCCGTCGCGACCGTGGGCGTCGCGGCCGTCGAGGGCGGCGAGCCGACCTGGCTCGACCCCGGCGTCCCGGGCGAGACGTACGTGCCGTGGTTCGCGTGGACCCCCGACGCGTGCCGCGTGCTCGTCGCGGTGCTCACGCGCGACCAGACGCGGTTCGACGTCGTCGCGTGCGACCCGGGCACCGGCGCCCGCTCGACGTGGTGGAGCGAGACGGAGCCGCGGTGGGTGGACGCGCCGGCGCCCCCGCGCTTCCTGCGCGACGGCGCGGCGCTGCTGCGCAGCCGCCGCGACGGCTGGTGGCGGCTCTACCTCGTGCCCGCCGACGGGAGCGCGCCGCGACCGCTCTCGCCGCCGCGTCGCGAGGTGGGCGCGCTGCTCGCGGTGGACGAGGAGGCGCGCGCGGCGTTCGTCGAGGTCGAGGACCTCGCGACGCTGCGCACGCAGGTGCTGCGCGTGCCCCTCGACGGCGGCGACGCGACGACCGTGACCGACCCGGCGACGTCGCACGGCGCGCGCTTCTCGCCGTCGGGCCGGCTCTTCGTGGACGCCGCGTCGCGGCTCGACCTCCCGACCCGCCACGCGCTGCGCCGCGCCGACGGCACCGAGGTGCGCCCGCTCGCGACGTCGGAGACGGCCGCGATGCGCGCGCTCGCGCTCCCCGCGCCGACGCTGCGGACGCTGCGCGCCGACCCGGCGCTCGTGGCGTGCGTGCGCGTGCCCCGCGCGTTCGACCCCGCGCGACGCTGGCCCGTCGTGGCGCACGTCTACGGCGGGCCGGGCTCGCGCACCGTGCGCGACGTGCACGGCGGGGTCGGCTTCGACGCGGTGCTCGCCGAGGCCGGCTTCGTCGTGCTGGCCGTGGACGGCCGCGGCACCGCAGGACGCGGCAAGGACCACGAGGCGACCGTGCACCGGCGCCTCGGGACCTGCGAGCTCGAGGACCTCGTCACGGCCGTCGAGCTCCTCGCGCGCGAGCCGTGGTTCGACCGCGAGCGCGTGGGCGTGTGGGGCTGGTCGTACGGCGGCACGTTCGCCGCGCTGGCCGCGGCGCGCGCACCCACGACGTTTCGCGCGGCGGCCGCGGTCGCCCCCGTCACGGACTGGGCGCTCTACGACACGATCTACACCGAGCGCTACATGGACCTGCCGGCGGAGAACGCCGCGGGCTACCGAGACGCCTCGGTGACGACCTTCGCCAAGGACGTGTCGGGCGCGCTGCTCCTCGCGCACGGCCTCGCCGACGACAACGTGCACGCGCAGAACACCTGGCGCCTCGTGGACGCGCTCGTCGCGGCGGGCCGCCCCTTCGACCTGCAGGCGTACCCGCAGCGCGGGCACGGGATCGAGGGCACCGCCTCGCGCCTCCACCTGCACCGCCGCATCCTCGAGCACTTCCGCCGTCACCTCGGTGCCGGGCCGAGGTAGCCCACCACGCTCACGAGCCGACGAGGTCGGGGCGGCGCCGCGGGCCGAGGTGCGACGCGGGGCCCGTCGTCGATTCGATGCGCGTCGCCGCGCGTCGTCCGCGGCTCGGCGCAGTGCCGGCACGCGCGGTCGTCGCGTCCGACGCGCGCCCGGGATGACTCCGCGAGCCCCGTCCGGGGCCCCGCGCGTGCGTCCTGCGCGCGCGGGGCCTCGTCGGTCGGGAGTCAGCGCCCCGGGGCCGCCGCCGGCGGGGGAGGCGCGAAGCGGCGATCGCGCAGCGCGTCGTTCGCCGGCGCCTCGACCACGCCCTTGGCCGCGCGGAAGAGGTCGGTGTCCGCCAGCGCCGCGCTCGCCGCGGTCATCGCCTGGGCGAGGGTGGCCGCCTCGTGGAACGACCGCGCGTCGGCCGGCGCCGCGGCGAGCACCTCGCGCGCGGCGGCGGTGGCGAGCCCCTGCGCGAGCAGGAGGCGCGCGCGGAACAGGGCCCGCACGCGCGCGGGCTGGGCCACGAGACGCTCGTCGATGCGGCGCAGGACGTCGGCGGGGTCGGTGTCCACCACGGTGAACGAGGCGAGCGGGTAGGCGAGCGGGTCCTGCTGGCCCGCGCGCCGCGGCCGCACGCCCCACCGGACGGTGTCGCCGACCGCGAGCGCGCGGCGCACGTCGTCGGGCAGCGGCACGGAGGCCGCAGGCGCGGCCTCGTCCTTGCGCGGGGCCCACACGCGCGGCGGGACGAGGTCCTTGCCGTCGCGCTGGACGACCAGCATCCAGTCCTCGTCGGCGTGGAAGTCGGCAGGCACCTCGAGGTCGAGGGTCGCGACGTCGGCGAGGCGCACCGCGCCGCGCGGGAACAGCATGGTCGGGAGGTCGCGCCCGCCGGCGCGGTCGCGGCCGAACTGGTTCCACGCCTGGAAGGTCCGCGCCATCGTGTTGGAGATGTCGGGCAGCGCCTCGCGAGCGAGCGCGTCGAGGTGACGCGGGTCGTCCACGGCGCCGAGCGGCACCTCGGCGATCGGCACCTCGACGAAGAGATGCTGCCCGCGGCCGAGGTCGAGCCGCATCGGCTTGGAGAAGTCGCCGCCGGCCCCGACGCGCACGCGGTGCTCGCCTGCCGGAAGCTCGATCACGAGCGGACGGTCGGGGGCGGTGCGTCCACGGGGGACGTCGTCCACGACGACCTCGACCGGCACCGCGACGGAGATCCCGAGCGTCGCAGGGCGCCGCATCCACCACACGGTGGCCCCGACGAGGAGCAGGAAGACCGCCGCGATCGGCACGGCGAACGGGCGCAGGCGCCGCAGCGCGTGCTTCCACCCGGGAACCGGCTCGCCTTCCGGGGTCTCGCCGACGACGACGCGGCGCAGGTCGTCGCGCATGTCGCCGGCGGTGGTGTAGCGGTCGTCCTTGCGCTTCTCGAGCGCCTTGAGCACGACCTTCTCCATCGCGACGTCCACGTCGGGGCGCACGCGGTGGAGCGGCTCGGGCCGCTGGGTCACGATGAGGCGGAAGAGGTCGGAGGTCTCGCGGGAGGCGAACGGGAGCCGCCCGGTGATCGCGTGGTAGAGCGTCACGCCGAGCCCGTACACGTCGCTGCGGGCGTCCACCTCGGTGACGCGCCCGAGGATCTGCTCGGGGCTCATGTAGGGCGGGGTGCCGATCGCGGTGCCGGTCTGGGTGTGGCGCGGCGAGGTGAGCATCCGCGCGAGCCCGAAGTCGGCGAGCACCATCTTCCCGTCGGCGGAGCGGACGATCACGTTGGCCGGCTTGACGTCGCGGTGGACGACGCCGGCGCGGTGCAGCGTCTCGAGCCCGTCGGCCAGCTCGGCGACGGCGCGGGCGAGCTCGCGCACCGGCGGGACGGTGCCCTCGTCGATGTGCGCCTGGAGCGTGCGGCCCTCGATCAGCTCCATCGCGTAGTAGAGCTGGCCGTCGACCTCCCCCTCCTCGTACACGGTGACGATGTTGGGGTGACGCACCTGCGCGCACTTGCGCGCCTCGCCGCGGAAGCGCGTGACCGCGTCCTCGTCGGCCTCGAGCGCGCGCGGGAGCACCTTCACGGCGACGCGGCGCGCCAGGGCGCAGTGGAACGCCGAGTAGACGACGCCCATCCCGCCGCCCCCCACGACGCGCTCGAGCAGGTACGGCCCGAGCAGGCGAGGGAGCTGGGCCTCGGTGGGCGGGGCGGACCCGCGGACGGGGGCGGCGCTCTGCGCGACGAGCACCCGGAAGCGCTCGAAGGCGGCCGCGTCGAGCTTCTCGCGGTAGGCGTCCACGTCGACGGCCTCCCCGAGCGAGCGGCGCCGGTGGTAGTCCTCGAGCGCGGAGAGCAGGGCTTCGGCGGGCGGTTCGGGGGCCATGGCAGGGGGTCCGGTTCCGCCTCCACAGGCGGGAGCGGGCGGTGCTCATTTCACGCGAAGTCGGGCGCCCCCGAAACGAGACGCGGGGGACGCCCCGGAAGGCGTCCCCCGCGAGGGCCCGGGCCGGTCGGCCCGGGCGTGGGGTGAGTCGGCGCGAGCCGACTACTTGTTCTGATTCGACGCGTAGTCGAGGTTCTTCTGCGCGACGTCGAGCGCCTCGCCCGCCGCACCGAGCGCCTGCTGCGACGCACCGACCTCCTGCTCGGCGGTCTTGACCGCCGCGTCGAGGGCCGCGAGCTGCTCAGGCGTGTAGGTGCCGGGGGTGGCGGACTCGGCCGCCTTGGCGGCCTCGTAGGCGGCGCGAGCCGCATCGAGACCGGCGTTGGCCGCGTTCGCACGGTCGGTCGCAGCCATCAGGTTCTGCTGGGCCGAGGTGACGAGCGTCTGCAGGCTGTTGAGGTACTGGCCCCAGTCCTTGCCGGTCGCGTTGAGCGCCGGGTTGGCCGGGTTGGCCGGGTTCGGGGGCGTCATCGGGAGGCCGAGGGCCGCCGCACCCGCGTTCTTCGCAGCCTCCTCCTGCTGGTCGGCCTCACGGTCGGCCACGTTGGCGCGCTGCTCGAGCCCGTCGGCCTTGTGGTCCATGTCCTGGGCGTGCTCAGCCGCGGACTTGGCCTGCTCCTGGAGGCCACCGAGCTGCTGCGTCAGGTTCTCAGCCTGCTGCATCAGCGCGACGCGCTCCGCATCGGTGAGGCCGTTGGTCGTGTCGGCCGCCTTGTCCTGGAGCTCCTTGATCTTCGCGGCGAGGTCGCCGACCTGCTGGCCGAGCTTGTCCGCCTCGACCTTCGCGGCGTCGGCGAGCGCACGGGCCTGCTGCGCGTCCCGGGCGAGCGTGTCGGCGCGGTTGCGCGACTCACGAGCCAAGTTGTTGAGCGCCGCAGCCGTCGCACGAGCCGTCGCGAAGGGGTCGGTGATCGGCGCAGCCGCACCGGACTCGTCCGCCGCCATCCCCGCCTCGGGGGTCGGGGTGGGCTTGAGGCCCGCACCGCCCGGCCCGAGCTTCGGGTTGCCGCTCGCGCCCTTCGGGGCCGTCGCGACCGGCTTCGGAGCCTCGATCACCGGGCCGGCCTTGGTCAGGTCGTCGCCGGCGTTGCGGAAGTCACCACGCATCGGGGACGTGTCGGAGACCGCGCGGAGCTTGGCCTCCTCGAAGAGCGGGGTGTTCTTCAGCTTGAGGCGACGGAGGCAGTCCATCATCGGCGCGTAGACGCTCGTGATCCGGGCGTCCTCCTTGCCGACGGTCGCGTAGGTCACCAGCGCCTCGCTGAGCAGGCTGTAGTTGTGCAGCGTCTGGGCCTTGGCGACCTCGCGGGCCAGGCGCGACAGCGACTTGTTGCCGTCGAGCTCGGCGACCTTCTTCGTCGCGGACGGCTTCTCGATCACGGTGAAGGTGACGGTCGCGGGCTTCTGCTTCTTGTCCGCGAAGTACACGCCCCACGTGACGACGTCGCCCTTCTTGACGCCCTCGGCCACGGCCGCCGGCATCGCCGCCTCGGTCGTGGTCGTCGTCGGCTCGAAGGGGGCCTCGTAGAGCGGCTTCTTGCCGAGCGAGAAGCGCAGCGTCGCCTTGCCCTCGAACGACGGGCTCACGTCGACGCGGTAGGTCTGGAGGCCGTTCTTGCGGACCTCACCGGCCGGCCACGTCGGGAACGCGATGCCCTCGGGGCCCGACGCGCGGTCGCGCTCGACCTCGTAGGTGGTCGACTCGACGCCGATGCTCGCGAGCGCCTTGGCGAGGTCGTCGCGGTTGTTGAAGTCGACCGTCTTGGGGAGGCTCGCGTCCGCCGTGGCGGTGCTGCCCGACCCCGTCGCCGCCGTCTTGGCCGGCTCACCACCGCAGCCGGCGAGCGCGGGCGCCATCCCGGCGACCCCCGCCACCAGCATCGCCGCGAAACGCTTCGTCGGCCTGTACATCGGAAGAACTCCTCGAGGGGCTCGCGCCCCGTCCGGGCGGCCCGACCGGGGCACCCTCTGTGCCCGGCCGGCGACCGCCGACTCACCGATACGAGCGGAGACCGGTCCGCGGCATTTCGGACCTTCTCCGCGCCCCACGCATTCGCGCCCGGCAGGAGGCAACTCACCGGGGGAGGATCCCCCGGATGCGGAGGCCCGCTCCCCGGGGACCCCGGGCCCCGCGCCGAGCCGCGTCCTCTTCCCAGCCCGCGCGCGCGGGGCACGCCCCCCCGGGCACCCCCGCGCGCAACCCCCGGTCATCGACCCGGGGTGGGGCTCGGCACGGGTCCCGCGGCGGCGCTGGCGACCTTGAGCCGCGCCAGGGACTCCGCCGGGAACGCCGCGATCCGCTGCTCGAGGCGCTGCGCGCGCTCGGCGCCGGTCAGCTTGAGCGCCTCGTAGCACTGGCGGGCGACGACCTGCAGCGGGAGCAGGTCGGGATGCGCGTCGGCCAAGGCGTCGGCTCGGGCCAGGGCCGCGGTGGCGAGCCCGCGCTCGCGGAGCAGGCGCACCTCGAGCTCCCCGATGAGGTCGCTCGGGGCACCCGCGGGCAGGTCCTGGCGGAGCCGCAGCAAGTCGGCGGTGGTGCGCGCGAGGACGAGGCGGAAGCTCGCGGTGACGTCCTTGGCGCCACGGGCGTTCGCCGGGGCGAACCAGCCCCACGTCACCTCGTCGCCGACCCGCAGCGCCGAGAGCACGGCCTCGGGGAGCGGGGCGCGGACCTGCATCGTCGGCGGGTCGAACGGCTCGCGGTGCAGCACGGTCTCGCCCCGGCGGAACTCGAGGGTGCCGCCCTCGGGGAAGTCCACCCGGTCGCCGACCTCGAACGCGTACGTGTCGAGGTCCTCGCGGCGCACGTCGCCGCGCGGGACCACCATCAGCAGCGACGGCCCCCCGGCCGCGCGGTTGCGGGCGAACTCGTAGCCCCCCCGGATCCCCACCGAGGCCAAGAGCCGCTGCCGCGGCACCGGGTCGGAGGGGTCGCGCAGCGCCAACGGGACCCGCAGCTCGTGCATCCCCCCGGCGACGAGGTCGCGAGTCTCGACGTGGTCGAGGAACCCGTCCGTGCGCAGGGTGATCTGGTGGGACCCGGGGCGGATCCCGATCGAGAGCGGGGTGGTCCCCCGGGTCGCCCCGTCCACCGCCACCTCGGCGCCGGACGGGAGGGAGTCGAGGACGAGGGTCGCTTCGCGGTGGGTCCACCACCACGAGGCCCCGGCGAGCGCGAGCACCGTCGCGGCGACGGGGATCCAGCGCTCGGCGGCCCAGCGGCGCAGGTGGACGAGCACCGACACCGGCGGCGTGACCTGGCTGTCCTCGCCGTCGGCGACGTGGCGGAGGTCGTCGCGCAGCTGCGCCGCGGTCGCGTGGCGGTCGTCGCGGTTCTTCGAGAGCGCGCGCATCGCGATCGCGCTGACGGCGGCGGGGCACTCCGGCACGACCCGGCGCAGGGGCAGCGGCGTCTTCTCGATCACCTCGCGCACCAGCGCGGCGTACTCGGTGGCGCCGAAGGCCGGACGGCCCGCGATCGCCTCGTAGAGCGTGGCCCCGAGGCTGTAGACGTCGGAGCGCGCGTCGAGCTCGTCGCGCTTCCCCTTCATCTGCTCGGGAGGCATGTAGAGCGGCGTGCCGATGGAATCGCCGCTGCGGGTGAGCGCGAGGCCGTCGGAGGCGTGCGCGAGCCCGAAGTCGGACAGCAGCACGCGCCCGTCCGAGCTGCGGACCATCAGGTTGCTCGGCTTGACGTCGCGGTGGACGATGCCTGCGCCGTGGAGCGCGTGCAGCGCGTCGGCGACGCCGGCGAGCTCGCGGCAGAGGTCGCGCACCGGCGGCACGTCGTGCGCGCGGATCAGCGAGGCGAGCGAGCGCCCCTCGACCAGCGCCATCGCGTAGTAGGGACGGCCCTCCACCTCGCCCGCCTCGAACACCTCGACGACGTGGGGGTGGTGCACCTGCGCCAGCGCGAAGGCCTCGCGGCGGAAGCGGTCCCGCGCCTGCGGGTCGGCGTCGAAGCCGCTCTTGAGCACCTTGACGGCCGCCTTGCGGCGCATCGTCTTGTGGAGGGCCTCGTAGACGACGCCCATCGCGCCGCGGCCGAGCTCGCGCAGGAGCTCGTACGGCCCGAACCCCCGGGGGAGGCGCTCCGGGGGCGGCGGATCGACCGCTTGGTCGAGCATCGCGTCCACCTCGAGCAGCGAGAGGAACTCGGCGTGCGAAGCCCCGAGCCGGTCCCGGTACCCCACCGGGTCCACGGGCTCGCCCCGCCGCCGACGCCCGTTGACGTCGGCAAGCGCATCGGCGACGTCTTCGGATTGGCGGTCGTCGGCCATGAGGTGGCTCCGGTTGTCTAGGCGGGATCCGACCCGCCGTCTTTCGCAGCCTCACCGGGGGGCACGGCGACGCGGGGCGCGGGGAGCGGTCCACCCCGGGCGCCCGTGCCTCGATCGGCGGGGCGGGCCGACCTCATGTGCGGCTCATCGGCGCCTGCGAGCCGCCGAGGGTGTCGCGCAGCGCCGCGAGCGCGCGGAAGTAGAGGAGGCGCACCGCGTTCTCGGTGCGGCCGAGGAGGCCGGCGATCTCGGCGACGTCGCGCCCCTCGAGCTTGTAGAGCCGCACGACCGTGCGGTAGTCCTCGGGCAGCGCCTCGATCGCCTCCCGCAGCCGCACGATGTTCTCCTTCATCGCAGCCGCCTGCGAGGGGGAGGCCTGCGAACGCTGCAGCGGCTCGGGCGTCTGGCGCTTCTGCGCGGCGTAGTAGTCGGCGACGTCCTTGAGCTTGTGGTCCGCGACCGTGAACAGCCACTTGAAGAACGGCCGGTCCGCGGGGCCGCGGTACTTGTCGAAGTCGCGGTGGACCGCGAGGAGGATCTCCTGCGTCAGGTCCTCGGGCTCGAGCTTCGACCGCATGTCCGCCGACATGCGCGCCGCGCACCACAAGACGATCCGCGCGCGCATCCGTTCGAGGAGCGCGGCGAGCTCGGCCACCCCCCCGTCGAGGGCGGCGCGGAGCAGCCGTTGGGTCTCGGGCACGTCCACGCGCCGGGATTCTACGGAAGAGGCGCCGGGCACCGATAGCGCCCTGTCGCCGTCAGGGCCCGCGCGGCGCCGCCCGTACACTCCGCGCCGTGACCGGCCCCCGCCGCCCCGACCGCCGCCCGCGACGCCCCGGCCCGCCGGCGGGCGACGACCCCGCCGCGCGCGAGCGCGCCCGTCGCGTGCTCGACGACGCGCTCGACCGCGGGGCCGACCTCGAGGCCGCCGCCCGCCGCGCGCTCGCCGCGAGCCCCGAGTGCGTCGAGGCGTGGCTGCTGCTCGCCGACGTCGCGCCGTCCCCGGAGGAGGCCCGCACGCACGTCCGACGCGCGGTGGACGCGGCCACGCAGGCGCTGGGCGAGGCGGGGCTGCGCGAGGGGCGCGGGCGCATGGCCGACACGCCCGACGGCGTCGCCTACCTCCACGCGCTCGCCGCCCTGGCGAGGACGCAGTGGGGCGAGGACCGCGCCGCACAGGCCGTGCAGACGATGCAGCACGCGCTCGCCGCGGACCCGCGGGACCCGGTCGCGGTGCGCGGCGACCTCCTGCTGCTGCTGCTCGCGCTCGGGCGCGACGACGAGGCCGAGGAGCTCGTCGCGCGCTTCCCGCACGAGCAGCGCGCGGTGTGGAGCCTCGCCCGCGCGCTGGTCCGGCGGCGCCGCGCGCTCGACACCGACGCCGTCGAGCGCGCCACGGCCGCGCTCGACCGCGCGATCGAGGCCGACCCCGCCGCCGCGCGGGCGCTGGCGGGCCTCGCGCCGTCGTCGGGGCCCGACGCCGGCGCCGACCCCGTGCTGGCGCAGGCCTTCGAGGACACCGAGGGCGCGGTCGAGTGGCTGCGCGCGCGCGTCGAGGCGGTCGCCGCGGGGCCCGTGGCCGCCGCGGGGACGCGGCCGGCAACCTCGCGCGACGACGCGAGCGCCGACCGTCGCTTCAGCGCGCGCGAGCACGTCGAGGAGGCCGCCGCGCTGCCGTCGGCGCGCCGTGAACCGCTGCTGCGGCGCGCCCTCGAGCTGTGGCCCGACGCCGCCGACGCGTGGCGCGCCCTGGCCGAGCTCGCGGCGACGCCGACGGAGCGCGTCGAGCGGCTGCGCGAGGCGGTGGCCGCCGGGCGCCGGGCGATCGGTCGCGCGCCCGACGCGCCCGCCGCCCCCGTGGGCGACAGCGAGGACGCACGCGCGCTGCTCGCGGCCCGCGACGCCCTCGCGCTCGCGCTGCGGGCGGGCGGCGACGAGGACGCCGCGCTCGCGCAGGAACGGGCGCTGCTCGACGAAGACCCCGACGACCCGCTCGGCGTCGGCGTGCGCCACGTCGCCCGCCTCATCGCACTCGGCCGCGACGCCGAGGCCGAGCCGTGGCTCGCGGCCCGCGCGGAGGACGCGTCGCCCGGATGGTCGTGGGCCCGCGTGCTGGCCGCGCGCCGCCGCGACGACCGCGTGGCCGCCTCGTTCGCGCTCGCGGAGGCGACGATGACCGCCCCGACGGTCGGGCCCCTGCTGCTCGCCGGGGGGATGCGCCCGCCGCGGCCGGATGCGCTCTCCGCCGACGCGTTCGACGAGGCCCGCCGCGCCGCCGACACGCTGCGCGCCGCCTTCGAGGCGACCCCCGGGGCGCTCGCGTGGCTGGCCGGGGCTCTCCCGCGCCCCCCGGCCCCCACCCGTCGCCCGCCGCGCCGCCGCCCCCCGGGTCGCTGACGCCGCCCTCGCCGCACCGACGCCGCGGGGCCCGCGCCGAGGGCGCGGGGACGGGTCCCGCGTCTATCTTCGGGGGTTCGCCGGGACTCCCCGGGGAGGACTCCGATGCACGCCCGCCCCCTGTTCGTCGCCTTCGCGCTCCTTGCGCTCGCGCCGGTCGTCCGCGCCGGCGAGCCGACGCCCCCGCCGCCGCTGCGCGTCACGGTCCGCACCGAGGTCCTCCCGCCGCCCGCACCGGGCGCGACGCCCGCCAAGCCGCCCGAGCCTCGCCCGGTCGCCGCCCCGCTCGTGGTCGAGCTCGGGGAGGAGACCTGCGCCGCGCCGGAGGGCTTCACGTCGCCGATGTGCGGCACGCTCGTGCGCGCGGGCCGCAAGACGCCGGTCGTCGTGGCCTACGACGCCGAGGGCAAGCTCGCGCTGCTGCTCGACGCGAACGGCGACGGCAAGCTCGACCCGGCGAGCGAGTGCTCGCGCTGCGCGCCCCAGACGAGCAAGCAGGGCAAGGTGGACGTCGGCACCGAGGGGAAGTTCGAGGGCGTGCGCCTCGACGCGACCAAGGTCCGCGCGACCGCGAGCCTGCGCACGGCGAGCCTCGTCGCCAACGTGATCCTCTCGACGGAGAACCGCGGCGTCGGCCCGTCGGCGTCCACGGTGCTCGCGTTGAGCGAGCAGAAGCCCGAGGCGGTGACGACGCCGCCGTCGCTCCCGGGCAAGCTGCTCTACGGCTCGGCGACGCTGCTCGGCAAGACGTTCCACTTCGCGTTCGCGCGCGGCGACGGGCCCGCCTTCGCCGGGATCGTCAGCGACAAGCCCGACCTCTCCTCGCCGGTGACGCTGCCGCTGGCCGCGTCGCCGGTGCGCCGCGGCATGCGCGTCATCGGCATGCGCTGGGCGAACCAGCAGCCGGTCACCGTGGCGGGCGAGCGCGTCACGCTCAACGTCGTCGAGTCCCAGCCCAACGCGCACGTCGCGCTGGTCGGCGAGGGCCCTCGCCTCGGCACGGCCGACGTGGACGGGGCGAAGTGGCAGCTCATGCTGCTCGACGCCGACCTCGACGGCGGCTACGACGGCGCGGCCGACCGCTGGTGGTTCGGGCCCGCGGGCTCGCTCGAGCGCCCCAACCCGAACAACATGGCCGAGGGCGACGCCCCGATGCTCCTCGAGCGCGCCGTGACGTGGCGCGTCACCGCGGTCGGCGCGGACGGCACGGCGGTGCTCGACCGCGCGGTCGAGCCCGCGGCGGTCGAGACGACGCTGCGCCGGCGCTCGGAGCGCGTCAACGCCGAGAAGTGGTTCCCGATCTTCGCGGCCGACAAGGCGTTCGGCGAGCTGCGCAAGCTCGACACGAAGCGCGCGCTCGCCAAGGAGCCGGCCCCGTTCCACTTCGCGCTCACGCTCGACGAGGCCAAGGCCGTCGCCGCGGCCGAGGGCAAGCCGCTCCTCGTGGACTTCGAGGCCGACTGGTGCGTGTGGTGCAAGCGCCTCGACTTCCACACCTACCCCGACGCCGAGGTGGTCGGGCGCCTCGCGAAGTTCACCGCGGTCAAGCTCAACGTCGAGCTCGACCCGAAGCAGTCGTTCCGCACCGGCAGCCTGCACGGCGGCGGCATCCCGGCCGTCGCGCTGTTCGGCGACGACGGCGAGCCCGTGCACTTCCGCTTCCAGCGCGAGGGGCAGAAGGAGCCCGTCGTCGTGGACCGCATCGCGGGCTGGCTGCGCCCCGAGGAGTTCGTCGCGGCCCTCGACGCGGCGCTCTCCGCCTACGCCGACGTCAAGGCCGGCAAGCCGAGGCTCGAGCTGCCCGCGCCGCCGACGAAGCCGACGCCGCCCCGCGCGCCGACGCCGCCCGTGGCCCCCAAGCCGCCCGAGGTCCCGACGCCCCCGCAGGCTCCGAAGGCCCCCGAGGCGCCGCCCGCGCCCGCCGCGCCCGAGGCGCCGAAGCCGCCCGACGCGCCCAAGGCGCCGGAGCCGCCGCCGGCCGACACCCCCAAGGCCCCCGACGCGCCGCCGGCGCCGGAGACCCCGAAGGCGCCGTAGCGCACCCTGCGCCGCGCCCCCGCGCGGGCGCTCGCGCCCGCCGTCCCGCGCGCGACGCCTACGCGTACGCTGTCGCCCGCCCCGCGCCCGGCGGGGCGAGGGCGGCCGCACCGCCCCGTCCGTCCCCGTCCGTCCCGTCGGAAGAGCCGCCATGTCCGCCCGCCCGCCCGTCGTCCGCATCGCGCCGAGCCCCACCGGCGACCCGCACGTCGGGACCGCCTACATCGCGCTGTTCAACCTCTGCGTCGCGCGCAAGGGCGGCGGCCGGTTCATCCTGCGCATCGAGGACACCGACCGCACGCGCTACGACGCGTCGAGCGAGGCGAAGATCTTCGAGGCGCTGCGCTGGCTCGGCCTGCGCTACGACGAGGGCCCCGACGTCGGCGGCCCCAATGGCCCCTACCGTCAGTCCGAGCGCACGCCGCTCTACCGCGAGATGACCGAGACGCTGCTCGCCAAGGGGGCGGCGTACCGCTGCTTCTGCACCGAGGAGCGGCTCGAGGAGCTGCGCGCGACGCAGCGCGCGATGAAGCTGCCGCCCGGCTACGACGGCTTCTGCCGCCACCTCACCCCCGACGAGGTCCGCGCCAAGGTCGCGGCGGGCGTGCCCCACGTCGTGCGCATGTCGGTGCCCAAGGAGGGCTCGACGACGTTCCACGACGACCTGCGCGGCGACGTCACGTTCGAGAACAAGACGATCGACGACCAGGTCCTGCTCAAGTCCGACGGCTTCCCGACCTACCATCTCGCCAACGTCGTGGACGACCACGCGATGGGCGTGACGTGGGTGATCCGCGCCGAGGAGTGGATCACCTCGACGCCCAAGCACGTGCTGCTCTACCGCGCCTTCGGCTGGGAGGCGCCGCGGTGGACGCACATGCCGCTGCTGCGCAACGCCGACCGCAGCAAGATCAGCAAGCGCAAGAACCCGACGTCGCTGATCTGGTACCGCGACCAGGGCTTCCTGCCCGAGGGCCTGCTCAACTTCCTCGGGCTGATGGGCTACGGCCACCCCGAGGGCAAGGAGAAGTTCACCTTCGACGAGCTCGTCGCGACGTTCGACATCGGGCGCCTCTCGACGACGGGGCCCGTCTTCGACCTCGAGAAGCTCAAGTGGCTCAACGGCGAGTGGATCCGCTCGCTCACCGACGACGACCTCGCCGCGCGCGTGGTCGCGCACGTCGAGCGCCGCGCGCAGGCGCCCACGCCCGAGGACGCGGCCAACCCGGTGATGCGCCGCGTGCTCGCGACGGGCGCCGACGACGCGTTCCGCGCGCTCGTGCGCCGCACGACGCCGCTGGTGCGCGAGCGCATCCGCACGCTGGAGGAGTACGCCTCGATCGCGGCGTGCTTCTTCCACGACACGCTGCCCACCTACCCGGCCGAGGACCTCGTCGCGAAGAAGCGCACCCCGGCCGAGACCCGCGACGCGCTCGCGCGCGTGCGCGCGGCGCTCGACGCGGCGCCCTCGTGGCGCGCGGCCGAGCTCGAGGCCGCGCTGCGCGCGCTGGCCGAGGCCACGGGCTGGAAGCCGGGCGACCTCTTCACGCCGGTCCGCACGGCGGTGACGGGCGCCAAGGTCTCCCCGCCCCTGTTCGAGACGATGGAGATCCTCGGCCGCGCGACGACGCTCGCGCGGCTCGACGCGGCGCTCCCGCGGCTCGGCTGACGCCGTCGCCGCGGGGTCGCGGCCCCGCGCTCAGCGCAGCGAGGCGACCGACGACGGCGGGCAGCCGCCGCCCTCGGGGCAGTCGTGGTTGTCGTGGAAGAGCCGGCGGCCCGGCGAGACCGCGGGGACCACGTTCACGTGGGCGAGGCAGTCGCCCTCGGTGCCGTCCTCGGACGCGACCGTGACCGTGTAGCGGCCGGGCTTGGCGGCGAAGAAGCGCAGCGTGCGGACGTTGTCGCGCTCGAGCGTGACCCGCGCCGGCGGCGCCCCCTCGATCTGGTTCTCGACCGCCAGCGCGCGGGTGCCGTCCGGGCCCTTGACCGTCACGACCTTCGGCACGCAGCCGCAGGCGTGCTCGGGCCGCAGGGTCAGCATGCAGTTGGCGCCGCGCGTGGCGACGAAGGAGACGGCCTCCTTCGACGCCGGCGTCAGGAAGAAGCGCTGGTCGTCCTGGCCCGCGAGCCGCAGGGTGTAGGCGAAGCGGTAGAGCACCTCGCTCTCGCCGGCCGCCTTGCAGATCGTCCCCTTGTACGTGCCGGTCCTGCGGAGCACGAGGCCGCGGGCGGTCGTCGAGCCGCCCTTGGTCGTGGCCTCGAGCTCGACGGGCACCCCCTCGGGGTCCTCGACCGACAGGGACGGCGCCTCGCCGCAGCCCTCGGCCGTGAAGTCGAAGTCGAGGAGCGTGTACTCGACGCCCTCGAAGAAGAAGCACTGGCAGCCCTGCTCGGGCTTGAGCTCGCCGACGAGCGTGTCGCCCGGCATCACCCGACCCACGGTCGGGGCCGTCCCGCACTCGACGGACGTGCACGCGCGCCCGATCGCGGGCGCTTCGAGCCGCGGCTCGAAGGACCCGTCCCGCTTCCAGGACGAGCGGCACCCGGCGGTGCACAGGAGGACGAGGGACGCCGCGAGGAGGGACGTCACGCGCATGGAGGGCTCCGGTCGCACCGGACCGCGTCCGCGCTCGGCGACGTGGCGTACGACGCGCCCGTCCGGCGGAGCCTCCGGCTGGTACGGTAGATCGGTGGCGCACGACGTCCCCTTCACCGTGCTCGTGGTCGGCGGCTCCGACCCGACGGGCGGAGCGGGGATCCAGGGCGACCTGCGCACGCTGGCGGCCCACGGCGTCCACCCGACCGCGGTCGTCGCGGCGCTGACGGCGCAGAACCACCGCGGCGTCCACGCGGTCGCCGACGTCGGCGCCGACCTCGTCGTCGCGCAGGTCGAGGCGGTGCTCGCCCAGGTCGCCCCGCGCGCCGTCAAGACGGGGATGCTGCTCGCCCCCGAGACCGCGGCGGCGGTGGCGCAGGCGCTCGGGAGCGTGACCGCCCCCCTCGTCGTGGACCCCGTGCTCGGCGCGTCGGCCGGGGGCGCGCTCGCGCGGCCCGGGCTCCCCGCGGCGCTGGCGGCGCACCTCTTCCCCCGCGCGGCGGTCGTGACCCCCAACCTCGACGAGGCCGCCGTCGTCCTCGGCGGCCCCGTCGCGCCCGGAGGCGAGGCGGAGGCCGCCGCGCGCCTGCGGGCCACGTGGCGGTGCGGCGCGGTGCTGCTCAAGGGCGGGCACGGCGTCGGCCCCCTCGCCACCGACTGGCTCGCCACGGCCGACCGCGTCCTCGCGCTGTCGCTGCCGCGCCTCGCGGTCCGCGACGGCCACGGCTCGGGCTGCGCGCTCGCCACGTCGCTGGCCGCGCGCCTCGGCCGCGGGGAGGACGTCGCCACCGCCGCCGCGGGCGCGAAGGCCTACCTCCACCGGGCGCTGGCCGCGGCGCGCCCGCTCGGGATCGGGCGCGGCCCCGTCCGCCACGACGTGCCGGTCGATGCCGACACCGGACGCCCCACCGTGGGGCCCGCATAGGCTCGTGCATTCGGCGGGCTCGTCGGCGATCGCAGGGGCTCGCGTCTCGGGCGGTCGAGGGACCCGGCCACCCCCCACCCATGGGGGCCACGGGCCCCGCGCCCGCGCACGGTCCCGGCGGTGGGTGCTTTCGGCGCCCCCGACGCGTCGGTACCCTCCCCCGACCGGCGCGGTGGCCGGGCGGCGGGCCCTCCGTGAAGATCGCGATCGTCGGTGCAGGCATCCTCGGCACCTCCCTCGGCGTCCTCGCCAAGCGGGCGGGGCACGAGGTCGTGGCGGTGGCGAGCCGCACGCTCAAGTCGGCCCGTGAGGCCGCCAAGACCATCGGGGGCGTGACCGTCGTCGGCGACGCCGGCCTGTCGGCCTTGGGGGCCGACCTCGTGCTGCTGTCGGTGCCCGACCGCGCGATCCCCTCCGTGGCGATCCAGGTCGCGGCCGGCGGGGCGCTGCGGCGAGGAGCGGTCGTGGCGCACCTGTCGGGGGCGCTGCCGGCGGGCGTCCTCGCGGGTGTCCACGCGGCGGGCGGGTGGGTCGGGTCGATGCACCCCCTGCAGACCTTCGCCGACGTCGAGACCGCGATCGCGTCGCTCGCCGGCTCGTTCTTCTTCCTCGAGGGCGACCCCGACGCCCTCGACGTCCTCCGGTCGTTCGTGCTGTCGATGGAGGGCCGGCCGGTCCCCCTCACGGCCGCGGGCAAGGCGCTCTACCACGCAGCCGCGTGCGTCGCGTCGAACTACCTCGTCACGCTGGCGGACTTCGCCACCACGCTGATGCAGCGGGCCGGAGTGCCCGCCGACGCCGCCCTCGACGCCCTGCTGCCGCTGATCCGGGGCACGGTGCGCAACCTCGAGGCGCTGGGCCTGCCCGACGCGCTCACGGGGCCGATCGCCCGGGGCGACGTCGGCACCGTGCGGTCGCACCTCGCGGCGATGCACCGCGAGCCGGGCGACCTCTCGCGCCTCTACGCCGCGCTCGCCCGCAAGACGGTCGAAGTGGCACTGCGCAAGGGCAAGATCGATCGCCGCACCGCCGACGAGCTGCTCGCCGTGCTGGCGGGCGAGGACGCCCCCCCGGGCGCCTGACGTCGGCGGGACGGCGCCGGCACCCGACGCGCGCCGCGCGCGCCGCGGCCGACCGTCGGCACGCCTCTGGCCGTATCCCGGCCCGGCGGGCTAGCCTCTATCCGGGGGCCGAGCCATCCCGTGCCTCCGATCGTCCACCCCTCCACCGGGAACTCGACCGCGATGAGCCCGCAGTCCAGCGCCGAGCGGTGGGCGCGGTTCCTCGAGGAGCACGCGCCCGGGCTCACGTGGCTCGCGGCCACGCTGCTCGAGTGGTCCGAGCTGCCGCCCGGCGCGCGCCGCGCGTGGACCGTCACGATCCAGGCGGCGCGCAGCGGCGAGGTCTCGAGCCTCGTCGCGATGCAGGAGGAGACGGGCGTGCTCGCGGTCGCCGCGATGCCCGACGCGCCGCCGCCGCTCTTCGGCGAGCCGTCGCGCGTGCGCCGCGCGCTCGGCGCGCCCGAGACGCTCGAGGCGCTCGTGGCGCAGGTGCCCGAGCTCCTGCTGCGACGCGGGCCCGGTGTGCGGCGGTCGGTGTTCGTCTACGACGGCGAGCCGCGGCGGCGCTACCCGTCGGTGCGGCGGGCGGCGGTGACCGCGGTGGACGCGCTCGAGCGCTTCCGCGCCCGCGCGGGCGGCGAATGGATGTCGATGACGGCCGGCGACCTGCTCGGCCCGGTCAACCAGGGGCACGTGTTCGAGCTCGTGCGCGAGAACGAGACCGCGGGCATGTTCCGCGTCGAAGCGATCGCCGCGCGCCGCGTGCAGGTGGCCGACGTGTGCATCGACCCCGACCTGCGCGGTCGTGGCCTCGGTCGCGCGCTGCTCGAGTCCGCGGCCGCCGTCGCGCGCAGCGAGTACGCGCGCGGCTGCGTGGTCGCCGTGCCCGCCGAGGAGGTGGCCGAGCGCACGGCGCGCGGGGCCGGCTTCGTCGCGGCGGGGACGATCGAGGACCTCGAGTTCGCGTAGGGCCCCGCCGAATTCAGAAGCCGACGAGGTCGGGGCCGCGTCTATCGTGCGTTCGGCGGGCGCGCGGGGACGCGCGGCGAACGCGGGCTCCCGGGTCGCGCCGACGCCGCCCCCGGGGCGGGCGCCGTCGCCGCCGCGACGGTCGCATCCGCCGGACGCGGCGGGCGGTGGCAGGGCGCGCGCAGGAGCCGGGCCCCGCCTATCCTTGGACGTCATGAGCCGCCCTGCCGACGACCACGACGAGTACGAGAACGCGCTCGCGACGCGCTACGCGGGCGCGGCGATGCGCCGCCTCTTCTCCGCGCGCCACCGCGTCGAGACGTGGCGCCGCCTCTGGGTGTGGCTCGCCGAGGCCGAGCAGGCCCTCGGGCTGCCGATCACCGACGCGCAGCTCGCCGAGCTGCGGGCCCACCTCGGGAGCATCGACTTCGACGCCGCGGCGCGCTACGAGAAGCGCTTCCGCCACGACGTGATGGCGCACGTGCACGCATACGGCGACGTCGCGCCGTCGGCGAAGCCGATCCTGCACCTCGGCGCGACGTCCTGCTACGTGACCGACAACGCCGACGCGATCCTCGTGCGGGAGGCGCTCCGCCTCGTCGAGCGCGGGCTGGCGGAGGCGGTGGCGGCGGTGGCGGCGTTCGCGCGGCGGTGGAAGGACCTCCCCTGCCTCGCCTACACGCACTTCCAGCCCGCGCAGCCGACCACCGTCGGCAAGCGCGCGTGCCTGTGGCTGCTCGACCTCGCCGACGACCTGCGCGACGTGCGCCGCGCCGCCGACGAGGTGCCGTTCCTCGGCAGCAAGGGGACGACGGGCACGCAGGCGTCGTTCGTGACGCTGTTCGAGGGCGACGCCGAGCGCATCGAGGCGCTCGACCTCGACGTCGCGCGCCGTGCGGGCTTCCCGGCGCCGGTGCCGGTGTCGGGGCAGACGTACTCGCGCCGGGCCGACTGGAAGGTGATGTCGGTGCTCGGCGGCGTCGCGATCTCGGCGACACGCTTCGCCAACGACGTGCGCCTGCTCTCCGGCGTGGCGGAGCTCTCCGAGCCCTTCGAGGCCGAGCAGATCGGGTCGAGCGCCATGGCCTACAAGCGCAACCCGATGCGCAGCGAGCGCATGACGTCGCTGTCGCGCTTCCTGCTGACGCTGGTCCCGGCGGCCGGCTCGACCGCGGCGTCGCAGTGGCTCGAGCGCACGCTCGACGACTCGGCCGCGCGGCGGCTCTTCCTGCCCGAGGCGTTCCTCGCGGCCGACGCGGTGCTGCGGCTGCTGGCCAACGTCGCGCGCGGGCTCGTCGTCAACGAGGCGGTCGTGCGGCGCCGGCTGATGGCGGACCTGCCGTTCATGGCGACCGAGGAGATCCTGATGCGCGGCGTGCGCGCGGGCGGCGACCGCCAGGCGCTGCACGAGCGCATCCGCGTGCACAGCCTCGCGGCGCGCGAGGCGCTGCTCGCCGGCGGCGACCGCAACGACCTCCTCGAGCGGCTCAAGGGCGACCCCGCCTTCGCCGCCGTGCGCGGCGAGGTGGACGCGATGGCCGACCCGCGCCGCTTCGTGGGCCTCGCCCCGCGCCAGGTCGAGCGCTTCCTCGCCGAGCACGTGGACCCGCTGCTCGCCGGCTACCCCGACCTCGGCGCCGACGTCTCGATCGACGTCTGACGCGCACGGGGCCCGGGCTCCACCGAGCGGGACGCGTCGCCCGGCGGTCGCCGCAGCCACGCGGCGGTCGCCGCCGATGACGAGCGCCCCCGGGGGGCACCCGGGGGAGAAGCGGCCGACGCCGGCGTCGGCGTGCGGCCGGCGGCTCGCCGCGAGGCCTCGGCGACCCCCGCACCCCCCGCGACTCCGCCCATCCACGTGCAACTCGTTTCGTGATCTAGGGTTGCGACTCCCTTCGGGCGTCCGCGTTGCACTCACGTTCGGGCCCGGGGGTGGCCGATAGGGGGCGCGAGATGGCGGTCGGCGCAAGCCGGCCGTCGGGATGCGGTTCGGAAGTCCGGAAACGGACGCCCCATGAGTCCTGCTCGCTCTGCCGCCGACCGCGCGCCCCGCGCGACCGGCCTCCGACTCCTCGCCTCGCTCGCCTTCGGGCTCGCGGTCCTCGCGACGCCCGGGTGCGGCGCCGGTGGGGCGCTCGACGACGCGCTCGGCAACGGCGACGACACGCCGCCCGCGCAGGTGTCGATCCGCACGACGGCGCTGCCGTCGGCCGGGCTCAACGTCCCCTACTCGACGACGCTGGCCGCCGACGGCGGCTCGGCGCCGTACGCATGGCAACTCGCGCCGAACGCGACGCTCCCTCCCGGCCTCTCGCTCGCCTCCGGCGGGTCGATCTTCGGGACGGCGACGCAGCTCGGCTCGTACACGTTCGGCGTCGTGGTCACCGACGCGGGCGGCGGGAGCGACTCGGCGACGTACTCGCTGCTCGTCAGCGCGTTCGACGCCTCGATCGCCCAGCTGCACGTCGGCGACGCGTGGACGGGCGAGTCCTACCCGGTCTCGGCCGTCGGCGGGCCCGGCACGACGTTCACGATCGTGCAGAACCAGAGCGGCGGGTCGATCACGGCCGCGAACCCGTCCACGAGCACCGCGACGTGGCGCGCGGGCCCGACGCCGGGCACCGACCGCATCCGCGCGACGGGCACCGGCGGCGACACCAAGGACCTCGTGGTCGAGGTGCGCCCGAACCCCGTCGGCAAGATGACCTCGAGCTTCGCCTCGACCGACGTGTGGCACCTGCGCTTCGACGGCAAGTTCGACGCGACGCACCCGTTCGCGTCCGACTGGCTCGCCGCGCTCGCCACGATCGGCATGCGCGCCGCGACCAGCACCGGCGTGCTCGGGACCGACGCGGACGGCCTCGCCGACCTCTACGTGCGCCAGCAGGTGCTGCGCCACCTCAACGGCCTGTTCCTCAACAACGGCGACGGGTCGCCCAAGCTCGACGGCCTCGACGCGTCGTTCCCGTTCGTCGAGCCGGCGGCGCCGCACTTCTCGCCCGCCGACGGCGCGGTCGCGAACCCGGCGACGAACCAGTTCAACGTCCTCACGGTCTCCGGCGGCGGCTCGGGCGGCGTGGTCGGCACCGCGTTCCTCGACGACCCCGACAACGGCTACCAGGAGAACAACACGACCACGACGGGAGACGGCGAGCTCGGCGTCTTCGTCGACGAGCTGGCCCCGATCTTCAACTCGGCCTACTCGAACAACACGCTGCGCGTGACGCCGGTGGGCGCGGGCGACATCGAGGCGCTCAAGGCGCTGCTCTACGGCCTCGCCAAGCCCGCGGGCAGCCGCTACGACGAGCTGCAGCGGATCGCCGAGGGCTTCGGCCGCACCGTCGCGGCGGTCGCCGCGCACGAGGTCGGCCACTCGCTCGGCCTCGTCCACACGTCGCCGGCCGTCGCGGGCTCGATCATGAACGCCGGGGCGACGATCTCTCCCGGCGCGAGCTACACGTTCACCGCCACCGACCTGACCTCGCTGCGTGGTGCGCTGCCCGGCCCCGGCCGCGGCGGCAGCGGCCAGCGCGTGGACGCGCTCCGCGTCGCCGGACCCGACGAGGGCAGCGTGGGCGTCGGCATCCGCATGCCGTGCAAGTGCCACCTCCACGTGACCCAGAGCCCGTCTCGGTAGCGGGCCGAGGCCGCCGCCTCGGCCTCGACGCGAACGTCGTCTCCAGCGCCCCCGTCGTCCCCCGTGGACGACGGGGGCGCTTCGTCGGTGGGGCGTGCGCGCACGACGCACGCGACGTCGCGCGCCCCGTGCGTGTCGCGATCGCCCCGGGGCCCGTGCGAGGCGCTCGATCGTGCGCCGGCGGGCAGCGTGCTGCGCGCGAGCACGCGACGCGTGCGGCCGCGTCACGGTGCGCGAGGGGCGCGAGGTACGCGCAGAAAACAAAACGCCCCGGAGGCTTTTGAGGGCCTCCGGGGCATCAGGGGGAGCTCGGTTGGGAGGGAGGGTTGGGCAGGAGGGAGTGAGCTCGACCCGCTGATTCGGAGAGAACGGGTGCACCGTCCTCTTCGGCGTGGGGCTACCGCCAGCGGTAGCCGAATCCGACGCCGAAGGTGACGGGCGGACGGTAGTAGGTCGGCGCGTAGACGCGCGTCGGCACCCAGACCTGGTACGCCTGCTGGACGTACTGCGTCTGGTAGATCGGGCGGCGGTAGACGTCGTAGCCGACGCAGACCGTCGTGGGGACCCAGCGGTACTCGGTGGTCCAGTAGCCGGACTGCACCGGCGCCGGCGCGTAGTAGCCGCCGCCGCCGAAGCCGAACCCGACGCTCACCGAGCCGCGGCCATGGGCGTGCGCCGGCAGGTTCAGCGGGGAGGCGTCGGCCTTCGGGGCGAACCCCGCGACCGCACCGACCGAGAGAACCAAGGTTGCGAGCAGGCGCTTCATGGCGTGTCCTCCAAGGGACAGCGGGGTGATTGCACCCACCGTGCCAGTCGGCCGTCCCCGGTGGCCTGATCGCGTAACACGCGTTCTGGGAACGGGTTGCGACACGTCGGCACAGGGGTCCCCCGGCCACGCACCCCGCGTGTCCCCGCACGAGGTCACCGAGATCCCGCTCGGATGGGTCCGCCGGAGGACACGGGAGCCGGCCCGGACCGGCCCGGGCGCCGCGCATGGGATAACGCCTATCGTGGAGCCGATCGCCCTCCGCGCCCACAACCTCCTCTGCCTCCTCGGCTTCCGAGGGCGGGGCTACGACGACCGGTTCGTCGAGGCGATGACGGACGTCCACGCGCGGCTGCGCGACGACCCTTCGACGCCGGTGCGGGTGCTCGCGCAGCCCGACGACCTCTGCTCCGCCTGCCCCCACTTGCGCGGCGGATGCACGTTGGGCGGGACGGAGCACGAGGCGCACATGCGTGCGCAGGACCTCGAGGTCGCGCGTCGCCTCGGCCTGCGCCCCGGCGACGTGCTCCCGTGGCGGGACGTGCTCGAGCGGGTCGCGGGGCGCGTGCGCGGGGCGGACCTCCCGTCGATCTGCACGACGTGCCCGTGGCTGTCGCTGGGCTGGTGCGCGGAGGGCGTGGAGGGCCTCCGCCCGCACCCGGGGGAGGGACTCCCCCGGGCGGGAGCCGCCGGGAAGGCGGGGGCCGTCGGGACGTCCAAGGACCGGAGCCCATCCACGGTGCCGCCGACGTCCTCCCCTGTCCCGTCGCCCCAGCCCGCGCCCCCCGGCGCGCCGCCGGCCGCCCCGATCCTCCCGTTCCCCCGCGCGGGTGCGACGCTCCGCACCGACCGAGAGGGCCGCTTGCTCCCCGACCGCCCCCAGATGGACCGGTGGGTCGCCCGGATGCGCGACGGGGACGAGGGCGCGCTGCGGGAGGTCGTCGCCGCGTTCTCCGAGCGCCTGACCGCGGTGGTCGCGGGGCTGCTGCACGACCGCGACGCGGTGGACGACGTCGTGCAGGAGACCTTCGTCAAGGCGTGGTTCCGCCTGCGCTCGTTCCAAGGGGACGCGGGCCTCTACACCTGGCTCTACCGGATCGCGGTCAACGCCGCCAAGGACCGCGCCAAGGCGACGCGGCGGCGCCCCGCCGGCTCGCTCGAGGACCTCCCGACCGGGCCCGCGTCGCTCCCCTCCGACGAGGGCCCGTCCCTCGAGCCGCTGGCCGACCGCGAGCTGCGCCTCGCGGTGCGGCGCGCGGTGCACGCGCTCCCGCCGAAGTTCCGCGCGGTGCTCGTGCTGCGCGAGCTCGAGGGGTTGCGCTACGAGGAGATCGCCGAGATCCTCGACCTTTCGCTCGGGACCGTCGAGTCCCGCCTCTTCCGCGCGCGGCGCCGCCTCAAGGCGCTGCTCGCCACCCACGGAGCGCGGCCGTAACGGCCGCCCGACCCGATGCACCGCACCGAACGAGACCCCGCCGACCTCCGACTCGACGCCGCGCTCGACGCGTGGCGTCGCGACGTCTCCACCGCGACGCCGCGCCCCGCGCTCGCCGAGCGCGTGCTCGCCGCCGTCGCGCGCGGCGACGACGAGGACGCGCGGTTCCGCCGCCTCGCCCGCACCTACGCCGCCGCCGCCGCGGTGGTCGCCGCGCTCGGCGTCGGCGGCACCTTCTGGCTGCGCCGCGCCGCGCCCGACGCCCCCGTCGCGGCCCCGAGCGTCGCCGACGTCGAGAACGCGCGGTTCTCGCTCGTCGGGCTCGACTCGGTGGCCGACCTGTCGGTCGGGGGGAGGTGACCCGTGGTCCGCACGCTCTCCTACGTCGCGCTCCTCGCCCTCGTCGCCGGCCTCGCGGTCGGGGTGTTCGTCTCGGAGGTGTTCGCCACGGCCCGCACGCCCGAGCCGACGCGCACCGACCCCGTGGTCGAGCAGAAGGTGCAGCTCTACGTCGCGCGCTACGGGCTGGGGGACGCCGAGGCCGACGCCGTGCGCGGCGCCCTGCGCGACTACGACCAGGCCGTCCTCGACCTCCTCCGTCGCCTGCGCACCCAGCACCGCGACGAGTTCCAGACCCTGTCCGAGCGCGCCGACGCGCGGATCCGCGCCGTGCTGGGGGAGCGCGCCCGGTAGCGCCCGGCGCACGGCGGGCCCCCCGCCGCGCCGCCGCCGTATACTTCGACGTTTCCCCGGAGACGGCGTGGCGCCCGCCCGCCGCTCGGGCCCGAGGATCGGATGCCGCGTGCCGTCGGACTCGACGTCGGACGTCGCCTGCTCAAGCTCGCCGAGCTGAGCGGGTCCGCGAAGTCGTTCAAGGTCCACCGCTTCGTCGTCGAGGAGATGCCGGAGGGCGAGGGCGAGGAGGGCGAGGCCGCCCGCGCCGAGGTGGTGCGCCGCCTGTTCCGCGAGCACCGCCTCGGGCGCGCCGACGTCTGCGTCTCCTTCGACGCGGGCACGAGCGTGTTCCGCGACGTCACGGTGCCGTTCCGCCAGGACGACCAGATCGCCAAGGTCGTGCGGTTCGAGGCCGAGAACCACCTGCACGGCCGCGCGATCGAGGACGTGATCGTCAACTGGGTCAAGACGGGCGAGACCAAGGACGGCAGCCAGGTCCTCGTGATGGCGGCGCCCAAGACCGAGCTCGCCCAGCGGCTCGGCCTCCTGCGGCGCGCCGGCATCGAGCCCGCGAGCGTGGACCTCGACGCGACCGCGCTCTACACCGCGTGCGCGGCCACCGGCGTCTTCACCGAGCACCCCAACGTCGTCGTGCTCGAGGTCGGCGCGCGCACGACCAACCTCGTCGTCGTGGACGGCGGCCAGCTCCGCGCGGTGCGCTCCTTCCTCGTCGGCACGGACACGATGGCGGCCGCGCTCGGCGGCGACCTCTCGCTGCCCGCGGGCGAGGCCGGGCGCCGGGCGCTCTCGGGCGGGGCCGACGCGGACGCGCTCCTCGTCCCGGCGGCCGACGTCGAGCCCTCGCCGCACGAGACCGCGAAGTCGGTGGCCGAGCTCGAGCGCGACGTCGCGTCGCAGCGCCGCGAGGAGCTGTTCAAGAAGCTCCAGCGCGAGGTGATGCGCTCGATCACCTCGGCCCGCGCGGTCAACGCGCCGGAGAAGCTGCTCGTCGCCGGCGGCGGGTCGCTGCTGCCCGGGCTCGCCGAGTCGCTCAGCGAGCGCCTCGGGATCCCGGTCGAGCCGCTGGGCCTGCTCACGCGCCTCGGGCACACGCCGACGACCGCCGACCCGCGGCTGACCGACGCCGTCAGCCCGGTGGCGCTGGGCTGCGCGCTGCGGCTCATCGGCGCCGACCCGCTCGGCGTCGAGCTCCGCCGCGAGGAGTTCGCCCCCACCAACACCTTCGAGGTCGTCCGCGGGGTCCTCGCGACCGCCGTGACGCTGCTCGTCGCGCTGCTCGCGGGCCTCGCGTTCCTCGCGAAGAGCCGCCTCGAGCGCGAGCGCTCGACGTTCCTCGGCAAGACGACGGCGACGGTGGCCCAGAAGGCCGCGACGATCCTGCAGAGCGTCGAGAAGCGCTACCAGCAGGACGTGCGCCGCAAGCCCGACGGCGAGGCCGAGCGCGAGGCCAAGCGCCTCCTCGGCACGATCCCGGCCGACGCCAACTACCTCTACGCGGTGCGCGCGCACCTGCAGCGCCGCTACCGCGAGCTCGAGGACAACCTCGGCCTCTCCAAGGACATCGCGCCCATCGAGAGCGCGCTCAAGGTCTGGAAGGAGATCTACGAGGCGCTCGGCAAGGTGCCGCGCGAGGAGCTCGGCTGGTTCCGCATCAACAGCATGAGCGTGAGCCAGTCCGAGGCCGCCTTCGTGATCGAGGTGGCCGACGTCGCCGTTTCGGACAAGGTGCGTCGCGCGCTCAACGCGAACGAGTACCTGCGCAAGCGCGCGGCCGACCCGTCGAGCCCCGTCGCGCCCGGCAGCAGCCAGAGCAACCCCCAGACGAACCGCACGACGGTGCGCCTCTCCGTCAAGTTCGTGGACGACGCCCGATGAGCGACGCAGCCGCCGACGCCCGCGCGACCGACGACGCCGCCACCGCCGCGCCGCCGAAGTCGGGCGACTTCGTCCGCGTGTACGTGATCGTCATGGCCCTCATGGCGTGCGTGCTCGGCTGGTTCTGGTGGCGGCACGAGGCCGAGGCCGACGAGTTCGCCAAGGCCAACGAGCGCGCCCGCTCGGTGTTCGGCGACGGGCCCGCCGGCTCGGCCGCCAACGACGCGCGGCCCACGACGATCCGCGCGCTGGCCGTCGGCGTGCTCAAGTACCTCGGCACGAGCGCGGGGGCGGGCAAGACCGAGGAGGGGATCAACATCCCCGCCCAGACGATCCGCGACCGCGCGGAGGGCATCGGGCTCAAGATCCGCGAGATCGCGGCGGAGACGTCGAACAAGAACGCCGCCAAGCGCTACGAGGAGATCTCGGTCACGGTCACGTTCGAGCCGGCCGACCTCGAGGCGCTCGCGAAGTTCCTCTACAACATCGAGGCGACCAGCCCGAACCTGCGCATCCTCGACTTCCGCTGGGACCTCAAGCCGGAGAAGGAGAACCAGGTGGTGCCGGGCAGCCAGCCCGGGCACCTGATCAACCGGCCGCAGGTCAAGATCGGCTTCCGTCGCCCCTACACGACGTCGCGCTGACGCGCCGCCGGCCCCGCGGGGCCGGCCGGGCGCGGGCGCGTGCGGCGGCTCACGTCCGCGCGGGGAGCGGACGGGACGGGCGGAAGCGCAGCCAGTCCTGCAGCGGCGTGACCGTGAACTGCGTGTGGTGGAGCGCCTCGAGCGCGCGCGTCGCGGCGTCGGCCCCCGACATCGTCGTGATCACCGGGATGTTGAGCATCGCGGCGGCGGCGCGGATGCGCCCCTCGTCGGTGCGGGCCCCGCGGCCCGACGGCGTGTTCAGGATGATCTGGAGCTCGCGGCTCTTGACCTTGTCGAGCACGTTGGGCCGCAGCCCCTCGGCGATCTTGTGGACGAGCTTGGCCGCGACGCCGCTGCGCTTGAGCACGGCGTGGGTGCCGCCCGTGGCCCAGACCTCGTAGCCGAGGCGCGCGAGGCGCTGCGCGATGCCGACCGCGAAGCGCTTGTCGTCGTCCTTGACCGAGACGAACACCGCGCCCTGGCGCGGGAGCCGCTGGTAGGCGGCGAGCTTCGCCTTGGCGAACGCGACGCCGAGGTCGAGGTCGATGCCCATGACCTCGCCGGTGCTCTTCATCTCGGGCCCGAGCACGACGTCCACCCCGGGGAAGCGGTTGAACGGGAACACGGGCTCCTTCACCGAGACGTGGGGCGGCACGACCTCCTCGGTGAAGTCGAGGGCCTCGAGCGTCTCCCCGGCCATCACGCGCGCCGCGATCCGCGCGAGCGGGACGCCGCTCGCCTTGCTCACGTAGGGCACCGTGCGGCTGCCGCGCGGGTTCACCTCGATGAGGTAGACGCGGTCGCCCTTGACCGCGTACTGCACGTTCATCAGGCCGCGCACGTCGAGCGCGGCGGCGAGGCGCTTGGTGGCGTCCTTGAGCTCGGCCTGCACCTTCTCGGGGAGGCTCCACGCGGGCAGCGTGCAGCACGAGTCGCCCGAGTGGATGCCGGCCTCCTCGATGTGCTCCATCAGCCCGCCGATGACGCAGCGCGTGCCGTCGGCGACGGCGTCCACGTCCACCTCGATCGCGTCCTCGAGGAACTTGTCGACGAGGATGGGCGAGCCCGGCGACGCCTCCACCGCCATCGCGGTGTAGCGGCGCGCCTGCTCGTCGTCGTAGCAGATCTCCATCGCGCGGCCGCCGAGCACGTGCGACGGGCGCACGAGCACGGGGTAGCCGATCGTGCGCGCGACGGCGAGCGCCTCGTCCACCGACCCGGCGGTGCCGTTGGCGGGCTGGCGCAGGCCGAGGCGGTCGAGCAGCGCCTTGAAGCGCCCGCGGTCGCCGGCCATGTCGATGCTGTCGGGCGAGGTGCCGATGATCGGGACGCGGGCCGCCTCGAGCGCCTTGGAGAGATTGAGCGGGGTCTGGCCGCCGAACTGCACGATGACGCCCCGAGGCTCGACGCGCTCGCAGAGGTCGAGCACGTGCTCGTTGGTCAGCGGCTCGAAGAACAGCACGTCGGAGGTGTCGTAGTCGGTGGACACCGTCTCCGGGTTGCTGTTCACCATCACCGTCTCGTAGCCGGCGTCGCGCAGCGCGTACGCGGCCTGCACGCAGCAGTAGTCGAACTCGACGCCCTGCCCGATGCGGTTGGGGCCGCCGCCGACGATGACGATGCGCGGCTTGCGCGCCGGGCGCAGCTCGTCCTCCTCCTCGTAGGTGGAGTAGTAGTACGGCGTGGCCGCCTCGAACTCGGCGGCGCACGTGTCGACGAGCTTGTAGACCGGCCGGATGCCGCGGCGGAGGCGGTCGGCGCGGACCTCCTTCTCGGGGAGGCCGAAGACGTGGCCGACCTGGTGGTCGGAGTAGCCGCGCCGCTTCGCGTCGCGCAGCCGGTCGTCGGGGACGGAGGCGAGGGTGCCGCACGCGCGCAGCCCGTCCTCGACGTCGACCAGCCCGCGCATCTGCTCGAGGAACCACGGGTCGATCGCGGTGATCGCGTGGACCTGCTCGACCGACCAGCCGCGCCGGAGCGCCCGGCGGATCAGGAACACGCGCTCGGGCCCGGCCTGCGCGAGGCCCGCCCGCAGTGCCTCGTCGGTGGGCTCGGGCTGGCTGGCCTCCTTGCGGTCGCAGCCGAAGCCGAAGCGCCCGGTCTCGAGGCTGCGCAGCGCCTTCTGGAAGGACTCCTGGAACGTGCGACCGATCGCCATCGCCTCGCCGACCGACTTCATCTGCGTGGTCAGCAGCGTCGAGGCCTCGGGGAACTTCTCGAAGTTGAAGCGCGGGACCTTGGTGACGACGTAGTCGATCGTCGGCTCGAAGGACGCCTTCGTGCGGCGGGTGATGTCGTTGGGCAGCTCGTCGAGCGTGTAGCCCACGGCGAGCTTCGCCGCGATCTTCGCGATCGGGAACCCGGTCGCCTTGCTCGCCAGCGCCGACGACCGCGACACGCGCGGGTTCATCTCGATCACGATCATGCGGCCGGTCCGCGGGTGCACCGCGAACTGGATGTTGCTGCCGCCCGTCTCGACGCCGATCTCGCGGATCACCGCGATCGCGGCGTCGCGCATGCGCTGGTACTCGCGGTCGGTCAGCGTCTGGATCGGCGCGACGGTGATCGAGTCGCCGGTGTGGACGCCCATCGGGTCCACGTTCTCGATGCCGCAGATGATGACGACGTTGTCGGCGCGGTCGCGCATCACCTCGAGCTCGAACTCCTTCCAGCCGAGCACCGACTCCTCGACGAGGATCTCGGTGGTCGGGGAGAGGTCGAGGCCGCGCCGCGCGATCTCGGTGAACTCCTCGAGGTTGTAGGCGATGCCGCCGCCGGTGCCGCCGAGCGTGAACGACGGGCGGATGACGCACGGCAGGCCGACGTCGCGCTGGGCCGCGAGCGCCTCCTCCATCGAGTGGCAGATCCGGCTGCGCGGGACGTCGAGGCCGATGCGCAGCATCGCCTCCTTGAACCGCTGGCGGTCCTCGGCCTTCTCGATGACGTCGGGCTTGGCCGCGAGCAGCTTCACGCCGTGCTTGGCGAGCACGCCCGACTTCTCGAGCGCGAGCGAGACGTTGAGGCCCGTCTGCCCGCCCATCGTCGGGAGGAGCGCGTCGGGGCGCTCCTTCTCGATGATCTTCTCGACCATCTCCGGCGTGACCGGCTCGATGTAGGTCCGGTCGGCCACCTCCGGGTCGGTCATGATCGTCGCGGGGTTGCTGTTGACGAGGACGACCTCGTAGCCCTCCTCGCGCAGCGCCTTGCACGCCTGCGTGCCCGAGTAGTCGAACTCGGCGGCCTGCCCGATGACGATCGGGCCCGAGCCCAGGATGAGGATGCGACGGATGTCGGTGCGCTTGGGCATACCGCGGACGGTCCTCCGACCCGGAGGCGGCGCCTGCCGACCGTGGGGTCGCGGGAAGATACCGGCCCCCCCTCCCGCGCGACAGCGAGGGCGCGGGTCCGAGGCGGCCCGCGCGCCGCCGCGCTGCGGGGAGCCGCCCGCCCCCGGGTAGCATCGGCGCGATGCCGTGGGTCCGCCGCCGCTACCGGGGCAACAAGGTCTACGTCGAGACCGACGACGCCGGGGCCCCGGTGCTCGACGCGCGGGGTTTCGCCCGCCTGCGCTACAAGCCCGACGACGACCGCACCTACACCGTGCGGCCCCGGGAGGTGCTCGCGCTCGACGACGAGACCCCGGCGTTCGCCGCCCCCGCGCCCGACGCGGGGCCCGTGGCGCCCCCCGACGACGCGTCGCCGCGCGCCCGCACGGTGCGCACGGCGGCCGCACCCGACGCCGACGACCCCGACCTCGCCGCGCTGGCCGGCCGCGAGCTGCAGGCGTGGACCGACGGCGCGTCGTCGGGCAACCCGGGCCCGTCGGGCGCCGGCGTCGTGCTCCTCTTCCGCGACCACCGCAAGGAGGTCGCGCTCTGGCTCGGCGAGACGACGAACAACGTGGCCGAGCTGACCGCGGTGCGCGAAGCGCTGCGGCTCGTGCGGCGCCGCGACCTTCCCGTGCGGGTGCTCACCGACTCGACCTACGTGATCGGCGTGCTGAGCGGTTCGATGCGCGCCAAGGCCAACGCCGACTTGATCGCGGAGATCCGCAACGAGATGCGGGAGTTCGAGAACCTCACGCTCACGAAGGTCGAGGCGCACGCCGGCGTCGTCTGGAACGAGCGCGCCGACGCGCTGGCCCGCCAGGCGATCAAGGCGCGACGCACGACGACGACCGAGGTGCGCGGCACCGCGTCCTGACCACGGCCGATCGCGCCGCGACGTCACCCGTGCCTCGCGGCGAGCCCGAGCCCACCGCAGGAGCTCTCATCGCGACGTCGTTCTCAGGAAGCGACGACGCCCGCCGCGCGGGTGCGCGCAGCGGGCGTCGAAAGGAGCCAGCGGCCAACTTTCTGGAGAAAAGGGGAAATGTGTGGAATGAAAGGAGGAAAGTTTTACGCTGTTGAGCAACCGCCGACTCCGCAGCGACTATAGGCCTCTGCGGAGGGCGAGTCAACCTCCGGGGCGTGCCGGCGGAGCCGAGACGGAGGTCCCCGTTTCGAGGCGTTGGTCCACGACGTAGCGGACGATGTCGGCCGTCGTCCGAAGGCCGAGTTTTCGCAGGATGCGAGCCCGGAACGTGCTCACCGTCTTCGGGCTGAGACGCATGCGCTCGGCGATCTCGGTGACGCTCTGCCCGGCGCCCAGCCGACGCAGCACGTCGTACTCGCGCGGGGAGAGCGCCGCGTGCGCCGGGGTGGTGGGTGCGGCGGGCGCCGAGACGTCGCCGAGCCGCGCGCGCACCGCGGGGCTGACGAAGGGCGGGCCGTCGCGGAACGCCTGCCGCACCGCGGTCACGAGGTCCTCGGGCGACCGCTCCTTGGTCAGGTAGCCCGCGGCCCCCGCGCGCAGGGTGCGCAGCGCGTACTGCTCCTCGTCGTAGAGCGACAGCACCAGCACGCGCACCGAGGGGTGCGCCTCGCGCACGCGCCGGATCACCTCGAGCACGCCCGGGCCGGGCATCGCGATGTCGAGCAGCACGACGTCGGCGGGGGTCGTCTCGAGGCGGGCGAGCAGCTCGTCCCCGGTGGCCGCCTCCGCGACGACGCGGACGTCGCGGGCCGACGCGGCGAGCAGCGCGCACACGCCCTTGCGGAACATCGCGTGGTCGTCGGCGAGCACGACGCGGATCACGGCACGGCCCTCGCGAGGGGGATGCGGACGGTGACCGTGGTGCCCGCGCCGGGCGCGGCCTCGACGACGACGTCGCCGCCCCACGGCGCGACGCGTTCGTGCATGGCGAGCCGTCCCACGCCGACGGGGGGCGCGCCGTCGGCGACCGCGCCGCGACCGTCGTCCATGACCTGCACGACGAGCGCCTCGCCCGCGATGCGCGCCGCGACGACGGCCCGCGTCGCCTCGGCGTGCCGGACGACGTTGGTGAGCGCCTCGCGGACGACGTGGTAGGCGGCCTCGGCGCGCGCCGCGTCCACGCGACGGTCGTCGAGCTCGGCGTCGAGGTGCACGGGCAGGCCCGTGCGGCGGTGGACGTCGGCGGCGACGAATTCGAGCACCGCGCGCAGCCCGACCTCCTCGACGTGGTCGAGCACGGCGGGGCGCAGCTCGCGGGAGATCCGGCGGACCGTCTCGAGGAGCCCGCCCGCGTGGTCGCGCATGCGCTCCACGGTGCCCCGGACGTCGCGCCGCGTCCAGCGCAGGTGCGGCAGCACGCGCGCGAGCTCCATGCGCAGCAGCGACAGGTCCGCGCCCAGCTGGTCGTGCAGCTCGCGCGAGATCCGCTTCTGCTCCTCTTCGCGCACGGCGCGCTCGTCGCGCACGAGCCGGCGCCAGGTGTCGCCGTCGGAGGCCGGCGTGATCACGACGACGCGTCGTGCACCGCCGTCGGCGGCGGCGACGTGGGCGTCCACGGCCTCGCCCGACGCGCCGGCGAGCCGCACGCGCGCCACGCCGCCGCCGTCCGCCGCGAGGACCCCGGCGAGCGCCGCGCGGTCCTCGACGACGACGAGCGCCGCGACGGCGTCGCCCGGCCGCGCGCCGGTGCGGCGGCCGAACGCGTCGTTGACGGCGACGACGACGCCGTCGCGCCCGACCGTCGCCGCGGCCAGCGGGAGCGCGTGGAGGCCCACCGACGCGTCGTCGCTCACGCCGCACCGCCGGGGCCGCGGGGCGCGCCCGCCTCGGGCTGCGGGGCCCGCGACGTCGGGTCGGCCGGCACGTTGACCGGCACCGACGCCCACGGCGTGCGCCGCGGCGGGGGCACGGCGGCGGCGCGCTCGACCGGCGCCGCGGCGAGCAGGTCGGCCCCGCGCCGCTCCGTCGGCACACCCTCGCGCAGCGCGCGCACGCGCCGACGGTAGCGCGGCGTGAGGAAGTCGCGCGCGACCTCGTCGGCGGTCGCGGCGACCTCGGTGGCCGGCACGACCACCGGCGCGTCGGCCCCGCGGTCCTCGTGGAACGCGCAGCGCGCGCCCACCCACTCGGGACAGTCCACGTCGGCGATCGGCCCGACGGGGCAGCGTCGGTAGCGCGCGGGCTCCGGGGCGGCTCCCGGCGGCAGGCCCTCCGGGGCGACGACGGTGGCGCGTCGGCAGGAGAGGAACCGCGCGGGGGCCGCCGCGACGGCACGGGCCCCGGGGCCGTCGCCGTCGCGCGTCGGGCGGGAGGCGCTCACGGGGGCGAGGATACCGTGCGCGGCCCGCACCCGGGGCGGCTCGCGCCGGGGGCCCGTCGGACCGCTATCCTCTCCCCGTACCGACCGGAGGAGACCGCCGTGTCCGAACCGACCGCTCCCGCCAGCCCCGCGCCCGTCCCGATGCCGCCCGCCGTCCCCGCGGCGTCCTCGCGCGAGCCGTCGGTGATCGTCCGCCCGATGCCCAAGGTCGTCTTCTTCTACATGACGTGGCTCGCCTCGCTGGTCTTCGGGATCATCTCGGCGGCCAGCAAGACGCCCCCGGCGCACCTCGGCACCGTGTGGATGTGCATCTTCGCGTTCAACCTGCTCGTGATCTCGTTCGACTTCACCGAGGTCGTCTCGATCGCGGTGATCCTCGGCGTGCTCGTGCTGATCCTGGCGGGCCTCTACTTCCACTTCCTGTCGTTCGTCGGGGACTTCTTCCGCAACCTCGACATCCACATGAACGCGGGCTTCTACTTCGCCGTCTTCGGCCTGTTCTCGCTGATGTACATCTTCGTGTTCGTGCGCAGCCGCTTCGAGTACTGGGAGTTCCGCAACAACGAGGTGCTGCACCGCGCGGGGATCTTCGGCGAGATCAAGCGCTACTCGACCGAGGACCTCCGCTGGTTCAAGGAGATCCCCGACGTCCTCGAGCGCATCCTGCTCAAGTCGGGCCGCATGGTCCTGACGACGCCGCGCGAGACGCACCCGATCGTCATCGAGCACGTGCTCGGCATCGAGGGCGCCGACGAGCGCATCGCCGAGCTACTCGGCACGAAGAAGGTCACGTTCAAGTGAGCGACGACCTGCTCAAGCGCGTGCAGAGCGACACCGCGGTCGCGATGAAGGCGGGCGAGAAGGCCCGCGTGAGCGTGCTGCGGATGGTGGCGAGCGACCTCAAGAAGGCCGCGATCGACCAGGGCGTCGACGTGGTCGTCGGCGAGGCGGCGCTCTCGGTGCTGCGCAAGGGCGTCAAGGCCCGCGCGGACGCCGCGGACCAGTACGAGAAGGCGGGCCGCAAGGACCTCGCCGACAAGGAGCGCGCCGAGATCACGGTGATCGAGGCCTACCTCCCCAAGCAGGCGACCGAGGAGCAGGTCCGCGCGATCGTGGCGGCGGTGATCGCGGAGAAGGGCCTCAAGGCCCCCGCGGGCACCGGCCTCGCCATCAAGGAGTCGCTCGCGCGCCTCGCCGGCACGTCCGACGGCAAGGTGGTCTCGCGCATCGTCGCCGAGCTGCTGCGGCCATAGCCCGTCGAATTCACGAGCCGACGAGGTCGGGGCGGCGTCTTGCGCCCGGGCGTGGCGCAGGGCCCGTCGGCGATTCGATGCGTGTCGCCACGCGTCGTCCGCTCCTCGGCGTGGTGCCAGAACACGCGGTCGTCGCGGCCGACGCGCGCCCGGGCGCCATCCGCGCGCCCCGACCGGGGCCTGCCGCGCGTCCGACGCTCGACGGGCCTCGTCTTTCGTGAATTCGGCGGGCTCGCCCGCCGTCGTCAAACGCCGAGGTGTCGGTAGGCGACGCAGAACAGCGCGGCGAGGCCCCACCCGAGCGCGGCCACCGAGCGGACGAGCCGCGAGCGCGCGACCACCGCGGCGGCCGAGAGCGCGCACCCCCCGACGACCCAGGGCAGCGGGACGGGGTCGCCGCTCGCCGCGCCGACGGCGACGAGCCACGGGTCGGCGGGGACCGCGAGCAGCCAGGCGACGGCCCGCGGTCCGCCCGCCGCCCCCGCCGCCGCCCAGAACAGGAGGACGACGGTCGCCGCGAGCGCCCAAGCGAGCACCGTCCGCACCGCGACGGCCGCAGCCCGGTCGGCGCGGACGCAGCAGGGAGGGTTGCGAATCACAGGCTAGTCCGCGACCAGCGTGCCCGACAGCTCGCGGACCGCGGCGCCGCCGAAGCGGTCCTGCACCACGCGTCGGATGCGCAGCGTCACGGCGTCGCCGGCGCGCACCATCTCGAGCACGAAGAGCAGGTCGTCGAGCGAGCGCACCTTGAACGGGCCGAGCGCGACGATCACGTCGTTGACGCGCAGGCGCACCCGCTCGGCGGGCCCGCCGGTGGCGACCTCGGTGATCACGACGCCGCCCATCGCCGGCACGCCGAGCGTGCGCACGTCGGCCGTCGTCGCGTCGCGCGCGCGGAAGCCGAGCCTCGTGAGCGCGACCGCGAGCGCGTCGCCCTGCGCCGGCCGCAGCGGCACCTCGACGTCCCGGTCGGCCTCGCCCTTGCGCGCGACGCGGACCCGCAGGGTCCCGCCGGCCGGGGCGTCCACCTCGGCGAGACGGTAGTCGAACAGCGACGCCGTCGCGCGCCCGTTGACGGCGACGACGCGGTCGCCGGCCTTGAGCCCGCTCTCGGCGGCGGGGCCCGTGGCGTAGACCTCGCGCACGACGGGCGAGCCCGACGGCGACTCGTCGAGGTCGAAGCCGGTCCACTCGCCGTTGACGAGACGGCGCTTGAACGTGCGCCCGACCATCTCGCGCACGCGGTCGGCGGGGATCGCGAAGCCGATGCCCTCGGCGCCGGTGGCGCGGTTGAGGATCGCGGTGTTCACGCCGATCCAGCGCCCCGTGACGTCGAGCAGCGGGCCGCCGGAGTTCCCCGGGTTGATCGCGGCGTCGGTCTGGATGAAGTCGCGGAACTCCTGCTCCTCGGCGCGCTGGGGCCGGATCGTGCGGTGCAGCGCCGACACGATCCCCGTCGTCACGGTGATGCCGAGCTTGAACGGGTTGCCGATCGCGATCACGGTCTCGCCGAGCATCACGTCGTCGCTGCGCCCGAGCGGGAGGAACGGGTACGTCTCGGGCGAGCCGTCGGGCGAGACGAGCTTGAGGATCGCGAGGTCGTTGTCGAGGTCCACGGCGACGACGCGGGCCTCGCGCTCCTGCTCGGCCCCGCCGGGGCGCGTCAGCTGGACGATGACCTTCGACGCGCGCGAGATCACGTGCGCGTTGGTGAGCACGAAGCCCGCGGGGTGGAAGATCGCGCCCGAGCCGAGCGAGCCCTCGCGCTCCTGAGGCACGGTGGTGCCGTCGTTGAAGAACCAGTCGTAGTAGCGCGGGACCTGCACGATCTCGTTGGTGCGGATCGCGACGACGCCCGGCCGCGACTTCTCGACGGCGCGCACGACGGGGCTGCGGCGGTCCTCCACCTCGTCGGCCCGGACGACGGGCGAGAGCGCGAAGAGGACGGCGGGGACGACGAGCAGGCCGAGGGGGAGGCGGAGGCGCATGGCGGTCCCGGAGCGGACGGCCGCTCCCGCGTCGGCGGGTGCGGCGACGAGAGACGGACGATACGGCGGGCCCGCGGGTTTCCTGATAGGGTCCCGTTCGTGCCCGAGGACGCCGTCCCCCCGGACCGTGCGGACGACGCGCTGCCCCCGCGACGCACCGTGGGGGTCAGCGCGTGCCTGCTCGGCGTGCGGTGCCGCTCCGACGGCCGCGACAGGCTCGACGCGGCCCTGCGGGCGACCGCGGGCGACGCCGTGCTGGTGCCGGTGTGCCCGGAGGAGCTCGGCGGGCTCGGCACGCCACGCCCGGCCGCAGGCCTGCGGGGCGGCGCGTGCGCGGGGTCGGCGACCCGTCGCGCCGGTCGTCCTCGCCCGCGACGCCGCCCGCCGGCTCCGTAGACTCCTCGCCGCGATGATCGACGTCTTCGAGGAGGTCGCCGAGCTCCGGTCCCGCGGCGAACGCGGGGCCCTGTGCACCGTCGTCTCCACGACGGGCAGCACGCCCGGCCGCGAGACGATGCGCATGCTCGTGCGCGAGTCGGGCTCGGTGTCGGGCTCGGTGGGCGGCGGCTGCGTCGAGGCGGACGTCGTCGCCGCCGCGCGCGAGGTGATCGAGACCGAGACGCCGCGCCGGCTCTCGTTCCGGCTCACGGAGGAGGCGACCGGGCAGACCGGGCTCCTCTGCGGCGGCGAGATCGAGATCTTCGTCGAGCCGATCAGCGCGCCGCACGTCGTCCTCTTCGGCGGCGGCCACGTGAGCCGGTCGCTGTGCGCGATCGCCGCCGACGCCGGGTTCCGCGTGACGGTGTGCGACGACCGGCCCTCGTTCGTGACCGCCGAGCGTTTCCCGCAGGCGCACCGCCTCGTCTCGGGCGCGTCCTTCGACGAGGTCTTCGCCTCGCTGCGGGTCCCGCCGAGCGCGTGCTGCGTGGTCGTGACCCGCGGCCACGCGATGGACCAGGTCTGCACCGACTTCGCGCTCCACACCGAGGCGCCCTACGTGGGCCTGATCGGGAGCAAGGTGAAGGTGCGGGGCCTGCTCGCGCGGCTGCGCGACGCCGACCGGCTCGACGGCGTCGACCTCGCGCGCCTGCACGCGCCCATCGGCCTCGACGTGGGCAGCGCGACGCACGGCGAGATCGCCGTGTCGGTGGTCGCCGAGCTCGTCGCGTTCCGCCGCCACCGGCTCGACGGCCTGCGGCTGATGCGCCTCCCGCTCGAGGAGATGCAGCGGATCGCCGCGCGCCGCCGGGGCGACCCGGGGGAAGCCGGTCCCGCCTGAACCCTGCGAGCGGACCGGACGTTGGCCCTCCCCGGACGACGCGGGAGCCCGATTGACCGCGCCGAAGCCCCCCGGTACCTTGCGCCTCCCGTTTTCCGCGCCGGCCTCGCCGCCGGCTCCGACCCGGAAAGGACCCCCATGTCCTGCGTCCGCCGCCTCGTCCCCGCCACGGGTCTCGCCGTCCTCGCCGCGCTCTCGTTCGCGCCGCGCGGCGCACGGGCCGACATGGCCCTCACCGCCGACGGCAAGTGGCAGCCGCTGCCCGAGGGCGTCAAGGTCGGGGCCACGGAGATGCCCACCGACGACGCGCTCGCCCAGTCCGACGAGTGGAAGGTGGACGCCGCCTACGACACCGTCAAGGGCGGCGGCGGCTTCAGCAAGCCCGCCGCGCAGGTGCTCAAGCTCCTCTCGACCGACCGCGTCCGCAGCGAGAAGTTCCGCCAGGCGCTCAACGACGCGAGCAGCAACCTCTTCGGCGACGCGGCCGACGGCCTCGAGGCCGCGGCGCAGGAGCTCTCGGGCTTCGGCAAGCAGGACGCGATGTGGTCGGCGGTGCAGGCCCGCGCCGGCACCGGCGACCTCGACCGGACCAACGCCGCGGCCGACGCGCTGCTCGCCGCGTTCCCCAAGTCGTACTTCTTCGCCGACGCGCACATCCTCAAGGCCAAGATCGCCGCGAGCAAGGGCGACGCCGCCGGCGCGGGCGCGCTGCTCGACAAGGTCAAGGCGGCGCCGGGCATGAACGTGCGCGACGCGTACCGCGCCGAGTACGCGAAGGTCAACCTCACCCTCGAGCTGCAGAAGCGCTACGCCGACGCGGCCACCGAGTACCGGATCCTCGTCGAGCGGATCGACAAGGAGAAGGACGCGGCGCTGCTCGCGTCCACGAAGTCGCAGTGCCTCGTGGGGCTGGGCAACTGCCTGCTCGCCACGAAGAAGGAGGCCGACGCGCGCGGCTTCTTCGAGCGCGCCACGGAGTCGCACGACTTCGACGTCCTCGCCGGCGCCTACGCGGGCCTCGGCGACGTCGCGCTGACCGACGCGAAGTCGCTGCGCGAGGGCGGCAAGCTGCCCGAGGCGAAGGCGATGCTCGAGTCCGCGCTGATGCACTACCTCCGCGTCTCGGTCCGCTACAAGGCCGAGGTCTCCGACGAGGGCCCCGTGCTGCGTGCGCTCGAGAACCAGGCGAAGGTGTTCACGGCGCTCTTCGACATGAGCGGCGGGAAGGAGTGCGAGCTCGCCGACCGCGCCTGCCAGTCGTACCGCGAGCTGGTCAACATGATCCCCGAGGGCAACCCGATGCGCCGCGGGGTCGTGCGCGACTACAACGCGATCGCCAAGCGCCGCGACGAGTGCAAGGCGCCCACCGCGCCGAAGAAGTGACGGCCCGGGCCCGGGCGACGCCCCGGGCCCCGCTCCGTTGAGACCGTCCGCCACGGCGCCGAGCCTGCCGCTGCTCACCCGCGCGTGGCGGGCGCTGTACACGTTCGGCTACGGCTGCATCGAGGGCACGGCGCGGCTGCTCTTCCGCCCGCTGTTCCGCGTCCGCGCCGTCGGCCGGCGCCCGCGGCTCCCGACGGGCGGGGTGCTCCTGTGCCCCAACCACCAGAGCTACCTCGACCCGGCGCTGCTCCAGCTGGTGCTGCGGCGGCGTCTCACCTTCGTCATGACCAACGACTTCTACGCCGTGCGGGGCGCGCGGTCGTTCTTCCGGCTCGTCGGCGCGCTGCCCGTCGCGCGCGGCCGGATGGCGTGGGAGTCGATGCGGCGCGCCGCGGCGCTCGCGCGCGTCGGCGCCGCGGTCGTCGTGTTCCCCGAGGGTCGCCTCTCGGTGGACGGCGCGGTGAACCCGTTCCAGCGCGGCGTGGGGATGCTCGCGCGCCGCGCGCGCGTGCCGGTGGTGCCCGTGGCGATCGAGGGCTCGCGCCGCGCGTGGCCTCGCGGCGCGAAGTGGCTGCGGCGGGCCGACGTGCGCGTCGCGGTCGGCGACGCGATGCCGCCGCCGGTGGCGGGAACACGCGACGACGACCAGGCGTTCGCCGACGGTGTCCGCGCGGCCGTGCTGCGGCTGCGGTCGTCGCTGCCTCCCGCGCGGCCGTGACCCGCGAGGGCCTCGACGAACACCTTACGAACGGGCGCCGACGGCTCCGATGCGGGCCCCGTTAAGGCGGCGAGCCCCCGGTGACCGATAGGACGGAGCCGGATCCTCCCGGCGCGGGGTGTGCGTTCCCATGACGTCCGTCGTCGAGCAGCATCGGGTCGTCGCCGGGCGCTATCGCCTCTTGCGCACGCTCGGGTCGGGCGCGCACGGGACCGTCGATCTCGCCGAGGACCTGCTCAACGGCGGACGCCGCGTCGCCGTCAAGCGCCTCGAGGCGATCGTCGGTGCGGGCGACCCCGAGCCGGCGGCGGAGGTGCTGCGCTGGTTCCTCCACCCGCGATGGGCGGAGGTCCTCGACGAAGGCCGGCTCGACGCACACGGGCGCTTCCAGGTCACGCGGTACGTGCCGGGCCACAGCCTCGACCACGTCGAGCTCCCGCGGCCGGTCGACGAGGTGTTCCGTCTGCTCGAGGACGGGGCCCGCGTGCTGCGCGCGATCCACCGCTGCGGGCTCGTCCACTACGACGTGACGCTGGGCAACTGGATCCGCGAGGAGGGCCCCGAGGGCGTCTCGTTCACCCTCACCGACGGCGGCCTCGCGAGCGTGGGTCCGGTGCGCGGCATCGCGCGCGGCTCGCCCGCGTTCATGGCGCCGGAGGTGCTCGAGGGCGCCGAGCACGACCACCGCGCCGACCTGTTCTCGCTCGGGCTCGTCGCGTGGCGGCTCGCCACGGGCGGCGACCCGCACGGGATCGGCGGGGCGGGCGAGGTGCTCGGGCGCCGCCGCCGTTCCGCCGCGCCGCGGCTGCGTCAGGTGCGGCCCGACGTGCCCGAGGGGCTCGAGCGCGTGCTGGCGGCGCTGCTCGAGCGCGACCCGCAGCGCCGGCCCGCCGACGGGGACGCACTCCTCTCGCTCCTGGCCGAGGCCGGCTGGGACGGCGCCCGGACCGAGATGTGGGCCGAGGAGGCCGCGGCCCTCGCGGCCGGCGGCCGGCTCGTGGGCCGTGCCGACGCGCTGGCGCGCTTCCGCAACGCGTGCCGCGCGCTCCTCGCCGACGGCCCGGCGACGGCGTCGCCGTTCGACGCCGACCCGCCGCAGCCCACGCCCACGGCCGACACGGTGCTCGTGGTCCACGGTCCGTCCGGGGTCGGTGGCACGAGGCTCCTGCGCGAGATGGCGACGGTGGCACGGGGCGAGGGCGTGGCGGTGCTCGCGCTCTCGGGGCGCGAGGGCGCCGCGGACCGCCGCAGCGCGCTGCGGCGCGTCGCGGACGCGCTCGTCGCGCTCGCCGGCGGCCCGCCGTCGCCGAGCTCGGCACCCGACGCGCGGGACGAGCGCGACAGCCTCTCCGACGCGCGCGCGACCGAGCGCTTCGTCGAGCTCACCGAGCGCGTGGCCGAACGGACGCCGTTCGTGCTGCTGGTCGAGGACTTCGCCGAGCTTCCGGCGGCCACGCAGGAGGGCTTCCGCGTCCTCTCGCGTCACCTCCTGGCGCGCGCGGCGCACCCCGACGGCCGCCGGCCTCCGCGGCTGCTGCTGGTCGTGGACCACGGGCCCGACGACCCGGCCTCGCTCCTGATCCCGGACGCGGATCGTCCGACGCAGCCGTGCGTGCCGCTCCCGCCGCTCACCGAGGCTGAGCTCGGGGTCGTGGTGGCGGACCGACTGCCGGGCTACGAAGGCCCTACGAGCGACCTCGCGACGCTTCGCGCGGTGTCGGAGGGGCTGCCGGGCGTGCTCGTGTCCCTGCTCGCCGAGGGCCTTCGGCGGGGCGACGTGCGGCGCGTGGACACGCGCTGGATCTGGGTCGTCGACGACGTCCGCGGGTACCGCGTCCCGCGCGCGGTCTCGGCGGCGCACCATCGCGCGCTCGCGGCAGCGAGCCCCGAGCTGCGCACGGCCTTGGAGACGCTGGCGCTCTTCGACGAGCCGGTCTCGATCCGCTTCCTCGAGGCGGTCGTCGGCTCCGCCGCCGCGTCGGCGCTCGCCGCGTCGCTGCTCGTCGCCTCGTCGCACGAGCGCGACACGCTCCGACTCGCGCCCGCGTCGCGCGCGCTGCGCGCGGCCCTGCGCGACCTTCCCCCCGAGACGCTCGCGCTCCGCCGGAAGGCGGTCCTCGAGACGTGGGACCGGGCGCCTGCACCCGACCTCGTCGCCGACGTCGCGCACATCGCCGTGGCGGCCGGCGACGCGGACGGGGCGTTCCGTCGGCTCGTCGCCGCCGCCCCCGCGCTCGACGCGACCCAGCGGCGCCGGGCCTCGACGGCGCTCGGGGCGACGGTGGCGGCCCGGCCCGCGCTCCTCGGCACGGCGGCGGCGCGCGCGCAGGCGGCGACGCTGCTGGTCGCAGGCGTGGACAGCGCCTCCCTCGCCGGCGCCCTCTCCGCGGCGGTGCTCGCCGCGGCGTCGCCCGAGGACGACCTCGTGCGCGTGCTGCTCGCGGAGAACGCGTACAGTCGTCACGAGCATCGTCGCGTGGTCGAGCTGACGACGCCGCCGCTCCGCTCCACGGACCCGCTCCTCGTCGCGCGCCGCTCGGTCGCCGAGCTCCGGGCGCGCGTCGCGCTCGACGCGACGAGCCTCTCCCGCGACGACGTCGTGCGTCTCTTCTCCGACGTCCGGCGCCTCGCGCCGTCGGTGCGCCGGGCGCATCCCGCCGTCCCCGTGGGCGCCTACCTGGCGCTCACGCGCTACCACTTCGAGAACGCCGACGCCTCGCTCGCCGAGGTCGTCTGCCGCCGCGCCCTCGTCCGGGCCCGCCGCGCCCACGACCTCCACCTGACGCTGCAGGCGTACAACAACTTGGGTATCGCGCAGCAGCGACGGGACGTTCGCGCCGCGGATCGCTCCTTCGCTCGAGCGGTTCGCATCAGACTCGCGCTCGGCGAGGCTAGAGCTGCCGCACGGAGTCTTCACAACTTGGGGCGCCTTCGCCAGGCGCGGGGTCTCGACGTTGAGGCCGCTGGGCTCTACCAGAAGTCGCTGGGCATTGCGGTCCGACACGCCGACTACGATGCAGCGTGCATCGCTCTGCAGATGCTCGGCGATCTATACGACGCAAAGGGGAGCCTCTCGCTGGCGATCTCGGTGCATGATCGCGTTCTCGCGATGTCGCAGAGCATCGGGCACGTGCGGCACGCGCTGGAGTCCGCCGCTGCGGCGGCCGAGTTGTCCGTCGCCATGGGACAGCGGGCTGCAGCGCGGGACTACCTCGTCGTCGGCGCACGAGTGTCGCGCCGGTCATCGTGCACGTCTCGCGAGATCCTCCTCGGGGCCTTGGCCTTGGTCCGCTATCAACTTGGTGATCAGCGGAGGACGCTGCAGGCACTCGGCCGGGTGAAGATCCGGCGCACTGCGGGCCTTGACGGTCTGTGCGCGATCGAGTCGATCCACCGCGCGAACGCGCGTACTGGCGCGAGCGAGGACCACAGGGACTTCGGAAACCTGACCGACGAACAAGCCCATCTTCGGACATCCGTCGTGGCGCTCTACCGCGGAGCCAAGGGCGCCGCGAGCGGTTCGGAGACCGCGGTTGCTCAACTTCTCGCAACGCTCGGGGACGTGGTGACCGCCCGCGTCGGAGTACATCGGCGACTGCTCGCCACGCGACTGGTCGATCTCGTCCGACATCAGCAGAATCAGCGCCGTCCCGTCACCACCGCGCTTCGCACGGCTGTCCGAGTCTTGGCCCAAGCTCGCCTTAGGACGGCGGAGGAACGCCTGCGCCTCGTTCTCGCTGTCGAGTCCCTCCGGCTGGGAGACCGGACCTCGAGTGCGGAGTGCTTGAATGCGGTCCTCAGCGGCGAGAGTCCCTCCGGCACCAGCCTCGAGCTGCGGCGACACCGAGCTACTTGGGATCCGCCCGAGTTTGCTTGGGCACTCGCCGAGCTGGCTGTTGGGGGCCAGTCACCGGTTTCCGAGACCCGGACACAGCTCCACGCCGCGGCTCACCGCTTGGCGCTCAACTCGGGAATCACTCGTGCAGGCGACACGCGCGTGGTTGACGCGCTCAGAACGACGCTATCGCTCTCCGCGCAGCTCCGCACCTCGTCCGGCCTGGAGGCGCTGCTCGAAACGCTCACCGACTGTGCACGCCGCATCACCCGTGCGGAGCGCACGTGCGTGGTTCTGGTCCGTCCGGACGGCACCGGTGAAGTGCGGGTCGTCAGCTCCGCCCCTGGTACGTCCCTGGGCGACCGCTCGCGTCACGTCAGCCAAACGATCATGAAGCGCGTGATCAGCACCAGGCAGCCCTTGCTGCTGCACGATGTGTACGGCGACTCAGAGCTGCTTGGGCGTCCGAGCGTGGCCGCACTCTCGCTCCGCTCGGCCCTTTGCGTCCCGCTGACCCGCGGAGACCGACTGTTCGGCGCCATGTATGCGGACAGCCGGGCCGGCGCCGGGAGCTTCGACCGGGTAGACCTCGAAGTCCTATCGCTGTTTGCCGAGCAGGCGTCCGCGGCGATCGAAACAGCACGCCTGCTGGCGGATGTCCAGCGGTCCTATGCCGAGCTAAAGTCGACTCAGGAGCGACTTGTGCGCGGCGAACGTCTCCGCGTGATGGGCGAGCTCGCGTCGGGGGTGGCTCACGAGTTCAACAATCTCCTGACCGCGATTCTCGCGCGCGTACAGTTGCTGTCGCTTGAGCCGCTTCCTCAGCGTCTTCGCGGTGAACTCTCGCTCATTCAGCGTACAGCGTTGGACGCGGCCGAGGTCGTTCGTCGCCTCCAAGGATTCTCGAAGTCGCAGCGACAGTCCGACTTTCAGCGTGTCGACATGGGCGAGGTGTGCGCCGACGTGGTCGAGTTCATGCGGCCGATGTGGATTGGCCGCCGCAACGCCGGCGGCGGACAGATCTCGGTCGTTCTTCGTGCGACCCGCGGACTCGTGGTGGCCGGCGACCCGACGGAACTTCGCGAGGTGGTCACCAATCTCTTGAAGAACGCGATCGAGGCAATCGACGGCCGTGGCTCGGTCGTGGTGTCTGCTTCAGAACGCGGAGGCCGCGTGGTCCTGTGCGTTGAAGACGATGGCCCGGGCGTCCCGGCCGAGTTGCGGGCACGCCTCTTCACTCCGTTCTTTACGACGAAGGGGGAGAAGGGAACTGGGCTAGGCCTCTGCCTCTCGCAGCAGATCGTGGAGAGGCATGGAGGCGAGATCAGCATCTCGCCTCGCGTGGGCGGCGGGACGTCTGCCCAAGTCCTTCTTCCAGTCGCGACATCGGCTTCATCGGAAGCGTCGATCCCCGCCGAGCAGACGCTTCAGGCGGCGCGCTCGCTCAGCGTCGTCGTCGTTGACGACGACCCTAACGTTCTCGACCCGCTCTGCAGCTTCCTTCGCCGCTCAGGTGTAAACGCTCGGGCGGCGTTCTCTGCAACGGAGGCTCTGGAGGCGGTCGCCGCGGAGCAGCCGAAGGCGGTCATCTCCGACATCGGTATGCCCGGAATGGACGGCTTGGAACTCTGCCGCCGCCTCCGATCTTCGAATCCTGAACTGCCTGTCATCCTGATGAGCGGCAGGGCGACATCTGCTGATGCGGCCAGAGTTGAGGAGGTGGGCGCAGCAGCTCTCTTGGCGAAGCCCTTCACGATGCGCCAAGTGCTGGACCTGCTGGCTCGGTACGGCTAGCGCGCGCCACGGTTGAGACCTGGTCCTTCGGTCCCGTCACTCGGTCTACCCGGCTGAAGCAGCCCGCTCGGTGCGGCCCCGGAGGCCGAGCGACGGGCGCCTTACATGCATAGGAGGTCGAAGGACGGCGGGGGTCGGCAGCGGCGCGCTGAGCAGCGAGCGGCCCGCGGCAATCCGTACTGTTCCCCCCCGGAAGAACACGAGCGGGCGCCGCCAGAAGGCTGCGCCCGCTCGAACGTCCTCGGACGGCTGGCGTGCCGGACGGCTACTCCCAGCCCCAAGGCTTGCTGTCGTCATTGGCGCCGGCCACCGCCAGCACGAGCGTCGTGCCGTCCGGCTGCCGGTACTCGACGATCCAAGCGGGGAGGTCGTTGCCCTCGACGCCACCACCCGTGACGGCGACCGAGGCAGCGCCGTGAGCGGGCAGGACGCCCTGGCCCACGAGCATGTACGTCCCATCGGGCTGCTCCGCGCGAACGCGGAAGAACCCGCACGCGTCGGACTGGGACTGGAGCAGGATCTGCCCGGTCGTCCAGTCGCCGCTGTACGTCGCGCTGACCGGTCCACCGACGGCGGACGCGTTGGGCGCGAGCACGAGGACCAAGCCCAGCAGCAGGAAGGCGATGAACTTGCGCATCGGAAGGCTCCGTCGGGAACGTCCATATGGTGCAACGTATGTTCAGTTCTGTCAACAGTAGGCGTCGAGATGGGTGGACACGCCCGATCCGCGATCTTAACCGAACACTAACACATCCTGCAGTTGACCTAGCAGCGGTCCGCTCGGCACCATTCCCCATATGGCTTGGATGCGGCCGCTACTGCGCTTGCGCGTCGCCGACGTACGGCCGGAAACGCCAGCACCCGCGAGGGTCGTTGGCCGCCGACAGGTCGTGCGCGCGATACGAGCCTACCGTGCGAACGGGCAGACCAAGTGGACGGTGAACTTGGACGACAACCCAGCGGACGGCGAGGCGGTCGTCGCAGAGTTGGCGCGGAGATTCGCCACTGCACGGCGCGCCCCCTCGTCGATCGATGTTGCGTGCCGCTTCGTTCGCCCGGAACACGCGCCAGCCCTCGCGGGGCTCGCGCTTCTCTGTGACGGGAACGCGCCGACGAACAGGGCGATCGCCAGCGAACTTGTGCATACGCCCGCGGCGACTCGCCCTCTCTCGTTGGCCGGCCTGCGCGCCATCGGTCGATTCGATCTTGCCCAGTCCCGAATCCGACGCTTGGCACACCGATCGAAGACCGCGGATCGGGCGATCCTCTTGGCAGCGCTTGCGTCGCTCAGCGCTGGTCTCTCGACCGGCCACATGCGCGGCTACCGTCAGCTGCTCGTCACCGCCGCGGCTCGCTGTAGGGGGAACAGGCCGTGCACTCGACGTCTACTTCGGGTGGTCCCCATGCTGTCGCGTCGCCCCGCGTGGACACGGTGGGGGCGCCACTATAAGTCTGCCCTCCGGGAGTGCAGCCCGAGGCTTCGCGCTGTTCTGAGACTGGCAATCGCGTTCGTCTGGACGCAGGGAAGGCCGTCCAGTCCGCGCGGATCGGAGCGATCGTCTGCGGTCCGCTTGCATCGCAGAGCAGCGGAGGCTCGCAGCTCTTCGATGCGCGCGCATGCCAGCACTGTCGCGAGAGTGCTCGCCGGCTCCCAGTCACAGGACATGCTGTTTGCGCGGGCTCTTCGCAGATACGCGAGTCGTCGCGACCAGATCCGCTTCGTCGGGATCCTCCTACGCTGGGGCACGCGCCTGTCGCAACAGGGTCGAACGCCGGTAGCCGCCGTTGTCCCGTCTATGTGGGTGTACTCGCGCCTTGCGGGAGACTCGAAGCTCGTTGCAGATGCGAACAACGTCATCCGCTTGTCGACCCCCAACCGCGTTCGGTTCGCTGCCGACCTACCACCGCCGTTGGGACGTGGCGAGACAGCACGCGCGTTTGAGCTCGCCCATCGCGCCGTGTCCGCGGCCTTGGCAAACCGATTCGGACTTGCGCTGCGCGTTGTGGACCGGCTTCGCGAACGAGCTTGGCGGACCAGCGGGCCTTCGTCCGCTGCTCGCGTCCAGGCGGTAGAGGTCTGGCGATCCTGCGCCACCTTGGCTCTCACGCTACGCCCGTCGCAGCTCAAGACCGCCCCACTGACCGAAACGGCGTTTCGCGCAGCCCCGTCGGACTTCGAACGAGTTGTCGATGCGGTGGCTCGCCGTCCGATCGCGCTCGACGCCCGCGCGCTGCCGCAGCGTTCCGCCACCTTCCTTGAGGGCTTGGAGGCCGCGGTCGGAGACCTCTCCGTCTCCGCGTCACCGTCAGCGTGGTCGCAGCGGTTCGTGCGTCAGGTCAACTCCACTACTCGATCTTGGTTTCTTCGGCTGGTAACAGCGACCGCGAGTGCCGAGGCGAGTCTGCGCGTGGGCAGATTCGCGTCGGTTCGCGTTCTGGCTCGTGCTGCGAACGCCTGGCGCGGCTATCGCCGTTGGATCGCGTCGAGGGCTACGAGCGTCGAGCTCGACCTGCTGACGCGCTTCGAGGACACGTGCCGTCGATGCGTCCGGTACTTTGGCCGCTCGGCTCGATCGTGTAGCGAACCGGTGTCCGCCGTTGTCAGGCTTTCGAACGCTCGGCGCATGCCGCCGAAGCGGGTTGAATCGTCGGTCGATGCCCTCGACTCGCTCGTGACGATCGGGCGCAGCAACGACTCGCACGACCTCGATCGGCGGGTGGTGCGGGAGATCGCGCGGATGGTCGGCGGGCGCGTGCTGCTGCACCGCAGAGGAGGTCGCTGGCTGACGCTGCGGCCGCAGAGCGAGCACACGCTGTCGGGATGGACGGTCCGCAGGCTCGCGCGCGAACGGAGCGTGCGCTCGTTCCGCGTGAAGTCTCGGCCGGAGTTCTGGAGGCCGGAGCAGCGGCGGCCCGGAGGCGTGCTCGTGTTCCCCGTCGGCACGGGGACCGCGTGCGTCGCGCGGCAGCGCCGCTTCGGCTCGCGCGAACGCGACGCCGTGCGGACGGTCCTGCGCTTCCTCGCGGCACGGCTCGCGGCGGTGCGCAACGCGGAACGCGAGGAAGCCGCGCACGCCCACCAGCCGCCTCCGCCGGCGGACCCGCAGCACATCGCCACCGTGCTCGCCAGCGCCCCGAAGATCCACGACAGCCTCCTCGGCACGTCGGCGCCGTGGCGCGACGTCCTGCGCCAGATCGACCGCGTCGCCGGGACGGGCGCGTCGGTCCTGCTCGTGGGCGAGACCGGGACCGGCAAGGAGGGCGTCGCCCGCGCGCTGCACGCCGCGTCGCGACGCAACGTCCACGAGTTCGTCGCGGTCAACTGCGGCGCCGTCGCCCCCGGTGTGCTCGGGTCGGAGCTGTTCGGGCACGTGCGCGGCGCGTTCACCGGCGCCGAACGACCTCGCGACGGGCTCTTCGTCAAGGCGCACCGCGGGACGCTGTTCCTCGACGAGGTCGCCGACATGCCGGGCGAGATGCAGGTCGCCCTCCTGCGCGTCCTCGAGGACCGCGAGGTCCGCCCCATCGGCGGCACGCAGTCGGTCCCCGCCGACGTCCGCGTCGTCGCCGCCTGCAACCGCGACCTCGCCGACGAAGTCGCCGCCGGGCGCTTCCGCGCGGACCTCTACCACCGCCTCGACGTGGTCCGGATCGACCTCCCGCCGCTGCGCGAGCGTCGCGACGACATCCCGCTCCTCGCCACGCACTTCGTCCGCAAGGCGTCCCGCCACGGCACGATCCACCCCGACACGTTCCCCCTCCTCCTCGCCCAGCCCTGGCGCGGCAACGTGCGCGAGCTCGAGAACGTCGTCCGTGCCGCGTCGGCGCTCGTCGACGGCGGAGAGATCACCCCGGAGATCGTCGAGGCGGTGCTCCGGCAGCGGCGCGCGATCCAGCTGGCGCGCTCGGGCTCCACGTTGGGCGAGCGCGCGGGCCGCCTTCTGCAGGGACTGAGCACCGACTGGCTCTCCGCCGCCGAGCTCGCCGGACGCCTCGGGCTCTCGGTGCGGACGGTGAACCGGGACCTCGGCGCCCTCGTCCGCGAGGGCATCGTGCTGGCGGCGGGCAACGGCCGCGCACGCCGGTACGCGACGACGACCTGACGGGTCGGTGGCGCGATTTGGCGCGATTGGGGTGGCCGCGGCCCCTCGGTGCCCGATTGTCCACATTTCCACCGCGGCGTCGCCGCTGCAAGTCGTTGTGGGACAACGTCTGTCGTCGAATTCTCCCCACGGAGCTCGACGGCACGGGGCGTGCCCTAGGAAGGGCCGAGGAACCCGCCATGACGTCCCCGCTGCTCGACCGACTCCTTCGTCTGGGACTCCCCGCCGTGGCTGGGCTCCTCGGGCAGGCGCTCGCGCCCGAACCCGATCATCCTCGGGCCCCGTTCCTTCCCCCCCTCGGGGCGACGCCTGCCCCCTTCTTCTTCCCCGCGTCGGACGGTCCCGCCGCCATGCCTCGGGCGCGTGCCGACGACGACCTCGCCGCGGCCGTCCGGCACCTCGCGCGCGGCGCGCTCCGTGTCCGGCGTCCATTGCGCGCGACATCGGCGGCCTCGGTGACGGACGACGACCCGCTGGCTCCTTTCCGACGTAAGTCATTTCCATAAAACTGGTTATGCCATGTGCGCGACACCGCCGTGTCCACGGAGATGAACGGGGCGGAACCCGGGGGTACTAGCGCGAAACCGCCGCATCTGCTTCGCTGACCTCGACTTGGGTCCGTTTCGCGGCCGGGTGGCACGACGCGTGTTCATGGCCTCCCGTCCGCGACGACGCCGGCGAGACCGGCGCGAGGCGGACCGGAGGCCCCTGTGAAGCTCGCGCGCCGCACCCGCTCGATCGTCCTCGCGCTCGCCGCACTCTCGCTGGGTTCGGCCGTCGCCGAGGCCGGGAGCCTGCGCCGCTCGCGTCGCGGTGGGGTCCCTGCGCCCGTCGCCGGCGCGTCCAAGAGCGACGACCTGGTCCGGGCCGCGATCGACGCGACGCCCGCCGGCGGCGTCGCCGTCCTCCCCTTCGGCCGCTTCCGCACCGCGCTCGTCGTGGACCGGCCGATGACGATCGTCGGCGACCGCCGCGGGACCGTGCTCGAGGCCACCGGGCTCGGCCGCCCGGTGATCGACGTCGCCGAGGGCGTCGTCGGCGTCACCGTCGAGGGGATCTCCATCGTCGGGTCCGACGTCGAGGGCGTCCTCGTCCGCGCGACGGCCCACGGCGCGACCCTGCGCCGCGTCGCCGTCACGAACTGCGGGGGCGACGGCGTCCGCGTCCTCGCCGACGACGCCCGCCTCGACCTCTGCACGGTCGGCGCCAACCGCGGGAGCGGGATCGCGCTCGCGGGCAAGCGCAACGAGGCGCTGCGCACGTCCTTCTCCGCCGGCACGGGCCCCGCGGCGCGGCTCGGCGGCGAGGACACGTCGCTGAGCGACTCGACGGTCACGGGCGGCGCCGAGGGCGTCGTCCTCGAAGGGCTGCGCGACCGCGTCTTCCGCGTGACGTTCCGCGGCGTCGGCGTCGCGGTGCGCTTCGCGCCGACCGCCGACACGTGCGAGGTGTCGCGCTGCGACGCCCGCGGCGCCGCGACCTTCCTCGTCGCCGACGAGGGCTCCACCTACGGCCGCGTCGCGGAGAACCGCGTCGGCACGACCACGGCCGACGCGATCGTGCTCCGCGGCTCCTGGCACACCGTCGAGGGCAACGTCGTGGCGGGCTCGCGCGCGTCGGCCGTCGTCGGCGACGGCCAGTCGCTGCGCGTGCTCGAGAACCAGCTCGGCCCGTCGGCCGCGCGGGGCGTCTCGATGTCGGGGCTGGGCAACACGGTCGAGGGCAACGCGATCCGTTCGACGGGCGGCGACGCCGTCGTCGTCGAGGGCGACGCCAACATCGTGGCCCGCAACGAGTGCCTCCGCGCGGGCGGCGCCGGCGTCGTCGTCGACGGGACGATGAACCAGGTCGTCGCCAACCGCGTCGACGACGCGGTGCGCGAGGGGATCGTGGTCGAGGGCGACGTGAACCGCCTGCAGGACAACCGCCTGTCGCGCGCCGGCCTCGAGGGCATCGTCGTCGCGGGCGGCCGCGGCAACGTGCTCATGACCAACCGCCTGACCGACTGCGGCGGCCGCGGCCTGCTCGACGCGGGCGCGGAGACGACGCTGGAGCGCAACCAGATCGACTGACGACGGATCCGGCCGCGTCCGGGCGTGGTGGCCCGGTGCGGTGCGGGGCAGTGGCTCGCAAGTGCCGATGCCGATCGAGGGGTCCGAGGTGAGGGTGGGGGCCGGGCGCGCAAGCGACCGGCCCCCGACATTTCCGGCCTCGGCCCGCCGAGCTCGCGAGCCGACGAGGTCGGGGCGTGACGCCCGCGCGACGCCCGCGCGACGCCCGACGCGCCGCGTCGTTCGTGCCTACGACGGGCTCCCGGCGCGCGCCGTCAGACGGGGACGACGAGCACCGGGCACCGCGCGCCGCGCAGCACCCGCTCGACGACGCTGCCGGGCCGCAGCGCCGCGAAGCGCCCGCGCCGCCGCTGTCCCACCACGATCGCGTCGGCGTCCCACTCTTCGGCGACGTCGAGGATCGTGCCCGCCGGCTGCCCCTCGACGACCGCGGTGGACAGGTCCACGCCGACGACGGTGCGGCCCCAATCGCCGAGCTGGCGCTCGCTGTCGGCGTGCAGCGTGCGGATCGCCCGCGCGCTCCCGTAGCCCGCCATCGCGCCCTCGACGACCGACGGCACCCACGCGACGACGTGCAGCAGCCGCACCGCGGCGCCCGACTCGGCGACGTCCACGCCCGCCTCGAGCACGCGCCGCGAGGCGGGCCCGAAGTCGAGGCAGACGAGGACGCGGCGGAAGCCCTTCACGACGCTCGCACGCTACCGCCCAAGCCCGCCGAATTCACGAAAGACGAGGCCCGTCGAGCCCCGGACGAGCGTCAGGCCCCCGTCGGGGCGCGCGGATGGCGCCCGGGCGCGCGTCGGACGCGACGACCGCGTGTTCTGGTACCACGCCGAGGAGCGGACGACGCGTGGCGACGCGCATCGAATCGCCGACAGGTCCCACGTCACGCCCGGGCGCAAGACGCCGCCCCGACCTCGTCGGCTCGTGGATTCGGCGGGCGGGCCCGCCGAATTCACGAAAGACGAGGCCCGTCGAGCCCCGGACGAGCGTCAGGCCCCCGTCGGGGCGCGCGTCGGACGCGATCAGCCGAACCGGTCGCCGGCCACGATGGGCCGCCCGTTGAGGAACTCGCGCACCGACATCGGCTTGCCGCCCGGGACCTGGAGACGCAGCACGCGCAGGACGCCGTCGGCGCACGCGACGTCCACGCCCTCCTTGCCGGCCGCGACGACGTGCCCGGGCGCGACGCCCACGGGCGGCTGCTGCCCGTCGAGCACGACGGCGCGGTGGAGCAGCAGCGGCAGCGGTTCGCGGCCCGTCGGCGAGAGCCAGCGCGTCGCCGCGCCCGGCCAGTCCGCCATCGCACGGACGTGGTCGCGCACCCGCGCGGCGGGCCGGTTCCAGTCGACGGTCCCGTCCTCCTTGGTGAGCTTCGGGACGTAGGTCGCCCGCGCGTGGTCCTGCTCGACCGGGTCGAGCTCGCCCGCGATCCACTTCGGCAGCGTGCGCACGAGGAGGTCGGCGCCGGCGTCGGCGAGCCGCGCCGTCACGTCGACGAGGGTGTCGTCGGGCCCGATGGGCACCTCGACCGCCGCCACGACCGGGCCGTGGTCGAGCTGCTCGTCCATGCGGAAGAGCGTGACGCCGGTCTCCCGGCACCCGTCGCGGATCGCCGCGGCCACGGGGCTCGCGCCACGGTAGCGCGGGAGCATGCTCGCGTGGACGTTGAGGCAGCCGCGCGGCGGCAGCGCGAGGATCGCGCCGCCGAGCTTCTGGCCGAAGCCCGCGGTCACGACGACGTCGGGCGTCGCCGAGCCGATCTCGTCGCGGGCGTCGCGCCCGTTCACGTCGGCCGTCTTGAGGACGGGCAGGTTGAGCTCGCCCGCGGCCACCGCCACCGGCGTCGCGCGGAGCCGCTTGCCGCGGCCCGCCTCGCGGTCGGGCGGCGTCACCACGAGCACGGGCGCCATCCCCGCGCCCGCGAGCGAGCGCAGCGCCGCGACCGCGAACTCGGGCGACCCCATGAACACGATGCGGGGCCCGTGCGCGGCCTTGGGCTCGCTCGCCTCGAGCGCCGCCGCGGCGAGGTCGCGCTCGACCGCCGCCTCCGGCTGCATCGCGTCCTCGTGCACGCGGACGGCGATCTCGTGCGAGCTCGAGTCCTGCGTCACGCGGACCTTGCGCAGCTTGACGAGCTCGAGCAGCGCGAGGAACGCGCCGATCAGGAACGAGCGGTCGGCCTTGCCGCCGACGACGTCGCGGAACGACAGCGCGCCGCCCGCGGACACGAGGCGCTCGAAGATGATCCCGACGAAGTGCGTGATCGGCAGCCGCTCGCGCGGCACCGCGACGACCTCGTCCTCGCCCGTCTCCTTGAGCAGGCGCCGGAACGCGGTGACGAGCGCGTAGAGGTCGGCCTCGATCGGCTCGTCCTCCTCGTGGCTGTCGAGCGGGCGCGCGTGGACGGCGAAGCGCCCCTCCTGCTCGCGGGCCCGGGCGTCGAGCCCGCCCGCGGCGTCCTTGAACCGCTTGTAGGCGAGCAGCTGGCGGACGAGGTCGAGGCGCGGGTCGAGCTCGTCCTCCTCGACGGGCACGTCGCGCGGCAGCAGCGCGCGGCTCTTCATCACGAGCAGGTGGCTCGCCATCACGAGGAACTCGCCCGCGCGGTCCACGTCGAGCGAGGACAGCCCCGACTCGAGGTGGCGGACGAACTGGTCCGCGATCTGGGCGATCGGGAGCTCGTGGATGTCCACCTCGGCCTGCTGCACGAGGTGGAGGAGCAGGTCGAGCGGGCCGTCGAAGGCCGCGAGCGAGACGCGCAGGTCGTCAGCCACGGAGGCTCCAGGCGAGGCGGAGGAGGAACTCGACCGCGCGTTCCATCGCGGGCCCGATGATGCGGCCGAGCGTCCCCGTCGCCATCAGCGCGACGAGCACGACCGGCGCGAGGAGCTCGAGCCGGGCCCACGCGGGCCCCGCGCGACGCGGCAGCAGGCCCGCGACGATCGTCCCGCCGTCGAGCGGCGGGAGCGGCACGAGGTTGAACACGCCGAGCGCGACGTTGACCGTCACGAGCCGGAAGAGGAAGTCGAGGCCGAGCGTGCCACCGAGCCGGGCGTCGGGGGCGAGCAGCCCGAGCAGGACGGCGGCGACGAGGGCCAGGACGAAGTTGCTCGCCGGCCCCGCCGCGGCCACCGTCGCCGCACCGAGCTGCGGGTTGCGCATCAGGTACGGGTTGTAGGGGACCGGCTTGGCGTAGCCGAAGATCACCTGCCCGTGCGAGCTCCACGCGAGCAGCAACGGGAGCAGCACGGTGCCGACCGGGTCCACGTGGCGGGCCGGGTTGAGGCTCACCCGCCCGAGCCGCTGGCCCGTGGGGTCCCCGAGACGCAAGGCCACCCACGCGTGCGCGCTCTCGTGCACGGAGAGCGAGACGAGGTAGGCGAGGATCGCGACGAGGATCGCGTAGCCGTCCACGGCGCGGATCGTACCGGCCCCCCCGGTCGTGTGGGTGCCCTTCCCGGGTCGCCCGGCGGCGACCGACCTACAATTGGAGGGTTCCCCCCCGCCCCTCCCCCGTGCCCCCTACCTCACCCTCCCCCGACGCCGCCCCCCGCACCCCCGGACGGGTGCGGCTCTTCGTGATGGACGTCGACGGGACGCTCACCGACGGCACGATCACGTACGGGCCCGCGGGCAGCGAGTGGAAGTCGTTCCACGCCCGTGACGGGATGGGGGTCGCGCTGCTGCGCCACGCCGGGATCGTCCCGGCGATCGTGACGGGCCGGTCGAGCGACATCGTCGAGCGCCGCGCGAAGGAGCTCGGGATCCACGACGTCGTCCAGGGCGCCAAGGACAAGGCCGCCGAGGTCCGCGCGCTCGCACAGCGCCACGGCCTCGCCCTCGACGCCGTCGCGTACGCGGGCGACGACCTCTCCGACCTGGCGCCGATGCGGCTCGCGGCGTTCTCGGCGGCGCCCGCCGACGCGGCGCCCGAGGTGCGCCAAGCCGCGACCTTCGTCGCCACCGCGCCCGGCGGGCGCGGCGCCGTCCGCGAGGCGGTGGAAGCGCTGCTGCGCCGCGAAGGCACGTGGGAGCGCGCGCTCGCCGCCTGCGTCGGCGGCGGAGGCGCGTCGTCGTGAGGCGCGCGCTGCTCTTCCTCGCGCTCGCGGGCGGCGGCCTCGGGATCCTCGTCTCGACCGCGGGCGGCTGGCGCGGCACGCGCACGTCCACCGAGAAGCCGGTGATCCCCGTCGTGCCGGCGCCGCCGGCGTCGGCGACGGGCTCGGAGCTGCGCGTCTCCGACCTGCCCCGCATCGACGGCGTGCCCACGCGCGGCAACGACTTCACGCTGCAGCCGGTGCGCGCCGCGGGCCGCGCGTTCACGCGCCCCCGCACGTGGAAGGACCCGCTCGGCGGCGCGCCGATCGAGCTGCCGTTCTACCCCGCCTACTCGGTGCGGGCCGACGACCTCGAGCCCTACAAGGAGGACGGTCCCGGCGCGCCCTCGGCGCGTTGGAAGGGCCTGCACATCACCGTCTACCGCGAGGTCGAGGCGATCTCGCGCGACGAGGCGCTCGCGCTCCAGCGCGACCCCGAGTCGCGCAGGGCGATCGTGCTCTACGAGATCGAGGCCGAGGAGGGCGTGGCCAACTTCCGCCTCGAGCCGACGCCCGAGGGCACGCGCCCGCTGCCGCCTCGCGTCGTCATCCGGCTCCTGCGCGGCGTCCGCATCCACGTGGTCCCCGACGACGCGCGGATCACGACGTCGGACCTCGTGATCGACGAGGGCACCGGCACGGTCGAGGGCGCCGGCGACGTGCACGTCGAGAGCGCCGCGCTCGAGGCCACGGGCCGAGGGCTCCGCCTCGACCGCCGCACGGGCCGCGTCGAGGTGATGCGCCAGGTCGCGGTGGACGTGCGCAACGCCGCCGACGGCTCGCGCAACGCCGGCCTCGACCTCGGCGGCGGCCCGGTGCGCCCCCGCCTGCTGCGCACCGCCGGCACCGTCGTCGTGGCGCGACGCGACACGCGCGCCTCGGACGCGGCCTACGAGGTGACGCTCTCCGACACCGTGCGCCTCGAGGCCGAGGACGGCAGCCGCCTCGAAGCCCGCGAGGTCGTGCTCGTCCTCGAGCCCCGCGGCGACGCCGCGCCGCGGCCCGCGGCGAAGGACGCCGCGGTGGCCGGGGCCCCGCTGCTCGCGGGCGACCGCGGCCGCTTCCGGCTGGCGCGGATCACCGCGGACGGCGCCGTGTCGGCCGAGAGCCGCACGCGCGAGGGCCCGTCGCACGAGGTCGTGCGGTCCGTGTCGCTGCAGACGGACCGCCTCGTCGGCCGCTTCGACGACGACGGCGGCGGCACCGCGCTGCTCGAGGGCGCGACGACGCTGCGCTACCACGGCGACCTCTCGCTCCCCGGCGGCGGCGCGCGCCGCGGCTTCGTGACCGCGACGTGCCGCGAGCGCCTCTCCTACGCGCCGCCCGCCCCGGGCTCGGACGCCCCGCAGGGCTGCGACGCGGTGGTGGACCTCGTCGGCGCCGTGCGCATCGAGGGCTCGGAGACCGCCGACGGCGAGCGTCAGCGCATCGAGGCCGACCGGATCCGCCTCTTCCTGCGCCGCGCGACCGACGCGCCCGACGAGAAGCGCGGCTCCCCCACGCCGGCCGCGCGCAACCGCCCCGAGGACCGCGTCGCGATCGCGTTCGTGGCCTCCGGCGGCGACGTGCGCCTCTCGGGGCCGACGGTGGTCGGCCGCGCCCGCGAGATGAAGGCGTTCGACCTCGACCGCGACGACGCGTGGCGACTCGTCGTGACGGGGCCCGACGCCTGGGTCGAGGTGACCGAGGACGCGACGGCCCCGCGCGCGCGCGCGAAGAAGCCCGACGCCAAGGACGGCGCCTCGGCCTCCGACGACGGCAAGGGCAAGAAGGCGTCGCGCCGCGAACGCGGGGCGTGGGCCCCCGACCGCCTCGACGCCGTCGGTCAGGTGCGGGGCTCCCTCTCGCCGCGGCCGGGCGACCTGCCGGTCTCGTTCACCGGCGACTCCCTCACCTACGCCGCCGCCGACGGCGGCGAGCTGCGCGGCTCGAAGGAGCGGCCGGCGGTGCTGACGTACCCCGGGGAGCGCGGCCGCGACCAGTCGATCGAAGCGCCGGTGGTCGGCTTCCGCCTCGGGACGAGCACCGCATCGCTGTGGGCGCGCGACGGCGCGCGCGCGGTCGTCTGGACGGGGGCCGACCTCGACCGCCGCGGACGGCCCGGCAAGGGGCGCCGCAGCGTCGCGCTGCGCGCCGGCTCGGGCCTCGAGGCGAGCGCGGGCCGCACGGGCGCGGGCGAGCGCACCGTCGTCGTGCGCGCGCGGGACGGGGCCTCGCTCGAGAACCGCGTGGACGGCGCGCCGGCCGACCGCGTCTCGGCGACGACGATCAGCGTGGTGCTCGTCGAGCGCGCCGCGCCGAAGACCGCGGAGCCGACCGCGGCGGCCGCGCCGACGGCGGGCCCCGCGTCCCCGGCCGCCGGCAAGCCGAAGGCGGACCCGACCGCTCGCCGCCCCGCGCCCGTCGACGCCACGCGGTGGACGCTCGATTGCGCGACCCTCGAGGTCGAGGTCGCGACGGGGCCCGGCGACCGCGGGGCCGACGCGCTGCGTCGGCTCGACGCGACCGGCGGCGTGCGCGCCACCGGCGCGGGCGACGACGGCGGGACGCGCCGCTTCGACGGCGAGCGTCTGTCGGTCCGCTCCGACGGCGGGCTGCTGCGCGGCCGGCTCGAGGCGCGGCCGGGCGGACGCGCGCTCGTGTCGGCCGACCAGCCCGACCTCCCGCAGCGCATCGCGTCCCCCACCGTCGAGTTCGACGTCTCGGGGACGTCGCTCGTCGGCGCGCGCTTCGCCGCGCCCGTCTCGGCGCTCGTCCACGCCCGCGACGCCAAGGCCAAGCGCACCGAGCGCCTCGTCCTGCGCTCCGAGGCGGGCCCGCTCACCCTCGACGCCGTCGGCCGCGTGGTGATCGAGGGCAGCGCCGCGACGCCGGTGCTCGTCACGCGCACCGTGCGCGAGGACGGCAAGACGGAGTTCGGAGGGTCGGTGGCGCTCGCGACCCCGCGCATCGAGCTCACGACGACGGGCGGCTTCGGCGCGAGCCGCACCGAGGTCGAGCGCTTCGTCGCCGAAGGGCCCGGCACGCGCATCGAGACGGGCGCGGGCGCCGGTGGCACGTCCACGCGCGCCGCGGGCGACCGGCTCGTCTACGAGGGCCGCACGGGCAAGCTCGAGCTCACCGGCCGCGACGGCGTGCTCGTGGACCGCCCGGGCTTCTCGGGGCGGGGCCGCCGCTTCTCCTACGACACGCGGACCGGCGCCGCCGACGTCGAGGGCGCCGACTTCGTCATGGGGCTGCCCAAGAAATGACGCCGCTCGCGTTCTTCGACATCGGCTTCGGCGAGATGGTCGTCGTCGGCATCGTCGCGCTGCTGCTCTTCGGCGGGCGGCTCCCCGAGGTCATGCGCTCGCTCGGCGGCGCGTACCGCACGTTCCGACGCGGCTTCGACGACCTCTCGCGCAACGTGATGAAGCCGGACGCGGTGGCGCGCCCGCCGTATCGCCCGACGCCGCCGACGCCCGCGGCGACGACCTTCGCGCCCGGGCCCGACCCGCGCCTCGGCACGGGGCCCGTGGCGTCGGCGGCCCCGCCGCCCGCGCCGGTGACGGCGCCGATTGCGGAGCCGCGCACGGCGGCGCCGCCGCGCACGTCCGACGCGCCGACGCGCGCGCCGTACGACGACGACCCGCCGCCGGTCTGACCCGGCGCGGCGCGACCCGAGCCGAGCCGGGCGCGCGCCGAAGCGCGTCAGCTCGTGGACTCCTCGCCGTTGCGGGAGATCTCCGCCTCGGCGCTGTCGAAGAGCTTCTGCCAGCCGCGGTCGGACTCGGTGTCGACGACCTTGACCTCGTTGGACAGGGCGCGCGCGATCTCGGTGCTCTCCGAGACGAAGAAGAAGACGTTCTCGCCGTGGTTGCCGCGCAGCTCCTCGACGAGCGACCGCGGCGGCGGCTCGAGGACCGCGAACGTGCGCGTCGCCCCGAACACGCCCACCGGCACGAACTGGTAGCGGTGGAGCAGGTCCGCGCGCGTGCCCTCGAAGAGCTCCTTGCCGAACTTGAAGCCCGTGAGCGGGTGGACCGGGATCTGGTAGTGGACGGCGATCAGGCGCGCGAGGTCCCACGGGGTGAGCGCGCCGGAGTCGAGCACGGCGGTCGCGAACGGCTCGCCGGCCGCCTCCGCGCTCTCGCGCAGCTGGTCGGCGGTCTCGCGGTTGAGGACCCCCTGGGCGACGAGGACCTCGTCGAGGGGGCGGCGCAGGAACTTCTCGTAGGGGTCCACGGGTGGCTCCGCGACCGATATCGGCCGGGGGGAGCCTCCGCCTTGAACCCGGGTGCCCCCGGGCGGCCCCGCTTCGACGTCAGACGTCGAGGTTGGTCACCTCGAGCGCGTGCGCCTCGATGAACACCTTGCGCGGCTCGACGCTCTCGCCCATGAGCAGCCCGAAGAGCCGGTCGGACTCGGCCACGTCGGAGAGCCGCACCTGCAGGAGCGTGCGCCGCTCGGGGTCCATCGTCGTGCTCTTGAGCTGGTCGGCGTTCATCTCGCCGAGCCCCTTGTAGCGCTGGACGTCCACGCCGCGCTGGCCGGCCTTGCGCACCTCGACGAGCAGGTCGCGCAGGCTGCCCACGTCCACGGGGTCGGCGCCCTCGACCACGAGGCGGCCGAGCGCCTTGGCGGGCTTGCCGTCGGGCCCGAGCGGCACCGTCCACGTGCGCGGGTCCACGCCGAAGCGCTCGAGCGCCTTCGCGGCACGCGCGATCTCGGCGTGCTCGTAGATGCGCGTCAGCGCGACGTCGGCGTTGTCGCGCGTCTTGGGGTCGTCGCCCTCCTCGAAGATCACGGGGTCGCGGCCGAGCTTCCCCTTGAGCTCCTCGAGCCGGCGCTTCATGCCGTCCTCGGTCCGCACGAAGTCGAGCTCGGTCGGGGCGGCCTTGCCCGCGCCGCCGCCGGAGGCCTTGCCCGGGCGCCAGATCGCGAGCGGCAGCCGGCCGTCCTTCTCCGCCGCGAGGTAGGTGGCGAGCGGGACGCTGCGCCGCTCGACGGCGCGCGCGAGCTCCTCGAGCTTGGCGAGGCCTTCGACGAGCGCGGCGAAGTCCTTGCCCTGCACCGCGGTGGCCTTCGGGCCCGCGGGCTCGAAGCGCGCGCTCTCGCAGCCGAGCTTGAGGAGCTTGGCGCGCAGGGCGCGCTCCTCGAAGACGTACTCCTCCGACTTCTTGCGCGCGACCTTGAACAGCGGCGGCTGCGCGACGTAGACGCGTCCCGCCTCGACCAGCGGCAGCATGTGGCGGAAGAAGAACGTGAGCAGCAGCGTGCGGATGTGGCTGCCGTCCACGTCGGCGTCGGTCATGATGATGACCTTGCCGTAGCGCAGGCGCGAGAGGTCGAAGCCCTCGCCGGCAGGCTCCTCGCGGCCGATCCCGGTGCCGATCGCCTGGATCAGCGTGCGGATCTCCTCGTGCCCGAGCATCTTGTCGAGGCGCGCCTTCTCGACGTTGAGGATCTTGCCGCGCAGCGGCAGGATCGCCTGCGTCGTGCGGTCGCGGCCGCTCTTGGCGGTGCCGCCGGCGGACTCGCCCTCGACGATGAACAGCTCGGTGGACTCGAGGTCGCGGTTCTGGCAGTCGGCGAGCTTGCCCGGCAGGTTGCCGCTGGCGAGCGCGCCCTTGCGGCGCACGAGGTCCTTGGCCTTGCGGGCCGCCTCGTAGGCGCGGAAGGCGAGCACCGCCTTCTCGCAGATCGACTTGGCGGCGCGCGGGCTCTCCTCGAGGAAGGTCGCGAGCGCGTCGCCGAAGGCGCTGTTGACGATGCCCTCGACCTCGCCGTTGCCGAGCTTGGTCTTGGTCTGGCCCTCGAACTGCGGGTCGGGCACCTTCACCGAGATGACCGCGGTGAGCCCCTCGCGGAAGTGGTCGCCGCTCGGCTTCTCGTCGGGCGAGAAGTACTTCTCGCGCTTGCTGTAGTCGGCCAGGCGCCGCGTGAGCGCGGTGCGGAAGCCGGACAGGTGCGTCCCGCCCTCCACCGTGTGGATGTTGTTGGCGAAGGTCTGCTCGACCTGGCTGAACCCGTTGTTGAACTGGAACGCGATCTCGACCCGGACGCCGTCCTGCTCGCGGTCCATGTAGAAGACGTCGTTGTGGAGCGTCTCCTTGCCCTCGTTGAGCCAGGTGACGAACTCCTTGATGCCGCCCTCGTAGCGGAAACGTTCCTCCTTGGGCGGGTCGTTGCGCTCGTCGGTGAAGAGGATCTCGAGGCCCTTGTTGAGGAACGCGAGCTCGCGCAGGCGCGTCGCGATCGTCCCGGCGTCGAACTTCGTCACCGGGAAGATCTTCGGGTCGGGCTTGAAGTAGACCTTCGTGCCGCGCTTGTCGGTCCGCCCGCGCACCTCGAGCTTGGTGAGCGCGCGACCGCGCTCGAACGCCTGGAAGTGCACCTTGCCGCGCTGGTAGACCTCGACCTCGCAGCGCTCGGAGAGCGCGTTGACCACGCTCGCGCCGACGCCGTGGAGGCCGCCGGAGACCTTGTAGGCGCCGTGGTCGAACTTGCCGCCCGCGTGCAGCTTCGTGTACGCGACCGTGACGCCCGAGAGCCCCTGGCCCGGGACCTCGTCGGTCGGGATGCCTCGCCCGTCGTCGGTGACGACGATGCCGTCGTCGGCCGTGACGCGCACCTGGATCGTGCGCGCGTGGCCGGCGAGGTGCTCGTCCACCGAGTTGTCCACGATCTCGTAGACGAGGTGGTGGAGCCCGCGGGTCGTCGTGTCGCCGATGTACATGCCCGGGCGGCGACGCACCGCCTCGAGCCCCTCGAGCACCTGGATCTTGTCGGCGCCGTACTCCGCGTCGTCCTTGGGCGGGGCGGCGGGCGGCTCGTCGCGTCGCGGGGCGGCGTCCTTGGCCCCCGCGCCGTCCTTCGAGGCCGGCGCCCGGTCCTTCGGCTCCTCGGCGGGCTTGCGGGCGTCGTCGCGCTTCTTCGGGGGCACGCTCATCGGGGTTCCTCGGCCGCCGCGACGAAGCGCAGCGCCACCAGCGGGTCCTTGGTCAGCCGGGCGCGCATCGCCTCGAGGAGGCGCTCGGCGTGGAATCGGGCGAGCTCGTCGCGCAGCGGCGCGGAGGCGACGCCGACGAGGAGCGTGCCGTGCTGCAGCGCGACGATGCGCGTGCGCGCCGCCCACGCCGGGTCGGCCACGGCCTTCCAGGCTTCCTCGACGCGGTGCACGAGCGCCCGCGGCGGCAGGCCGAGGCCGCGCATCGCCGTCGGCAGCACCTGCCCGATCGCGCGGGCGGGGCCGCCCCTCGCAGGCTCGCGCGACGGACCGGTCGGGGTCGGGGCCCGGGCTCCGGTCACTCCGTCACCGACACCGGGCTGACGACGTAGACGTAGCCGTCGCCCGCGGTGAGCTTGCCGGGCGAGCGCGCCGAGGTCACCTCGAAGCGGACGTCCGCCTGCGGGTCCATCACCTTGAGCGCGTCGAGCAGGTAGTCGGGGTTGAAGCCGAGCTTCTCGGGAGCCTCGGTGTAGGGGACCTCGAGCGAGACCTTCGCCTCGCCGACGTCGGGGGCGCGCGAGGAGAGCACGAGGAGGTTGGGCCCGAAGTCGAGCGTGACCGAGCGCATCTCGCGCGTCGTCAGCAGCGAGGCGCGGCGCAGCGCGGTCGCGAGCCGCTCGGCCTTCGCCACGAAGCCCTTGGCGCTCGACTGCGGGATCACCTGCTCGTACGGCGGGAAGGCGCCGTCGATCAGGCGCGAGGAGAGCAGGCAGCGTCCGACGCGGAAGTAGATCCGCCGGTCGTGGACGGCGACCTCGACCTGCGCGGTCGGGTCGGCCGCCAGGCGCGAGACGAGCGCGAGGGGCTTCGTGCCCACGATCACCTTGAGCTCGGTCGCCGGGCCGGAGGCCACGGGGTGCACGGCTTTCGCCAAGCGGCGGCCGTCGGTGGCGACGACCTCGAGCTCCTTCGACGTGAAGCGGAACTGCACGCCGTGCAGCGCGAAGCGACCCGGCTCGCGCGCGGTGGCGAACTGGGTCCGGTCGATCATCGAGCGCAGCACCGAGAACGGCAGCGTGGCCGCGGCGGCGCCGGGGAAGGCCTCGGACGGGTGCAGCTCCTGTGGGTCCTCGCCGTGGATGCGGAACTGGCAGTCGGGGGTGTCCACCTCGAGCCGGCCGCCCTGCCCGACGAGCGTGAGGTCCTTGCGGCCCTCGCCCACCTCGCGCAGCACGCTGACGAGCCGCGTCGCGGGCACGGCGACCACGCCGTCCTCGACCACCTCGCCCGCATCGAGGCGCATCGCGATGGTGACGTCGAGGTCGCTCGCTTCGACTCGGATCCCGTCGGCCCGCGACGCACGGAGCGCCACGCATTCGAGGATGCGCTTGGGGCTCTTCGAGGCGGCCACCGCCGAGGCGAGTCCGACGGCTTCGAGCAGCGGGGCGGTCGGGACGTTCAGGCGCATGACTGCCTCTCGTCGGAGCGGGTTGCTCTGGGTCCCGGAAGAGAGGGAGAACTCTGGGTTCTCTCCCTCGTCTCCCTGAGCCCTGTCCGTTCGTGGAAACACGGCTGTCTCATTCGCCCTATCCCCCTTTATTCAAAGGGGTTACGACGAGTCCAACCGGGGTTCCAGACGGCCTCGATCCGGGGACGGATTGTACGGAGACGAGGGGGACGCTGACAACGAATTCGGGACTTCGCAGGACCCCTTCTCGGGGTCGTGTCGGGGCCGCGCCGACTGTCCCGAGAACGTCCCCGCGGCTCCGCCCGCCTTCCCCAAGAATCGCACCGAGAGGACCGCTAGCCGTAGGGGTGCTCGCGGCGATCGAGCCGGGGGCGACCGTGTGGGAGGACGCAGCGGCAGCGGCTGTGGAAAGTCCGTGGGAGATCAACCCAACCGCCCGGTGGCCAACGAGTTGCATCGGCATGGGCATGGGGAATCCCGCCGCCCAACAGGGCGGTCGGTCGGGGAACGCCGTGACCCGTTCGGTCAGCGGGCGCGCAACCGGTCGCGCAGCCGCTCGGCCGTCTGCCGCAGCCCGTCGTGCTGTGCGACGCGGTCCGCCGTCCGCTCGACGGCGTAGAGCACGGTCGTGTGGTCGCGGCCGCCGAAGTAGTCGCCGATCTCGACCAAGGAGAGCGACGTGAGCTCGCGGGCGAGCCACATCGCGACCTGGCGGGGCTGCGACACGCTCTTCGTGCGCTTGGAGGACCGCAGGTCGGAGAGCTTGAGGCCGAAGTGGCCGGCGACGGTCTCGGTGATCCGCTCGATCGAGACCGGCGTCGGCTCTTGGCGGAGCAGCGGCTCGAGCGCCGTGCGGGCGAGCGTGAGGTCGATCGGGCGCTGCTCGATCGCCGCGCGGCTGCGGATGCTCGCGAGGGCGCCCTCGAGCTCGCGCACGTTGTTGCGCACGCTCGTGGCCATGAACTCCACGACGTCGGGCGGCAGCTGCAGGCCGGTCTGTTCCGCCTTGCGCCGCACGATCGCCATGCGGGTCTCGACCTCGGGCGGCTCGAGCTGCGCGACGACGCCCCAGCGGAACCGCGACACGAGGCGCTCCTGGAGCGTGGGGATCTCGTTGGGCGCGGCGTCGCTCGACAGGATGATCGGCTTGCGCTGGTGGTAGAGCGAGTTGAACGTGTGGAAGAACTCTTCCTGCGTCCGTTCCTTGTTCGCCAGGAAGTGGATGTCGTCGATGACGAGCATGTCCACGTTGCGCAGGCGCGCGCGGAAGGCCTCGGTGGCGTTGCGCTGCACCGCCGACACGTACTCGTTGGTGAACTGCTCGCAGGAGAGGTAGCCGATCCGCAGCGTCGGGTTGCGGCGCAGGATCTCGTGGCAGATCGCCTGGAGCAGGTGCGTCTTGCCGAGCCCGACCGAGCCGTAGAGGAAGAGCGGGTTGTTCTCGCCGCCCGGGTGGTCGGCGACGGCGCGGGCGACCGCGTGGGCGAACTGGTTGCTCGGGCCGACGACGAAGTGGTCGAACGTGTAGTGCGGCTGGAGCGGCAGCGGGGCCGTCGCGTCGGGGGGCGGCGGCGGGACCGGCGCGGCGGCGGGCGCCGGGCGGCCGTGGCGGGCCGGCTCGATCGGCTCGACGGCCGGCGCGACGGGCGCGGGCACGTCGTGCGGGGTCGGGGGCGGCGCCGGTGAGTCGGCCGACCGGGGGGCAGCGCCCCCCTCGACCTCGAACCGGGCGGCCACCGGGGCCCCGGTGATCTCGAGGGCGGCCTGGGACACCACCCCGGTGAACTCCTTCGTCATCCACTCCTGCTGGAAGGAGTTCGGGACCCCCACGACGACTTCGGCCTCCGTCAGGCGCAGCACGGAGGCCCGGGCGAACCACGTCTCGAACTGGCGCTTCTTGAGCCGCCGCCGCACCGCCTCGAGGATCCGGCGCTGCAGGTCGGAGCGCGGGTCGTTCGAGGCCGTCATTCGGGGCGTCCGTGGTCGGGCTCGCGGGTCGTTCCGCCGAGCGGGGCGCGGAACCTACGGGCGTCGGGACGGGTCGTCAACGTCGGGCGCACAAGCCGCGAAGATGCGGTCAGAGAACTCGGTGTTCACTACGACGGCCCCACGATCGGGGTGGGCGACGCGCCTTCCCCGGCGTCACCGCGAGAGCGAGCGGAGCCGACCGACGACGCGAGCGACGACGACGCCCACCCGATCCACGTCGTCGAGACGGAGGTCGTCGCCGACGCTGAAGCGCAGCGTGGAGGCCGCGACGCGCGGGGAGAGACCCATGGCGAGCAGCACCGGGCTCGCCTCCGTGCCCCCCACCGCGCACGCGCTCCCGGTGCTGACGGCGATCCCCTCGAGGTCGAGGTTGACGAGCATCGACTCGCCCTCGCAGCCCTCGAACGCGACCGTCGCGGTGCTCGGCAGCCCGTCGTGCGGCCCGACGAGCCGGGTCCCCGGGAGCGCGAGCACCCGTTCGAGCAGGCGGGCGCGCAGGGCGGCGCACGCCGCGGCGCGCGCGGGACGCGCCGCGACGGCACGCGCCAGGGCGAGGGCGAAGCCGTGGGCGCCCACCACGTTCTCGGTGCCGCCCCGGACGCGGTCCTCCTGGACGCCCCCTCGCTGCAACGGCACGAGACGCGTGCGGCGGCGGACGTAGAGCGCCCCCACGCCCGTCGGACCGCCCACCTTGTGCGACGAGAGCGCGAGGAGGTCCACGCCGAGCGCTTCGGGGGCCACCTCGAGCAGCCCCGGCGCGAGCGCGGCGTCGCACACCGTGGTGACGCCCCGGGGGCGCAGCGCCGCCGCCACCTCGCGGACGGGCTGCAACGCGCCCGTCTCGTGGTTGGCGAGCATGAGCGCCGCGACGGTCGTCCCCGGCCCGCACGCGGCGACGAAGCGCGCCGCGTCCACCTGCCCGTCGGGGCCCGGGGCCACCCGGACGACCTCGAAGCCCTCGGGGACGAGCGCGTCGGCCGCGTCGAGCACGGCGGGGTGCTCGACCGCGGACACGACGAGGCGCCGGCCCGAGCCCACGCGGGCGCGCGCGGCGCCCTGCACCGCGAGGTGGCACGCCTCGGTCCCGCCGCTGGTGAAGACGATCTCTCTCGCGCGGCAGCCGAGCGTGCGCGCCACGCCGTCGCGCGCGGCCTCGAGCACGTCGCGCGCCCGCCGCCCCGCCGTGTGGGGCGAGCTCGGGTTGCCCAGCGGCTCGCCGAGCAGGCGCACCATCGCCTCGACGACCGTGGGGTCGGTGGGCGCGGTCGCGTTGCGGTCGAGGTCGAGGCGCGGGGACATCGGGGGAGGCACGGAGGCGGGCGCGAGGATACGGTGGCGGGCGCGAGAGCCCGCCGAGATCGCCCCCGTGCCCGACGCCGTCCCCGGTCGCCTCCGTCGTGCCCCCGTCCTCGAGCGGGCCGGGGCGCGCGGCGTCGTGCTCGTGGACAACTACGACTCGTTCACGCTCAACCTCGCGCACCTGCTCGCGCAGCTCGGCGCGGACGTGCAGGTCGTCCGCCACGACGAGGTGAGCGTCGCCGACGTGCTCGCGGCGCGGCCGCGCGGTGTGGTCCTCTCGCCGGGGCCGCTCTCGCCCACCGAGGCGGGGATCTGCGTGCCGCTCGTGCGCGCGTGCGCCGGCGCCGACGAGCCGGTGCCGCTGCTCGGCGTGTGCCTCGGCCACCAGGCGATCGGGGCGGCCTTCGGCGCGCGGGTCGTCCGCGCCCGCGTCCCCGTGCACGGTCGTGCGCTCCCCGTCCGCCACGATGGGCACGGCGTCCTCGCAGGCCTGCCCGACCCGTTCCCCGCCGCGCGCTACCACAGCCTCGTCGTCTCGCCGCACGCGCTGCCGACGGTGCTCGAGGCGCACGCGTGGTCGCCCGAGGGCGAGATCATGGCGCTCGCGCACCGCACCCTTCCGGTCGTCGGCGTGCAGTTCCACCCCGAGTCGTATCTGACGCCGCACGGGACGCGTCTGCTCTCGGCGTTCCTCGCCTCGTGCGGACTGCCGGCCCGACGGGCGCGGGTCGTCCGCTGACGCGGGCTCCCGGCCCACCGGGCGCACGACCCGAAGACGTCGGCGCGGCGCGGGGCCCGGGGGCGACGTGGGTCGCCCCGCGACGCGTCGTCCGCTCCGCGGCGCGGTGCCGGGACGCGCCGTCGCGCCGGTACGATCGTCGGCATGGACGCGTACGCCGACCGCCTCGAAGCCGCGATCACCTCGAAGTCGTCTCCGCTGTGCGTGGGCCTCGACCCGCGGCTCGACAAGCTCCCCGCCGACGTCCGCGCCGCGGCAGGCGGCGATCCCGGCAAGGCGCTGCTGCGCTTCGGCCTCGAGGTGCTCGACCTCGTCGCGCCGCACGCCGCCTGCGTCAAGCCCAACCTCGGCTTCTTCGAGGCGTTCGGCCTCGGCGGGCTCGCCGCCTACGCCGGCATCGTCGCGGGCGCGCGCACGCGCGGGCTGCTCGTGATCGGCGACGGCAAGCGCGGCGACCTCTCGACGACGGCGGAGGCGTACGCGCAGGCGCACCTCGCGCCCGGCGGCGACTTCGAGGTGGACGCCCTCACGGTCGCCCCCTACATGGGCGCCGACTCGCTCGCGCCGTTCGTGGAGGTGGCGGCCGCCCACGGCAAGGGGCTCTACGTGCTCGTGCGCACCAGCAACCCCGGCGCGGCCGACCTCCAGGACCTCGACGTCGGCGGCGCCCGCGTCTACGAGCGCACGGCGGCGATGGTGCGCGCGGTGGGCGAGCGCCACCGCGGGCGGAGCGGGCTCTCGTGCGTCGGGGCCGTCGTCGGCGCGACGTGGCCCGAGCAGCTGCGCGCGCTCCGTGCGGCGCTGCCCACGACGCCGTTCCTCGTCCCCGGCTACGGCGCGCAGGGCGCCACCGCCGCCGACACCGCGGCGGCCCACCTCGCCGGCGGGCGCGGCGCCGTCGTCAACGCCTCCCGCAGCGTGACGTTCCCGACGCCGAAGGACCCGACCACGCCGTGGCGCGCCGCCGTCGAGGCGGCCGCGCGGGCGGCGAAGGAGGAGCTCGATGCCGCGCGACGTCGCGTCGTCTGAGCCCGGCGGCGACGGCGCGCCCTGGTGGGTGCGCGCGTTCGGCGCGTGGTACCCGGTCGTCTACGCGCACCGCGACGACGCCGAGGCGACGCGCAACGCGCCCGGGATCGCGCGCCTGCTCGCGCTCCCGCCGGGCGCGCGCGTGCTCGACGTCGGCTGCGGAGCCGGGCGCTACGCCCGCGCGCTCGCCGCGCTCGGCCTGCGCGTCACGGGCGTGGACCTCTCCGAGGCGCTGCTCGCGCAGGCGAGAAGGCGCTCGCCCGGGCTGCCGGGCGCGCCCACCTACGTGCGCGCCGACATGCGCGACCTCCCCTTCGGCCCGCAGTTCGACGGCGCCGTCAGCCTGTTCACGTCGTTCGGCTACTTCGAGCGCCCCGAGGACGACGCGCGCGTCGTGGCGTCGGTGGCGCGCGCGCTCGTGCCCGGCGGCCGCTTCCTCCTCGACGTGCTCAACGCGGAGGCGGTGCTCGCCGCCCCCGACGCCGACGGCGAGGACCTGCGGCCACCGTGGCGGGTGACGTTCCGTCGCCGCCTCGACCCGACGACACCGGGCGGCCCGTACGTGCGCAAGCGAATCGTCGTCTCCGACCTGCGCACGGGCCGCGACGTGTTCGACGTCGAGGAGCGCGTGCGCGTCCACGACCGCGCGTCGATCGACCGGCTGCTCGTCGCGGCGGGCCTCGAGCCGGTCGGCGAGCCGTGCGGCGACCTGCTCGGCGCGCCGGCCTCGGCGCAGGCCCCGCGCTTCGTGCGGGTCGCGCGGCGGCGGGCCGGCCGGTGAGCGGCCGTCCGCCCGTCCCCGCGGCGCTCGTGGACGCGCTCGTCGCGCACCAGCGCCGCGTCGGCGCCGGCCCGGCGGCGGAGCGTGCGGCGCGCGCGCTGCTCGACGGCGCGACGGTGGTCGCGACGGGACAGCAGCCGGGGCTCCTCGGTGGCCCGCTGCTCTCGCTGCACAAGGCCGTCGGCGCGCTCGCGCAGGCCCGCCGGCGCAGCCGGCCCGGAGCGCCCGTCGTCGCCGTGTTCTGGGTCGCCTCCGACGACCACGACTGGGACGAGATGGACACCGCGACGGTGCTCGACGCCGTGGGCGCGCCGCGCGTGCTCTCGCTCGGCGTGGACGGCGCGGGGCGCAGCGTCGCCGACGTGCCGCTCGACCCGGCGGCGACGGGGCGCGTCCTCGACGCGCTCGCCGCGGCGCTCCCGGCCACCGAGCGGGGCCGCGAGGCGCTGGCGCTGGCGCGGCCGTCGTCGGAGACCACCGACCTCGCGACGTGGTCCACCGAGGTGCTCGCCCGCGTGCTCGGCGACGTCGGCCTCGTCTTCGTCGAGCCGCGCGTGCTGGCGCCGTGGTCGGGACCGGCCCTCGCCGCGCTCGTGCGGCACGCCGACGCCATCGGCGACGCGGTGCGCGCCGAGGTCGGCCGCCGCCGCGCGGCCGGCCTCGCGGTGCCCGTGGACCCGCGACCCGACGAGGCGCCGCTGTTCGTGCGGTCGGCGCCCCGGGGCCCGCGCCTGCGCGTCGGCTTCGACGGTGCGCGCGTGCGGCTGCGCGGCGAGCCGAGCGCGTTCGACCGCGCGACGCTCGCCGCGGCGCTCGAGCGCGACCCGAGCCTCGGCAGCGCCGACGTCGTCGGCCGCGTGCTGCTGCAGGACGCGCTGCTGCCCGTCGTCGCGCAGGTCGCGGGCCCCACCGAGGCGGCCTACGTGGCCGCGGTGGCGCCCGCGCACGCCGTGCTCGGGCTCGGCGCCCCCGAGGTCGTGGCGCGGCCGAGCGGCGCGTGGGCCGACGAGCGGGCGCTCGCCGCGCTCGCCGAGGCCGGGCTCGACGCGCGCGCGGTCGCGCGGGGCGCGCCGGTCCCCGCCGCGGCGCTCGAGGTCGCCACGCCCGACGACGACGAGGCCGCGGCGCTGCGGCGCACCGCCGACGAGGTCGAGGCGGTGCTCGCGCGGCTCTCGCGCGAGCCGGGCGTCGCGCACGCGCTCGGCGGGGCGGTGCGCGGCCTGCGCGACGCGGCCGAGGCCCACCGGCGGGCGCTCGGCGCCGACGCCGAGCGCGCCGTGGCGCGGCGGCGGCGCGCGGTCGAGGCGCTGCGCCCGCGCGGGCGCGCGCAGGAGCGGGTCCTGTCGCCGGTGTCGATCGTGGCCCGACGGGGCGTCGAGGGGGTGCGGCAGGGGCTCGAGGCGGTCGCGGCCGCGGACGACTTCGTCGTCGTGTGACGCGCGGCCGCGGGCCGGTCGGGCGCCCGGGGCGCCTGCGGGGCGCGTAGGATGGCCCGTCCATGTCCGCGCCCGCCCTGCCCGAGCCCGCCGACGTCCTCGCGTTCGGGCCCCACCCCGACGACGTGGAGTTCTGCGCGGGCGGGCTCATGCTCACGCTGCGCAAGGCGGGCTACCGCTGCGCGGTCGTGGACCTCACGCGCGGCGAGGCGGGCTCGCGCGGGACGCCGGAGACGCGCGCCGCCGAGACCGCGGAGGCGTCGCGCCGGCTCGGGCTCGTCGGGCGCGAGAACCTCGGGATGCCCGACGGCGCCGTCGAGGCCACCGCCGCCGCCACCGAGCCGGTGGTCGCCGCGATCCGCCGCTGGCGCCCGCGCCTCGTCGTCGCACCGTGCCCCGTGGACCTGCACCCCGACCACGTCGAGGCGGCGACGCTCGTGCGTCGCGCGTACTACCTCGCCACGGTGGGCAAGGCCAAGGGCGGCGAGCTGCCGGCCCACCGCCCCGACGCGCTGATCCACTACTTCGGGCACCAGGAGACGACCCCCACCTTCGTCGTGGACGTCAGCGCGGTGTGGGAGGAGCGCCTCGAGGTGATGCGCTGCTACGCGTCGCAGCTCGGCCTCGACGGCGCGAAGGGCCCGGCCACGAACCTGACCTCGCCCGCGTTCCTCGCGCGCGTCGAGGCGCGCTACCGCTACTGGGGCTCGCGCATCGGCGCGGAGTTCGGCGAGCCCTTCCTCGCCGACCGCGTCGTCCCGCTCGACGACCCGGTGGCGGCGCTGCGCAAGCGCGACGGGATGGTGCGGTGAGGATCGGCGTCGTCTGCTACCCGACCGCCGGCGGGTCCGGCGTCGTCGCCACCGAGCTCGCGATGGCGCTGGCCGACCGCGGGCACGCGCTGCACGTGCTCTCCTACGCCCCGCCGCTGCGGCTGCCGGCCTTCGACGACCGCATCCGCTACCACGAGGTCGAGGTCACCAGCTACCCGCTGTTCCGCTACCCGCCCTACGACGCGGCCCTCGCCTCGCGCATCGCCGAGACCGCGGAGGAGGAGGGCCTCGACGTCGTCCACGTGCACTACGCGATCCCGCACGCGCTCGCGGCGGTGCTCGCGCGCGAGGTCGTCGCGCCGCGGCGGCTCCCGGTGGTCACGACGCTCCACGGGACCGACATCACCATCGTCGGCCAGGACCGCGCGTACGCGCGCATGACCCGCCACGCGATCCGCGCCTCCGACGCCGTGACGTCGGTGTCGGGGTGGCTGCGTGCGGAGACCGACCGCGTCTTCGGGCCGACGCGCGAGATCGACGTCGTGCCGAACTTCGTCGACCCCGTCCGCTTCGCGCCGCAGCCCGACCGCGCGCGCCGCCGCGCGTTCGCGCGGCCCGACGACGCGCTGCTCGTGCACGTGAGCAACTTCCGCCCCGTCAAGCGCGCCGTGTCGGCCGTCGAGGTGCTCGCGAAGGTCCACGCCGAGCGCCCCGCGGTGCTGCTCATGGTCGGCGAGGGCCCCGACCGCGCCGCCTGCGAGGCCCGCGCGCGCGAGCTCGGCGTGCGCGACCGCGTCCGCTTCGTCGGCGCGCAGACCGAGGTCGAGACGCTGCTCCCGCTCGCCGACCTGTTCCTGCTGCCCAGCGAGTTCGAGTCGTTCGGGCTCGCGGTGCTCGAGTCGATGGCGTGCGGGACGCCGGCCGTGGCGTTCGAGGCCGGCGGCCTCCCCGAGGTCGTCCGCGACGGGGTGGACGGGCGGCTGCTGCCGCCCTGCGACGACGCGGCGATGGCGCGCGCGGTGCTCGACCTGCTCGGCGCGCCCGCCCGCCTCCGGGAGCTCTCCGAGGCCGCCCGCGCGGGGGCCGTCGAGCGCTTCGGCCGGGACCGCGTCGTGCCGCTCTACGAGGCGGTGTACCGGCGGGCGGTCGGCGGCGCAGGCGCCGCTTCGCCCCCGGCCGCGGGCGCGTAGGCTCTGCGGCCATGCCGCGCCGGGCCGAGTCTCCCTTCGACACCTACCTGCGGGAGATCCGGGCCTACCCGCTCCTCACCGCCGACGAGGAGAAGGACCTCGCGCGCCGCATCCAGGTCGCCTCGCCGACGAGCGCGGGCTTCGGGCGCCGCCGCAAGGCCGCCGAGGCGTCGCCGCTCGCCGCGCTGCAGGCGATGGTGGACGAGCAGCGCGCGCAGGAGGCCCGCTTCGAGCTCACGGTGCGCAACCTGCGCCTCGTCGTCGCCGAGGCCAAGCGGTGGACCTCGCGCGGCCTCTCGCTCCCCGACCTCGTCGAGGAGGGCAACGTCGGCCTCTACCACGCGGTCGAGCTCTTCGACCCGGCGCGAAACATCCGTTTCTCGACGTACGCGACGTGGTGGATCCGCCAGGCGATCCGGCGCGCGCTCGTGCACAGCGTGCGCACGGTCCGCATCCCGCGCCACATGTCGCAGGAGCTCGCGCGCTGGCGCGAGTGGGCCCGCCGCTTCGAGCAGCGCGAGGGGCGCGCGCCCGACGCCGAGGAGGTGGCGCGCGCGATGCCCGGTTCGGCGGCGCGCCGCCGGATCCTCCAGCGCGTCTACGCGAGCGTCGGGCTCTCCGGCGCGACCGTGTCGCTCGACGCGCTCTTCGACGAGGACCAGCGCGTGGCCGACCCGCGCGCGACCGACCCGGTCGCCGCCGACCTCGACGCGAGCGACGTCGAGCGCGTCCGCGACGCGCTCGGCCGGCTCGAGCCGCGCGAGGCCGAGGTGCTGCGGCTGCGCTTCGGGCTCGGCGTCGGCACCGAGGGCAAGAGCCTCACGCTGCGCGAGATCGGCCGCCACCTCGGGCTGTCGCGCGAGCGCGTGCGCCAGCTCGAGCGCTCGGCCCTCGAGCGCCTGCGCGGCTCGCTCGACGCCTGAGGGACGCCGTCGGGGCCCGCGGGCCCGGCCCGGGCGCGCGGCGGCCGGGTCGGTCCGGCGCGGGGCCCGGGGCGCCTGCGAGGATGGGCGGGTGCCGGTCGACCACCTCTACGTCCACGTCCCCTTCTGCGCGTCGAAGTGCCCCTACTGCGACTTCAACTCGCACGCGGGCCGCGACGGGGAGGTGCCGGCCTACGTCGAGGCGCTCGTCGCGGAGGCGCGCGCGCGGGCGCGTGACGTCGCCCCCGCCACGGTGTTCGTCGGCGGCGGCACGCCGACGTGGCCGTCGGCGGAGGCGATCGACCGCATGCTCGACGGCGTGATGTCGGCGGTGACGACGTCGCGGCTGACCGAGGTGACCGTCGAGGCGAACCCCGGCACGCTCACGCCCGAGAAGGTGCGCGTCCTGCGCCGCCACGGCGTGACGCGCGTCAGCCTCGGGGCGCAGTCGTTCGACGAGCGGCGCCTGCGGGTCCTCGGCCGCGCGCACGACGCGCGCGACACCGTGCGCAGCGTCGAGGTGCTGCGCGACGGCGGCGTCGAGCGGGTCTCGCTCGACCTGATCCTCGCCACGCCGGGCCAGTCGGTCGGCGAGCAGCGCCGCGACGTGGCGCGCGCGGTCGCGCTGGGCCCCGAGCACGTGAGCACGTACGTCCTCACCTTCGAGGAGGGCACGGCGTTCACGAAGTCGCTCGAGGAGGGCCGCCTCGAGGCGCCCATCGAGGGACGCGACCTCGCGCACCTGCGCGCCGCGTGCGAAGACCTCGCCGCCGCGGGCTACCGTCGCTACGAGGTGTCCAACCACGCCAAGCCGGGCGCGGAGTGTCGGCACAACCTCGGCTACTGGCGCAACGCGCAGTGGCTCGGGCTCGGCGCCGGGGCGCACTCCCACGTCGGCGGCCGCCGGTGGAAGAACGTGGACGACCCCGCGGCCTACGCGGCGCGCGTCGCGGCGGCGGGCGAGGCCGTCGCGTGGGAGGAGCAGCCGGCGCCGCGCAGCGCGCTGTTCGAGTCGCTGATGATGGGCCTGCGCCTCGTCGACGAGGGCGTGGACCTCGCGGCGCTGGCGGCGCGCCACGGCGTGGACCCGCGCGTCGAGCACCGCGACGCCATCGAGCGCCACGTCGTCGCCGGGCGCCTCGAACGGGACGGCGACCGCCTGCGGTGCACGCCGGCGGGGATCGACGTCCTCAACGCCGTGCTCGTGGACTTCGTGCCCGACGAGGACGACGCGCGAGGCTGAGCCGGCGGGCGGACCGCGGAGCGCACCCCCGCGGTCCGTCGGCGCGCCCACGCTCAGCGCGTGCGGAAGCGGCCCTCGACGTAGGTGATGCCCTCGGGCGAGAGCGAGTAGAGGCCGCGCTTGCTCCCCTCCTGGAGGTGGCCGATCTTGCGCTTGAGGATCCCGAGCGCGTTGTGGAGGTTCTTCGGCTCGGGGATGCCGAGCTGCTGGAAGCACCACACGATGTCGTCGCCCGAGACCTCGCGCTTGCCCTGCACGTGCTGGAGGTAGTGGATGAAGAGCAGGATGCGGTCCTGGATCGCGCCGCGACCCTCGCGCAGCGGACGCGCCGCGTAGAACGCCTCGAGGCTCTCCTTGGGCGCGGCCGACGGCGCGCTCGGGGCGGCCGGGCTCGCCGCCGGGGCCGAGTCCCCGCCGCCGACGGCGTGGCGGAGGAACGGCTGGAAGCGCGCGAGCTGCTTCTCGACGAACTCCTCGCTGCCGGCGAACTCGAGGTCGATCCCCTCCGCAGCGAAGCGGAAGACGGTCTCTCCGGGGGCCATGTCGTTACTCCGAGGGCGGGGCGCGGGATTCTACGGGGCAAGCGCAGGGCCGACGAAGCGTGGGGCGAGCCCCCGCCGCGGCGCACCGTGGCCGGGCGGCGTACCGGGGCGGTACGATCCGGGGGTCGTTCGCGCCGACGGCCCCGTGCGGCGCGAGGTAGCGAGGTCTGACCGCCCTCCCGATGAACGCCCCGAGGCCGCCTGCCGACCGGCCCGACGCGTCCGCCCCCGCGGCGCGGCGGATCGCCGTCGAGGGGGAGACGGCGGCGGCGGCGTTCGACCGCGTGCTGCCCGAGGCGGAGTACCGCGACCGGCTCGCCGCGGAGGCGGCCGAGCTGCTCTCGCTCGAGCTCTACCTGCGCGGCGGGGTGGAGGGCGACCTCTCGCGGCGGTTCTGCCTCCGCGTCGCCGAGGACGCGGAGCGGCTCGAGCAGGGCCTGCTCGAGGTCGGGGCGCGCGGCAACCGACGGTACGCGTTCTTCGCCGAGGCGGTCTCGGCGCTGCGCGTCGCGGCGAAGACGCTGCACGCGCTGCTGCACCTGCGCGGGCGCATCCGGCGCTACCTGGGCGACCGGGCCGACCTCGCGACGTTCCGGCACGACCTCGACGTGCAGGTCGCGTGGCTGTCGGACCGCGTCGAGGCGGTGCTCGCGTCGCTGCGCGCCGAGGCCGACCGGCTGGCGATGCGCGCGCCCGACGTGCCCTTCGACCCCGCCGCGCTGCGGGGCGAGGAGGCGCGCTGGCGCCTCCCGCAGGACGCGGAGGTGCCCGAGGAGGGCGACGAGCGCGACCGCGTGCGTGCCGCGGCCGCGGCGTTCCTCCGCGTCGCCGACGCGGTCGAGGCGGTCCGCGTGCCCGACGACGACGACGGGCTCGAGGCGGTCGCGCGGGGTGCCTTCGGCGACGCGGCCGCGCACGAGGTGCGCGTGCGCATGCACGCCGTGCAGTCCGGCTACGACGCGGCGGTCGCCGGCAGCGTGCTCGAGGCGGTGGACCCGCGCCTGCGCACGTTCCGCGGCTACGTGAGCATCCTGCTGCACCTGCTCGAGGCGGTGGCGTACCTGCTGACGTTGTGGGGCCGCGTGTCCGCCGCCCCGAAGGCGACGCCCGCGCGCCTCCGTCTCGACGAGCTCCTCCCCCACCGCGACGTGCTGCGGCGTGCGCTGCACTTCGGCGTGCGCAACGCGGCGGCGTGCTTCGCCGAGGCGCGCGCGGTGGCGAAGGCGTTGCTCGACGGGTACAGCCGGGTGCGCGAGGTCGAGCTCGCCCTCCCCCCCGGCAGGAAGCTCCACCTGCGCCCCGCGGGTCTCATCGTGCGAGTCGTGCAGCGGCACGGGCTCCCGGTCGAGATGGCGATGGGCGAGCAGTCGGTGGACGCCCGACAGCTGATGGACGTCATCCTGCTCGCCGCCGGCAACCCGGCCGCGACCACCGTCCGGTTCCGGGGGGACGAACGTCCCTTGTCCGACCTCGAGGCGCTGTTCGCCCATCGCCTGGGCGAGGACGGTTTCGAGCACTTGCCCTCGTCCCTCGCTTACCTTCGAGAGCCGACGAGGCCATCCTAGGGGCTTCGCACCGCGTCTTCTCGCGGCGCTCCTCCACCGATCGAGGTCCCCGTGCGCACGCCCCCGCCCAAAGTCTTCATCTCCGCGGACGCGATGGCGCGTGTCCTCGCCGCGCACCAGGCGGCGGTCGGCGGCGCGAAGGAGCCGTGCGGGCTCATGCTCGGCACCACCGCGCCCACCGCGGTCCGCATCGCCGAGGTCAAGGTCCTCGAGAACGTGCACGCCAACCCCGACCGCGCGTTCCTCCTCCCCGCGTCGGGGGCGGTCGCGGCCGCGCGCGACGCGCGCGAGCGCGGCCTCACGGTGGTCGGCGTGTGGCACGGCCACCTGCGCGGCCCCGCGCGCCTGTCGGAGTCGGACGCCGCGGGCCTGCTCTCCGCGTCGCGCGCGGCGGGCGGCGAAGGCAGGCCGGTGGACGTGTCGTACGTGTTCCTCGTGTCGGGCGGTGGCGCGGGGCGCGCGCGCGTCGTGCGCGGCTTCGTGGGCCGTCGCGGCCGTCCGCGCGAAGTGACCGTGCAGGTCGAGATCCCGTCCAAGCGCGCGCGTCGCGCGGGCTGAGCGCGGCGCGACCGCGCGCGCCGTGACGCCGGCGTGGCCGTCGTCACGCCGCCGCGGGTGCGCGCTCAGCGGCCGATGCGCAGGCGGTCCCCGAGGAACTCGGGGAGACGTGCGCGGCGGATGCGCGCGACGGCGGCTTCCACGTCGTAGGGCACGCGCTCGATGCGCAGCACGCGTGCGTCGTCGTCGAACACGCCGTACGCGGCGCGAGGGTCCTCGTCGCGGGGCTGGCCGACGCTGCCGACGTTCATCACGGCCTGCGCCGCGTCGCCGAGCTCGACGAGGTCGCCGAGCACGTAGGTGACCGCGGCGCCGCTGCGGAAGGTGACCGGCACGTGGCTGTGGCCGACGAACGCGTACGGCGTCTTGAGGTGCGCGAACGAGAGGTGCGCGTCGTAGGCGCTCTGCAGGTAGTCGAACGCCTCGGGGTCGTGGATCGTGCCGTGCGCCACGGTGACCGAGCCGTCGGTGGCGAGCGCCGGGTGCGCGCCCAGCCACGCGAGCTCGGTGGGGTCGAGCACCGAGCGCGTCCACTCGATGGCCTCGCGTGCGTACGGGTTGAAGTACTCGAGCTCGAGCCGCCCCGCGGCGGCCCAGTCGTGGTTGCCGCCCACCAGCAGGTGCGGCGAGAGCTCGCGCACGAGGCGGATGCACTCGCGCGGGGCGGCCCCGTAGCCGACGATGTCGCCCGTGCACAGCACGGTGCTCACGCGCTCGCCGTCGAGGGCGTCGAGCACGGCCTCGAGGGCTTCGACGTTGGAGTGGATGTCACCGAGGATCGCGTAGCGCACGAGCGGGAACCTGCCGGCGTCGGCGCCGGGCGCGACAGCCTACCGGCGCGGGCGCCGAGCACCCGCGAAGCGCCGTCACGCGCGACGGCGGAGTCGACCGGCGGCGGCGACGAGGAGCGTGCCCGCGGTCACGAGGACCCCACGCGCCGCGGCCGCGGCATCCACGGATGGCGCGGCGGGGGCCGGCAGCAGGGCCGCGACGCCGTGCGGGGGCAGCGCATGGCCGGCGACCCACGCCGCGAGCGCGACCACCGCCCCGGTCGGCCCGGGGCGCCAGGCCGCGATGGCGTGCGCCCACCCCACCACCGGGAAGGCCGCGAGTGCAACGCAGGCCAGCCCGTGGACGCTCGGAGCGTCGCTCTCCCCCATTTGCTTGCAGAATACAGTTGCTAAGAGCAGGCACATCGCCGCTAGGGCCCCGGCCCAAGCGCTCCGGGCGGCGAGAGCGCCCGCCCATCGGCCGACGTCGCCGAGAGCCGATGCCTCAAGGACCGACCGGTCGGCTTGTTCGTCTTGGAGTTCCGGGTCCCAGAGGCACCACGCGATGAACACCACGGTGGCCGTCGAGACCGCGAGGGACCATCCCCGCTGGCCCGGGTGATCGAACGCGAGGAGGTCGAGGCCGAAGCCGACCACGACCGCGGTCGCGCCCAGGCCTGCGGCGACCCACAGCCCGGGCGCGCGGAGCGCCCGCGCGGCGCGGTGTCGGCTCCAAGGGAAGGCGGCGCGAGGCAGCATGGGCGGGGAGTGTACGCGCCCCGCGGTGATGTTCCACGGGGAACATCGCGCGGCCGAGCCGCCCGGGCCATCGATGTTCCACGGGGAACACCTGTCGCCGGGATCGCCTATCTTGGGGTGGTCGCGAAGGAGCCCCCCCATGAACCAACCTCGACGTCTGGGCCGTGGACTCGGCGGTCTGATCCAGAGCACCGTGGCCGAGCCGAGCGCCGAGGAGGCGCGGGCGGCCGACGAGCTCCCGGTGCAGGAGATCCGCGCCAACCCCTACCAGCCTCGGCGCGTCTTCGACCCGGACGCCCTCGAGGAGTTGCGGGCCTCCATCGCCGCGCACGGCCTCCTGCAACCCATTGTCGTGCGCCGCGGGCCCTTGGGGGGCTACGAGGTGGTCGCGGGCGAGCGCCGCCTGCGGGCGTGCCGCGCGCTCGGCTGGAGCCGGATCCGCGCCGTCGTGCGCGACGTGGACGACGCCGGCATGCAGACGCTCGCGATCGTGGAGAACCTCCAGCGGGCCGACCTGAACGCGCTGGAGAAGGCGCGTGCGCTGAAGGCCATGATGGACACGCAGGGGCTGACGCAGGAGGGCGTCGCGGAGCGCGTGGGGAAGGACCGTGCGACCGTCGCCAACCTGCTGCGCCTGCTCGAGCTCCCCGAGGACGTGAGGCTCGCCCTGGAGGACGGGCGGCTCTCCGCGAGCCAGGCGAAGGCGATCCTCCAGTTCCCGACGGACGCCAAGCGCAGCCAAGTGGCGACCTGGACGATCGAGAAGCAGTGGTCCGTGCGTGACATCGAGCGCCTCGCGCAGCTTGCGCCCGGCGCGAAGCGCAAGGCGGGGAAGGCGGCAGACCCGTTCCTCAAGGACATCGAGGACCGGATTCGCCGGGCGCTCGGGGCGTCGGTCCGCGTGCGAGGCCGGGGCCGTGGGGGCACCATCGAGGTGGACTACGCCGACAGCACGCAGCTCGACGCGATCCTTGAGCGTTGGGGGGTCTCGTAGCGGGCCACCGCCGGATCGGCGGATCGGCGGACCGTCGGACGCGAGCGCGTGGCTCGTGGGACGGCGCGGGATGTCGGCAGGGCGGCCGCACGGTCTGGACGCTGCGGCCCCTCTCGCGGCGCTACAGTCGCGCGGCGGCTGCGGCGACCGTGCCCTCCGCCGCGTCGCGTAGGGCGGACGGCGCCGGGCGACTCGATCGGGATCGCGGTGGGGCGGCTCGGCCAATGTCGGCCGAGGCTTCCGTGGCGACCGCGGTGGCCGGGGCGTTGGGGGGCCCGAGGGTGTCATGGGGGCCGCATCGTCCATCGGCGGGACCGCTCGGCTCGAAGGGCCGTACGACCTCTGGAGGGTCGGCGGGAGATCGGGAAGCCCAGCTCGCTGCGACGGTGGGCGTCGGCGCCCTCCTCGGCGCGGCGCTCGATCAGGCCACGGTCGCGCTCGCCCGGTCGCGTGCGGAGGGGCGTCCGGCGGCGACGTGCCCGAGGGCGGGCGCGGGACCCGATTCGCGACGCGGGCTTCGAGGTGCGGCGGGTGATGTTCGTATGCTGTTCGTATTTCGCAGGGTGTCCGCGCCGCGGCGGGCGGGAACCGCGGGACGACGCGGGAGCGGGCGCCGGCGCGGGCGCGAGTCCGGAACGTGGGGGCGACCGTACGCGAGGTCGGCATCGCGGTGGGGGAGGGGGTCGGGCCTTGGGCGGCCACGAGCGATCGGCGCACCGGTCAACGGGCGTCCTTTGCGCGACGCCCGCGGTCCCGTTTCGGTCGTCCCACGTCGCCGCGTGCGCGCTCGGTGGGCAGGGCTCCGCCTCGGCGGGCCCATGGGCGAGGCGAACGGGCGGGGCGCGTGCGCGACCCGCGCGCTACTTCATCGCGGCATCACCGCCGGCGGGCGGCGCGGCCGGCGGGGCCGGCGGGGCCGGCGGCGTCTCGCGGAGGCGGTCGGCGACCAAGCCGTCGAGCGACTTCTCGTCGGCGTCCACCTTCGACGCGTCGTGGCACGCGCGGAGCGCGCCCTTCTCGTAGGCGAGCGCCTTCTTGATCACGACCGGCGTGACGAGCTGGTCGGCGAGCGCCGAGCGCTTCGGGTCGGTGCGCAGGTCGGGCGTCGCCTTCACCTGCGTGTCGCGCGCGGCGATGCGCTCGAGCGTGGCCATCGACGGGCCGTCCACCACGCGCGCGAACGGCGTGTGGACGAAGTCGAGGCCCGGGCTGTCCTTCGTGACGAAGAGGAACTGCTGCGCGTCGTCGTTGGGCTCACCGGGCGCGTGCCAGGACGTCACGACGCCCTTGGTGTGGAGCACGCGGTAGCGACCGACGTCGGCGTTGCGCGACTCGCCCGGCGACGCGTCCGCCCACGCGATGCGGTCCTGCTCGGTCGGGTCGGCCTTCTTCGTGCGCGCGTCGCCGACGCGCACCCACGACTCGTCGGTGTCGTCGCGACGCTCGAAGATCCGCACGCCGTCGAGGCCGCCGGAGCAGACGAGGTCGAGGAACGCCTTCGCCGCGGCGGGGCTCGCCGTCGCGTAGAGGCGCAGGACGAGGTCGCCCTCGGTCGTGCGCAGGACGACGACGTTGTCCGCGTCGGGCTCGACGGACTTGAGGCCGTACTTGTCGTACCAGCGGCGGTTCTGCTCGAGCGTGTCGAGCGCGAGGCGCACGACCGAGCCCGCGCGCCCGCGCGCGAACGCGCTCCAGTTCACCTGCGCGTCGGGGTAGCGGTCGCGCAGCGTCTCGAGGTGGCGCTTGGCGGCGTCCATGCGCGGCGCGAGCGGCTCGCGCGAGCCGCCGGCGGTGAGGCCGAAGACCTGCGTGAGGAGCAGCTCGGCGATGCGCGCATGCAGGTGCGCGGCGAGCGCGTCGTCGTCCTCGCTCTTGGCGAGGAACTCCTCGAGCTCGCGCACGTGCTCGTCGCGCGAGCGGGCGTCCACCGGCGACGTCGTCGGCAGCAGCCACGAGCGCGTCGAGTCGTCGAAGTAGCGCCGCTCGACCCGGTCGAGGGCCTCCCAGCGCTCCGCGCTCTTCGTGTCGTTGACGGCGCGGAAGACGAACCACGCGGTGCCGGCGACGAGGGCGGCGGCCGCGATCCACGCGACGCGACGGACCTTGCGGGCGAGCGCCGGGTCGAGCGTCGGCGCGTGCTCGTCGGGCTTGGCGGTGGAGGCGGTGTCGGCCATCGGGACGGCTCCGGGTCCGGGCGCTTGGGCGCGCGGAGGGGGTCGGTTCGGTCAGGCGCGCCCGGCCGCGCGGTCGCGGTCGAGCGCCGTGTTCGGGTGGTCCGGCAGCGGCATGTAGGCCTTGAGGCCGTCGAGCCCCATGGCCTCCTTGAGCAGGGCGCGGGCGACGACGAGGCGCTGCACCTGGTTGGTGCCCTCGTAGATCTGCGTGATCTTCGCGTCGCGCATGTACTTCTCGACGGGGTAGTCGCGCATGTAGCCGTACCCGCCGAGCAGCTGCACCGCGTTCGTCGTGACTTCCATCGCGACGTCGGTGGCGAAGAGCTTGGCCTGCGCCGCGAGCTTGGTCGGGTTGCCGCCCGCCGAGGGGCCCGCGTCGAGCGCGCGCGCGGCCGCGTAGACGAGCTGGCGCGCCGCCTCGACGCGCGTCGCCATGTCCGCGAGCATCTGCTGCACCATCTGGAAGCTCGAGATGGGCTGGCCGAACTGCTGGCGGTTCTGCGTGTAGACGAGCGCGTACTCGAGCGCGCCCTGCGCGAGGCCCACCGCCTGTGCTGCGACGCCGGGGCGTGCGCAGTCGAGCGTCATCATCGCGTGCTTGAAGCCGTAGCCGCGCTCGCCGCCGAGGAGGCGGTCCGTCGACACCTTGCAGCCGCGGAAGTGCAGCTCGACGACGGGCACGCAGCGGATGCCCATCTTGTCCTCGGCGCGCCCGATCTCGAAGCCCGGGTCGCCCTTCTCGACGATCACGCCGCTGATGCGGCGGCTGCGCGACTCGGGGTCGGACACCGCGAAGACGGTGTAGACGTCGGCGGCGCCGCCGTTGGTCGTCCACTTCTTGTCGCCGTCCACGGTGATCGTGCCGCCGTCGACGACCGCGCGCGTCGAGAGCCCGCCCGCGTCCGAGCCGGCACCGCGCTCGGAGAGCCCGAACGCGATGAGCTTGCGGCCCGCGGCGATCTCGGGGAGGTACTTGCGCTTCTGCGCCTCCGTGCCGCCGAGGATGATCGGGAACGAGCCGAGCGCGTTGACGGCGTACATGACGCCCATGCCGCCGCAGCCGCGCGCGATCTCCTCGACGACCACGCAGAGGTCGAGCACGCCGCCGCCCTGGCCGCCGTACTCCTTGGGGATCCAGACCCCCATGAAGCCGTGCTCGGCGAGCTTGCTCTTCACCTCCCAGGGGTACTCCTGGAGGCGGTCGTACTTGGCCGCGACCGGCCGGACGAAGCGCTCGGAGAACTCGCGCGCCTTCTCCTTCCAGGTCTGCGCCGACGGCGTCAGGCTCGGGTCCACGGCAACCTCCCGCTCCGGCGAGCCTCGGCCCGAGGGTCGCACGGAGCGGCGGAGTATAGGGCGGCGCCGCGAACCGGACAGGCGCGCGGCGACCGCCGACCCGGGGGGGCGGTCCCGGAAGGCGTCAGGCGGCCGCGCCCAGCACGGGCAGCGCCCGACGCTTGGCGTAGCCCTCTTCGAGGCGGTGCCAGTGGCCGATCGAGGTCTCGCCGCGGGTCCAGCAGAGGTAGACGATCTCTCCGGCGACGTCGCCGTAGAAGTCGATGAACCCGCGCTCGTAGTCCTTGACGGTGCCGCCGAGGGCCTCGATCTCCTGGATCAGGGCCTGGAAGCGGTCGAGGACCTCGCCCACCTCGGCGTCGCGCCGGCGCAGCTCGGCCTCGCTCGCGTCGTCCCCGCCGGCGGCCGCCTTGGCCGCCTCGTAGGCCTGGAGCGCCGTGTTGACCTCCCCGTACGTGCGGACGATGTCGTCCGCGATCCGGGCGACCAACGGCAGCATGCGGTTCGCCTCGTCGACGGTGAAGATCTTGCCTTTCATGGCGGGACTCCAAACGGGCCGGACAGCGGCATTGGAGCAACCCCTGTGCCAAGCTCTGCCGGGGCCCGAGGGGGCCGACGACGGGCCGGGCGACGGAGGTGTTGCGCCGCGCGCGCACCCTTTCAGACGCGCGGAAGCCGTCTCGGGTCACAGAGAATCCGCCTCGGAGCGTCGCCCGCGGCGGGGTGGGCGGCCTTCAAGTGGCGTCGGTCTTACGTAACCAATGGCCCGGCAACAGGTTGCGACGAAACGGTCGCCCGGGGCCCTCGCTCGGACCGCGGGCGGGCGCGCATCCCCCCTCGGAGGGTGGGCCGGCGGCCGCCGACCGTGCGGCGCCGCTCGTTCTGTGCGGCGGATGGGTCCGGGAGGGGACACCGGTCGGGGACACCCGCTCGGGTCGGGCTTTGACGACCGTCCGCGGCCCTCCTACCGTGGGCCCTCTTCGCCTCGATGCCGGGGGCCGACGGAGCGCTCGTGACCGACCAGATTCGCAAGATCTCGGAGTACGTGTACCTCAAGTACATCGACCCCGGAGAGCACGGCGTTCTCGACGAGGAGGCCGCGCTGCGGGTGCTCGAGGAGCACTACCGGCGCCCTGCCAACCTCGACAACCCCGAGTGCTACTACGTCGGCATCCTGCTGTTCGAGCTCGGCTTCGCCTTCGACGACGAGACGAAGCGCGCCGACTACTTCCGCCGCGCGCGCTGGTGGCTCGAGCACAGCCGCAAGCTCTCCGGTGAAGCGTGGGACGCGGTCGACGACCGGCTCGCCGACATCGAAGGGTTCTTCGAGGACATCGGCGTCGCGCTCGAGCCGCTGGGCGACGCGCCCGCGCCGATGGCGCCCGTCGCCGTCACGCTCCCGAAGGAGATCGACGAGCACGGCCCGATGCTGCTCGTCGCGCCGGGTCCGTTCCTCTTCGGCGCGGACCGCGTGCCGAAGTCGCTCGGCGCGTTCTACGTGGACAAGTTCCCCGTCACGAACCGTCAGTACGGCGCGTTCTGCCGCGCGACGCAGTACCGCTGGCCCAAGTGCTGGACCGACCCGCGCTTCAACGGGCCGGAGCAGCCGGTGGTCGGCGTCAGCGCCGCGGACGCGCTCAAGTACTGCAAGTGGGCCGGCAAGGACCTGCCCACCGAGGAGCAGTGGGAGAAGGCCGCGCGCGGCACCGACGGGCGCTCGTTCCCGTGGGGCGAGGCCGCGCCGACCGAGGAGCACGCGTGCTTCGGCCGCGACGCGGAGACGGGCGGCACCGCGCCGGTGCAGGCGAGCGTGCGCGGCGCGAGCCCGTGCGGCGCGCTCGACCTCGCGGGCAACGTGTGGGAGTGGACGTCCACGCCCGCCGCCGACGGCGAAGGCCTCCTCGTCGTCAAGGGCGGCTGCTACAGCGACACGCCCGAGTTCCTGCGCGCCGACGCGCGCCTCGAGCAGTCGGCCAAGGACAAGTTCGAGAACATCGGCTTCCGCTGCGTGAAGCTCGCCTGACGGCGCGGGCGCCCGCCCGCGCCGTCGGCGCGCGCGGGCGGCGGCCCGTCGCGCGCGCTCAGAGCGCGTAGACGGCGAGCACCGCGAGCTGGTTGGCGACCATCAGCAGGTACATCCCGCGCCACGCCGGGTGGTTGCGCTCGGTCGCGAGCGAGCGCGGGTCGGCGAGCAGCGCGCGCGCCGTCCACGCCCCGCCGGCGCCGAGCAGCGTCCCGACGGCCGCCCACGCGACGAAGGGCCGCGCGAGCAGGCCCGCGAGCGAGAGCAACGGGTAGAGCACGAACGGCGCGACGAGGAACGGTGCGACGACCCGCGCCGCGCGCTCGGCCCCGAGCACGACGGGCAGCGTCCGGCAGCCGTGCGCGCGGTCGCCGTCCACGTCGGCGAAGTCCTTGGTCGTGGCGGCGCCGAGCACGAAGAGCCCCGGCACGAGCCCGAGCGCGAACGGCTCGGGCGTCCCCGGCCACGCGAGCACGGACCACCCGGCCACGGGGACGAGGAAGCCGCGCGGCAGCGCGATCGTGGGGTTGGCGAGCCACAGGCGCGCCTTCGTGCGCAGCGGCGGTGCGCTGTACGCCCACGTCGCGACGACGCCCACGAGGACGCACGCGAGGAAGGCCGGGTGGCCGACGAGGAGCGCGTGCAGCGCCGCGACCGCGAGCCCGCCGACGGCGCAGAGGTGACCGAGGCGCAGCGCGCCGCGCACCGTCGCGCGGCCCGACGGGACCGGGCGCTGCGGCTTGTTCACGCGGTCGATGTCGGCGTCGAACGCCTGGTTCCACGCGTTGCTCGCGCCGTTGGCGAGCACGGCGGCGGCGATCGCGAGCCCGACGAGGCCGGGGTCGAAGCGCGTGCCCGTGCGCGCCGCGGCGGCGCCGGCGCCGCAGAGCACGCCCACCGCGGGGGCCAGCATGGTGAAGGGACGGACGAGCTCGACGACGGCCTTGGGGTCCACGTCGGCGAGTGTACGGGGCCCGGGCCGCGCGCGCGTCAGCGCGTCGGCGTCTTGTCCTGCTCGACCCGCAGGCGCACGAAGTTGAGCGGCAGGCGCTGGGCGCCGACCGCGCCCGCGAGGTTGCCCTTCTGCTGGTAGTAGTGCCCCATCACGTGCAGCACGCGCCCGCGCCCGTAGCTGAACGTCGCCGCGACGACCGGGCTGCGGAGGAGCGGCGGGCGCTCCAGCGCGGGCGCCTCGAGCAGCACCTCCACCGCGTCGCGCTTGAGCACCTTCACGTCGAACGAGGCCGACTCGAGCCACCAGCGCGGCGGCGCGTCCTCCTCGAGCACGCCGTCGAGCAGGGCGTGGCCCTGCGCCGCGGCCGGCGCGACGACCGTGACGATGAGCTCGGGGAGCGGGCGGATGCGGCCCTCGGTGGCGAGGAAGCCCGGGAACGCGGGGATGACGAGGTTGGCGAGCGCCCAGTCGGTGGTGAACAAGTAGCCGCCGTCGCGCACGAACGCGCGCACGGCCTCGACGGCGCGGGTCTGCAGGTGGGGGGCGAGCACGTTCTCGCCGCAGTTCCAGAAGACGACCTTGTGGCGCGAGAGCCCGCCCTCGGCGGCGACCTCGGACGGCGCCCGCAGCACGAACGGGACGCCGAGCTCCTCGAGCACGGTCTCCATGTGGTCGAAGGTGCCGCGCACGACGAGCACGTCGCTCGAGCGCAGCCCCTTGAGCACCTTGCCCAGCGCGCCGCCGCCGCGCTCGATCGCGTCGCGCACGCGCGCGGCCGCCTGCCGGTTGACCTCGAGCGCGCGCTGTTCGTCGGCGTTGAGGCCGTCGAGGTCGTTCTTCGACGTCGGCTTCGACAGCGCGTTCTTCGGCGCGACGCGCAGCGACGGGGCCGCGCCCGAGGGGCCGACGAGCACGACCGGCGGCGCCGTGTCCTCCTCCGGCGGCGGGTCGATCGGCGCCGGCGTCGTGTCGCGGGACGAGACGTCGGGGAGGGGCTCGAGGTCGCGCTCGGTGGGCGGCAGGGGCTCGGGCTCGGGCGCCGTCCGCTCCTCGGGCTCCTCGACCGTGGGCTCGGGGTCCTCGACGCCGCCCGACAGCAGCGGGTCCTCGTTGGGGTCGGTCGCGTGGACGAGCCCGTAGGTCGGCAGGCGCAGGTCGCGCAGCGGCCGTTCGGGCACGAACAGCATCAGCGCCACGATCACGAGGGCGTGGACGGCGACGGAGATCGCCCACCACGGCGAGCGGCGCAGCACGCTGAGGAGCTCGTCCTCGAAGCTCGACGGGCGCAGCGTGCGCGGCGGGACGGGCGCCGCGCCGCCGGCGGGAGACGGCGTCGTCACGGGGGCGGGGCCCGACGCGGCGCTCGCGGCGGCCGTGCCGCTCGTCGCGGGCACGGCGCGGGGGTCGGGCTCGAGCGCGAAGGCCGGCGTCGGCGTCGGGAGGTCGGTGCGGGCCCGCGCGACGGGCGTCGGCGCCTCCTCGTCGTCGGCCTCGGGCGGCAGCGGCACGAGCCCGACGAGCGTGAGCGTCGCCGCGCCGAGGCGGGTCGAGTCGCCGACGCGCAGGCGGACCGGGTCGCGCCCGTCGGCGGGCACGAGCAGCACCTCGTCGCCCCGGTGGATCAAGACCGCTTCGCGAGGGGCCCAGCCGGCGTCGTCGCGCTGGATCGCCGCCCGCTCGCCGGCGCCGACGACGGCTTCGGCGCCCGACCACCGCACGTCGGCGCTGTGACCGCGGACGTCGATGCGCAGGACGATCACGAGGGCTCCAGCGGGGGGCGTGCCGATCCGGCCTTCATTGAAACGTGCCCGACCGCGTGGAGGGTTCGCTGGATCTGGCGACCGGTCAGCCGGGCCGGCCGCCCACGGCGTCGCCCGACGCCGCGAGGGCGCCGAGGGCGGCCGGGACCGCGGTCGCCCCGACGGCGTGCGCCGCGGCGGCGAGCAGCGCGTCCCACGGGGTCGGCGCGGGGCCCGCGGCGCCCACCGCCGCGGCCACGGGGCCGTGCACGGCGGCGACGACCGCGGCCAGCACGGCGAGGCCGACGAGGGGCGTGCGCGGGCCGGTCGCGGACGCGAGGAGCGCGGCCGCCACGGCGACCGCCGCGCACGCGGGGAGCGCGACGTCGGGGTCGAGGGCGACGGTCCACCACGACGTCGTGGCGTCGGTCGGCGTGCACGCGGCGACGAGCGCCGAGAGCGCCGACGTGTACGCGCCGCCCTCGGCCTCGGGACCGTGGACGGGGAACGCGAGCAGCGCGACGAGCGTGCCGGCCGCGACGAGCACGGGGACGCGCCCGCGTCCGTCCCAGCGCGCGCCGCGCCGGGCCACCATCGCACCGCCGACCGCCGCGACGAGCACGGCCCACGCGGCCCGCGGCACGCCGACGCTGGGCACGCCGAGGTCGGTGGCCGCCAGCGCGAGCGCGAGCACGCCGAAGGCGGGCCCGCCGCGACGGCGCAGCGGGCGCACCGTCGCGAGCAGCAGCGCCGCGCCGCCGGCGACGAGCAGGGCCGTGTGCTGCGCGGTCGCCGGCGCCCGGGCGACGTCGGCGGCGAGCGCGTGCACGGCGTCGAGCGTCGCGGACCCCGCGCCTCGCGCCGCGACGAGCAGGGCCGCGGCCGCGCCGGCCACCGCGAGGTGCGCGAGCCCCGTGGAGGCGGTGCCGCGCGGCGTGCCGCCCCGCGGGAGCGCCGCGGTCGCGGCCAGCGCCGAGAGCACGAGCCACGGCGCGAGCCCGCGGTCGAGCGCGGTCGCCGCGACCTGCGCGGCGACGACGGACGCGCCGTCGCCGGCGAGCCACCGGTCACGCACGGCCCACGCGTCGGCGAGCCCCGGCGCGGCGAGCGCGACGAGGAACGCCGCGTAGGCGAGCCGCCCCGCCGTGCGCGACACGCCGCCGGTCCGGCGCCCGGGCCACAGGACCGCGAGCCCGGCCGCGAGCGCGCCGAGCGCGACCAGCGTGTCGGGCAGCGCGTGGGGCCACGCGGACCCCGCGTCGCGTCCCTCGTCGCCCCGCCACACGGCGACGAGCCAGGCGACCACGTCGTCGGCCCGCGCCGCGAGCGACGACGCGCCGTGCGCGCCCGGCGTCGTCGCGAGCGCCGCGACGAAGGCGAGCGCACCGCCGAGCACGAACGGGCGGGCCGTGCCGCGGGCCGTCGGCGCCGAGGCGCCGAGCAGGAGCGCGCCCGCGCCGAGCGCGGCGAGCGCCGCACCCGCGAGCGGCGCGGGGGCCCGCAGCAGGAACATCGCGCCGTCGGGGGCGTGCGAGCGCAGGAACATCGTCAGCGCGGCGACGGCGAGCACGCCGTGCAGGCCGCGTCCCGCGGCGGGCGCCGCGGCGGCGAGCGCGAGGCCGCCGGTGAGCGCGAGCCAGGCGAGCGAGGTCGCGTCCACGAGCGGGAGCCCGAGCACGACGCGGCCCCACGGGTCGTCGGGCGCGCCGGCGACGACGCCCGGCCACGAGCGCGCCACCGCCGCGACGAGGAGCAGCAGGCCGCCGACGACGAACGGCGCGCGCGGCGTGCGCGGCGGCGACGACGCGTCCGGCGTCACGCTGACGACGACGACCCCGCCGCAGCGGCGGCACGCGAAGCGCGAGCCCGGCGCGAGCCGCGTCACGTTGTAGCGGGCCCCGCATCCGCCGCAGCGCTCGACGCGCATCGCGTCCATGGTCAGGACCCGAGCAGCAGGTCGCGCGCGGCCTGCAGACGACGGAACTTGCGCTCGGCGAGCGCGACGAAGTCGGGGTCGAGGTGCGCGACCTTGTCGGGATGGCAGCGCAGCGCGAGGTCGCGGTACGCGCTCTCGATCTCGGCGATCGTCGCGGTCTCGCGCACGCCCAGCACGCGGAGCGCGGCCAGCGCGTCCTTCGGGTCCTCCTCGGTCGGCGCCGCGCCCTCGCGGCGCGGCGGCGGCGCGCGTTCCGGCTCGGGGGCCGGCCCTTCGTCGTGCGCGCGGGCGGCGCGCGGGGGCGGCGCGGGCCGCGCCGCGGGCGCCTCGCGCTCGGCGGTGCCGGTCGTGGCCCGCGTCCAAGGGACGCGGCGCGCGTCTTCGCTCGGGGGAGGTGGCGGCGGCGCGCCGGGCACGCCGTAGCGACCTTGGCCGTGTGGCACGAGGCGCAGCACCGTCTTGCAGCCCGGGCAGGCGAACTCGACGAACGGACCGCCGGCCGTCGCCGGGCGCGGACGCAGGATGCCCACGCCGGTCACCTCGCCGGAGGTGAACGGCCGTCCGCACGAGCGGCAGCGTCCTGCGTCCATGGGCGCCATCGTACGGATCCACCGGTGCCCCGGTCGACGCCGGGCCCGGGCCCCGCGCCGCGCGCTCGCCGCGGGACCGGCCCGCCGTTCCGAGGTTGTTCGTGTCGGGTGGGTGGGCGCGAGGGGCCGTGCCCCGCCTTGACGGTCCGCCCCTCGCCCCCGAACATCACCGGGCTCCCCTTCGGGGGAGGCCGGAGATTCCGCCGATGAGGCTCCACGTCCGCAACTCGAAGACGAAGCGCCGCCGCGTCGGCTTCCGCGCTCGCATGAAGACCAAGAACGGGCGCAAGATCGTCAACCGTCGCCGCCGTCTCCACGGCACGTTTCCCTAGTCTCGGCCCCTCGTCTCGGCCCCAGGCTCGGCCCCTAGGCCCGGTCCCTCGTCGGGGCTCCGCGCGGGGGCTTGTGTCGCGAGCGGCGCTGCGGACCGGACGGCCGTGCGTACGCGACGCGGGCCTAGCCCGCCGAGTTCACGAGCCGACGAGGTCGGGGCGGCGTCTTCGGCCCGGGCGTGACGGGACGCGGCTCGATCCGGAGCGCGCGCGCGGTCGGGGCCTTCCGGCCCGGTAGGCTGCGAGCCTCCCTGCGCGAGGCCGCCCGTGCCCGACCCCACGCCCGCCCGCCCTGACGCGGCGATCACGCGTCGGAACGTCCTGTCGGCCGCCGTCGGCGTCGGGGCGTCGTTCGCGGTGCCGCGGGTCTTGCGCGCCGATCCTGCGCCGGCGCCCGCCCCCGCGCTGCCCACGCGCCCGTTCGGGCGCACGGGGCGCACGGTGACGGTGTTCGGGCTCGGCTGCTTCTACGTCGGTGCGGCGGCCGACGACGACGCCGGCGTCGCCATCGTCGCGCGCGCCCTCGAGCGCGGCTGCACGTACTTCGACACCGCGCCCTCCTACGTCCGCGGGCTCTCGGAGCGGCGCGTCGGGCTCGCGCTCGCCGGCCGCCGCGACCGCGTCTTCCTCGCGACGAAGACGCTCGAGCGCGACGGCACCGCGGCGCGGCGCGAGCTCGAGCAGAGCCTGACGCGCCTGAAGACCGACCACGTGGACCTGCTGCAGGTTCACTGCGTGCGCGACGCCGCCGAGCTCGACCGCATCCTCTCCGACCGGGGCCCGCTCGCGGCGATCCTGCGCGCGAAGGAGGAGGGGCTCGTGCGCTTCGTGGGCGTCACGGGCCACCGCGACCCGGCCGTGATGAAGGCCGCGCTCGAGCGCTGGTCGTGGGACTCGATCCTCATGCCGCTGAGCCCGGTGGACGTGCACAAGCAGTCCTTCGTGGACGGCACGCTGCCCGCGGCCGTCACGGCGGGCGTGGCGCGCGTGGCGATGAAGGTGTTCGCCGCCGGACGCGCGCTGGCGGGCCCCTCGGCGCTCCCGGCGGAGGACTGCCTGCGCTTCGCCTACGGCCTCGACATCTCCACCGCGGCGGTCGGCTGCGCCACGCCCGAGGAGGTCGACGTCGCCGCGCGGGTCGCGGCGGAAGCCAAGCCGCTCGACCCCGAGCGTCGCCGCGCGCTGCTCGAGGCGGGGAAGGCCGTCTCCGCCGCCGGCGTCGAGTGGTGGAAGGGATAGCGACGACCGCCGCAGGCCTCGTCGGCACGAGCACGCTCCCGCGCGCGAGCGTTCCGGGTCCGCGAAAGAGCGCGCGGCGGGCGCCGCCTGTGCGGGTGACCGAGCCGACCGCCTTCGGGGACGAAGGGGGCCCGGCCCGCCGCGGGCGGGCCGGGCGCCGGCCGGGGACGTCCGGCGGCTCGTCGGCGCCGGACGTTCAGCGGCGTCGGAGGTAGACGAACGCGTAGACGGCGCCCACGAGCACCGCGCCCCCGACGACGTTGCCCAGCGTCACGGGGAGGAGGTTGCCCACGAGGAAGCGGTCCCACGCGAGGTGCGGGGCGGCGGCGGCGTCGAGGCCGCCGACGTCGCGCGCGAGGAGCGCCACCGGCACGAGGTAGAGGTTGGCGACGCTGTGCTCGAAGCCGCACGTGACGAAGGCGGCGATCGGCGGGATCGTCACGAGCACGCGGTCCGCCGCCGTGCGTGCGCTCATGTTGAGCCACACCGCGAGGCACACGAGGGTGTTGCAGAGCACCCCGAGCGCGAACGCGCGCACGAAGGGGAGGTCGCACTTCGCCTCCGCGGCCGCGAGCGCCGCCGCGCCCACGGCGCCCGCGCCGAGGCGGTGGTGCCCCGCCGCGACGGCGAGGGCCGCCGTGCCCAGCGCCCCGACCGCGTTCCCGAGGAGGACCACCGCCCAGTTGCGCAGCACCGCCCCCGCCCGCAGCCGGCCCGACGACCACGCCATCACGAGCAGGACGTTGCCCGTGAAGAGCTCGGCCCCGCCCACCACGACGAGCACGAGCCCGAGGGAGAACGCCGTCCCGACGACGAGCCGCCACACGCCCCACGGCAGCGAGCCCGGCCCGCCCGCCGCGACGGCCTGCGAGAACATCCCGCCGAGCGCGATGAAGGCGCCCGCGAGCACCGCGAGCACGAACGTCGTGCTCGTCGGGAGCGAGGCCTTGGCGACGCCCACCGCTTCGGCGCGCTCGGCCATCTCCGGCGGCGTCAGCGCGTCGAGCCGCGGTCCGTCGTGGCCTTCGGTCACGTCGCACCTCCCGTCGCGGCCCGGCGGTCCCGCCACCGCGCGCCCGCCTTGCGGGCCTCCTCGACCCACAGGACCACGCTGCCCGCCAGCCCGATCGCGACGACCTCGCCCCACGGGATCGGCGTCGTGCGGAACACGGCGTTGAGCGCCGGCACGAAGACCACCGCCGCCTGCAGGAGGTTGGCGACCACGAGCCCGCCGACGAGCCACGGGTTGAGGAAGATCGAGCGGTCGAGGCCCGAGCGCCGCGCGGAGCGCACGTTGAGGACGTTGGCCCACTCGCACACCGCGAGCACCGTGAACGTCGCGGTCTGCGTCTGCGCGAAGGGGAGGTCGCGCGAGAGGTGCCACGCGTAGAAGCCGAGCACCGACCCGGCGATCACCAGCGCCATCAGCGCGGCCCGGAGCAGCGAGAAGCCGGGGAGCAGCGGCTCGTCCACGGGCGGCGGGGCCGTCCGCATCTCGTCGCCCTCGGCGGGCTCGAGCACGAGGTTCACCGTGATGACCGTCTCGGTCACGACGTTGTTCCACAGGATCTGCGCGGCCGTGAAGGGCACGGGGAAGCCCAGGAACAGCGCGCCGAGCAGGATCAGCACCTCGGCCACCGAGGTCGAGAGCTGCAGCAGGATCGCCTTGCGGAGGTTGCGCCCGACGATGCGCCCCTCGCGCACGGCCGCGACGATCGTCGCGAAGTTGTCGTCGGTCACGACGACCTTGCTCGCCTCGCGCGCCGCCTCGGTCCCCGAGAGGCCCATCGCGACGCCGACGTCGGCGCGCGCGAGCGCCGGGGCGTCGTTGACGCCGTCGCCGGTCATCGCGACGACCTCGCCGCGCGCCTGCAGCGCCTCGACGATGCGGAGCTTCTGCTCGGGCCGCACGCGGGCCCACACGCCGACGCGCGCCGTCTCCGCGGCCAGCCCCGCGGGGCCCGCGGCGTCGAGGTCGGCGCCCGTCCGCGCGGTCGCGTGGCCGTCCACGAGCCCGATCTCGCGCGCGACCGCGACGCCCGTCGCCAGCTGGTCGCCGGTCACCATGACCGGGCGCACGCGCGCCGTGCGGCACTCGGCGACCGCGGCCGCGACCTCGGCGCGCGGCGGGTCGATCTGGCCGACGAGCCCGAGCAGCACGCCGCGGCCCCGCAGCGGCGCGACGCCACCGGCGAGCGTCGCGTCGGCGACGCGCGCGACGGCGAGCACGCGCAGCGCGCGCGCGGCCATCGCGTCCACCGCGGCGAGGACGTCGCGGGCAGCCGCGTCGTCGAGCGGCGCGTCGCGACCGTCGCGGCGGAGCGCGCCGCACAGCGCGAGCACCGCGTCGGGGGCGCCCTTGACGACCACGCAGGGCCCGCCGTCGCCCGCGTGCGCCGTCGCCATGCGCCGCGTCGTCGAGTCGAAGGCCACCTCGGCCGTGCGCGGGCGGGCGCGGCGCAGCGCAGCCACGTCGAGCCCCGCCTTCTCGGCGAGCGTGACGAGGGCGGCCTCGGTGGGGTCGCCCACCGCGTGCCAGCGCGCCGGGTCGTCGGGATCGCGCGAGAGCACCGCGTCGTTGCACAGCGCGAACGCCTCGAGCAGCGCGCGCAGGTCGGCGTCGGCGAGCGGGTCCGTCGGCGCGCCGTCCACGACGAAGCGACCCTCGGGCGCGTACCCGCGGCCCTCGACCGCCACGGTCGCCGCGCCGGGCCGGCGCACCTCGACCACCGTCATCTCGTTGCGCGTCAGCGTGCCGGTCTTGTCGGTGCAGATCGTCGTCACCGAGCCCAGCGTCTCGACCGCGGAGAGGCGCCGCACGATCGCGCCGCGCAGGCTCATGCGCCGCACGCCGACCGCGAGCGCGATCGTGAGCGCGACGGGCAGCCCCTCGGGCACCAGCGAGACGACCTGGCTGATGCCGACGAGCACGATGTCGCCGAGCGCGACCCCGCGCAGCAGGCCGCCGCCGACCACGACGGCGAGCAGCACCGCGGCGACGACGAGGAGGAAGCGGCTGAATCGGTCGATGCGGCGCGCCAGCGGCGTGGGCGGCTCCTCCGCCGCCGCGGTCAAGGCGGCGATGCGGCCCAGCTCGGTCCCGAGCCCCGTGGCGACCACGAGCGCGGTGCCGCGGCCGGCGGTGACGTGCGTCCCCGCGTAGGCCATGTTGCGGCGCTCGGCGAGGTCGGTCGTCTCGGGCAGCGGCGCGGGGTCCTTGTCCACCGGCTGCGACTCGCCGGTCAGCGCGGCCTCGGCGGCGCGCAGGCCCTCGGCCTCGAGCAGGCGCGCGTCGGCGCCCACGCGGTCGCCGGTGGAGAGCACGAGGACGTCGCCCGGGACCAGCTCGCGCGCGTCGAGCTCGCGCTCGGCGCCGTCGCGCCGCACGCGCGTGCGCACGACGACCAGCCGGCGCAGCGCCGCGAGGCTGCGCTCGGCGCGACCCTCCTGGAACGCACCGACGGCGGCGTTGAGGAGCACCACGGCGACGATGACGACGGCGTCGGTCGTCTCGTCCATCGCGGCCGCCACCGCGGCGGCGACCAGCAGCAGGTAGATGAGCGGGCTGCGCACCTGCGCGAGGAAGATCGCGACCCGCGAGCGCGACCGGGGCTCGGGGAGCGCGTTGGGCCCGTGGCGCGCGGCCCGCAGCGAGGCCTCGGCCGTCGAGAGCCCGACGGCCGGCGGGACCCCGAGGCGCGACGCCGCCTCCGCGGCGGGGAGGGCGTGCCACGCGGGGTGCGCGACGGCCATGCCTCCCTGCTACGCCCGGCCCCCAGCGCCTGCAAGCACAACCGGAGCGCCCACGGCCCGCCCGGGTGGAGGCGTGGCCTGCCGTCCGGCGTGCGTCAGCGGCCGGGGCGACGGCGGCGGGCGCCGGGCCGACCCGGACGGTAGCCGACGGTGGGGGACGTGCCCGCGTCCTGCGCGTGGACGTAGGTCTCGTCGCCGCCGTCCTCGCCCCCCGTCGGGTCCTCGTCGGCGTCGCCCTCGAGCCGTGCCCGCGCCTCCGCGGCCGTCCCGCGGCGCGCCGCCGCCTCGGCCGCGGCACGACGCGCCTCGAGCGCCTCGGGGGGCGGGTGCGACGGGATCAGGCAGCGCGGCCCGTCGCCGATCAGGTCGCCGCGGCCTGCGTCGAGCAAGGCGCGCCGCACGGTGAACCAGTGCTTGGGGTCGAAGAACTGCATCAGCGCGCGCTGCACGACGCGGTCGCGCAGGCGCTTGGCCGACGTGACGGGCTCCATCGTGAACGGGTCGAGGCCCGTGTGCCACATGCACGTCGCGATGTCCATCGGCGCGGGGATGAAGTCCTGCACCTGCCGCGGACGGTAGCCGGTGCGGCGCAGGAACTCGGCGAGCTCGATCATCTCGGCGACCCCCGAGCCCGGGTGGCCGGCGATGAAGTAGGGGACGAGGTACTGCTCGCGGCCCGCGCGGCGGCTCGCCGCGGCGAAGCGCTCCGAGAACGTCTCGAAGGTCGCCTGCGGCGGCTTCTTCATCTTCTCGAGCACGGTGTCGCTGACGTGCTCGGGCGCGACCTTGAGGTGGCCGCCGACGTGGTGGCGCACGAGCTCGTCGAGGTAGGCGTCGTCCTTCGCCGCGAGGTCCATGCGGATGCCGGAGGCGACGTGCACGCGCTTGACGCCCGGCACCGCGCGCGTGCGGCGCAGCAGGTCCACCGTGGGCCCGTGGTCGGTCCCGAGCAGCGGGCACACGACGGGGTGGATGCACGAGAGGCGCCGGCACTTGGCCTCGACCTCGGGCTTCGTGCAGCGCATGCGGTACATGTTCGCCGTCGGCCCGCCGACGTCGCTGATCGTGCCGCGGAACGCCGGGTCCTTCGCGATGCGCTCGACCTCGCGCACCACCGACTCGGGGCTGCGGCTCTGGATGATGCGCCCCTGGTGCATCGTGATGCTGCAGAACGTGCAGCCGCCGAAGCACCCGCGCATGATCGTCACAGAGTCCTTGATCATCTCGAACGCGGGCACGGGCTCGGCGTAGCGCGGGTGCGGGCGGCGCGCGTAGGGGAGGTCGTACACCGCGTCCATCTCCGCCTCGGTGAGCGGGAGGGTCGGCGGGTTCTGCACGAGGAGCCGGTCGCCGTGGCGCTGCACGACGCGGCGCGCGTTGAGCGGGCTCGTCTCGTGGTGGTGCAGCGCGGTCATCCGCGCGAACGCGCGCGGGTCGGAGGAGACCTCCTCGAGCGAGGGCAGCTCGACGGTGCGCGGGTCGTTGCTCGCGCCGGGGAAGCGGTGCTCGGCGAGCGCCTCGGTGCGCCCGAGCAGGTAGGCGACGCCGCGCAGGTCGCGCAGCGCCGTCACCGGCTCGCCCGCGTCGAGGCGCCGTGCGATCTCGACGACCGGCTTCTCGCCCATGCCGTAGACGAGCAGGTCGGCCTTGCTCGAGACCAGCATCGACGGCCGGACGGTCTCGCTCCAGTAGTCGAAGTGCGCGATGCGGCGCAGCGACGCCTCGACGCCGCCGAGCACCACCGGCACGCCCGGGAACGCCTCGCGGCACCGCTGCGCGTAGATCGCGGTGGGGCGGTCCGGGCGCAGCCCGATGCGGCCGCCGGGCGAGTACGCGTCGTCGTTGCGGCGCTTCCGGTTCGCCGTGTAGTGGTTGATCATCGAGTCCATGTTCCCGGCGCTCACGGCCCAGAAGAGCCGGGGCCGCCCGAGCGCGCGCCACGCGTCGGCGCTGCGCCAGTCGGGCTGCGGGAGCACGGCGACCTTCCACCCGCGCGCCTCGAGCACGCGGCCGATCACCGCCGCCGCGAACGACGGGTGGTCCACGTACGCGTCGCCGGACACGAGGACGACGTCGGGGCGCTCCCAGCCGAGCGCGCGGATCTCGTCGGCGGTGGTCGGCAGGAACGCGGCGGGCATCCCGTCATCGTACGGGCCGTCCCGCGGGCCCCCGACCGCCGTCCGGCCGCGCGGGTCGGATCCGCGAGCCCCGACCGGGGCCTGACGTGCGTTCGACGCTTTGGGTTCGAATTCGACGCGGGGGGTGACCCTCTCGCGCCGCCCGCGATTCGCTCAGGCCCGCGGGAGCGGCCGCGGCGACCGCGTACTCGCACCGCCGTACGCCGAGCCGCGGCCCGACGACGAGGAGTCTGCGACCTTACGGAGGCGGTGCCCGGCCCGTCGGGCCGGGCACGAGCGCGCGAGCCAGCGCAGCGCGCGAGAGCCGGAGAGGAGGGTCGGAGGGGCGCTGCGCCCCGACGACCGCATTCCCCGAGGGGTGACGAGACACGATCGGGGTCCCGTCACGCACCGCGCGAGCCGGCGCAGCGCGGGGCGACCGAGGGGCCCGGGCCTCAGCGAGCGCGGGCGCACCCTCCTCAACGCAGCGCGCGACGCAATCTAGCGGTGGGCGGCGACGGGGGGGAACCCGGGGAAGCGGGCCTCGTTCTCCTTCCACCACGCGGCGAGCCCCGCGCGGTCGGCGAGCTCGACCTTGGCGAGCGAGGCGACGCTGCGCACGAGCACGGTCTCGACCCACGTCGTCTCGATCGAGGCGTCGAGCACCTGCACGTCCTGCACGGCGCCCTCCTGGACGACGCCGATCTGCGGGTCGGCGATGTAGGAGGTCTGCGCGACCTCGACGTCGAAGTCCTGCACGTAGGCACGCTGCGACATCGTCGAGAAGTTCGCGCGCGGCGAGCCGCCGTGGCTCGTGACACGCTTGACGACGTAGACGACCGCGCGCGGGTCGCCGAGCCAGGCGAGCGCCTGCGCGGCGTGCGCGGTCACCGACGGGTGCTCCGACCACAGCGCGCGCACGAAGGGCAGCGCCACGTCGTCGCGCCCGTAGGCGGCCAGCGCCGCGACCGCCGCGTGACGCACGCCCTCGTCGCGGTCGCGGGCCGCGACGGCGAAGAGCGGGCGCATCGCGCTCTCGTCGACGAGCCGCCCGAGCTCGCGCGCCGCCCAGGTCCGCACCTTCGCGTCGGAGTGGACGAGGAGACCCGTCGCGGTCTCGAGCCGCTCCCCGCGCGGGGCCGCGAGCACCTTGCGCTCCGCGGCGGCGGCGAGCGCCGGGGCGCCCGTCGCGGCGGTCTTGGCCGCGGTGACGAGGTCGGTCGCCCGCACGGTGACCTGCCGACGCCGCCCGCGCAGCGCGAGGTCCACCTCGGTCGGGAGCATCCACCGGCCTTCGTAGAGCACGAGCCCGCCGGCCGCACGGGCCTGCGCCGTCGTCATCCACCGGCCGTCCACGCGCTCGTAGCCGAGGGCGCGGCGCGCCGCGGGGTGGTCGGGCTCGGCCGCGAGGACGGAGGCGTAGGCGTCGCGCGCGACGTCGTCGAGGCCGCGGGCCTGCGCGGCCACCGCCACGCGGTAGCGCCCGGTCACGTCCGACGCGGGCAGCGTGGCGAGGCTGCGCCGGGCCTCGGTGCGGGGGCCGTCGCCCGGCGCGACCGACGCGACCGCGTCGGCGGAGAGCTGCACGTCGCCGTCGTCGGTGCGCACGCGCACGCCGCCGTCGGGGGTGCGCTCGACGGTGCCCTCGAGGACGAGCCCGTCCCTGGTCGTGACGACGTCGGCGAGCGCGGGGAGACCCCCGGTGAACGAGAGCGACGCGAGCAGCACGAGACGACGGCCCATGGGACCTCCTCGACGGCGACGCCCATGAGAACGTCAGGCCCGCCCCGATGCACTCCCCCCGGTCCCTGGTCGGTCAGCCCGGGGGGTGCTGGCGCTCCCAACGGCTCCGGGTACCGTCGCCTCTCCATGAAGCGCGTCCTCCTGATCGTCGGACCGTTCCTCGCGACCCTCGCGGTGGCCCTCTGGTTCCTCGGCGTGTTCCAGCCGACGCCAGCCGTCGAGCCCGGCACCACGCCCGGGACGCCCACGCCGCCGCCCGCAGCGCCGACCGTCTCGTCCACCGACCTCGCGGCGGTCGAGCCGCTCGCCGAGCCCAAGCCCGACACGCCGGTGCTCGAGAAGCTCGTGCGCGTGCTCGTGCTGGGCGATCGGGTGGCGCCCTTCGTCGTGTGGCTGCAGCAGACGTGGGGCAACATGGACAACGTCGAGTGGCGCTCGTGGTACGCGATGCCGCTGCCCGATGGCGCGCCGCGTGCGACCGAGGGCGTCGCGCCGCTCGAGCGCGCGCCCGAGGCCGCCGACCTCGACGCGACCGACGTGCTCGTCCTCGCCGGGCTCGATCCCGCGAGCCTCCCCGCCGACCTGTGGTCGCGCACCGTCGAGCGCGTGCAGAGCGGGCGCATGGGGCTGCTCTTCGTGCCCGACCACCTCCACGCGCACGCGCTCGCCACGCAGCCGAGCCTCGCATCCGTCGCTCCGGTCGCCGGCGTCAGGCCGCTCAAGCCCGACGCACCCGGCGGGCCGGTGCCCGGCGTGCTCTCGCCGGCGCGACCGTTCCGCATCACCGCCGAAGGCACCAAGCACCCGACGACGCGGCTCGTGCCCTACACGGGCTGGAGCGAGAAGCTCTGGAAGCGCCGCACCGAGGGCGAGGGGGCGTGGAAGACCCCGTTCGTGCCGGTCGTCACCGGTCCGGCGCCCGGCGCCTCGGTGCTCGTCGAGGTCGCGGCGGGCGACCGTGGCATGCCGGCCGTCGTCGCCTCCTCGGGCACGCCGACGCGCGTGCTCTGGCTCGGCGGCTTCCTCGACCTCGACTGGGACGCCTACCGCAAGGTCTCGGCCATCGAGCCGCTGATCGCGCTCGCGAAGTGGTGGGTCGCCTGGCTCGCGCCGAAGTGAGGTCGCGGCCGCGGCTCGTGCGTCGGCTGGGGCTCGCGTTGATCGTCGGCGTGCTCGTCGCGGTCGTCGTCGCGGTGGGTGCACGCGGGCTCGCGGGGCGGTCGCTCGAGTGGCGCGCGGTGGCCGCCGACCTGGTGCCCGTGGCGGCCAACGTCGTCGCCGTCGCGATCGTGCTGGCGTGGAGGTCGCGCGGGGACGACGAGACCGGCTGACGCGCGGCGGTCGGCGACCGGCGTCGACGACGTGGCCCGCCGAACGCACGGACGGCGGCGCCCCCGACCTCGCCGGCGCTCGGGCCCCGCGGGCTACGCGGTCGCCGCCTGCGGTTCCGCCTCGACCGCGTCGCCCCAGGTGCCGTCGCGGTCGTCGGCGTAGTGGAGCGCGAGCACGGCCTCGACGTCGGCGACGCGCAGCACCTTGCCGAACGCGCTGCGCACGGTCGCGTGGTCGGGATGGAGGCGCGCGTACTTGACGAGGTGCTTGCGCAGCGGCGGCGCGCACGCGTCGTCGCCGTGGGCGGTGCGCGCGAGCGCGAGGTGCTCGGCGATCACGGCGCGCTGCGCGTGGACGCGCGGCGGCGCCGGGTGCGGCTCGCCGCGCAGCAACGCCGCCGCGCTCGAGAAGATCCACGGGTTGCCGATCGCCCCGCGCGCGACCGAGAGCCCGTCCACGCCCGTCTCCGCGAGCATCCGCACGCAGTCGCGGGCGGTGAACAGGTCCCCGCTGCCGAGCAGCGTGCGGCCCGGGAACGCCGCCCGCGCCTCGCGCAGGAACGCCCACCGGCTCGGGCCGACGTAGCCCTGCGCGACGGTGCGCCCGTGCAGCGTCGCCGCCGCGAGGCCGCGCTCGAACGCGCCGGCGAGGATCTCGAGGCACCGGTCGCGGCTCGCCGCGGAGTCGTCGAGGCCGCGGCGCATCTTGACGGTGACCGGCACGCCGCTCGGCACGGCGTCGCGCACGCGCGCGAGGATCTCGAGGGCCTGCGCGGGCTGACCGAGGTGGTAGCCGCCGCGGCAGCCGCCGACGGCGGAGCGTGACGGGCAGCCGAAATTGACGTCGATCACGTCGAAGCCGGCCTCGACGAGCCGACGCGCGGCCACGGTGAACTGCTCGGGGTCGGAGCCCATGAGCTGCCCGCCGACGGGGTGGTCGTCGTCTTCGAGGTGGAGGTGACGGCGCACGAAGCTCCTCGACCGTCCTTCCACGGCGAACCGGTCGATGAGCACCTCGGCCAGCGCGTACGCGGCCCCGTGGCGGCGCGCGACGCGCCGCATCGGCGCGTCGCTGTACCCGCTCAGCGCCGCCTGCGCGAGCGGGTGCGCGATCCGTACGGGGCCGAGAGCGAGCGTCACCGCGCCGACTCTACCGTCGGCCGCCGCCGGCGTCCCCGAACCGGGACGTCGGGCTCACAACAAGGGGACCTCGGCGTCCGGTCGTGCCCGCTCGCGCGGAGCCTACCTGCGCGCGGCCTCGATGCGCGCGACGAGCGTCGTGCCGTCGTCGTCGGTGCGGCCGCGGCGGCGTTCGAGCTCGACGGCGCGGCGGGCGTCGCGCTCGGCCTGCGCGAGGTCGGTGCGCGTGGCGAGGAGCAGCGACGCGGCGAGCCGCAGCGTCGCCGCGTCGTCGGGGGCCCGCGCGAGCGCGCGCGAGCGCAGGTCGCGCGCCTCCTCGAGCTTGCCCGCGGCGGCGGCCGCGGCGGCCCGGTACAGGTCCACCCGCGCGCGCAGCGCGAGCCACGTCGGCGGCGGGCGACGCCCGCGATCGAGCCAGCGCGCCGCGGCGAGGTCGGCGAGCCCGGTGCGCGCCGCGAGCGTGGCGACCGCGTCCGCCGCGTCCGCGGCCGCCGTCCACGCGCCGGCGGTCGCGGCGCGCGCGGTCGCGAGCTCGGCGGCGAGCGTCTCCTCCGCGCCGGCGGCGGGATAGGTGCGGTCCAGCGCCGAGAGCAGCGCGGATGCGACCCCGTCCTCGGTCGTGCCCGGCGGACGGCCGTCCTCCTCGGCGCCGGGCGTGCGTGCGCCCAGCGCGAGCCAGACGACGTAGAGGTCGGAGAACGCGGCCAGCCGTCCCGACGCGCGCGCCTCCGCGAGCGCGCGCGCCACGCGTCGCGGGGCCTCGTCGCCGCCGCGGCGTGCGAGCGCGCGCACGATCGCCCACGCCTCGCGCGGCACGGCCGGCGTCGGGGTCGCGTTCGGGTTCGCCTCGGCCTGGTGCAGGAGGATCTCGGCCTCGGGCGGGTCCGAGAGCGCGGCGAGCGGCCCGCCGCCGCGCCCGCGGCCGAAGGCGCCGTGACGCCGCGCTTCCGCGGAGTAGGCGGCGAAGCGCGGGTCGAGGAGCCGCGACGCGAGCGCCTCGGCCGCCGCGGCGTCGCCGGTCGCGACGACGGCGCCGGCGAGCGCGGCCGCGCGGGCGCGTCGCGCGGTGCGGCCCTCGTCCTCGCGCGAGCGGTAGTACGGCCGCGTCTCGTAGAGCGAGGCGACCTCGTCGTCGAACATCTGGAGCAGGTCCGCGGCCTCGCCGGTGCTCGCCCCCGCTGCCGCGACCGCCGCGACGCGCACGACGGTCTCGCTCTCCTCGTCCACGCGCTCGGCGAGCCAGGCGAGCGCGCGCTCGCGCGTCGCCGCGTCGCGCCGCCCCGACAGCGCCTCGGCGGCCGCCGCGCGCAGGTCCTCGTCCTCGGTGCGGTCCGACGCGATCGACCACAGCAGCGCCGCCGGCGGCTGCCCGGGCTCGCCCGTGCACGCGACGAGCGCCTCCTGGCGCAGCCGCGCGTCGCGGCCGCGGTCGGAGAGGATCGGCACGAGCAGGTCGGAGAGCGGCCCGTGCTCGGTCCGCGCCAGCTTGACGAGCGCGAGCTCGACGAGCACCGGCGTCCCGCGGGTGAGCAGGCGGCGCCAGAACGGGTCGGTGCGGCGCGGGTCCTGCGCGGGCGCCTCGGAGAGCACCAGCGCCAGCTCGGAGAGCAGGGGGTGACCGTCGGGCAGCGCCGCCGCCACCTCGAGCGCCAGATCGAGCGCCTCGCGTGCGCGCACGACGCGGAGGTTGCGCAGCATGATCGGCGGGACCGGCGGGTCCTTGCGAGGGTCCCAGAACGACCGCACGTACGCCGTGCCTCGAGGCCCGTCCACGGCGGTGTAGGCCGACGAGATCTTCGTCGCGTCGAGCCCGAGCGAGGGGTCGGCGACCGCCCGCTCCACGATCGCGAGCGCGCGGGGCCCGCGCAGGCGCGAGGCCGGGTTCTTCATCTCGTCGAACACCGCGACCCGCGCGACGACGGGCCCGCGCGCGAGGAGCCGGTCGAGCAGGTCGAAGGCCGCGTCGTCGGCCGCGCGCACCCGCTCGTGCAGCAGGTCTGCCTCGAAGCGGCGCCAGCGGCCGTCGAGGAGCGAGGCGTCGAGCACCGCGCGCGACGGCGCGTCCCCGCGCGACAGCAGCGCCTCCTTGGCGGCGCCCGCGAGGTCGTCGTCGTCGTCGCGCAGTGCGGCCTCGAGCAACGGCAGCGCGAAGGCGCCCGGCTCGCCCGCGAGCGCGAGCACGACGTCGCGCCGCACCCCGGTGGGCTGGCTCGGGTCGAGCAGCCGTCGCGCCGTGGTTTCGTCGCCCACGCGGCCGAGGTCGCGCAGGCCGCCGGAGACGTGCGCCACGACGTCGGCCGGTGCGTCGGAGGTGGCGAGCCACGCGAGCGCCGCCGTCGCGGCGTCGCGCGGGAGCGCGAGCAGCACCCGGACGCCGTCGGCGGGGTCCTCGAAGCGCCCCGTCCGCAGCCGCTCGACGATCGGCGGGACCAGTGCGGGGCCCGCGTCGCCCAGCCGCATCGCGAGCAGCTCGCGCGCCTCGCCGTCCACCGTGCGCCCCCCGTCGTGGACGGGACGTGCGAGCCGCTCGGCCGCGACGTCGGTGAGCGCCGCCCGGACCGCGCCTCGCGTCGTCGGGCGCCCGAGCCACGCGACGAGCGCCTCGACGAAGGCGAGCGCGGCGCCCTCCGCGTCGTAGCCGCCGAGCGGCGCGCGGAGCGCCGCGCGCGCGGCGAGGGCGGTGCGGAGGTCGGGGGCGAAGGCGAGCATCACGACGAGCCGCGTCGCCTCGGGCACGTCGTCGCCGCAGGCCACGGCGAGACGCGCGCCCTCGAGACGCGCCGCCGCGTCGGGCGACGCCGAGAGCGCGAGCAGCGCGTGCGCCGCCACCTCGGGACCCGCGTCGCCGCGCAGGCGGTGCAGCCGCAGCCGCAGCGCCTCGACCGCGGGGACCGGGTCGGCGGGGAGCGCGGTGCGCGTGGCGACGGCGGCGGGGCTCGGGATCGCGAACAGCCCGCGCAACGCGGCGGCCCGCACGGCGGGCGTGGGGTCGCGGGCGAGGCGGGCGAGCGCCTCGACGGCGAGGCCGCTGCGCCCGGCGGAGAGCCCGCGTGCGGCGACCGCGCGGGCCTCGGGCGTCGCCTCGTCGGCGGCCGCGGCCAGCACGCGGTCCGCGTCGGCGAGCGGCGACGCCGCGACGACGTCGAGGAGCGCGAGCCGCGCCGGCGCCGCGAGCCCGCCGGCGGCGAGGCGCTCGACCGCGTGGCGCACGCCCGACGGCCCCGCGGCGAGCAGCTCGCGCTCGGCTCGTCGCAGGGTCTCGGCGTCGGCGTCGGGGAGCGCCGCGACGGCGCGTGCGGCCAGCGCCTCCTCCTCGGGCGAGCCGACGACGGCGGCGACCGTCGGCGGCACGGGCGCGTAGCACGGGCCCGGCTCGTCGGCCCGCACGCCGACCGCAGGCACGAGCGCGGCCGCCAGCGCGATCCCGAGCGCGGTGCGGCGCGACGTCAAGGGCGCGCCGCTTCGACGCGCTCGCGGACCGCCTCGGGCAGCGCGTCCGCGACCTCGCTGGCGAGCGCGCCCCGGTCGCCGCGCCGCGCGGCGAGCAGGTCGCCGGCGCGGCCGTGGACGTGGACCGCGAGCGCCGCCGCGCCGAACGCGTCGCCGCCGGTGTCGGGCAGCCCGGCGAGGAACGCCGCCACGACCCCGGCCAGCACGTCACCGGTCCCGCCCGTGGCGAGGACCGCGTTCCCGGTGCCGTTGACGCGGGTGCGGGTCCCGTCGGTGACGACCGTGCCGGGTCCCTTGAGCACGCACACGCAGCGCCCCGCCGTGGCGATGCGGGCGGCGCGCTCCGCGCGGCTCGCCGGCGTGAGGCCGCCCGCGTCGCCGAGCAGCCCCGCCGCCTCGCCCTCGTGCGGCGTCACCACCGTCGCGCCGGGGCGGCGGGCGAGCAGGTCGAGGCGGCCGCGCAGCGCGTGCAGCGCGTCGGCGTCCACGACGAGGGGGGCGCGCACCGTCGTGACCACCTCGCGGACGAACGCCGCGGTCGCCTCCGCGCGCGCGAGCCCCGGCCCGAGCACCACCGCGTCCGCGCGCGGCAGGAGCGGGACGAGCGCGTCGAGCGCGTCGGGCCCGAGCACGCCCGAGTCGTCGCACGGGAGCGGCGCGGTCATCGCCTCCGCGAGGAACCCGGCGACGACGGGTTGCACCGCACGGGGCACCGCGACCGTGACGAGGCCTGCCCCCGCGCGGAGCGCGCCGCGCGCCGCCAGCGCCGGCGCCCCGGCCATCCCGAGCGAGCCGCCGACGACGAGGACGCGTCCGACGGACGCCTTGTGGGCGTCGCGCGCGCGGGGCGGGATCGGCGGGAGGGGCGCCTCGTCGGCCATCCTCGTCAGGATAGCGAGGGCGGCCCGGCCGCGGTTCGTGCGGGGCCCGTTCGGTCGTTGGTAGCCCGGAGGGGCGTCGCCCGCGGCGCGCGCGCCGGGCGGGGCCCGACGTGCGTGCGGCGCTCGACCCGCCGCGTCGTCCGTGAGTCCGGCTGCCTACGCCGGCCGCGCGAAGGTCCAGGTCGCGTCGGCGGCGAAGCCGGAGGCGGCGTCGTCGTAGGCGAGCCGCGTGACCGTGACGTCGCGCGCGGCGACGTCGAGCGCCATGAACGTGTTCTGGCCGCGCTCGCTGCGGCGGCCGCGCCGCGTGGTCGCCGTGCCGGCCTGCACGAGGAGGAACGCCCGCGACACGCCGCGCGCGAGCGTGTCCGCCGGCGCGACGACGGTCTCGTGGCGGTGGCCCCAGAGGACGGCGTCCACCGCGACCGCCTCGAAGGCGGCGAGCGCGCGGTCGGCGCGCTGCACGACGGCCCCGAGCCGCAAGCCCGGCGTGCGCGCGAACGGGTGGTGCGCGACGACGACGCGGTACGCGTGCGTCGGGAGGTCGGCGAGGCGCTCGGCGAGCCGCGCGAGGCCCGCGCGTCGGGCGCGGCCGCCGTCGATGGCGAACGCGCGCGTCGTGTCGAGGCCCGCGAGCGCGACGTGGCCGTCGGTGAAGAACGGCTGCGGGTCGGGGTGCACGTAGCGGCGGTAGCGCGCGAGCCGCGAGCGGAAGCGGACGAAGGGCTGGAGCGGCACGTCGTGGTTGCCCGGCACGACCACCACGGGGGCGTGCGCCTCGAGCCGGTCGAGGAAGCGGCGCGCGGCGCGGAACTGCTCGGGGCGGGCTCGCTTGGTCAGGTCGCCCGACACCGCGATCACGTCGGGCCGCAGCGCGGCGGTCGTGGCGAGCACGGCCTCGGCGCGCTCCTCGACGCCCTCGCTGCCGAAGTGGAGGTCGGACACGTGCACGATGCGGCGCCGCTCCGTCGCGTGCGGGCGCGCGTGCGAGGTCGGGCGGGCGGGGTCGGAGGGGGTGTTCATGGGCGTGCGGGGGCCCCGGCGGCCCCTCGTCGGAAGGGGGACGCGGGCGGGGCCCCGTCGGTTCCATGGAACCACCCGGCGCGGGGCCCGTGGCCGCCGCCCGTCGGCGGTCGCTGCGGGCGCCAGCCTAGAACGCGAGGTCGAGGCGGCCGACGGCGCGTCCCGCCATGTTGGTGACGACGGCTGGGGCGTGCTTCTTGCGCAGCGCGTCGGCGGCGGCGTCGTCGAGGAGGCCGCGGCGACGGAGCAGCTCGACGACGACCGCGCGGTAGCCGCGGTCGGCGCCGTCGTCCACCTTCACGGCGAGCGCGACGCGTGCGTCGGGCACCGCGACGACGTGCACGCCCTCGGCGCCGGCCTTGGCGAGGATGCGGCCCCCGCTCGCGACCATGAGGTCGGTGTCGAAGCGCTCCTCGCCCGCGACCATCTCGGGGTGCGCGCGCATCGCCGCGGCGACGCGCCGCGCCGCGGCCGCGAGGTCGGCGGGCAGCGCGTCGGGCACGGCGAACGCCGCGATCGAGCGGGCCATCGCGACGAGGGGCACGGCGAGCGCGGGCGCGCCGCAGCCGTCCACGCCGGCGAGCACCGCCTCGCGCGCGAGGCCCGCGCACGCGGCGACGTGGCCGACGATGGCTTGCTGCACGGGGTGGGCGAGCTCGAGGTAGCCGTCGAGCGGGTCGCCTCGGTGGCGCGCGGCCGCGAGCATGCCCGCGTGCTTGCCCGAGCAGTTCGACAGCAGCGACGTCACCGGGACCCCGTCGCGGCGCTGGGCGAACGCGACGTCGGCGTTGACGCTGCGGTGGCCACCGCAGCGGAGCGCGTCCTCGGGGACGCCGGCCTTGCGCAGCAGCGACCGCACCGTGTCGAGGTGGCGCGGCTCGCCGCTGTGGCTGCCGGCCGCGATCGCCACCTCGGCGTCGGACAGGCCGTACGCGTCGGCGGCGCCGCAGCGGACCAGCTCGAGCGCCTGCAGCGGCTTGCTCGCGCTGCGGTAGAAGACGACGCGGTGGGGGTCGCCGCGGACGACCACGGGACGGCCGTCCTCGACGAGGACGATCGTGCCGGCGTGGGAGGACTCGTCGAGCCCTCCCCGGGAGACGCGGACGAGCGGTTCGCTTCGGGGCATCGCCAGAGGAAACCACCGGGCGCGGCTGAGGGCCAGCCGCCGGGTGCGCGGGCCCGGACGGGGACCCGGCGTGCGTTGCGCACTCGGGTCGCCTCGGCCTTCGTTAGGATGGTCGCCCCGGAGCCCGCGCCATGGTCGAGATGGTCCTGCACCGCATCCTGATCAGCGAGACCAGCGACCAGCAGTACATCTTCCTCAAGGAGAAGGACGGCGAGCGGACGTTCCCGATCGTGATCGGCTTCTTCGAGGCGCAGGCGATCCAGCGCTTCGTGCACGGCGAGAAGTACCCCCGCCCGATGACGCACGACCTGTTCGGGGCCGTCGTCGAGGCGCTCGGGGGGGCGATCGAGAAGGTCGAGATCACCCACCTCAAGGAGGGGACCTTCTACGCCACGCTGCACTTCGCGCGCCGCGACGGCACCTCGGCCGAGGTGGACGCGCGGCCGAGCGACGCGATCGCGCTCGCCACGGCGGCGAAGGCGCCGATCTTCGTCGCCGAGGCGGTCATCGAAGAGTCCGCCACGGCCTGACGCCGACCGCGGAGCCCGCGCGGGCGCGGGGCCGCGCCGCGGTGCCAGGAAAATTGTTTTCACGCGGCGTGGAAACAACGTTCCTGGCACCGCCCTCCTACCGCGACGCGAGCACGCTCGCGGTGTCGAGCCACTCGTCGAAGGCGGCGACGCGCCCGCCCTCGACGCGGAAGCGGTGGACCCACGTCGTCCCGTAGGGCTTGCCGCTGGCGCGCCACCGGCCCGCCTCCCGGCCGAACACAACCACGGTGGCGCCGGCCGCGACCGTCTCCCCGACCTCGAAGGTCGAGATCTCGACGGCGGTGGCAATCGCGGCGAGGAACTGCCCGAGGCCTTCGGTCCCGCGGTACGTGCCCGCCCAGGGGTGCGCCCGGGGGCCATGCAGCGTCCACGTGGACGTGGGGGAGGCGAGGGCCACGAGCGCCTTCACGTCGCCGCTCCCGAACGCGGCGTACACGCGCTGGACGACCTCGGCAGGCGTGGGGGCTTGGCTCATGTCGCCGAGTGTATCCGTGGAGGGCTCGACGTCGCTCGGACGATCGGGGATGCTGCGCGCGTGGACAGGACCTTCCGCTCACGGAGGCGAAGGACGGTGCAAGCGTCGGAGCGCGTGCTTGCGGCCGCGCACGCCGACCCGCTCGGGCTCCCCCGCGAGTCGTTCCGCGCCTACGCGCTCGACCTCGGGCCCGTGCGGCGGTGGGCGAGGCGGGCGGCCGTCGAGACGGGGCGCGAGCCGGTGCTGCCGGTCGCGTTGGCGCGCGAGCGACGGACGTGCTCGCTGCGTGCCCTCCTCCTCTTCGGTCCGTGGCCCGGCCTCCACGACGTGTGCCTCGTGCTCTTCCGCTCCGCTCGCTTCCAGGTTCGCGTCCGGCGGCGAGACGACCACGGCGACGGCGTGGCCGTCGTCTTCGGCCGCTGGGCCCGTCGCGGTTCCGATGTCGTGCTGTCCGGCGTGCTGGCCTCGCTCGACGGACGCCGGTCTCGGCGCGAGGCGGTCGCCCGTCGGACGTCGCGCGGGCTCGAGCTCGCCTCGGTGGGGTTGCCGTTCCGACTGCGGCTGCGGCCGTCCCGCTCGTTCTCCAGCTGAGCCCGCGCCGCGCCGCACCCCCATCGGTCGCGGGCGAGGGCCTCGTCCGCAGCGGGCGCGGTGCGTATCATGAGCCCCTATGGAGATCGAAGACGGCGACGCGCCCTCGCGCTTTGCAGCGTTCATCAGCTATCGCCACGTGGAGCCCGACCGGCGCTGGGCGCGATGGCTCCACAACGCGCTCGAGACGTACACGGTCCCGGAGCGGCTCCGCCGGGAGGGGCTGCCGGCTCGCGTCGGGAAGGTGTTCCGCGACGAGGAGGAAGTGTGGGCCTCGGACAGCCTGAGCGCGCAGATCACGCAGGCGCTGGACGAGTCGAGGTTCCTCGTGGTCGTGTGCTCACCCCGCGCGCCCGCGTCGAAGTGGGTCAACCGGGAGATCGAGGAGTTCCGCACCCGCGGGCGTGCGAGCCGGGTCCTCGCGCTCCTGATCGACGGCTCACCGGAGGCGTCGTTCCCCGAGGCTCTGCGGGCGATCCGTCCGACGGGCGGACCCGTCGGCGGGCCGTCGGCGGTGGACTTCCCCGAGCCGCTCGCGGCCGACGCACGTCCCGTCGCCGGCGAGTCGCGCAGCGCGCAACGCCGGCTCGCGCTGCTCCGGATCCTGGCGCCGGTGCTCGGATGTCGCTTCGACGAGCTCCGCCAGCGCGACCAGGAGCGCCAGCGACGTCGCGCGCGCCGCACGGCCGTGCTGTTCGCCGCCCTCGCCTCGGCGCTGGGCGGGCTGTCCGCCTACGCGTTGAACCAGCGGAGCCAGGTGCGGGACGAGCGCGACCGGGTGGCGGCCAGCATGCTCGTGGCGAGCGAACGGCTCGGAGACCTGCGCGAGGAGGCCGGACGCGACGCGCTCGTGCGCGGTGACATCGATCGCGCGACGCGACTCCTCCTCGACGCGTACGCGGAGCAGCCGGGCTCGCCCGCGCGCCAGGTCCTGCTCGGGGAGGCGCTGGCGCGGACACGCGGGCTCCGTCGGACGCTCTCGGGGCGGCCCGAGCAGGTCGAGCAGCTGCGGCCGTCCGCCGACGGGTCCGTCCTCTTCGCGGCCCCGACGTGGGGCCAACCCGTCGTCGCGTGGGACCTCTCGCGCACCGAGCCGGTGGCCACCGTCCGCAACATGCTCTTCGGGACGGTCGAGGGCTGGGCCACCCAGGACGGCCGCCTTGCGGTCACGCTGCGCCAGCACGGCGACTCGGTGCGCGCGCAGGTCGTGACGCTGCCCGGCGGCGAGCCGTCCCCGCATGCATTCTACGCGCGCGGGAACGTCGTCCACGCGGTCCTCGGCGGCGACGGCGCGCTCCTGCTCACGCTGGTCCACGACAACGCGAGCAGGACGTCGCCCGACGCGCTGCTCTGGGACGTGAAGTCCGGCGAGAAGCGACGCGAGATCTCCGGACCTTGGGACGCCGGCGCGTTCGCTCGCGGGTCCTCGCTCGTCGTGCTGCTGAGCCGGACGCGATCGGTGGTCTGCGACGCGCGAGACGGGACGGTCCGGTCAGACCTCGGCGGGGTCAGCGGGACGCCCCCGCGATTCTTGGAGGCGCCGGATGGCGACCGCGGCCTCGTGATCACAGCGGAAGGGGCACGCTTGGTAGACCTCTCCACGGGGGCGACGACCGCCGAGCTTCCCAAGCCACCTACGGGGGCCGGAGCGCGCGGGACCGGATTCAGCCCGCGAGGCGCGTGGATCGTCTGCCCCGGCGCGGCGGGCGACCTTCGCGTCCTGTCCGCCGGGACCGGAGCCGAGGCCGCGCGCGCCCCGGAGGAGGCGCGACCGCTGTCGTGGTCCTTCGCCCCGGACGACACCTTGCTCGCGCTGCACGACGTGGACGGGAGGATCCACCTGCTCGACACGCAGTCCCTCACCTGGCGCACGGCGGCGGCGCCGGCACGAGGCTCACCCGCGGCGCTCGCCGTCGGAGTCCCGACCGCCTTCGATGCGCGGGGAGAGCACCTCCTCTGGGGCACGGACTCGGGCGACGTCGCGGTCCTCCGTGTCCGCGACGGCGCGTCGGTCGCAGCGTGGGACGTCGCCGAGGGGCTCAGCACGCTCGCGTTCGGCCACGACCCGGACCAGGTCGTCACCGCGGGACGCGACGGCACGCTGCGCGTCTGGGCGTGGCGCGAGGCCCAAGGGGTGCGGGAGCGGTCGTTGCCGGTGCCGCAGGGGATCTCGCGGGTCGTGGTCGGCGCCAGGCCTCGCACCGTCCACGTCGCGGCGCACACCGGAGAGCTTCTCGCGTGGGACGTGGACGGAGAGGCGGCGCCGCTCTCGGTGCGGGCGACGGACGGGCCGCTGCTGAGCTTCGTCCCCTTTGCCGATGGGAGCCGGCTCCTGCTCGCGCCGTACTACACGGGCGTCTTGCGCGTCGTGGACGCTCGGACGCTCGGCGAGGTCGCGTCCCTGTCGCCCGTGGAGGCGACGTCGGGCGGCGGGGTGCGGGTGGGCGGGATGGAGACGGTCTGGGCGGCCGTGGCGTCGCGGGGCGGGCGCGCGGTGTCTTTCGGCTCGTCGGGGGTCGCGCTGTGGTCGCTCGACCCGCTGGAGGCCCGTCGGCCGCTCCAGGTGTTCCCGCGCGAGGACCGCCAGGCGGTGCTGGGCGCCCTCGGCACGACCCTCCTCACGCGATCGGGTAGCGGTCGTGTCACGCTCTGGCGAGACCGAGGGCGCGGGTTCGCGGCGGAGGCTGCGCCCGACCTCGACCCGTTGGGTTGGCCTTCGCTCGCCTGCCTCAGCCCCGAGGAGGATCGCGTCGCGCTGATGGACGACAGCGGTCGGATGCACCTGCTCTCGCTGGACGGCGCCGCGTCCCCCGCGCATCTGTCGCGGACCCCCACCGTGGTGACCTCGATGGCGTTCGACCCGACGGGCCGGCGGCTGCTGAGCGCGGAGGGCGACGGGTCCGTGCGCGTCTGGGACGGTCGGTCGGGTGCGCTTCTCCACGCGCTCGTGGTGCGGGGCGAGCGCGCCGAGGACCCGAACACGTTCCGCGCACCGGTGTTCACGATGGGACCCGCACCGCACGCGGTGACGGCGATGGAGGCGGACCGGCAAGGCGAGTTCCTGCTCGTTGCGCACGGCGACCAGTGGGTGCGGCTCTGGGACGTCGTGAGCGGCCGGCTCGCGCTCTCGTGGCGGACGGACTCGCCCTGCAGTGCCGTGGGGTTCCTGGACGACACGGCGATCGTCCTCGTCGAGACGTCGAAGGTGCGTTGCCTGCCTCTGCGGAGGGAGCGTCGCGCGGCCGCGGCGGTCGCGCGCGACGTGAGCACGCTCCCGCTCCGGCGCTGAGGGGCCTCGGGACGACGGGCGCTCGGCGGTCGACCCGGCGGCGGGCCATCGCCCGCCCTCGCGTCGGGCTCCTCCGATCTGCCTCGCGGCCGCCCAGCCTGCTCCCCGTCTGCTCGGCCCTTGGAAGGGCGCGCCTTGCGCGCCCTTCAGCGGAACTCGCGGCGGGGCGCGTCCACGTCGGTCGCGAGCGAGGTGAAGGCGACGAGGCGGCGCACGAGGACGTGCACGACCGCGCCGTCGCGCTCGACCGTGCCCACGGCCAGCACGACGCCGGCGTGGCGGGCGGCCGCGCGGAACCGCTCCTGCTCGCGAGGCCGCACGATCAGGTTCGCGATCCCCGTCTCGTCCTCGAGCGTCACGAAGAGGATCCCGTGCGCCGTCACGGGCCGCTGGCGCACCAGCACGAGGCCCGCCACCGCCACCCGCGACCCGTCGGGGGCGCGCTCGTCGTCGGACAGCGTCGCCGCCGTCACGACGCCGCGCGCCGCGAGCGCGGCGCGCGGAAACGACATCGGGTGCGCCTTGAGCGAGAGGCCCGTCGTCGCGTAGTCGGCGACCACCTCCGCCGGGAGCGAGGCCCGCGGCAGCGCCCGGCCCTCGTCGGCGAGCGCGAGGTCCGCCGTCGTGGCGCCGGCGCCCGCATCGGGGCGCCCGTCGTCGGCGGGGGCGTCGAAGAGCGGCAGCACCTCGTCGCGCAGCGCGCGCGCCTGCCAGAGCGCCTCGCGCCGCGCGAGCCCGAGCGAGCGGAACGCGTCGGCCGCGGCGAGCGCGCGCAGCGCGGCGGCGGGGACGCCCGCGCGCCGCCGCACCTCGGGGAGGGCGGCGAAGGGCGCGCCCGCGGCGCGCGCGGCCGCCACGGCCTCGCCGTGCGTGCGCGACAGCCCCGTGACGAGCCGCATCCCGAGGCGCAGCGCGGGCGGCCGGCCGGGCTCGCGCTCGAGGCGGCAGTCGAACCCGCTCGCGTTGACGTCGACCGGGCGCACGTCCACCCCGTGGGCGCGCGCGTCGCGCACGATCTGCGCGGGGGCGTAGAAGCCCATCGGCTGGCTGTCGAGCAGCGCGGCGGCGAAGGCGGCGGGGTGGTGGCGCTTGAGCCACGCCGAGACGTACACGATCAGCGCGAACGACGCGGCGTGCGACTCGGGGAAGCCGTACTCGGAGAAGCCGTGGATCTGGCGGTGGCAGCGGTCGGCGAACTCGCGCGGGTAGCCGCGGGCCACCATCCCCTCGACGAGCTGGCGCCCCAGCACCTCGATCTCGCGGCTCTTGCGCTTCCACGCGGCCATCGCGCGCCGCAGGCGGTCGGCCTCGCCGGGCGTGAAGCCCGCGGCGACGATGGCGAGCGCCATCGCCTGCTCCTGGAACAGCGGCACGCCGAGCGTGCGCCCGAGCACCTTCTCGACGTCGGGGCTCGGGTAGGTGACCGGCTCCTCGCCGCGGCGGCGGCGCAGGTAGGGGTGCACCATGTCGCCCTGGATCGGCCCCGGGCGGACGATCGCCACCTCGATGGCGAGGTCGTAGAGCGTGCGGGGCCGCAGGCGCGGCAGCATCGCCATCTGCGCCCGCGACTCCACCTGGAACACGCCGACCGTGTCGGCCGCGCAGAGCATGTCGTAGACGGCGGGGTCCTCGGGCGGCACGGTGTGCATCGCGAGCGCGCCGTACGCGTCGCCCGCCTGCGTCACCGTCGCGAGCGCGCGGTCGCCGCGCGGGCCCTCGACGTGCGCGAAGGCCTTGCGCACGCACGTGAGCATCCCGAGGCCGAGCACGTCCACCTTGAGGATGCCCAGCGCCTCGATGTCGTCCTTGTCCCACTCGATCACGGTGCGGCCCGGCATCGCGGCGTCCTCGAGCGGCACGGTCTCGCAGAGCGGGCCCCGCGTGACCACGAAGCCGCCGACGTGCTGGCTGCGGTGGCGCGGGAAGCCGAGCACCTCCTTCGACAGCGCGAGCAGGCGCCGCATCGACGGCTCGGCGGGGTCGAGGCCCGCCTCGACGAGCAGGCGGTCGCCGTCCACGTCGTCGGCCCACGCGTCCACCGCGCGCGCGAGGCGCTCGACGGCGTCGCGCGAGAGGCCGAGCGCCTTGCCGACCTCGCGCACCGCGCTGCGCCCGCGGTAGGAGATCACCTCGGCGGTGAGCGCGGCGCGGTCGCGGCCCCAGCGCGCGTAGACGTGCTGGATCACCTCCTCGCGCCGCTCGTGCTCGAAGTCGATGTCGATGTCGGGCGGCTCGGCGCGCTCGCGGCTCACGAAGCGCTCGAAGAGCACGTCCATGCGGTCGGGGTCGAGCGCGGTGATGCCGAGGCAGTAGCACACGGCCGAGTTGGCCGCGGCCCCGCGTCCCTGGCAGAGGATCCCCCGCGAGCGCGCGAAGTCGACGAGCTCGTGCACGGTGAGGAAGTACGGCTCGTAGCGCAGGTCCGCGACGACGGCGAGCTCGTGCTCGACCTGCGCGCGCACCTTCTCGGGCACGCCGCGCGGGTAGCGGCGAGCGGCCCCGGCGAGCACGAGCGCGCGCAGGTGCTCGCGCGGCGCCACACCGGGCGGGCCCGTCTCGTCGGGGTACTCGTAGCGCAGCGCGTCGAGGGAGAACGCCGCCGCGCGGCGCAGCACCTCGCCCGTGCGCGCGAGCGCCTCGGGGGCGTCGGTGAAGCGCGCCGCGACCTCCGCGACGCCGTGGAGGCGGCGCTCGGCGTTGGGCGCGAGCGAGAAGCCGGCGGCCGCCACCGTCGTGCCGAGGCGCACCGCGGCGAGCACGTCGTGGAGCGGGCGCCGCGCCGCGTCGTGGTAGGCGACGTCGCCGACCGCGACGAGCGGCGTGCCCGCGTCGCGCGCGAGCGCGCGGGCACGGCGCACGCGGCCGCGGTCGTCTCCGGCGAGCGGGCTCTGCGCGCCGAGCGAGAGACGGTCGTCGTCGAAGGCGTCGTGCAGCCGGCGCAGCGCGTCGAGGAAGGCGGCGTCGGGGGCGGCGGGCGCGAGCGCGACCGCGAGCAGGCCCTCGTGCGCCGCGAGGAGGTCGTCGAGCGCGAGGTCGCAGCCGCCCTTGCCCGCGCGGCGCTTGCCCACGGTGAGGAGCCGGCACAGGCGCCCGTACGACGCGCGGTCGGTCGCGTAGACGAGCACCTCGAGCGGGGCCGCGTCGGCGCGGTCGCGCGCGAGCGCGAGCCGCGCGCCCACCGCGAGCGGGAACCCGAGCGCCTTCGCCGCGACGTGCGCGCGGACGATCCCGCCCAGCGTGCCGCGGTCGGTGAGCGCGACGCCGGCGAGCCCGAGCGCGGCCGCCCGCTCGACGAGCTCCTCGGGGTGGCTGGCGCCCTCGAGGAAGGAGAGGTTGCTCGTGACGGCGAGCTCGGCGTAGGTCGTGCGACGCGCCGGCAGGCGGCGCCGCGTCCACGACGCCTCGACGTCGCGGGCCCCGTCCCCGCCCGCGCCCGCTCCGCGCGGCGGGCGGAACGCGCGCCGCTGGCGCGCGGGGTGCGGGACGATCTTCGGGGCCGGGCGGTCGGGCACCGTGCCCCCCTCACGCCCACTCGCCGTGGACGAACCAGCGGCCCGTCGCGGTCTCGCCGTAGAGCCACAGCCGCCGCCCGCGCGTCGAGGTCCACACGACGTAGTCGCGCGCGCCCTCGGGGAACGGCGGCGCGGACGGCCCGCATCCGTGCTCCCACCAGCGCGGCGCGATGCGCTCGGGCCCCGTCGCGCGGGCGCGCACGAGCACCTCCCCGCGCCAGGCGATCGCCACGGGCCCCGCGTCGTCGCCGTCGTCCGCGCACGCCGGCGGCGGCGGGAGCACCTCGACGGCCTCCGGCGGGGCGTAGAGCAGCGACGGTCGCTCGGCGGCGACGACGGGCGCCGCGTCCGACGCGGGCGCGCACACCTCGTCGGCCGCGCCGTCGGCGGCGAGCACGGGCACCGTGCGGAACGCGGCCTCGGGCACGTGCGTCGCGACCGGCTCGACGCGCACGACCTGCGACGGGCCCAGCCGCCCGGCGAGCGCGTCGAGGAGCGCGGCCAGCTCCGGGCCCGGCTCGCGCGCGGGGTCGTGGTCGGGCTCGCCCACGGCGGGGTCGAGCGCCCCCGTCGCCGCGCCCGCCGCCCTCGCCGTGCGCGGGGCGAGCACCTCGACGCGGTCCACGCCGTGGCCGAGCGGGGCCGTCTCGACCGCCGGGTCGAGCAGTGCGGCGAGGTGGCGCGCGTCGGTCGTCCGGCGCGACAGCGCGCGCACGAGGCGCACCGGCGGCGCGTCGGCGCGGTCGAGCAGCACCTCGACGGCGAGCGCGGCGAGGCCGGCCCGCACGAGCTCGGCGACGAGGGCCTCGAGCAGGCGGCGCACCGTCGCGCGCACCCCTTCGAGGCTGCTCACGGGCCCGGGGAAGGCGTGCTCGACGCGCGGCACCGGCCGCGGCCGGTACGGCACGAGCGCCTCCTCGGCGTGCCCGAGCGCCTGGTCGAGGCGCACGAGCACCGCCGCGGGCACGCGGGCCGCGACCTCCGACCGCGGCAGCGCCAGCAGGTCACCGACCCGTTCGACGCCGACCTCGGCGAGCGTCGCCGCGTCCTGCGCGCCCACGCGCAGCGCGACGACGGGGAGGCCCGAGAGCGTCTCGCGCTCGGCCCCCGTCGCGACGACGGTGCGCGGCGCGGGCGCGAAGCGCGCGACCGCCCACGCGCACCCGGCCGTGGCCGCGGCGGCCGCGCGCGCGGCGAGCCCGGAGCGCGCGACGCCGCGCACGAGCGCTTCGAGCAACGGCTCCTCGCCGTGGAAGAGCGGCGCGCAGCCCGTGCCGTCGAGCAGCAGCCCGTCGGGCGGGTCGAGCGCGACGAGCGGCGCGAAGCGGTCGGCCCACGCGGCGACGGCGCGGAGCGTCTCGAGGTCGCGACGCGGGTCGTGCGGCTCGACGACGGGCGCGACGTCGGGCAGCAGCGCCCGCGCCTCGGCGAGCCCCATCCCGATCGCGACGCCCGCTCCCGCCGCCGCGGGGCAGCGGCGTGCGACGACGAGGCGTCCGCGCTCCTCGACGACGAGGAGGACGGGCCGTGTCCACGGCGCGGGCCCCGTGGCGACGCCCGTCACCGCGTGCGTTGCAGGTCGGGTGCTCGCGGCGCGCGCGTCATGGCGCCGGGTCGGGCGTGCGAGGGAGGCCTCGCTCCTTCGCGGCGCGGCGGACGAAGACGGGGACGCCGGCCGCGGCGGTCGGGCGCCCCGGTCGTGCGACGTCGTCGTCGAGGCGGCGGCGCTCGCGGCCTCGCGGCGCAGGCGCCGGCGGACGCGGTCGGTCGAGAGGGTCGGCAGGAAGAGGGAGAACACCCTCGAGGACGCCATGGACGGGATCCCCTTCGAGGAGGAAGGGCCGCGCCGCCTCCCGCGCCGCGGCGCTCGAGGCGCCCTTGGCGCGGCGCAGCGTGACGCGCCACGCGGGGCGCACCTCGCCCGGCTCGCGCGCGACGAGCCAGCGCACCGCCGCCGCCGAAGGCGCGTGGAGCTCGTCGGGCGGGCGCGCGAGCAGCGCGAGCGTGTCGCCCGCCTCGGCCGCGAGCTGCAGCCGTCGGCTCGCCGCCATCGGCAGCCCGTGGGCGTCGGCGACGACGGCGGCGAGCGCGCGGCAGCGCAGCGCGAGGTCGATCGCCCACAGGCGCGCGCCGTCGTCGTCGGCGTCCACGAACAGCGAGCGCTCGAGCAGCCACCGGCTGCGCGCGCCGGCCGTGGTGCGCACGAGCCCGCGCGGGTAGGGCCACACCCGACGCCCGACCCAGAGCACCGGTCGCGCGTCGTGGGCGGACGGCGCGCGACGGCGACCGCCTGTCGCGTCGCGTGTCGCCGCGCGGGGTGCTGCCGGGGACGCCCCGAGCCGCAGGCCCTCGCCGTCGGGCGCAGAGCGGTCGTCGAGGACGTCGGCCCCCGACGCGTCGTCGAGCGCGCGGTGCGCGAGGTGGAGGAGAATCGACAGCGGCGGGGCCCATCCCGCGATCGCCCCGGGGCCCGCGCGGGCGCGGGGCGACCGCGGTCCCCCCGCGAGTCCGGGCCCGACGACCGCAGGCCCAGCCACCCCCGACCCGGCGACCCCCGACCCAGCGGGGCCCGACCCAGCGGGGCCCGACCCGGCGGGAGCCGTCGTGTCGGGGGCTCGCGCCTCGGCGGTGGGGGCGTCTGCCGACGGCGTGCAGAGCGCGTCGGGCTCGAGCGCCGTGTCGGGCGCGGGGTCGGCGACACCGATCCACTCGACGACGGCTCCCCGGGGCAGGCCACCCCCGAGCGCGGCGTCCACCGACGGCCACCCGGTTGCCACAAGGGCCACGCGGGTGACGGCCGACGGCGCATGGCGACGTTCGAGCGCCTCGATGCGCGCCTTGAGGCGGGCGAGCGTCTCGACGCGCAGCGGGGGCGGCGGGGGGGCGACCACGCCGAGGATGATAGGCTGTTGTTAGGTTCCCGCAAGCCCCTACGAATGGCGGTGCGCGGCCTCCCGGGCACGAAGGGTGGGGGGGGCTCGTCCGCCGACGTCCCGAGCCGACGAGATCGGGGCGCGCGGGACCGACCACGGCGTCCGCGTTCGAAGGGCACGACCGTCGGCCGGGCGGGTAGGACAGCGCCCCCATGGCGAAGAACGTCCTCGGTCAGCCGCTCGCGACCTGCTGCACGAACCCGCGCACGGGCTTCTACCGCACGGGTCGCTGCGACACCGGGCCCGAGGATTTCGGGCTCCACCTCGTCTGCGCGCGGATGACCGACGCCTTCCTCGCGTTCTCGCGCGAGCGCGGCAACGACCTGTCGACGCCCGTCCCCGAGCACGGGTTCCCGGGCCTCGTCGAGGGCGACTGCTGGTGCCTCTGCGTCGAGCGGTGGAAGGAGGCGCTCGAGGCCGGGGTCGCGCCGCAGGTCCGCCTCGCCGCGACGCACGTCTCGGCCCTCGAGTTCGTCGACCTCGCCGACCTCGAGGCGCACGCCCTCGACGCCGCGGGGGCGTAGCGCGCGGTCGTGACCGACGCGACGCCCCCCGCGCGCCGGCGAGCTCGGCGCGCCTGGCACGCGCGGTGGGGGTTCGGCGCGCTCGCGGTGCTCTTCCTCGTGATCGGCGCGGTGGGCGTCGTGCTGCCCGGGCTCCCCACGACGCCGTTCGTGCTGCTCGCGGCGGCGGCGGCGGCGCGCGGCTCGCCGCGCCTGCTGCGGCGCCTGCGCGGGCACCCGCGCTTCGGTGGCACGGTGCGCGACTGGCAGCGCGCGGGCCTCGTGCCGCGGCGCGCGAAGGTGCTCGCGAGCGTGGGCATGGTCGTCGGGACGGCGACGCTCGCGTGGCTCGTGCACCCGTGGTGGGTCTCGGCGGCCGTGGGAGGCGTGTCGCTCGTCGCCGCGGTCTGGCTGTGGCGTCGCCCCGAGCCCGGGCTCCGGCCTCGCGCGCGACGGTCGGTAGAATGACGCCATGCCGCGTCGAGTCACGGTCGTCCGTCGGCGCGCGGACCCACGCGAGCCGTGGCCGCGCGACCCGGAGCGCGAAGACGGCCTGACGCCGGCGGAGCGCCTCGCGCTCGTCTGGCCGTTGACGATGAGCGCGTGGGCGATGGCGGGAGGCACCGGTGCTGAACCCCGACTTCCGCGACATGTTGTCCGCGTTGTCCGCCGAGGCCGCTGAGTCCCTCGTCGTCGGCACGGAGCGTCTCGAGGGACGCGGCGAGTGAGGGTGGGCGTGGACGTCCGACGGCGGCAGCCACGCGGCGCTCTGGACGCGCTGAGGTCGTCGGCTCGCCCGACCGGCCGGCGCACGATCGCCGCGCGCAGTCGGCGGGCCTCGGCTCTGCGCGCGGTGCGGCCCGGCGGTGATCCCACCGTCGGGCCGCCGTTCACTCCGGCGCCGGCATGAAGCGGTCGAGCGCCGGGCTCCACACCCAGTCGCCCGCCGCCGCGTCCATCCAGTCGGCGACGAAGTCGGAGAGCGGGCCCCCGACCCCGTGGCGGTGGCGGTCGTAGAGGTGCGGGAGCCCGTAGTTGCCCTCGAACGCGTCGTGCGCGAGGCCGTCGCTGATGCGACAGCAGTTGCTGTCGAGGTCCTCGGTCCAGTGGGGCAGCGTCGCGGGGTCGCGCCCGAGCGTCTGCAGCCACGGCTCGAACTCGTAGTGGATCCAGCGGTAGCGCGCCGCGCGCATCGCCGACCAGAACGCGCCCCGGGCCTCGCGGTCCCCCGCGGCGGCCGCGCGTCCGACGCGCTTCCAGACGGGCGTCTCCACCGGCCCCGGGAGCCGCTCGGGGTGGCGGTAGGCCGCGCGCAGCGGGGCGAGGTCGCCGCGGCGCAGCGCCTCGATCACCTCCGCACGCCTCTCGTCGGCGACGTCGCCCGCGTCGTCGGCCTCGTCCTCGAGGTCGAGCGGCACGTCGTCGGGCCACCCGAGCGCCTTCGCGAGCGCGACGAGCACGTCGTCCCGGTCGCCCTCGGGCGTCTTCGGGTCGTCGAGCCACGCGCGCAGGAACGCGACGACCTCCGGCGTGCGCAGCCGCGCGACCGCGTCGAGGTCGGCGTACATGCGGTCGTCGCCCTCGAGGCTCCGCTGCCACGCGAGCAGCATCGGCACGCTCTCGGCGTCGCGCATCCGCAGCAGCGTGCGGCGCGCGACCTTGCCCGCCTCCGCGGTCCGCGTCGGCGCCGCCCAGCGACGCAGCAGCGCCGTCGTGCGCGCCGGCTCGGCCTCGAGGAGGAACGCGAGCGTCTCCGTGAGCTGCTCGTCGCCCCAATCCTCGCCCTCCTCCTCCTCGAGCAGGCGCGGGAGCGTCTTGTGCGCCTCGAGGAGGTCGAGCAGCCGCGCGGCGACGCGCCGCGTGCGAAGGCCGGGCACCGAGACCGCGGCCGCGGCGAGCCGCTCGGGCGAGGCGAGCCGCGCGACCAGCTCCGCCTCGACGCCGAGGAACGCCTCGGGCGGGACGCGCACCCCGAGCCGGTATGCGTTCTCCACGAGGGAGGCGCAGCCGTAGCGCAGCGCGTGGCGTGCGAGCAGGTCTTCGTCGCCGACCCAGCGCGCGGCGAGCGCCCGCGCCCCGACCCGCGGGGCCACGGCGAGGAGCAGCGTCAACGCGTCCTCGTCGTCGCGGCTCCGCTCGAGCAGCGCGCGCAGCGCGAGCACGCCCACGAGCCCGCCCCGTCGCGCGATCGCCGCCGTCGCGACCGCCGCCGTGGTGTCGTGCCCGCCCGCCACGCCGCGGAGGTAGGCGAGCGAGGTCTCGTCGGTCAGGCGCCCGAGCGCGCCGAGCAGCGCCCACGCCTCGGCCTCCTCGGTGTGCGAGGACGAGTGCGGCTCCTCCGCCTCCTTGCGCGCGCACGCGAGCAGGAGGGTCGCGTCGTCGGCGCGTGGCTCGAGCTCGCGCACGAGCCAGAGTCCGACGCCCATCCCCCACTGCGGCTCGTCGAGGAAGCGTCGCAGCATCGTGCGCGCGGCGTCGCCGACGTCGGGTCCCGGCGGCGGCTGCGTCCCCCACGCCCACGGTTCGCGGACGTAGCGCAGCGAGCGGTCCTCGGGCTGCCACATCTCGCCGACGTGCTCGAGCACCTCCGGCTCCTCGACGCGGTCGAACCACGCGAGGAAGGGGAGCGAGTCGGCGCGCGTCATGCGGTGGAAGTTGCCGTAGATCGACGACCGCGGGTCCGACGTCGCGCGCATCCGCGCCGCGTAGACGACGCACGCGGGCACCTCGCTCGTCCCGACGAGCGCGCGCAGCGTGTCGAAGTCGACCGGCGACCCCTCGCGCACGCCCTCGGGCAGGACGAGCTCCATCACGCGTTCGGCCTCGACGACGTCCACCTCGGTCTCGGCGAGCGCGGCGGCCGCGGGCACCGCGACCGCGGGGTCCTTCGCGTGGATCGCGCGGCGCAGCAGGGCCACGCGCTCCGCCGCGGCCCGGGCCTGCGCCGCGGCGTCGGGCTCGGCTTCGGCGTCGTCCTCGCGCGGCGGGGGCGGGGCCAGCGCCTTGCGCACCTCCTCCGCCGTCGGGAAGGGCCCCGCGGCGCCGACGTCCAGCACCGGCAGGCGCGCCTCGTAGGCGACTTGGTCCACGCCGCGCGCCGTGCCGAGCGCCCACGCGATCGCCCACCACGCGTAGGCCCGCACGCGCGCCGACGGCGCGGCGGTCGCCGCGAGCAGCGGCTCGGAGAGCCCGACGCGACCGAGTGCGAGCGCGGCGTGCGCGACGACGCACAGGCGCGGGTCGGAGAGCGCGACGAGGAGCGGGGGGGCGGCGGGGGCCGCGGCGGGCCCGATCGCGAAGAGGCACCGGGCCGCGATCTCGCGCACGTTCGGGTCGGGGTCGGCGAGCATCGCCGCGAGCACGGGGACGGCGGGCGCGCCGGCGGCGCGCAACCGCTCGAACAGCAAGAGGCCGTGGTGGAGCGCGGCGTAGCCGCCGCGTCGCATCGACTCGGCCACCGCCTTCGCGGTCGTCGCGCCCGTGGCCGCGAGCGCCTCGCGTGCCGCCGTCGAGGTCGGTAGCGACGGGTCGTCGAGGACGGCCGCCACGCGCTCGGGGGCGGCGCGGTGGCGGCCCAGCGCCCGGAGCGCCGCGCGACGCACGCGCGAGTTGGGGTCGTCGAGCGCCCGAACGAGGGCGGCGACGACGGCGGGGGCGACTTCCCCGGAGGCGCGGTCGAGCGCGATCACCGCGGCGAGGCGCACGTCGCGCTCGGGGTCGGCGAGGGCGGCCTCGAGCGCAGCGACGTCGCCGGGCTTGCTCCCGAGCGCGAGGACGGCGTCGATGCGATCGAGCGCGGGCGTGGGCGGCGACGTCTCGGCGAGCGCCGGGTCGTCGGGTCGCTTCGGGGCCTCCTCGTCGCCGTCGTCCTTGGGCGGCGGCGTGTCAGCGGGGACCTTCGGCTCCTGCGGCGGCTCGGGCGCCGGCGGGGGCGGAGCGAGCACGGCGATCGTCGCGTCGAGCTCGCCGAGGATGTCGCGCCGTGCGGCGGCCTCGGCCTTCGCGGCGCGGGCGGTCGCGTCGTCGGCCTCGTCGTCCACCTCCGGCTCCTTCGTGGCGCGCACCGACGTCGCGAGCGCACGGATCGCCTCGAGGAGCGGCGTCGCGGCGTCCTTGCCCAGCCGCCGCGTCGCGGCGACGGCCTCGACGCGCGTCTCGGGGTCGGCGTCGGCGAGCGCCTTGCGCAGGAGGGGGACCGCCGCCGGGCCGAAGGACGACAGCGACCACGCGGCGGCCGCGCGCACCGTCGGCGACGGGTCGGCGAGGGCCCTCTCGACCGTCGGGAGCGCCACGGGCCCCGCGCGCCGCAGCCACCACGCCGCCTCGTAGCGCACGCAGCGCTCGCCGTCGGCGAGGCCGCGCGCCACGACCTCGGGGGCGGCGCCGCCCTTGCCGAGTGCGACCAGCGCCGCGTACCGCACGCCGCGGTCGGGGTCGAGGAGCGCCTCCTGCGCCCGCGCGAGGGCGCGCGACGCGAGGTCGTCGCCGGCGAGGGCCGTGCGCGGCGCGGCGCGCAGCGCCATCGGGAGCAGACCGACGACGAGGATCGCGCGCCATCGCATCCGCGACAAGATAGCCGGCCGCAGCGCGGTGCCTACGGGTCGCGGCGGCGGCGCGTGCGGCGCTTCGCCGAGCGGGACCGCGGGGCGCCGCCGATGGGGTCGGTGGCCTCGTGGTAGTGCGCCCAGCAGACGGGGCGGTACGACTCGTCGCCGCCGAGCTGCACGCTCGGTCCCTCGGTCGTCGGGCGGCCGTCCACGAGCCGCAGGTTCATCATCGCCTTGCGGTTGCACGACGCGCAGGTCGTCTTGACCTCCTCGATCGTGTCCGCCACCTCGAGCAGGCGGCGGCTCCCCTCGAAGAGGTGCGAGCGGAAGTCGGTGCGCAGGCCGTAGCAGAGCACCGGCACGCCCGGGTCGCGGGCGAGCTCGCGCAGCTGGTCCACGAGCGCCGGCGTCAGGAACTGCGCCTCGTCCACGAGCACCGCGTCCACGCCGCGGAAGCGACGCGCGTCGAGGCGCGTCCCCGGCGCGAGCACGAGGTCGGCCTCGCGCTCGAGGCCGGCGCGCGAGCGCACGCGCGTCGCCCCGTCGCGCACGTCGAGCGACGGCTTCATCACCACGACCTTCTTGCCCTGGCGCTCGTAGTTGTGCGCGACGGCGAGGAGGTTGAGCGTCTTCGCGCTGCCCACGGTCCCGTAGCGGAAGTACAGCTTCGCCATTTCGGGAGCATATCGGTCCGGGACGACGGGGGCCCGGTGACCGTGGTTCGTGCTTCGGTGTCGCGTCCCCGGCGGTCGATCATCAGCGCATGGGTGTCGCTCTGCACCCCCCGGACCGCTCCGGCGCCGTCGCCCGGGCGTCGCGCGACCGTGGCGCGGTGCGCGCCGCGATCGGGTTCGGCGTCGTGTGCGCGGCGATCGCATGGGCGAGCCGCGTCGGCACGGGAGCCGGCGACGGCGTGATCGCGTTCTGGCCGCTGTCCGGCGCGGTCGTGGGCTGGATGCTCGCCGCGCCGGGTCCGTGGCGGGCGCCGGGGGCGCTGGCGGCGGCGCTCGTCAACGGCGTGTTCGACGCGTTCGTTCAGCACCGCGGGCTCGCGCCGTCGATCGCGAGCGCGGGGTCGGAGCTCGCGATCGCGGCGACGACGGCGGCGCTCGCGCACGCCAGCCCTTCGCTCGCCCGTCCGCTGCGTGCGCCGAGCGCAGTCTTCCGGTTCCTGTGCTTGCTCGGGACGCTCCCGCCGCTCGCGAGCACGGGCGTGTTCGTGCTCGGGTCGGTGCTCGGCGGGGGAGGCATGCCGAGGCTCGAGGACCTCGGGACGTGGTGGGGCTCGGAGGTGGCGGGGGTGGTCGCCGTGGCGCCCGTGGCGATCGACGTGCTGCGCCGGTCCCGGGGCGCCCGCGACGCGTCGCGCGCCGAGGCCACCGCGATGTTCGCCGTGGCGGCAGTCGCGGTCGGCCTCGTGTTCGGACCGGTGTGGGACCGGCTGCCGGCGCCGCTGCGCCATCCCCACTGGCTCGCACCGGTGCTGCTCTGGGTGGGCCTCCGTGGCGGGCGTGTCGTCAGCGCGGCGATCGTGGCGCTGGTCGCGTTCGGCGTGGCCAGCCTCACGGAGCGCGGGTTCGGGCCGTTGACCGTCGCCGGCGCCTCGTCCGTGGACGTCGAGACGCAGGTCTTCGTGTGGATCACCGCCGCGCTCGTCGCCTTCGTCGCCGCGATGCGCGACCGCGAAGTGCGCCTCGCGGCCGGGCTCTCCCGGCGAGGCGCCCGTCTCGGGCGTGCGGTGGCGGACTCGACCCGCGTCGCGGCCCAGCTGCACGCGATCCTCGACGGGATGGCCGAGAGCGTCGTCGTGTGCGACGTGCAGGGGCGGGTGCTGCTCGCGAACGAGCCCGCCCTGCGCGGCGCCGGCGGTGACGCGCTCCGCGGCGGGACCTTCGCCGCGTACGCGCGCGCGTTCCGACGGATGCGAGCCGACCAGCGGACTCCGATCGAGGAGCACGAGCTCCCGCTGGCCCGCGCGCTGCGCGGTGAGGCGATCGACGGCGAGCTGCTGTGGATCGAACCGGGTGGACGCCCCGGGCAGTTCGCGCAGTGCAGCGCCAGGCCGATCCGCGACGCGCGTGGGGCGGTGCGGGCCGCGGTGGTCGTCGCGACCGACGTGTCGGCCGACGTGCGGGCGCGTCAGGAGCGCGAGCGGCTCGTGGGCGAGCTGCAGCGGGCGCTCGCTGAGATCAAAGTGCTGCGCGGCGTGCTCCCTGTGTGCGGCTACTGCCACCGCATCCAGGACGAGCGCGGCGGGTGGGTGGCGTTCGACGCCTACGTCACGCAGCGATCCGACGCGAAGTTCAGCCACGGGATCTGCCCCGCGTGCGATGCGAGGGTCCGGGGGGGAGCGCCGACCGGGACCGGAGTCCGGTCGTGAGGTCCGGCCGCTTCCGGCCGGGACGCCTCGTCCGGGCGTGGTCGCGTTGCGGACGATGGGCTATCGTCTGGCCGTGGGGGGCATGGTGAGCGATCGATCGAGGCATCGAGACTGGCTTGCAGGCGCGCTCGGCGCCGCGCTGATCGTCGCCGGGGGCGTCGCGGCGTGGCGAACGGTGGACGCGCGCTCGGTCGAGTCGCAGCGGCACGCGCTCGTCGACCTCGCGGCCGACCAGCGCGACATCCTCGGTGCGTGGACCGAGAGCCGGCGCGTGGCGACCCGGACGGTCGCCGCCTACCCGACGACCGAGGTCGTGCTCGGCGCGCGCACGGTGGACCCCCTGCCCTTCTCCCCGGCGGAGGGCGGCGCGGCGCATCTGCGCTCGCTCCTCGACACGTTCCGCGCACAGTCCGGGTGCGCCCGCGCCTCCGTGTTCGACGCTCGGGGCGCTCGGGTGGTGACCACCGACGAACGTCCCACGTCGTCGGCGGACGCAGCCCTCGTCATGGCCGTCGTCGCTCGCCGCACGGCGGTCGTGGCGGACGCGGTGGTCGACGGCGTGCCGGTCACGTGTGTCGGCGCCCCGGTCGTGGGCGCGCCCGGCGGCCCGGTGTGCGGTGTGGTCGTCGTCCAGGACGAGCTTCCCGGCCACGTGGTCCGGTCGCTCTCCCAGCGGCACCCTCGCGCCCGCGAGGCCGACATCTGCCTCGTCGCGCTCGACACCCCGCGTCGCGTCCTCGCCGGCCTGCCGTCGAGCGCGACCTCGCCGGGTGCGAGCGGCGCCGCGATCGACGCGGCGCTGCTCGGCGCGATCCCGACGGACGTCGAGGTCGCCTCGCTCGTGGCGGACGACGGCGCGGGCGAGCCCTGGCTCGTCGGGTTCGCGCGGCTCCCGGGCACGCCGTGGGCGTTCGCCGCACGCATCGAGCGCGGGGCGGCGGTCCGCGACGGCCGTCGGCTGGTCGCGGCGGTCGGCGGCGCCCTCCTCTGCGCGGGGCTCGGCCTCGTGCTGGCGCTTCGCGCGGGGCGGTCGCTGAGGCGCGCACGCGAGGAGACCGCCGCGGCCGCGCAGGCGCGCCGGCTCGCCGACGCGCTCGACCGCTCCGACCAGGTCGCGACGTTCCTCGGGGCCGACGGGGTCGTGCGCGAGGCCCGGGGCGCGGTCCGGTCGGTGCTCGGCGCCGAGGCGCCGGTGGTCGTCGGACGGCGCGCCGACGATATGCTCCTCCCGACGGACCGCCGCGCGTTCGCCGCGGCTCTCGAGGCGGCGTCCACGACCGGACACGCGCGCATCGAGGCGACGCTGTCGGTGCCCGGCGGGGTCGATCGGCCCGTCGAGGTGGGCGTCTCGCGCCTCGTCGGCGAGGCGGGACACCTCGTGACCTGGACGGACTCGAGCGAGCGACGCGCCGCAGAATCACGGCTGCGCGAGAGCGAGGAGGCCCACCGGCTCCTGTTCGACGCGAACCCGTCGCCGATGTGGGTGTACGACGCTGAGACGCTGCGGATCCTGGCCGTCAACGACGCGGCGACGCGGGTGTACGGCTACCCCCGCGCCGAGATGCTCGAGCTCACGATCCGCGACGTCCGTCCGCCCGACGAGCAGGCACGCCTCGACGCGATGCGCGACGCGCGACGCTTCCCGGGCGACGGGGCCGCTCACGCGTCCGAGTGGCGGCATCGGGCGCGCGACGGCACGGAGTTCCCGGTCCGGGTCGTCTCTCGCGAGATCATGTTCCGGGGGCGGCGAGCGCGCCTCGTGCTCGCCGAGGACTTGCGCGAGCGCCGCGCGGCCGAGGACACGGCCCGCACGCTCGCGCGCGCGCTCGAGCAGAGCCCGCTCGCCGTCGTCATCACCGACCGAGAGGGTCGCATCGAGTACGCCAACCCGACGTTGTGCGCGCTCACCGGGTACACACTCGAGGAGGCGATCGGCGCGAACCCTCGCATCCTCCGCTCCGAGCAGACCCCGCCCGAGGTGCACGCCGACCTCTGGCGGACCATCGCCGCCGGCAAGGTTTGGCACGGCGAGTTCGTCAACCGACGCAAGGACGGCACCACCTACCCTGCCGCCGCGACGATCGGCCCGGTGCTCGACCCCACCGGGCGCGTCACGCACTACGTCGGGATCCAGGAGGACCTGACCTCTCGTCGCGGCATCGAGGCGCGCGCCACGAAGGCCGAGGCCCAGCTCGCGCAGGCGCAGAAGCTCGAGGCGATCGGCCACCTCGCGGGCGGCGTCGCGCACGACTTCAACAACCTGCTCTGCGTGATCCTCGGCTTCGGCCAGCTCGCGCTCGCGTCGCTCGACCGCGAGCACCCCGCCGTGCCCAAGCTCGAGCAGGTGGTCGACGCGGGGCGCAAGGCCGAGGCGCTGACGCGGCAGCTGCTCGCGTTCAGCCGACGGCAGGTGCTCCAGCCGCGTGTCGTGGACGTGGGGACGACCGTCCGCGACCTCGAGAAGATGCTGCGCCGCCTGCTCGGCGAGGACGTCGTGCTCGAGACGGTCGTCGAGGCCGGGCTGCCCGTCGTGCTCGTGGACCCGGGGCAGCTCGAGCAGGTGGTGATCAATCTCGCGGTGAACGCACGCGACGCGATGCCCCGCGGCGGGCGGCTCCGAATCGGCGTGCGCAGCGTGGACGTCCTCGAGCCGGCCGAGCTCCAGGGCGGTCGCCTCGAGCCCGGGCCTCACGTCGTCGTGGACGTCGCCGACGACGGCTGCGGGATGGACGCGGCCACCCAGGCGCACGTCTTCGAGCCGTTCTTCACCACGAAGCCCGCCGGCAAGGGCACGGGGCTCGGGCTCGCGACGGTGCACGGCATCGTGCGGCAGAGCGGCGGCACGATCGGGTTCGAGAGCGTGCCGGGCCGCGGCACGACCTTCCACGTGTGGCTCCCGCGTCTCGCGCGCGTCCCCGACGCGGCGGCGGCGGGGACGACCGACCTCGCGCAGTTCGCCGGGAAGGAACGCGTGCTCGTGGTCGAGGACCAGGAGCCGGTGCGGCGCCTCGTGTCGGTCTGGCTCGAGGCGCTCGGCTACCGCGTCGTGCTCGCCGGCGACGGCGTCGAGGCGCTCGCGTGGGCGGACGGGGCGCTCGCGCCCGCCGACGCGCTGCTGACCGACGTCGTGATGCCGGTGATGAGCGGCCGCGAGCTCGCGGAGCGGCTCGTCGCGAAGTGGCCGAGCCTGCGCGTCGTCTACATGTCGGGGTACACCGCCGACGTCGTGGCGGAGCGCGGCGTGCTCCCCGAGGGGATGCGCTTCGTCGAGAAGCCGCTCGACGAGGCGCGCCTGCTCCGCGCGCTGCGCGCCGCGCTCGACGCGCCCGCCGCACCCGCGGGCGACGGGGCCGTCCGCGCCACGTAGCGTGCCCGGGCGGGGACCGCGTCGGCTCCGGCGGGCCCTACGCTTCGTGCGCGCGGGACCGTTCGGCGGCGTCGGCCACGAGCCTCTCGTACACCTCGAAGGGGAAGTACCCCGGGCGGCCGAGGCCGTTGCGCCACGCCGCGACGGCGGCCGTGCCCAGCCCGAGCTCGCAGACGAGGAGCTCGACGTCGTACTCCTCGTCGTAGTCGACCCGCGGGTCTTCGCGGCGCGCACGGGCCCGCGCCTGCCGACGGCGCGCGACGCGCTGGTCCTCGGTCTCGACCCACGACCCGTAGAGGACGTGACAGAGCTCGTGCGCGACCGTCGCCGCGAGCACGAACGGGTCCGCGGTGGCCTGGCGGGAGAGCTCGATGACGCCGAGGGTCGGGTTCCCGCCGGGTCGGGCGTCACGGCGGCACTGTCCGAGCACGTGCTCGGGCAGGCCGTCCACGACCCGAGGGAGGACGCAGTACGCGGCGAGCCCGAGCCGCTCGTGCACGAGCCGGAAGACGCCGAACCACCCGCCTCGTGCCGCGGCCCGTGCGATCGTCGTGGCCGACAGCGGGGGGTGGGCCCGGAAGGCGTCGGGCAGCCGTTGGCGCAGCGTCTCCACGCGGGCGCGGGCGCCCGCCACGATGGCGTCGTGCTCGAGCCCGAGGGAGCGGGGCGAGGCGCGCATCTCCGCGCGGAACGCGCGCACCCGCACCGAACGACCCGAGCCTGCGCCCGGGCGGCCGGGCGCGGGGATCGGCACGAGCGCGCCGGGTGCGGTGCCGGGGACGACGCGCACGAGCGCCACGCCGTCGGGCGTGCCCACCTCGACGGCCGCCCCGCGCGCCAGCTGCGACTCCGCGAGCCAGATCGCGGTCGGCCACTCCGCGGGCGGCGCGGGGTGGACCACGGCGAGCGCGGGGGTCGGCGCCGACCCGACGGCGAGCGGCCGCCCGACGACGCGGAACATCGTCGTCTCGCGGAGCTCCTTCGGGATCTCGACGCGGTACGCGTGGGCCCCGAACTCGATCTCGCGGACCTGGCCTCGTTCCTCGGCGAACGCCCAGACCACGAACGTGGGGCTGCGTCTCCGCGGCGTCGCGACGCGCGCGCCGCTCCTGCGCGCGGGGCTGCGCACGGCGACGCGCACCGCGAACGTGAGCACGAGCACGACGATCCACGCCACCGCACCGTCCTTGGACGCCACGACGCTCCCCCCGATTCCGGCCCGCGGGCTGGGTCCCCGCGGAAGCGCCCGCCGAGGATACTCCGCGCCGCGCGGGCGGGCGGGCGGGCGTGCGGGTCCGGTCCTCCGCGCGCGGTCGGCGGCCGGCCTGCGCCCTCCCGTCCCTCGCGAGGTAGGCTGGCGCGACGTCCCCGCGGAGGGATGGCCGAGCGGTCGAAGGCACCGGTTTTGAAAACCGGCGTGGGCTCAACACCCACCGTGGGTTCGAATCCCACTCCCTCCGCCATTATCACCCGTAAACGGGCGATTCTGACCAATCAGGGCCAATCCGACACGACGGCGCTGCGCGCACCAGCGAGCGCCTGACGGCGCCATCGAGCCCCAAGATCGTGCCCAGATCGTGCCCCGGCACGATCAACCTGTCAGGAGCCCCCCTGTGCCCCGGCACGATCTGCTCCCCGATGGGTACACGCACCGTCCTGCCCCGCCGGAGCGGCGCGCCGGGGTCTCTCGCGAGTTCCGAGACCGCCGACGAGGCGCGATCATCGAGGTCGCGAGTGCAGTTGCTGACCGTTGGCTCGTCATGGGTGGCGGACGGTGCTTGGCCTTCCTGTTGGGGTGCTCGCGCGAAGCAGCCATCTCAAGCGGATGCGGCGCCTCAATCCCCGCTAGGATCGCGCCCGAGCCCCACTGGAGACCTCGTGCGAACTGCCATCGTCGCCGCCGCGGTGCTTGCTCTGACCAGCTCCGCCTTCGCTTCCGACGGGCTGACGTTCAAGAAGGTCAAGGAACTTGCGGTACCGGGGGCTTCGGGCTTCGACCTCCTCTCCGCCGATGTGCCGTCGCGCAGGCTCTTCGTAGCGCACTCGACCCTGATCGAAGTCATCGACCTCGACAAGGGCGAGAAGATCGGCGCGGTCGAAGGGCTCGAGGGCGCGCACATGGCCGTGCTCGTTCCGGACCTCAAGCGCGGATTCGCAACCGAGGGGAAGAAGAACAAGATCGTCGTGTTCGACTCCGACTCCTACAAGGCGACAAAGGAGCTCGGCACCGGTGAAGGCCCCGACGCCCTTCTCTACGTCACTGCGCCGAAGGAGGTGTGGGTCATGAACCACAAGGGCGGAACGATCACGTGCGTCGACGCGGCGTCCTTGGAGATCAAGGCCACGATCGAGGTCGGCGGGAAGCTGGAGCTCGCGACGGAGTACGCTGCAAAGGGCCTGGTCTTCGTGAACGTCGAGGACAAGAGCACGGTCGTGTCGATCGACGCAAAGAAGCACTCGGTCGTATCGACGTATCCGCTCGATCCTGCGGCGGAGCCGACCGGCATCGCCATCGACGAGAGGAACGGCATCCTCTTCTGCGGCTGTGCGGGCAAGATGGCGGTGCTCGATGCTGCCAGCGGCAAGATCTTGACGACGCTCCCGATCGGCGCACATTGCGACAGCGTCGTGTTCGACGCCGAGAAGGGGCTGGCGTTCGCCTCCTGCGGAGACGGAACCACGGCCGTCGTTCGCGAAGCGGATCCGAAGACGTTCGAAGTCGTCTCCAAGCTGGAGACCGCGCCGGGTGGCAAGACCTGCGCGCTCGACACGAAGACGCACAGGCTCTGGGTCGCCGCCGGCACGAAGGGCAAGGACGACCTTCGCGTCCTTGAGTTCGCTGCCGAGCCGGCGAAGTAGAGGCCGGGCGCTGTGAGGCTCGCGCGGCAGATCTAGCCCCGCACGTTCGCGCCGACCGCCCCCTCTCCGGTGTGCGGGGCGTTCGGCGGCAGTTGGACGGTCATCGTCGTCCCGACGCCGACCGTGCTCTCGGCCTTCGCAGTGCCTCCGTGCAACTCCGCGATCAGGCGTACGAGCGAGAGACCGAGCCCGCTGCCCCCCGTCGCGCGACTCCGCGACTCGTCGACACGGAAGAATCTGTCGAACACGCACGGGAGCGCGTCCGCGGGAATGCCGTCGCCACGGTCACGGACCCGGAGGGTGACCACGGCGGGTTCCACCGAGACCGAGATCTCGACCGAGTTGCCGGAGGCGCTGTGAGCCACCGCGTTCTCGACGAGATTGCGGACCAAGATTCCGAGGAGCCGAGGGTCCCCGGCGAGAGGGGCCGTCTCAGGCCCAGCGACATGGAGCGCGACGGCCCGCGATCCTGCGAGCACCTCGCAGGACGCGGTCGCCTCGCGAACCACCGAGACCAGGTCCGCAACCCCCTCGCGGACGCGGGTCGTATCCGAACCCCCGCGGGCCACGAGTAGGAGCGCGTCGAGTGTCTGTTGCATGCGCTGAGCCGCCTCGACGATCTGGGCCATGGCGTCGCGGTACTGGTCGACGGTTCTCTCGCGGCGCGTGGCCACCTCCGCCTGCGCGAGGACAGCGGCTACGGGAGTCCGCAGCTCATGTGCTGCGTCCGACGCGAACCGCGCCTGCCGCTCGTACGCGTCCCGCAGCCGCGAGAACGCTCGCTCGAGGGCGCCGGCGAGAGCGTCGATTTCGTCTCCTGCTCCGGGGCCCGGGATTGCCTCCCCATTGCCGTGCTCGATGCGGGTCGCGGCCTCTGCGATCTCGCGCAGCGGGCGAGTCAGGTATCGCACGGCCATCCACGCCGCGCCCGCAGCAAGAACGAGCGCGATCGCCAGCGTCGCGCCCGTCCACGCGATGACGTCGCGGAGCTCGTCGTCGACCTCTTTGAGGTCCTGGCTCGTGACGATCAGGAGCGCCGCCGGCCCCGTTCCGGGCGCGGGGCGACCGGCGAGTGCATGCTGCATCGCGTAGAGGCGCAGCCGCCCCAGCGCGGACACCTCTTCGGTCCAGCTGTCGCCCGCGGTCCGAGGCGCGAGCAGCGCGGCACGTCGCGTCGCGTCGAGAAGTTGGGTGGAATGCCCGAGGGTCGGGGATCGCGCCACGAGCACGCCGTCGGGAATCGTGTAGACCTCAAATGATCTCGGTTCGGACTCCCGCGGCGAGCGCGGTGTGGTGTCGAGCGGTGCGCCCGCTGCGTATCGCTCAGCCAGGTCCCGGGCGGTGCGTCCGAGCTCCTGATCGACGAGCTCGAGAAGTGCCTCCCGCGTCTCGTAGAGATGGGCCGCTCCCGAGACGACGACGAGTACCGTTGCGAGCGCCATGAACCAGAGGAACATCCGCGCGCGGAGCTTGCGGGGCCTCATCCGGCCACCTCGCGCAGCATGTAGCCCGCGCCGCGAAGCGTCTGGATGAGTCCGTCGCCACCGGTGGTGGCGAGCTTCTTGCGCAGGGCGGCGATGTACACCTCGAGCGCGTTCGATTCCGGTTCGCTCGCGTGCATCCAAAGCGAGCGCGAGAGGCGGTCCTTCGACACGACCTGGTCGCGATGGACGGCGAGGAACTCGAGAAGCTGGTACTCCTTCGCGGTCAGGTCGAGGGGAATGCCGGAGCACGTCGCTCTTCGTGCCGCGGTGTCGACCGCGAGGGGCCCGATCCGAACGGTCGCGGCGAGCGCCTTCGTTGCGGATCTCAAGAGGGCCCGAACCCTGGCGAGCAGCTCCTCGAAGGAGAACGGCTTCGTCAGGTAGTCGTTGGCGCCCGTGTCGAGGCCCGCGACGATGTCCCGCGTCGAGTCTCGGGCGGTCAGCATGAGGATCGGGACCGCGCTTCGTGCAGCCCGCAGGCGGCGACAGACCTCCATGCCGGCAAGGCGCGGCAGGAGCAGGTCGAGCACGACGAGGTCGAATCCGCCGGTCCGGGCTGCGGCCAGCCCCGACTCGCCGTCGGTAGCGACCTCGACGACGTAGTGCTCATCCTCCAGCCCCGTACGGAGGGCTCCGGCGATCCCGGGATCGTCTTCGACGATCAGGATTCGCACGACGAGGTCCCCCGGATCGGGCCGCAGGCGCGGGAACCTGGGTGCCTAGCGGGCCTTGCCTTCGGGCTCGTCCTTCTCGTCGTCATCGGCTTCCGTACGCTGCGGGACGTCGCGGGTGGTCCCGGTGACGGGATCGAGGGCGATCCGCTTCGATTGTGCGCCCACTTGGAGGCGGACGACGCACGTCGTCGGACTGCCGCTCCGAACCTTGAAGGCTGCCTCTCGGGGCGTCCCTCCGTCGACGCTCGCCCGACGTACCAGCTCCGCGAGGGGCAGGTGGCCGCCGGGCAGCCCCTTGGCCAGAGCGCCGAGCTCGGCCGCCTCGTCCGCCTCATCGGAGGGGCCGGCCTCCAGCACTCGGCCGCTGACCGGGTCGACGACCACCTCGATCGCGGCCCCACTCGCATCCAACACCATCACCTCGATCACCTCGCGTCGCACCCCCTTTTCCGTCTCGTCCTCGTAGCCAACCTCGAGCGCAAGCCCAGGCTTCGACGCAAGAGCGGCTTCGATCGCGCGAAGGAGGGGGCTTGACGCGCTCGGTACCGGCATCGGGACGGCGGCCATGGGGCCCGAGACGGTGGCGGCGCACGGTGCAGCGCAAGGACGAGCGACCGGGCAAGGGCAGCACGTTGAGGCGCAGCCCGTGAGGGTGAGCGTGCCTAGGGCGAGAGCCAGGGTCTTCGACGCCATCATGTTCGTGGTCCTCCGGTGGCGCTTCTCCGAGGGAGGACCGGAGGGCCGCCATCTCAAAGGGTCGCACCGGTACCTGAAGCGACGCTGAAACGAGCGGTTCGGACAGGGGATGCGAGACGGAGGCGAGTCTCGCGCTACCGGGATGGCGCGTCGTCGACGTCGAGCAGACCGGCTGCTTCCCAGAGATCCAGTCGGCTCCGGGCGGCGGCCACCTCCGCGTCGAGCAGGGCTGCGCCGGCCTCCGCCTCATCTCGTCGGGCTGCGACGAGCGCATCGAACTCGAGCTCCCCGGCCTCAAAGAGGCGTTGGGCGGACAACCGAAGTTGGTGGCGTTGCTCCGCGAGCGGTCGAGCGTGATCGTCTCGGGTTGCGTGCGCCGTCAGGTCTCGTTCGAAGAGACCCGCCGCCTGAAACGCGCCGGTCCGAGCTGTGCTGCGCAGCTCCGCCGCCGCCGCCAGCAGCTCGGCCTCTGCCACATGTCCCTCCAGCCGTCCGGAGTCGAAGATCGGAAGCTCGATGTCCCACGAGACGATCGCGCTGGCCACGTCCCCCTCCTTGCGGGGACCCGCCGTTGGAGTGGGGATGAACCGGTAGCCCGCCGCAGTCAGTCGCGCCCGTTCGAGGCGCGCCGCATAACGTTCCCCGGCGGCCGTGACCTCGGCCCGCTCTCGGACGGCGGCTGCGATCTGGTCGGGCGTACGGGAAGGAAGGTCCGCAAGCCCCTCCCCGAGTCGCAGCGAGATGGGGCGCTCCGTTCCGAGCGCCGCGCACAGGGCGATCTCCTGCGCACGGGCCTCCCCCTCGGCCGCGGTCCGCTCTCCCCGAGCCTTCGCGGCCTCCGCTTCGGCCAGTTCTTGCTCCCGCCGAGTCCCCTCGCCGGCCGTGGCGCGCTTCGCGGCGGCGCGTGCGGCCTCCTCGAGGAGCGCCTCCACCTCCGTCGCGAGCCGGGCCCGGTTCCGTGCGGCCACGAGATCATCGTAGGCACGCCACGCCGAGGCCACGAGGCGCCGCCGTTCGGCGATCAGGTCCGCCTGCGTGGCGGCGAGATCATGTGCGGCGGCGGCACGGGTCCCCGGAGCCGAAGCGAGCGTCGCGAGGGCCTGCGAGATGGAGAGGGTTCGTTGGATCGACGAGGCGCCGAGGCCCAGGTTCTCCCACGAGAGCGAGAGTGTCGGATTCGACGGCTTCCCCGCCTGACGGACGGCGATCCGCGCCGTCTGAAGCCGCGCCTCCCACGCCGCAGCGGTCGGAGCATGGAGAGTCGCCAGCCGCGCGCAATCCGCGTGGCGGAGCGTGGCGGGCAGCGACGTCGGCGCCGCGTCCGGGGCGATCCCCGGCTCCCGCACCGTGGATGAGCAGCCGACGAGACAGAGACTCACGAGGAGCGAGAAGCTACGTCGCATCGGCGTGCTCCTCCGCGAGGGCCCGGCGTCCGAGGGCGGCAAGTCCGAGGGGTACGACCAGCAGCGTGAAGATCGTCGAGACCGTGAGGCCGCCGATCACCGCGATGGCGAGCGGTCGCTGGAGTTCGGAGCCGGCGCCGATCCCCTTGGCGAGCGGCACGAGGCCGAGGATGGCGGCGAGGGTGGTCATCAGAATGGGCCTCAGCCTGGCGCGCGCCGCCTCGATGACCGCCGCAAGGGGCTCGAGCCCTTCCGCACGAAGCTGACGCGCGTACTCCACGAGAATGATCCCGTTCTTGACCACGAGACCGACCAGCAAGATTAGGCCCATGCCCGAGCTGATGTTGAGGGCCACGTGATTCGCATGGAGCGCGTGGAGCGCGCCGATCTGGCCGAAGGGCAGCGCGAGCAGGACCACAAGGGGCAGCAGGAGCGAGCGGAACTGGACGACGAGGAGCAGGAAGACGAGCCCGAGGGCGACGCCGAAGACGATGCGCATGTTGTCGAAGGCCGTCCGCTGGCTCTCGACCTGCCCCCCGTACTCGACGCGGACGCCCGGGCGTCTCGGGAGCGCGGCCACGGCACGCTCGACGGCGCGCGCCGCCGAGCCGAGGTCCCGCCCCGACACCGCCGCCGTGACGCGAACCATCGGCGTCTGGTTCTCGCGCTCGAGCTCGCTCTCTTCGAGGACGCGGGACACCTGGGCCACGGCTTCGAGGGGTACCGCACGGGTGGGGCGTGCCCCGCCGCTGGGGACCAGTAACAGCGCCTCGTCGCCCGCGGGGCGGTCGGCGCTCGACCGCCACGGACGCGCGTACCGGACGCGGACGTCGGTCATGCGATTCCCTTCCGGCAATCGCGTCGCGACGGTGCCCGCGATCTGTGCCGTGACTTGCTCCGCCACCTGCGCAGTCGAGAGTCCGATCTGTGCGGCAGCCTCCGAATCGACCGTCCAGGTCAGGCTCGGGCTCCCGAACGAGACGTGGTTCTTCACGTCGACGACTCCTTGGACGTGCTCCAGTGCGGACTCGACCGCGTCGGCCGCGGCTTGCAGATCTCGAATCTCAGGTCCGAGGAGCTTCACCTCGATCGGCTCGGGGTTACCGGAGAGGTCCGCGATCGTGTCCTGCATCACCTGGATGAACTCGCACTCCGCCTGGGGCGCCTCGCGCGCAAGCCGCTCGCGCAGCTCGTCGATCACCTGGAAGACGGACCTCGTGCGTCGCTCGCGCGGCGTGAGACCGATCAGCATGTCGCCGGTGAACGCCTCGGTGGCGAAGAAGCCCAGCTCCGCGCCCGTGCGCCTCGAGAGCGACGCCACCTCCGGCGTGCCGAGCACGATTCGCTCGATGCGACGGCAGACGGCGTCCGTCTCCTCGAGGCTGGTGCCGACGGGCAAGGCGTAGTCGAGGACGAGCCCACCCTCGTCCATGTCGGGAAGGAACCCCGTCTCCACGCGGCAGAGGGTCGCGATGCCCACGATGACGGAGACGGTGAGCGCGAGGCCCGCGACGCCCGGGTGCGCGAGAACTCGGCGCAGGAGCCCCGCGTAGCGATCGGCGAGCCAGATCGTCCAGCGCCGCCCGCCCGTCCCGGCCTTCGGCGTCAACCCCGGCAGGAGGAGCAGCAGCGGCGAGTAGACGAGGGAGACCGCCGTGGATGCCAGTACGGCCACCGCGAGCGAGATCGAGAGGCTGCGGAAGAACTGCCCGACGACTCCCTCGAGGAGCCCGAGCGGTGCGAAGACCATGACCGTCGTCAGGGAGGAGCCGAGGATCGCGCCGAACACCTCGCGCGTTGCGTCGGCGACCGTGGCCCGAGGAGTGCCCGACCCCGATTGGAGTCGTCGGGCGACGTTCTCGCAGACGACGATCGCGTCGTCGATCACGAGCCCGATGGCCACCGCGAGCCCGCCGAGGCTCATGAGGTTCAGCGTCTCCCCGAGGAGTGGGAAGACGGCCAGCGTCAGCAGGACCGAGAGGGGGATCGACAGGCCGGCCACGAAGACCAGGCGCAGGCTCCTCAGGAAGAGGGCGAGCACGAGGACGGCGAGCACGGCTCCGATGAGGATCGCGTCCCGCACGCCGGCGACCGCGGCAACGACGAGGTGGGATTGGTCGTAGACCGGTTCGATCGTGCCTCCACTCGGCACCTGAGCGGCGACCTCGCCGAGCAGTGCCGTCACCTGCTCGGCGAGCCGCGTCACCTGCCCGCCGTCGCGAAGGAAGACGCTGACGACGACACCCTCGTGACGCCCACCCGTCACGATCGACGTTCGCTCGACGGTCGTCTCGACGACGGAGCCGAGGTCGGCCAGCGTCGCCGGTCGCCCTCCCTCGCGGGGCACGGCGAGCGAGGCGATCCGATCCGGAGCCAGGATCTGGCCATCGACCAGGATCTCGTAGGCGAGTCCGCCGTCGCGAGATCGACCCGCGCTCTCGACGAGGTTGGCGTCTCGGATGGCCTCGACCACGGCGCCGATCGACACGCCGGTCTGCGCGAGACGTCCAGGATCCGCCTCGAACGCGTACTCCCGCTGATCGCCGCTCTGGACGCTCACGAAGAACGTGTCGTCGAGTCGCGAGAGGCGGGGTCGGAGCTCCGTCTCGGCCCACTCGGCAAGGCGGGCCCTCGCCACGGCGTCGTCCCGGGAGGCGGCGCCCGGCATGACGTTGAACGAGATCACCGGGAAGACGGCGGGCGTCTGGCGTTCGATCGTGGTCCGGGCGTCGCCGGGGAGGCCCGCCTGCGCCACGCGCGCGCGGACGAGCGACAGCGCTGCGCCCATGTCGGCGTTCGGCTCGAAGTCGAGCGAAAGCTCGCTGGCGCCACGCAGGGTCTTGGAGCGCACGCGCCGCAGTCCGGGCGTCGCGGCGACGGCCTGCTCGACCGGTTGCGTGACGCCCACGAGCATCGAGCGAACGGGTGCTTCGCCCCGCTCGACGATGACGGCGATCCTCGGGAACGCGACGTCTGGGTAGATGCTGCGACCCGTCACTGAGGCGGCGTGAACACCGGCCGCCAATCCCAAGGCGAGGAGTACGTAGAGCGATCGCCTGTGGCGGATTGCGGCGGGGACCAGATTCACTTTGTCCCCCGATGTTCGTCGCCGACCTTCGCGTCGGGATCGGCGTCCATGGCGCCCTTCTCTCCGCGCTCCTCCTCCGGGGCCTTCGCAGCGTGGACCCGCGCGCCCTCCGGCAGGTTGTAGCCGCCCTCGACGATCACAGCGTCGCCGACCTTGACCGCACCCGACACCGCGGTGGCGCCCTCATGGCGCCCGACGATCTCCACAGGGACCACTCGGGCGATGCCATCGACGGCAAGCACGAGCGCCACGCCGTGCGCCGCTCGGACGAGCGCCCGCGTCGGTACCAGCACGGCGGCCTCGAGGTGTCGAACCTCGATCTCCCCTCGGACGACTTCGCCAGGGAGCGGTGGGGGCGGTCCGTCATCGGGGACCGCCAGCACCTCGTGGAGCCCGATGGCCGCATCCACGAGCGTCGCGGTGCCACGGATGCGCCCCGATCGGATCGCACCCAGAGCGTCCTGCCACGTCACCCGTGCGTCCGCCGGAATCGTCGTGCGTTGGGCGGCGGTCACGCCGAACGCGATCTCGCGGCGGTCCCCGGCGAGGAGCGTCGCCAACTCGGCTCCCGGTTCCGCCCGATCGCCGATCCGCACGGCGACAGACGCGATGTGCCCGGCCACGGGCGCCAGGACCTCGGAAGCCGCGAGAATCGCCTCCGCATCCTTCGCAGCCAGAGCCGCGGCGTCCCGCGTCGCCGCGAGGGTGGCGCGTTCGAGGTCGGCGTCCGTCGTCCGGTACGCCTCGAGGTTCCGCTCGGCGGCCGCGAGCTCCCGGCGGGCACGGTCCGCCACCAGTGCGGCTTCCGCGATCGCCTTCTCACTCGAGAGACCGTCCTGACGCAGGCTCGCGGTGCGAAGAGACTGCTTCTCAGCGACCTCGACGGCGGTCCGAGCTTCCGCGACCGACGATTCCAACTCGGCCGTTCGCTTCGCCCGTCCGCCGCGGTCGAACGTCGACAGGGCGTTCTCGGCGATCGCCGCCGCTGCGCGCGCCTGCGCGGCGGCCAGTTCGAGGGGTGCGCGCTCCAGTCGGAAGAGCGCCGCACCTGCCTTGACCTCCTCCCCAAGCCGAGTGAGGACCGCCTCGACGCGTCCGCCGGCTCGGGAAGACACGGTTCGGAGCTCGCCATCCGCTGCTCGGACGACACCGAACGCCGCGAGGGTCGTCGTCAACTCGCCGGTCTTCGCCGGCTCCATGACGACCTCCACGGACATCTCCCCTGGGGAGGCACCCTCCTGCGGCTCGGAATCGGGTTCGGCTTGGGCCGGGTGGAGTGCCGTCCGGAGGAACCAGCCTCCGGCCCCCGCGAGGCAGATCGTGACGAACCCTGTTGCAAGCAGACCAAGCTTCATTGGGAACCCGCCCGGGATTGGGGCCCCGGAGAGGGGGCCCAAGGCGGCGGATCGTGGGCGGAGCAACTGAAGCCGACCTGAAACGACGGGACGCGGGGCGCAGAAGGACGTTCGGGCCCGGTGCGCGGCCTCCTGGCTGGCCTCCTGCCGCGCCCACGTCGTCGCAACACCCTGTCAACCAACGACGGATCGTCGGTCAGGCACCGATCATGAAGACCGGCGTGGGCTCAACTCCCACCGTGGGTTCGAATCCCACTCCCTCCGCCATTCTCGTGCATAGAAGGGCGCTGGTGGCCAACAGGCGTGATTCCGGCGCGGTGGCGGACCGTGCACCGGCGCGCACCCCGCGGCGCCTCCGAGCGCCGAGATCGTGCCCAGATCGTGCCCGGGCACGATCACGAGTCCTAGGGCCTAGAACGACCAGACGCGTCAAGCGTCCCTGCCGGCCGGGGTGGCGGGGCCACCCAGCCCCGGCTCGGAGGGGCGATCCCGGTATCCAGGAATCAGGGGCGGTGTCTGTGGGTCGACAACGGTCATGTGCCGGCTTGAGAGCGGCCGCCCAAGCGGGGTCTTCGGGGGGCAGAACTCCTTGTCGATCAGGACGAACTGCGTGTCTCGCAGTTCACCATCGGCCAGCCAGTAGAGCATCTCGTGGAACCCGACGAACTGCTCCCGGTTTTCCCTCTCGCTGATGTTCTTCATGGGAGAGTCGATGATGAGGAGCGAGGGCAGCGGCGCGGCGGACTCTGCGGCCAGTCGGTGGACCGCCACCGCGAAGCACGCCTTGAAGAGCGTCTTCTTGCCTCCGCTTCCGAGCGTGGCGAACGACGAAACCGCCACATCTCCCCCGTCGAGGGGGAGTATCTCCGGGAGGAAGTCGGAAGGTCGAAGACGGACCACGTCCTCGGCTGCGAATCCCGGGATCCGCGCTCGCAGCAAGCAGTCCTTGAAGAGGTCGCCTAGCCGCTTCAGGCTACGCAGATCCGCCTCTGCCTTCGCGCGGAGCGAAGCCATCCGCTTCCGAATATCGGCTTCCTTCTCGACGAGGGACACCGCCAGCTTCCTGGACGAAGCGATCTGATCATGAAGTGTTCGCGTACGACCGATCGAGGTCAGTTCCTCCTCTAGCGCGCCGAGACGTCGCTCGTGGGTCGTTGCAAGCGAAAGGTAGGCGGAGTCGTACGAGCGGAGCTGCTGGTTGAGCTCGAGGTCGATCTTCTGCTTCCGCTCCATGAGTTCCGCGTGGCGCACGCGAATCCGCTCTAACTGAGCCTCCTGGGAAGAGACCATCTCCTTCAGTTCGCGAACTCGGGCTTCGATGTCCGCATGAGCTATCTGCACCGCCGGGGCGTCAACACTCGTGTCGGGCTCCGGAAGGCCGCAAACACGGCAGGCAGACTGTTCTCTGTCTGGAAGTGCCTGTGCACACTTGGGGCAGTGGGTGAACTGCACACTCCCCAGCACGGCGGAGGCCGTCGATAGTCGGGCGAGCTTGGTGTCGAGGTTCTGCACCTCGTGAAGGTGGCGCTTGTCGGTCGCGATCGTCGCGGTGACCTGCGACATGGCAGAGACGACCGCATCCAGCTCCTGGGCAAGATCGGCACCCTGCCGCCGCAACACGTCGCTGGCATGGGTCTTCTTGCTATCGGCCTCGAGGCGTGCAGACGTCAGGGCGCGCTTCGCCGCGGCGAGGCCGGCTTGCACCTCCCTCCGGCGCCTGTCGAGATCGTCGGGCGAGGCAAACCCCGAGGTCCGGAGCGAGGTCTCCAGCACGGCTGCTGCGGACTCAGCGCCGAGCCGTTGCGACCGCACTTGGTCGAGCTCAATCTCCAAGCTGACCAAGTCTTGCTGGTGGATTCCAAGCAGAAACCGCATCACGTTGCGGCTCTTGTTACGTCGAGGCGCGTCGGCTTCTGCGTCTAGGTTGAAGAAACTGCTGTCTATCTCGTCTTGGTCGAGATAGCAGTACCACAGCAGATCTCGCAGGCTGAGGCGCTCCAGATCCGAGTCGTCGTTGATGCGACTCCTCCGCACGCGCGGCGGTGAGATTCCCGCCAGGTGGAACACGAAGTCGGACAGGTTCTCGACCTTGGTGCCAGGAATGACGATTCCCTGAGCTCGTCTCGCTGGCACCCGGGCACTCTGCTCCTGATCCCCCTCGCCCCAAGTGGAGAGCACCTGATCAGAGTCGCGATCTCGCTGTAGCACGACTGGAACATCCGACACTCGAAGCGCCAGCCGCGCAGAGACGAACTCGTTCTGCAATGCTGGTGTCAGAACAATGGACCCGCCGAGGCAGTAGTCCACCAGCCTCGCGATCGTCGACTTGCCCGCTCCGATCTCGCCGAAGAAGTAACTGAAGTCAGAGAACCGGACGACCACGGTCTCACGACGGCAGGTAAGCGTAAGATCGCGCAGCTGCATCTTCACGGCTGGATCTCCTCTCCCCATGACATGCCTTGAAGCTCCGGCACAGCTTCGTAGACGAGGTCCTTGAGTCGCGTTCCGTTCAGAGACCAGAGACTCTCCATAACAACGCCGGCGCGGTCGGCCAGTGTCGACATTTCGGAGCGCGCCGCCAGAGCGTGGAAACACTCCGTTCCCCGTGGAGTGATCTCCACCACGACGCGACGGCCGTCGAGCCGGAGGTCTACAAGGCCCTTTGCCAAGAGGAGTCCGAGCCAGAGCCGATACCGTGGATCCCACGGTCCATAGCGAAAGCGGATCATCGAACTCTCGACGGTGTCGGCCTCGTGCGGAAGCATAGGCACTTGCGGCGGGTGTTTTCGGTGCAACTTCAGGAGTCGCTCAAGAAAGCGTGGATACCGGAGGAGAAAGTCGAGCTTGGCGAGCTTCGTGATGCCATCGACCGCGCCGTGTCCACGCTTCGCGCCATGGCCTAACAGCAAGAGCAGTCGTGCCAGATGGAGTTCAGCTCTCGACTCCGCTTCGACCGATGCGCCGACGATTCCGAGACGCATGTTAGCGGGCTCCCAGGGGGAACTCTTCGCTCCACCAGACATGGCAGGCTTCGGTCAGCAGCCCGGCAACCCCCATGAGGAAGTCGTGCTCCGCCGCGAGGCCCTCCTTCGTCCTGAGGGCACGTTCTCGGAGGCGCTCTGTGAGCAGGTCGAGCATGAGCAGCCCGTACGGAGCGGGACTCCTTGAGGCGCGAAGTCTGGCGTCATCGCACTCCGCCTTCACGAGTGCAGCCCACTCGTTGATCTTCCCCTGCGCCTGCTCCGGAGCCCTTGCCAAGAACTCGAGCAGGGCACTCTCGGCCGAGAGTGTCCTCCGACGCAGCGTGTCGGTGGCAAACCCGAGACCACCCGCCTCGACCTTCTTCGTGAAGGGGGACGCTGGTCCGGCCGGCGAGACAGGTTTGAGCTCCATGTCTAGCGGGAGCATTCGGAAGACGAGTCTCCTAGACTCGAGCACAGTGGAAATCAACCGGGTGGGCACGATGAGTTTGTGTGCAATCGCGGGGTTCCGCGCATCGTCGAGCAGAACGCACGTCAGGTGCCGTGTTGGAGCGTCGACGGCACGGGACGAAGCTCGGTAGACCAGGTGGATCATCTCGTCCCGAAGGGCGTTCAGTTGGGCTGCCCCGAACGCGCCACACTCTGGCAAGAGCGTCAAGTGATCGTGTGAAAGCACCGAATCGAAGTCGTCGAGGCTTGGACCTCGGACGAGCGCGATGCGATGCAGCACGTCGAAGAGGACAGTGAAACTAAGATTGTGCTTCTTGGCGAACGCCGTTAGCGCTCGCAAGGGCACCGTTCCGAGTTCGGATATCTGTGTAGCGCTCGTGCACGCTCTGAACAGGCAACAGGGGCTCTCCTCGGCGTCCTCGTCGCTCTTCCCCTCACGTACAGCGGCGTTCGTGACGAACGTGAAGCGCTGCACCTGATCGCCGAACTTCTCACGAAGGGCACAGAAGCGTCGGATGGACTTGGCAAGGCCCTCATCTGAGAGTTTCCACTCGCCCAGCTCCGGCTTCCGCGTCTTGACTTGGACGGCCTCGAAGGCACGGTCTCCGAGTTCAACTAGGTAGTCCTCATGCAGCTCGCACCAGAGCGCTCTTCCCTGGCGTTTCCCGGTGGCCATCCCAATGATCAGAATGGCGCCGTAGGCATGCTGGTACCTGAAGCGATGCTGGACATCGTCGCCAGGATCGCTTGAACCAGACGCGCTAACAAGTGTGGTCATCGCCCACGTCTCGCATGGGGCGCTTCCGCCCGAGAAGCTCCGCGTGGTGCGCCGGCGTCGAGCGGCCCGACGCGGCGATCGCTGGAGAGATCAGACCCATGTCGCGCCACCGGGTTGTCACCGGCTAGAGGCGGCAGGCTCTCCAGGACCTCCTCGATCTGGCCCAAGGCGGAGCGCAGAGCGTCGGCTACCTCCGCCGCGAGGACCTGCGGAGCGGGGAGGTCGGCGCCGTCTTCGACGCTGTCGTCCTTGAGCCACAGCAGGTCGAGGCTCACCTTGTCGCGGGCGAGCAGCTCCTCGAGGGTGAATGCGCGCCAGCGACCGTCGGGGGTCTTCTCGGACCACGTCGGCTTGCGCTTGTGGCGTGCGTCGGCCTGGTAGCAAGCGACGAACTCGTCGAGGTCGTTCCGCGCAAGGGGTTTCTGCTTTAGCGTGAAGTGCTGGTTCGTCCGCAGGTCGTAGACCCAGACCTTGCTGGTCCACGGCTTCTTTGCGGCGGGCTTGCGGTCGAAGAACAGGACGTTCGCCTTCACCCCCTGGGCGTAGAAGAGCCCCGTCGGCAGCCGCAGCAGCGTGTGGACGTCGCACGTTTCCAATAGCCGCCGCCGCACCGTTTCCCCCGCCCCACCCTCGAACAGGACGTTGTCGGGCACGACCACCGCCGCCCGCCCGGGGATCGAGAGCAGGCTCACGACGTGCTGCACGAAGTTCAGCTGCTTGTTCGACGTCGTCGTCCAGAAGTCGGGCCGCGCGTACGTTAGCGCCTTCCGCTCTTCCTCGTCGTCCTCGTTGACCACCGTGATCGACGACTTCTTCCCGAACGGCGGGTTCGTCAGCACCACATCGAACCGCCGGTTCGGCTGCGTCGAGAGCGAGTCCACCCCGCCCTCGACCGGCGTCTCCCCCTGCTCCGCTAGGGGCCCGATCCCGTGCAGGAAGAGGTTCATCGCGCACAGCCGCGCCACCCCGTCCACGAGCTCCATCCCGCGCAGTGCCTGGTACTTCAGGTGCCGCTTCGCATCCCGGTCGAGCCGCTTCCCGTACGCCTCGGCCACGTGCCCGTACGCCGCGAGGAGGAACCCTCCCGTCCCGCACGCGGGATCGCAGATCGTCTCCCCCGGCGCCGGCCGCACCACGTCCACGATCGCCGAGATGAGCGCCCGCGGCGTGAAGTACTGCCCCGCCCCGCCCTTCGTCTCCTGCGCGTTCTTCTCGAGGAGCCCCTCGTACGCGTCGCCCTTCACGTCCGCCGACAGCTCCGTCCAGGTCTCCTTCCCCACCAACTCGACGATCAGGTGTCGCAGTCTCGCCGGATCTTGGATCTTGTTCTGCGCCTTCCGAAAGATCAGCCCGAGCATTCCCGGCTGCTTCCCGAGCGTCTCGAGCGTCCTCCCGTACTGCTTGACGAGCCGCTCACCCTCCATCTCCGGTCCCGCGAGGTCGCCCCACCGGCAACCCTTCGGGATCGACGTTTTCCCGTCGGCGAGTTCCGCCCGCTCGTCCGCCATCTTCAGGAACAGCAGGTAGGTCAGCTGCTCTAGGTAGTCGAGGTACGACAGCCCGTCGTCCCGCAGGACGTGGCAGTACGACCACAGCTTCGCGACGAGAGACGAGGTGTCGGTCACGCGGTCTTGCTCCGGGGACGACGTACCCGCCGCCCGATCGATTTCCTTCCCGCCGCCGCCCCTTCCCTCGCCCGCTCGGCGCGGATCCGCTCCAGCAGCGCCGATGCCGGCCCGTCGCTCGGCTCCGGATCGACGAGCCCGCCGGAGAACGCGAGGCGCAAGATCGAGCTGCGGAGTGCTCTGACCCGGACAGAAGCACCAGCAAGAGCCTCGCCCACGCTCCCTGCTTCCGCTGTACGGCGTTCGACTTCCTCGACTATTCGCCGTTGCTCGGCGGCAGGCGGAAGCGCCACAGGCAAGGCACGCAAGGTCGAGAGGCTGATGGAGGCGAGGTTTGTAGTCTGCCGACCTTCTCGTGTGAAGTAGCCGATCCCCGCGGTGTTCGCGTACCAGGAGACAAACTGCGGGGCCAGTTCGTTGCCACAGAGGCGCGCACGGAAGACGTGGTTCTGGTGAATGCACTCGCCGATCTCTCCCCGCCAGATCCAGCCGCGGCCAAGCTTGTCTCGGTCGCCTCCCTCATTGAGTAGGACGTCCCCTGGTTGCAGCCCCAACGCGGCGATCTCCGCCTCCGTGGCGTAGATCAACTTCACCTCATTCAGATCCAGGTAGCCTCGCTGAACATTCGCGACGCGCAGATACGCAACGGGCCGGAGCCCCTTACGTTCAACACGATCCGGGCTCTTAGCAATGCCGCCCTCGACTTCCGCGATCGCCCCCAGCGGCGCAATGGCCCAACCCTCGGGAAGGTCCGGGAGCGACGACGTGTCGGGGAGGACGGGTGCCTCGTACTTGCCCCGACGACCGGACGCCTCCCACCGCTTGCGCCGCTCGGCGAGGATGCGATCCAGCAGGACCGTCGCCGGCTCGTAGGACCGCCGCTCGCGACGCGCGAGTTCCGCCTCCGTCGGGACGAGCCGTCCCTCGACCGCCGCCTGGAGGATCGACGCCCGTAGGCTCTCGAGGGTCGCCTCCGCGCGCTCTAGCGCCGCCTCCGCCTCGTCGAGTCGCGTGAAGTGCGCCTTGAGGCTGGCCACGATTCGCAGCTGCTCGCCGAGCGGAGGAAGTGAGACCTCCCAATCCTGGAGTGCAGCAGCTCCGAGGTGGTGGATCCCGACTCCACGGGAGGCCGCTGCGAAGTGACCCAGCAACGCGTCGTGTTGAAATCTCCAGAGAAGGAAGGGGACTAGGCACTCCGGCGCCCGCACACGGATGAGGGTATTCTGGAAGCACACGAGGGGAATCTGCCCGCTCCACACTGCTGCCTTCCCGACCTCCGAAGGACTCCCCGAAGCCTCGTTGAGCAGAATGTCGCCTGGCTCCAGCCGGAAGGTCCGGCGCTCGTCCGGTGAGAAGTCCATCACCTTGATGTCGGTTAGATCGAAGCCTCGCCAAGTCAGGTTCGCAGCGCGGAGATAGGGGCACGGGCTGACACCCGTAGCGCGATCTGGCGAGCGCTGCCTGCCAAGCCGAACCTCGGCGATCTCTGAGAGCCGGGCGGGACTCCAGTGTTCGGGCGCGTTACTCGCTTCGGGCGGGAGGGTCATGCGACCAACGCCTCGTTCAACTCGGCGACAACCTTCGGGAGATCAGCGCCGAAAAGACGGCGGGCTCGGGCGGCACCGCCCTGCTCGACGAAGGGCGTGACCTCGAAGTCCTCGAGAGTGAACTCGACGCTCGCGGCGACGTGGTCGCGGATGCGCTCCAACCAGAGCCGTTGCTCGTCGGTGAAGGCGCGCCCCGCTTTCCGCCGGCGCTCCATCCACGCGTCGAAGCGCGCGCGAACGGTCTCGGCGTAGGGCGAGAGCGCGGGCTCGGCCTTCGTCGCGTACCGCACTAGCGCCACGAGGTCGGCGAGCGCGCGGGCCTGTCCGGCGCCCCGTACGCGCGGCCCGTCGCGCCGCGCGTACGCCTCCCAGATCCGCGTCTCGACGAAGCGCGCGTCGGCAAGCCCGAGCGCGTCGTGCAGTCGTCGCACGTCAGCGTAACGCAGCCGCGAGCCGGCGGGGCGCGCGTAGAAGAACTTCAGCGCTTCGTGCTCGTCCCGATGCTCGGCGAGGTAGCGCTCGAAGGACTGCACGAGGTCGGCCGCCTTGCGCCGGCCCTCCTCGGAGAAGTCCGCCTCCACCACCTCGTCGCGCGTCACCTCGTCGATCACCTGCTCGAAGTGCCGGCGCAGGTCGTCGATCGTCTTCCGAAGGGCCGGCCTCTCGACCAGCGGGCGCACCGCCTCACGCACCATCGCCTCGCCCGTCTTGCTCACCTGCTCCGCGCTCGGCGCCTGCCCCCGAGCGAGGCCCGCCGCCGTCCGCGCCCGCTCGCGCCGGGCGTCGGGGTCGAGCGCCTCGAGGATTCGGTGCGTCAGGTCGGAGAGGCTCGTCCCCCCGCCGACCTCGGCCACCTGGCGCCGCTCCGCGTCGCCGCACTTTCGGTCGAGGCGCACGAGCCGGCTCGCGAGCGACGTCAGCACGTCCGCGTCCGTCGATCCGCTCGCCACCGCGTCGATCAGCTGCGCGAGAGGGACCGCCTTCCTCCGCTCGAGCGGCTGCGTGTCCTGGAAGTCCTGCTCGGTCAGCCCCACGCAGTCCACGACGACGAAGTGGTCCTTCGGCCCCTTCGCGTCGGCGGAGACGCTCCGCATTTCCGTCGCGTCGCAGACCCGCACCCCGCGCCCCTTCATCTGCTCGAAGAAGATACGGCTCTTGACCTTGCGGAGGAACACCACGATCTCGACCGGCTTGATGTCCGTGCCGGTTGCGACCATGTCCACGGTGACGGCGATGCGCGGGTTGAACTGCGTGCGGAACTTCTGGAGCAACTCCTTCGGCGTCTCGCCTGTCGTCTTGTAGGTGATCTTGCGGCAGAAGTCGTTGCCCTCCTCGAACGCCTCGCGGATCGCCTTGACGACGTCCTCGGCGTGGCCGTCGTCCTTGCAGAAGACGAGCGTCTTGGGCACCTCGGTGCGACCGGGGAAGAGGTCGGTGAACAGCTTCTCGCGGAAGGTGCAGAAGATCGTGCGAAGCCGGTCCACGGCGACGACGTCGCGGTCGAGCGCGTCGGCCCCGTACGCGATGTCCTCGTCGGCGATCGCCCAGCGCATCTCGCGCGTGGCGCGATCACGGAACTTGACGACCGTCTCGCCGTCGGCGGCGATCGTCCCTCCGTGCTCGCCGATCCGCGTGCGGATGCGGAAGACCTCGAAGTCTACGTTGACGCCGTCGGCGACGGCCTGCTCGTGGCCGTACTCGTAGACGACGTTGCCCTCGAAGAAGCCGTACGTGTTCTTGGACGGCGTCGCCGTCAACCCGACGAGAAACGCGTCGAAGTAGGAGAGCACCTGCCCCCAGGTGCTGTAGATGCTCCGGTGGCACTCGTCCACGACGATCAGGTCGAAGAACTCGGGCGGGAGCGCCGCGCCGTACTCGACCGGCACGATCTGCGCGGGCGAGATCCCCCGATCCGCCTGCCCTTCCTCGGGCTCCGGCGGCGCTTCCGCTTCACCGCGCAGCATCGAGTAGAGGCGCTGGATCGTCGTGATGACGACCTTCGTCGAGTCGCCGATGTGGTTCGACGCCAGGTGCTCGACGCCCCACTCCTCCGGGAAGAAGCGGCCGGTCCACGGGACGCGGTATCGCTCGAACTCGGTCGCAGCCTGGTCACCGAGGTTCGTGCGGTCCACGAGGAAGAGGACGCGGCGCGGACCCGCGAAGTGCAGGAGGCGTGCGAGGAGGGAGACGGTCGTGAAGGTCTTCCCGGAGCCGGTCGCCATGCGGAGGAGGGCGCGGGGACGGTTCGCCCGCATCGACGTCTCGATCGCCTCAATGGCGGCCTTCTGTGCACCCCAGAAGCGGGCGGCCTCCGCGGGGGCGATAGGGGGAAGGGCGAGGAGCCGCGACCGAAAGGTCGAGGGCCTTCCCGCCGCGCCGAAGGGCAGTCCGCCCTCCCCCACGGCGTTGGCCGGCACGGCCCCTCTCGCCCAGACCGTGAGCGGGGTGGCGGCGAGCCACTCCGAGAGCGTCTCGGGGCGGTGGAAGGCGAAGACGGCGCGGCTGCACGGCGTGGGGTCGAGCCCGTTCGTGAAGCGGGTCTCGACGCCGGTGGACTGGTAGAGGAACGGGAGCGGCCGCACGACGGGCGAGAGCGACTTCGGGAGGCCAGTTGCGTACTTGTCGGTCTGCACCTCGACGCCGGACAGCGTGTGCCCGACGGCCTTCGCCTCGACCACGCCCGCGGGCCGGCCGTCCACGAACAGCAGGTAGTCCGCCGTCCCGTGGCCTCCGACGAGCGGGAACTCGCGGACGGCGACTCCCGGACCCGCCTGGATGTTCCGGACCTCGTAGTCTTGGACGAGCCACCCGCTCTCCGTGAGTCGGGCGTCGATGTTCCGACGAGCGCGCTCTTCGGGCTTGTGGCCAGGGGGACTCACGGCTGGCACTCCCACGCTCCTCAACGGGGACGAAGGCCAGCACGCTACCCGCTGGGGGCCTTCGGACACAACCCCTTTGTGGGCGCTGGGTTCAGCCTGCGCGCCGTCGGTGCCGGTCAGAGGCTCGACGCGCCATCAAGTGGCAGAGGACTCGGAGTGGGTCGCCGACGCGCCCCACGGCAGCCCCACCCTGGTAGTGGGGGCGACTGGTTCGCCGTAAGGGGCCGAAACCCGTTTTCAGGCCGTGTGCAGGTGTTCGGGGACAGGGCGCTGATCGAACTTTCGTTTCACGCCCACCCCCCTCTCCCGAGGGGGACGTCCCCGGCGGTGACGGCGCTCGTGGCGCTGTCGTCCGCCTTCTCTCACCACAAGGAGGAGGCCATGGAGGCTCTCCGTCTACAGGTCCGCCGTCGGACGTTGCTACTGGATCGTCGGGACTTCGTCTTCATCACGGAGGTCGGGGTCGAGGTCGAGAAGACCGACACCGAAGGCGTGGTGCGCCACGTCGAGCGGTGGGTCAACCGTCACTTGCGAGGAGCGGCGCGCACGCACGGGCGCGCTCAGATCCTCCAGGCGCTGCGGCAGTTCAACTGCCCGAAGGAGGGCTACACACAGTTCGTGGTCGTCGAGCCTACGGCGGCGAAGCGCCTCGTCGGCCTTGAAGGGCCGGCGCGGCAGTCCGCGCTCGATGAGGTCGTCGTGCGATCCGTTCAGGCCCGGCTCCCGGTCGACCTCCAGGTCGTCGAACGCTGGGTGCGGGACCGCGGGCTCTGGATCGGGCTCGGCGGGAAGAACCAGGCGCTCGGAGGGCGGGTCCGGCTCGCGAAGGAGGGCATCACGTCCGACTTCGAGCCCGAGAAGCTGCTGGCGAGGTCGCTGCTTGACAAGCCGGAGGCGTTCCGTGGAGGGATGCTCAAGATCCTCGTCGTGGACGACCCGTTCGTGGACGCAGTGACCGGGGATGGAGCGTTCCTGCTCCGTGCGTCGGCCGCCCGGGACTGCGAACGCACGCTGACCCAGCGCGTGCGGCGTTGCCTCGCCTACGAGGCGAAGGACGCCCAGCGTGGCGACGTCTACCTCCGCCTCGAGTTCGCGGAGAAGGTGGCCCGGCACGACACGGAGATCCTCTCCGTTCGGGAGGACGAGGACCTGCTCTGGATCGAGAAGCGCGAGCGCGCTCGCATCGACACCGGGGCGAAGCTCGTCCACGAGCACGGCTTCAAGGGCACGGCGATCGTCGTGGACCGGCTGCCGGACCACATCGAGGCCGAGTGGCCGGGGCTGGACGGCGTCTGCAACGCGTCCTGCATCAAGAGCAACGCGCTGCTCTCGGCGCACAGCATCGAAGGGCTCTGGGGCAGCTTCCAGCGCTGCTACGTGCTGCGGCTGGACGTGCGCATGCTCTTCACGGGTGAGGAGCGGATGGCCTACCGGGGCAACCGGGTGAGTCTCAACGTGCTCTCGACGCTCCACAGCGTCAGCCCGGCAGTCATGGACCGCGTGATCGGCGCGAGGGTGGACGAAGGTCCTGGCCCGATCGTGCACGCGCTGCTCGGGTGGGCCGAGAGGCTCAGGGCTCCCGTCGAGGATCCGGCCGTCCCGGAGCGCACCAAGCAGGAACTCCAGACCGAGTGGGGTGAGGGCTTCGAGCGCCGGTTCGCGTTCGGCGACATGCCGGATCACCCGGTGCTGGACCCCGCGTGGAACCCGGACGGCTTCACGGCGAGGGGGCGCGGCGGCAACCGCATCCCCATCCCGCCGGCTAGGGTGCTCCTGGCGACCCTCGGCAGGGTCGAGATCGAGGGCGAGCACGGCTTCCACTTCCCGGACTACGTGAACACCGTGCTCCAGGTCGTGAGGTGCCTGGATGTCCGGCCGGAGCGGTTCGCGGAGTCGCTGGGCCAGCTGCGGGAGAACATCCTGCGGGCCGTGAACTCGATGCTGGACCAGCACTCGATCCGGGTGCCGGGTCTCCACGGCGTCCTCGTGGCCGTCAAGGGCCTCGGGGATCGGGTCGTCGTGCCGGACGGGAGTCGCCCGTTCCGCGGGACGATCCACGGGGAGCCGACGATGAACCGGGACGGCATCCGGTCGGCGTCGGTCGAGCCTCTGGCGGTCGCCAAGCGCCGCGGCGCCGAGCTCGCGGAGACGAGGTGGCTTCTCGAGCACCTCGCCCGGGAGGACTTCGCCGTCGTCCTGGCCGACTTCGACCGGCTGACCCGGATGAACCGGGACAACGATGGCGACCTCGTCTACGTCTCGCACGTCAAGGCCACGGAGCAGGAGCTCCGGGACTTGGACATCGGGGCCGAGCAGGCGCCGCCGTTCGTGGAACCCGAGGAGCGCATCCGGGACCTCCCGGCGTCCTTCGCGAAGCTCAAGGCGGACCACGACCCGTACGAGCTGTCGGCCGAGGCCGTCCACAGGGCGGTCCTCGAGACCGCGGGCTCGGCCCGGGACGTCGGGAGCATCACGCTGTGGAAGTACGTGGCCCAGGAGGCGCTCGCCGAAGCCGGCGAGTGGGGTCTGCTGGCGTCCGTGGCGAGGATCGCGCAGTCGTACGTGGACGGGCTGAAGGGCCCGCACCAGGAGAGCGCGAACCTGTTCGCGGGGCTCATGCGGGTCTGGTCCCGCATGGCCGCACCGTGTGTCAAGGCGAAGGACGGCGACCGCGTGGTCGGCGTCCGGCTGTCGGACACGCTGCGGCGCGAGCTGCTCCGGGCGGGCTACGTGGAGGGCCGGGACTTCAACGCATACGTCGAGGTTCCGCACCCCACGCTCCTGGACGAGGCGTACCGGCGCGTGAAGCGGCCCCTCGTCCAGATCCTCGAGGACGTCCTCGGGAAGATCGAGCAGCAGGGCCTCGCCAGCCGGCAGGAACTTCGTCGCGTGCGCGATGTGCTCGAAGGCGCGTACGGCCAGTACCCGACCGAGGTCACCTCGGCCGAGTGCGTCGCCGAGAAGCGCGCCACGTACGCCGCCGTCCAGCGGCTGTACGGCATCCGGCCGGTCGAGGGCCTGCGAGACGTCGAGTCGGTGGGCATCAAGCCCCTGTGGGGACGGCTCATGGCCCTCTCCACGGATCCCGGCGAGGGCACGGCGGCGCTCGACCGCCTTGCCCAGCAGGCGCTCGACTACGCCGTGGAGCCCGAGCGGATCGAGCTCTGATCCGCGGTCTCGGCGTCGTCCGCCGCCTCGCGCTCGTGGCGGGGCGGCGGCACGACGTCGATCTGTCCGTAGCGGCCCACGAAGATCCAGTGGATCCACCGTTCCGGGGGGAGGGCCGCTACCAGGGCTTCCTGCTCCCGCCGAAGCCGCGGGAGATCGGGCAGCGCGAGCGCGAGCGGGTAGCCCGACAACATCGGGTCGATCCGCTCGCGCCGCACGAATGCGTCGAGCGATGACTGGATCGGCGTGCGGGCCGCCTGGAATCGGATGCGCACCCGAATGCCGATCGGCGTCTTCCCGGCCACGAGTTCCTGCGGGTGGACCCGTAGGACCGTGGCCCCAGTGGACACGAGCCAGCGGGTCACGGACTCCGCTACGAACTCCGAACCCTCGTAGGTTCGATCCCGCGGCGGCGGCTCGTAGTGCTGCGGAGCGGACGTGTCGTCGAGGTAGGTGGTCACGGCAGCTGATCCTGTCCGACGCGCTCCATACGTCGTCTTTCGATGATGGGAGATGCGTCGTTGGGACGAGTATCCCACGTTCTGGAGGCAACATGACGGTGATGACGCTCGCACAGCGGGAGCTCTTCTCCCGCGCGCCTGAGGACCACTTCGAGTCCTTCGAGGCTCTCCGCGAAGACGCCGGCGCGCAGAAGCGCCGGTGCTCCACGCTCGACGCGAAGGACGATCGGATCCTCTTCAGCGAGGACGGCATGAGCGTCCACTTCGGGGACGCCGCGCTCCGGATGACGCACTACAGCCTCGCCCAGCTGGCGGCGATGGCGAAGGTGCCGATGCCGGTCCTCGAGCGCCTCGACGGCGACACCCGGGCGAAGGTGATGAACCGGTGCTTCCCGAGGAACCGTCGGTACCGCACCGCCCTCGTGGACGGCGACCGGCTCCGATGCGTGACCAGCGACCGCTACGAGCGCGTCTGGGACGCCGACGTCTACGAGCAGGTGGATCGCTGGCTGCTTCCGAACGGGTTCATCCCGGCAATGCCGACGATCAACACCGATGTCCGCGGGACGAACCTCCTCGGGAACACGAAGCCGGCGCTCTTCCGGTCCGACCGGGACTCGTTCGGCTTCTTCTACGGCGACCAGCAGCCGGGCAACGATGGCTTCGGGGGGCTGCGCAAGGGCGTGCTCGTCTACAACTCCGAGGTCGGCGCGAAGAGCTTCGGGTTCTCGACGTTCTACTTCCGGGAGATGTGCGCCAACTTCCTAATCTGGGACGCGACCGGCGTCAAGGCCCGTCGTGCACGGCACACGGGTGCGGTCGTCGGCGTCGTCCGGGAGTTTCGCGAGGATCTCCAGGAGATCGGCGCGAGGCTCACGACGCGAGAGCTCGACGCGTTCGAGGTGGCCCGCACCACCCGGTTCGTGTCCGCGGGACCGAACGAAAAGGAGCGGGCCGTCCAGCGGCTTGTCCGTGAGTTCCGCATGGCCGAGGCCGACGCGATGGAGGCCGCGGATCTCGTGCGCGCCCCGGAGAATCCAGGTGAGTTCACCGTCTGGGGCGTGACGAACGGGGTCACGTCGGCTGCGAAAGCCCTGCCCTACGCGGCCGAGAGGACGGGCATGAGCGCCGTCGCCGGCGCGATCCTGTCCTCGGTCGCATGACCACTCTGGGGCGCGCAGAGCCAGCCCGGGCTAGACTCTTCGTCCACCCGGGAGACTCGCCCATCCGCATCCTAGCGAACAGCGCAGAGATCGACCGGACCCTGCGGGACCTGCTGAAGCGTTACCCGCGATACTCGTGGGCACTCGCGTGGGCCTCGCAGGGCTTCCCTGCGTGCGACCTGCTTCTGCGGAACACAGGCCGCATCGAGCGGCTCGTTGTCGGGACCCACTTCTATCAGACGGATCCCGACCTCATCGCGCGACTGCTGGAGCACCCGCGGACGCGCTTCGTCTTGAACCCGTCCGGCGTGTTCCACCCCAAGATCTACCTGTTCGAGGGCAAGAACCGTTGGGAGTGCGTGATCGGAAGTCCGAACTTCACGTATGGGGGACTCGGGGGCAATGACGAAGTGGCGACGCTTCTCTCTGACGCGGATCAAGGCGCCGCCGACGCATACAGGGCGGTGAAGGCCGTCATCGAGCAGTATTGGCAACGCGGCAGCGTGATGAGCGCCGCAGACCTCGAGGGCTACCGTCAGATGTGGAGCGCCCGGCTTCGCGTGCGGGCGCAACTTGGCGACACGTCTCGGACCGGCGCGAAGCCGACGGGGGATGGAGGCCGGAGCCCGCTGGAGATTCCGATCCTGCGCTTGCCGTGGTCTGAGTTCGTCTCTCGCGCGCGGGCGGAAGATACGGGCCACTCGATCGTCGGTCGGCTCGCTGTCTTGGATCACGTGCGGACGCAGTTCAAGGGCGGGACGTCCTTCTGCGATATCGACACCGTCTGGCGTAAGCGCATCGCAGGAACGACCTACGAGCGGTTCGATGAGGCCGGTGACGACCCGAACTGGTTGTGGTTTGGCTCCATGCGCGGCGCGGGTACGTTCAAGAGTCTCGTCGCGGATAACAGCAGCCACCTCTCCGATGCTCTCGACGCGATCCCGTCGGCGGGCGAAGTGAGCCGTGAACAGTACGAACTCTTCGTGCACCGATTCACGAAAGCCTTTGCCGGGCGGCCCGGAGGCGGGCCGGGCATCGGGACAGCGAGTCGTCTGCTCGCGATGAAGCGTCCAGACTACTTCGTCTGCTTGGACAGCAAAAACAGGGCGGGGCTTCGCAAGGCATTCGGCATCAGGGGCGCGTGTGGGCTCGCCGAGTACTGGGACTCGATCGTGGAGCGGATACGAAGCGCAGCATGGTGGCTCGCAGACGCTCCGACCGCCGGGGAAGACGCCGAGATCTGGAAGGGCCGCGCCGCCATGCTCGATGCGCTCTACTACGAGGGGTAGCGCCAGTGGAAAGCGCGCGGCTGTGCCACCAACGACCGGCCCTGTGCACTTCGCCCATTCAGTCTGCGACGTGGGCGACTAGTCGTCGGTGGCCTCGCTTGAGAGTCAACTGGAACGCGCCCAGGAACGGCCCTAGCCTTCGCCACGGTCGCCCTGTCAACCCGCGATTCCGCACCGCGACGGAGTCGTACGCGACGAACGCGGTCTGCACTCCGCGCCGCTCCTCTTGGTAGACCGTGAGCGTGGAATAGACGAGGACCGCAGCCACGGTAATCCCGCCAAACGGCGGCGAATGCGCCTCGGCCCCCCAGGCCGACGATCGCTGCGCATCGTGAAGTCGGCGATTCAGCCGCTCAAGTTGGGTCCGGTACGCGCGTTGCACTTCCGCTGCGGAGAGCGTGGGAGATGGGTGCGCGATGAAACGCTCGGCGCTGATGATCGCGACACCGGGGAACGGGTACCTCTCGATCTGCCGGATCGCCTTCGCCAGCGCTCCCGGGACGCTCTCCTCCGACGCGGGCCGCTTGCATGCCACCGAGTACCACGCCTCGCCGTCGCTGATCCGCAGATCAGGCTCGGCAAACTCCACGGGTAGATCGGCCCCCGACGCAGCGGCAGCGATCTCCACCTCAAGCAACTGATCCCATGCCTGCGTCGCCTCGCCCGATGCGGCGCCAAGCCTCAAGTTCTTGAGGTGACGAAGGACAGTCTGGAACCCGCGCACGCCCTCACAAAGTGCGAGCGCGCGGGCCACCCGCCGAGCGCGAACCGCCTTCGCGAATGCGGCGACGAACCTCTCGCGATCGACCCTGGAGTCGTCGAGAAGCGTGGCGACAGGGCCGGCTGCCGTTCCCAGCCATTCCACTTCGGTGACGTCGTCACCGATCGGTGTTGCGTCGATTGCGATCCCGAGCCTCGCGAACACCGAGCGGACATCGGCCGCGATGCGCCTGCACGCGCGTCCGGTCAGGTCGATGGGCTGCTCGCCGCCGTCGTCGTCCATGGTCTAGAGCTTCGGCGGGATGGAAACCAACTGCAACCGAGCCACCAACCGCCCAGGATGAGGAGTACCATGAAACTCGAGCCGCTGTCCGTCACGAGTCTCCGGCGGCACGCAAGTAACGCCCGCGCGAAGACCGACTACGCGAGGCCCGAACTGGCCGACCTTGTCGCCAGCATCAGGGAGCACGGGCTTCTCCAACCGCTAGTTGTCGCGCCCGATGACGACACCTATGTCATTCTCGCGGGACATCGCCGCCACGCGGCACTGCGCCAACTCGGGACCGAGACGTGCCCCTGCGTCGTACTTGAGGGGGACGAGCAGGACTCCCTCGCGGTCCTCCTCGGGGAGAACGCGAGCCACCGACCGGTCGACCCCCTCCGGGAGGCCGCCGCCGTCGCGAAGCTCGTGCAGGGCCTCGCGGACGAGAAGCACCCGTACGACCGGGCGTCCGCAGTCCTCGGGAAGTCCGCGTCGTGGGTCCGGGGACGGATGCGCCTCACGGCGTTGTCCGAGGCGTGGCGCAAGGCGCACGCCGACGCCGACAACCCGGTCAGCGAGTGGCCGATCGGGCACCTGGAACTGGTCGCCGCGCTGCCCGCTCCTGTCCAGGACGAGGTCCTCGAGGAGTGGACGGCGTTCGTCGAGAGCATCCCGACGACCGCCGAGCTCCGGGCCAGCCTCGCCCGCTGCACGCACGACCTCTCGAAGGTCCCGTGGGACCGCGACGCCACCGGGCTCGTGGAGGGCGCGCCAGCGTGTTCTGCGTGCCCGTTCCGGGCGTCCGCGCAGGGCGTCCTGTTCGCGGACGACAACAAGACGGATCGCTGCCTCAGCGCCCCCTGCTTCGAGTCAAAGCGCCGGGCGACCATCGCCGCGAGGATCGTCGAGGCGAAGGCGAAGCACGGCGACGCGCTCCGCGTCGAGTCTACGTACGGCCTTGAGGACGTCCCCGTCCCCGACGGCGTGTGCGTCCACAAGGAGTTCGACCTCGTGCCGCGCCCGAAGGCGAAGGGTGGGATTCCCGTCCTGCGACTCCGGACGCTCGAGGTCGTCTACATGGGCGAGGCCCGAGCCGCGGCCTCCTCCTCGTCGCGCGACGACGCCCCGGCGAAGCAGGCCGGACCGAAGTCGCTCGCCGAGCGTCGCACTGAGCTGGAGAAGCGGCGACGCATCCGGGCGATCGAACTGCTCCAGGGCAGCCTGCTCGGGACGAGGGTCGATCTCGGCACCGAGCGGCACCCCGAAGTGGTGACCCCACCCGGGCCCCAAGTCCCGGATCTGCCGTCCCTCGTCGGCCTCGTCCTGGTCTACGGGACGGGGCTTCCGGTCGGCGTGGAGGAGCGGATCCCCGGGCGGCCTGACTTCGCGTCGCTGGCAGCCGCCGTGGCCTCGGCCCGAGCGGCGTCCGACGACGAGATGGTCACCATCCGCGCTGGGCTATGGGCCCGGGTCCGCGAGCCGATCGCGCGGGCGCTTCGGATCGTCGGCACCGTGAAGGCGGAGTACGTCGCCGATCTCGCGGCGCAGGCGGAGACCGTTGCCGGGCTTTGCGGCCTGGACTGGCAGGGGGAGTTCCTCCGGCCGGCGGTCGAGTCCATCCCCGAGCCACGGGCATGGACCGCACGCAGGGCGTCGTAACCGCGGTCCCGCTCCCTCCGTCGGCCGCCGTGGCGTAGGTGGCCCACTGCCCCCTTCCACGTCGTCCCCCGGTGGGCCACGTGGGCCACCACCCAGCTTGGAGAAGCCGTGTCCACCGAGACCGAGTCCCCGCGCACCCCTCCCCCGGTCGAGGATCTTCTCGTCGAGGACCTACTGGTCCTCGTGTCCGGGAACGAGCGGGCCCGCGACCTGTTCGCCCGCCACGGGATTCGGGGCATCCAGACCCTGAGCCTCGTCGAGGCGGTCGCCGAGGGCCTTCCTCCCGGCGGCGCCCGTCGCCTGGTCGGGGCGTTCGAGCTGGCCCGTCGCCTCGCGGAGCGCCAGATCGTTCGGGGCGCTCCGTTCACGTCGAGCGCGCAGGTCTTTGAGGCGTTCCACGAGCGCCTGCGGCACCTGCGCTACGAGCAGATGTGGCTGGTCTTCCTGGACGCGAAGAACCGCGTCCTGCGCGAGGTCATGCTCTCCCAGGGCTCGCTGACCGGCAGCCCCGTCCACCCCCGGGAGTTGTTCCGGCTGGCGATCCGGGAGGCCGCCGTCTCGATCGTCCTCGTCCACAACCACCCGAGCGGCGACCCGGAGCCGTCACTGGACGACCAGGACCTCACCCGCCGGCTCGAGGCCGTGGGGGAACTCGTCGGGATCCGAATCGTTGACCACATCGTGGTCGGGGACGGGGGCTACGTCTCGTTCCTCGAGCGCGGTTGGATCCGAACCTGAGACAGTTCAGGCCCCGGGTTTGCGCTTCGGCCCACGAGGCGGCGGCGGGGTCGCCGGGTCGATCCGATGACGGCGGGACTCAGCCTGCGCGGCGCGCAGGAGCACCTCGTAGGCCCACCCGCTGAGCTTCTTCCCCGTCGCCTCAGCAACGCGGCTCATGAGGGCCTCGTCCTGAGGACGAACGTAGACCGTCACCTTCACGGTGCGCGCCTCGCCTTCGGGGAGTTCCGGACGACCCGGCCCCCTCATGGCGACAATAAACCACGGTGGTTTATCATCCCTACCGGCAGGAGGCGTACGAGCCTCCCGCAGGTGAGGTGACGGTGGTCCATCAACAGAGGACGCGATCATCCGGCGCCGATCGCCCCCGGTCAAGGGTCGGGGAAGGCTGGTGAGCCCGCTGTCAGTGCACTTGGGGGGCCTCAACTCGTGATCGTTGCGACAATCCTGGCGGGGCTTCTGCTCTGCGCGGTACCTGCCATCTCTTGGCTCCTTCGTGTGCGGCGGAGGAGAGTCCTCAAGCAGGCGTGCCGTGCGGCCGCGCAGGGCGACTTCGACGGAACCCTCCTCGCCGTCCAAGCGCTGGTGCCGCCCGGCACGGAGGACGTGTCCGAGGCCCGCGCTTCGGCTGTCGCGACACCGATCACCGCCGCCCTATCCGTCTATCTCGGAACTCCCAAGCTCGACCTCCGCCGATTCCTCCGATACGAGAGGGCGAGGGTCGAGTTGTCCCGAGCCGTCCAGGGCATCAGCGATTCCTCCTTCCCGGATCTGCTCGAACTCATTGTGCCAGACGACTCCGCTCCGCTCATCCGCGTGATGCGAGCAGCACCGTGGGCCACTGACATCACCCCAGAGGAGTTGCGGTCGCTCGTCGGCGGCCCCCGACTCCGGTCCCAGCACGGGGACGGCCTCGTGGACTCGGCCTGCGATCTCTGCCTGCGGTCCCTCTTCCACCTCGGGCTCCGGGACTTCGCCTCCGCCGCCCTGTGGGCGGACACCGCACGGGACTTGGCGACCCGACACACCCAAGAGGGCTTCCGCATCGTCGTCGAGCGGCGGATCAAGGAGGGTTTCTCGGAGATCGCGGAAACCCGCCGACGGCTTGGAGAGTACTCGGCCGCGAACTCCTACTTCAGCGCGGCCGGAGACGAGCAGGCGGCTCGGGAGTGTCAAGCGCAGGAGGCTCGTAGGCTGGAGGCGGCGGGGAATCTCGAAGCCGCGGCCGGTGTTTGGCTCGCGGCGGGAGAGCAGGCGAAGGCCCGTTCGTGCTGGTTGGAGCTTCTGCTCTCGGCTCTCACGCGCGGGGACTACGAAGTCGCGGCTCGCGCCCTGGCGAGCGTCGGTGCCGTCCCTTCGAGGGACCATGTGCGTGTCGAGCGTGCACTCAGCGAACTGTTGAGTCGAACCGGCGATGTGCTCATTGGGGCCGCCCTGACCCGCCGGCTCCTAGGAGAGCGCCCTGCCAGCACCGTTCCTCTCCTCGACGTAATCACGCGCGACGACCTGCCGACGATGCGCCTCGTCGCTTGCGCCGGCCGTGCCACGCCCGCGCCGGACGATCCCACGAGCGCTGCGTACTGGCAGGCAGTGCAGTTGCACGCAGAGTCTGTCGTCTGCGCCGCGGAACTTCGGGAACCGCTCACTCGGCGCTCGGTTGAGCTCGACGCTGCGAGGAGTCGGGATGGGTACGTCGCGAGGGTGAAGGACGACTGGAAGCGCTCAGAAGACCACCCACTCGAACTTGTGTTCGGCCTGCTCAGCCCAATCGTTCAGGCTGGAGTCAGCACGGCGTCCGTTGGCCTCGACCTCGCGAGACGCGGTCGGCTTGCCGGACGTGCTCGGTCGGCCGCGACGAGGGGCGACTGGGCGGGCTCGCGTGACGCGTGGCGTGAGATCTTGGCGACGGTTCCGACCGACACGGATGCGCTCGTCGGGATGGCGGTTTGCTCGGCGAGGCTCGAGGCGCCCGCCACGGCGGTCGCCTGGGCGAGAGTCGCGGGATCGGACTCCCGCGCAGCAATGGTCGCGGTCGCGGCGTATGCACAGATCGGCGCCCATGAGGTAGCGGCCGCCATCGCTGACGCAGCGAGCGAGTTCCCCCCGCCGAATGCTGAGGCTTCGCTGATCAGCGGGGCGTACGCGCAACTTCGCGGAGACACTGGTCGCGCGACGGCGAAGTACCGCCAAGCGATCGACCGGGACCCTCGCATGATCGCCGAAGTCACGGTCTTGGGAGGGCGGATCACCGAGATTCGCGTCGCCGAGATGTGCCGAGCGTTCGTTGACGTGCTCTTGACGGAAGCGCGGCCGACGAGTTAGCGACCTGCGCACGACGCCGACGCCGGGGTCATTCCGTGAGCGCGTCGAAGGCGCACGAGCACATCGCATCGTGATCGCACCCTCGGGGACGAGGTGCGCTCGCATCGCACCAACGTCGTCCCCGGAGGTACTCCCGTGAAGGTGTCCGTGATGTTCCAGAAGAAGGTCAGCGGCGACGAGCCGTACAGCAGCGAGGGTTACCACGTCTCGCTCGAGACGGAGCCGCCGCCCGATGTCGCCGGCGACCGCGAGAAGCTCGCGCACTACGTCATGGCCCTCGCGGCGGAGGCGAAGGCAAGGGTCGAGGAGGCACTGACGAACGGGCGCATCGAGCGGCAGGAGCGCGAGCCCTCTCCGGAACGCGTCGAGTCCCGGCCTGCTCCCTCGGCGTCGCCGTCTCGTCGTGCTCCGGGTCGCGTGATCCGGAACGGCGCACCGCAGAACGGTCGTGCGGCCCCGCGCGGCGAGGACGGTCTCGCCAGCCCCAGGCAGGTGAACTTCCTGCGCTCCCTCGGGTCCCAGAACGGCCTGTCGTACGGGCAGGTCGCAGCGCTCGCGGAGGAGACGTTCGGCAAGCGCGATCTCCGGGAGCTCACCAAGAAGGAGGCGTCCAGCCTCATCGACCAGCTCCGTTCCGAGGCGGCGTAGGAGGCGACGGGCCCTCCCGTCGGGGCTCCGCGCCTCGGCGGGAGGACCGGCACACAACCATGTCCAACTTCCGCGTGCTCTCAGCCTCCCAACTCACGACGTACGCGACCTGCACCCAGCAGTGGGCGTACCGCTACGCCGAGAAGGCCCCGGAAGAGTCCCGATCCGGGGCGCTCGTGCTCGGCTCCGCGGTCGACGTCGCGCTCAAGACCCTCGTCCATCAGGTCCGATCCGGCGAGGCCACCGTCGGGACCGTCAAGCCGAAGGAACTGCTGCACGAGGCGTGGGGCGCGGAGACGTCCTCGAAGCCCGAGGTCCCGATCGACTGGGGCGAGAAGGGCGCGCCGGCCAACCTCCGAACGGCCGAGGCGCTTGTCGAAGCGTTCGCGAGGCTCCCGGACCTCGAGCAGCGGATCGCCCGGATCGTGTCGGTCGACCTTCGGTTCGAGCTCCCCGTTCTCGACCCCCGGACGGAGCAACCCGCCCCCGGCCTCGGCGTCCAGGGGATCCTCGACTTCGTTGAACGCGATGCTGACGGGAAACTCCGGGCGCTCGACCTCAAGACGGCCGGCTCCCGGGCGGGATGGTCCCCGGACGACACCCGGTGGCACGTCCAAGGAAGCGTCTACGCCTGGGCCTTGAAGGAACTCCATGGGGACGCCGCCGCCGAGGACGTCGCCTTCCACATCGGCTTCAAGCTCAAGGAGCCCGTCTGGGAAGACCGGGTCGTGAACCTCCCGGCCGCGGCCCGGCGGCGCGTCCTCCTCTCCCTGATCGCCGCGAGCCAGAGCATGGACAGGGCGACGCCCTTTCCCCAGAAGTCCTGGGCCTGTGCCGGCTGCGCATACTCCCGACGGTGCGACGACTGGCAGTCGACGCCCGGCGTCGTCCTCCGCCGCGACCCGTTCGCGGCGTAGCACCGGAACCCGCGAGGGAAGCGACCGAAGCGACGAAAGGGGGCGGGGGGGGCTCGCTTCTCTTCGACCGGGCGCGTGGATGACTGTCGTTCCGCTCTTCACCACCCCGGCGACCGCAACGCAGTGGCCGGCGATCCGAACGGCCGACTACGTGATGATGCTCGTGTCTCAACGCGGGCCTTCCACGACGCAGAACGCTGCCCGCTACGGAGAGGTGGTCAAGCCAGTCCTGACAAGGACTTACGTCAGAACGGAAGGAAGTCGAAAACTATACGTGACGGCCGATGTGCCATGAAACTGCGAGAAAGGAACGCCAGTTATACGAACAGATTGCTACGGTAAGACAGCCTTGAGCGGCCAGCGAGTCGGGGCAACCTGCATACCGTAGTAGATTCGCAGGTAGATGCCGGGCGCTCAGCGCCAAGTTCGATCTGGAGCAGAACGGGGCCCGTCATCCTTCAGCCGCGACCCCTTCTCGCCGTCGAAGCGGCGTGACTTGTCACACCGTGTGCGTGCCGATGATCGTTGAGATAGAGGGCACGGCCGGATAGGAACTTCGCGATGCCCCGCACAGGCGCCAAGGACGACGACGGCCCGGGAACGTCGGGCGAGGCCCACCCTCCCTGGTTCGTCGACAACGACCACGACATCCGAAACGCCCTGATGCGGAGAGTCCGAGACGCGGCGGACGCTGCGGGCGTCGGCGGGCTTCTCGATCCCCGGGTGGTGATCGACGACGCTGCCCAAGCCCTTGGCGCCACCGGGGTGAAACTCCTGATGCGCGATCGGGGGCTTAGAACACTCCTGCTTCGGTACGCCTACTGGTCGCGCCTACGCACTACCGCACCGTTCCTGCGCCGCGAGGAACTCGCTCGTCAGCTGGCGACCGCGGCTGGGGCGATCGAGCAGCAGCACGACATTCTGATGGAGGGGTGCTGGCTCGAGGGGGTTCAGCTCCACCCGTGGCTCTACAACCGGGTCGGCAGCTCCCTCGGGCTGCCGTGGGCCGTGCGCGAGTACGAGGAGATGACCATCGACGATGGGGAGGTGGTGCTGGTCCCGACGCGGGAAATGGGCGACGGGGATCCCCAACCCATGCCGCCGCTCCGCAAGGCGAAGCGGCCGAGGGAACCCGAGAATCCGATGCTCGACGCCGCAAGACGCGCGGTCTCCCACATCGGCCTAGAACTGCTCGGCAGACTTGCCGAGGATCTAGGGACAGGCAGGGACCGCGTCGAGTCTCACGTGACCGACATACTCGTCGGGCATCGCGCGCGAACGCGAGACCCCGTCGTGATGCACTACGCATTCGTCGAAGAGGCCCGCGCCAACCAGGACAACATGATCGCGGTAGAGGGGAACTACCAGTCGCCCGGCATTCGAGCTCTCCTCTCGGTTGCTGCGCACTGCCAGTTCGAGATTGCGAGCGGGGTGTTCGATCTCGCGGCGCAGCTGAAGTCCTTGACGTCGATCGATGTGGATGAGAGCGTCTTCTCGATCGTGGTCCGCAAGGGCTCCGAAGAGGCGATGGGCCTCCTAGACGCAGTAGCGCGGAAGATGCGCTCCTACGAGCAGGTGCGCCGCCGATTCGTGTCGTTCGTGACGCCGCTATTCCGCCGAGCGAGTGGTGAGGGTGATCGGGCCGGAGACCGAACAGCGCTGGCGTCGTCGCCCAAGGCCGACGGGGCAGCGCGGGAGTCCGTCTCTCCGGCGCGGCCTCCGGCGGAGAAGTACGACGTACCGGCCGGAACGCGGTGGCACCAGATCGTGATCGAACTCACCGGCGACCCCGAGGAACTCGGCGTCCGCTTCGGGAGCAGGCGCCTTCCACCACTGACGCCGGCGACGATCGGGATGCTCGACGGTCGGCGTGACAACTCTCGTCCGAAGCCCGCGTGGTCCGTCCTGATGGCCCTTCTCACGCACCAGTTCGATCGCGCCAGGCGACGTGCGCCGCCGCCCGAACGACGCGCCGCGGCACGCAAGATGGTCGAACGAGTGCGTTCGGCGCTTCGTCGGTCCTTTCCCGGAGTGGACCCGAAGGAAGACCCTCTTCCCTATGTGCTCGGCGAGGGCTGGGTACCCGCGTTCACGGTCGACGACGCTCGCGAACGGATCTGATCGTCACAGGTCCGGACGGATCGTGACTTCTCACCAGGTGGGGTGGCCGGGCAGTCCGGCCGCAAGGAGCCCCACATGGCTAGCACGAGCATCATCAGCGGCGGCGCGAGCACACCCAGGCAGTCGTACCGCGTCGATCAGGGCAGGACGATCTGGATCCGCCAGGGGCGGAGCGGGTCGCCCGAGGACGTGCTCCTCGCCAACTTCTCTGCCCGCGTCATCGAGGAGATTCACGTCGAGGACGGGCGCGGTACGCAGGTCTACTTCCGCGTAGAGGCGGTCCTGGACGGGGAGGCGAGGGTCGTCTGCCTCTCCGCTGCACAGTTCCGAGACATGCGATGGGTGGAGGAGTACCTCGGCGCTGGCGCGATTGTCGAGTCGGGATACGGGTTCCGCGATCACCTCCGAGCGGCGTTCCTTCACTTCTCGGGCGATCGGCGAATCACGTCCGAGTACCGCCACGTCGGCTGGCGCGAAATCGACGGCCAGGCGGTGTACCTCACGGCGAGCGGGGGGATCGGAGCCGATGGTGCCCGACCGGACGTCCATGTGGTCCCGCCCCCGGCGCTCCACCATCTGATTCTGCCGTGTTCGGAGAGTGAGGAGGCGGCCCGCGCGGCCGTCCTTGCCAGCCTGGAGCTTCGGCAACTCGGTCCGGCCCGCTTGCTGCACCCGCTGCTCGCAACGGTGCGGCGGAGCATCCTCGGTGATGCGGACTTCTCGGCGGCGCTGATCGGGAAGTCCGGGGAGTTCAAGACGGCAGTCGCGGTCGTGATGCAGCAGCACTTCGGCTCGGGCTTCAACGAGCGCCAAGTCCCCGGAAGCGCGGAGAGCACGGCCAATGCGCTGGAGGAGTCGCTTCATCAGGCGAAGGACATGCTGTTCGTGATCGACGACATCGCGCCGCAGGCGAACTCGGATGCTGCCAGGGCGCAGCACG
>JADZCA010000028.1 GCA_020851795.1 Planctomycetota bacterium | reverse complement strand
GATGATGATCGGGTACTTGGACTACGTGAAGGAGGAGTAGGAGGAGCGTTAGGCGTTGCGGCGAGACAGCCCTCCGACGGATCGTCTGCACCCCAGCGACGGTCGGGGGCTTTCCGACGACGTGACCCGCTGCAGCGGGCGTTGAGGCCCTTTGCCACCCGAGGCCCTATCGAGTCGGTCCGACCTGCGATCGTGCCCGCCAGCGCCCGGAAGGAGACTCCCATGCGCCACTGGGTCTTTGCCTTCGTCGCGGGCCTCGCGGCGGGGTTCGGCCTGACGACACTCCTCGGCCGGGGCACGACCGGTACGCCAGAGCTCGTCCCCGGAACGACGTCGGAGACTCGAGGAGAGGGCCCCGGTGGTCCATCCCCTGACGTGTCGCTGCATCCGGCGACCCGGACTCCAGCGTCAGACCGGCCGCCACCTGGAGATCGGGAGGCAGGCAGCGCGGTCGAGCCGACGCCCACGCCCGGGTCCCCCGCGTCCAGCGCGATGATCACGACCCTCGACGACGCGATGCGCGAGGTGTCCGTCTCGCTCTCCAGGTCGGACGCGAGCGCGTACTTCGACGCGCAGTTCACCAACTGGTTCCAGAACCTCCAGCCGCCCGTCGACGGTCGGCAGCGTGAAGAGATGGTCGACTACATCAATCGACGCATCTACGATCTGGTGCTCTCGGAGCGCGTCGAGATGAGGCTACGAGGACGAGTCTCCGCCGAGGTGACCCACGAGGCGGATGCACTTCGAACCCGAACGCTGGAAGAGGTGCACGTCTACTTCATCCGCTACATTCTGACGGCCGAGCAGGCTTCTTCGCTGTCGTCGAAGTTTCCGCTCTGGCGCCGCTATGAGCGCATTGCACGGTCGCGATAGCGCTACCCACGCCAATCGCTTTCCGCCGGGTTCTCGCGTCTCCAACGTCGACTCGCCCGCGCCCGCCTTCGATCGACCCCCGCTGGGGCGCGGGAGCGAGCGGGATGCGATCGTCGTCAGCGGCCTCCGCCGGCGGGGATGAGCTCGTAGAGACGGTCCACGCGCGCCCCCACGGCCTCGATCGACGCGCGGAGCGGCGCGAGCACGCGCCCGAAGTCACCGCGCGTCGCCGCCGCGAGCTGCGGGTCGGCGGCCGCGGGGGAGGTCCGAATCGCACTGCGCCCTCGGCGACGCCCGCGCTGCCGCCGAGCGCGCTGCCGCGATCGTCGCCGCGCGCCGGACGGCGGCGGCGCGCCCCCATCGGCGGATCGCCCGCCCCCGGAACGCACCGCGGGCCCCGCTCCGGGAGGGGAGCGGGGCCCGCGAGGGGCGCGGCGCGCGGGGTCTGGGCCCCGCGCGGGCGTCGTCGGAGCGTCAGCGGTTGCCGCGGCCGTGGCGGCCGGGGGCGATCAGCATGCCCTCGATCGCCTTGACGAGGCGGGCCTCCTCGAAGGTCTTGCCGTGGGCCTTCGCCTTCTCGGCGAGCTTCGCCTTCTGCTCGGCCGAGAGGCTCGCGACGAAGCGCGTCGCCGACGGCTCGACCGCCGTGCGGGCCGAGGCCACCGCGGCCTTGACCTGCTCGCGGACCGCCTTGCGCGTCTCGGGCGTCCGCTCGCCCTTGCGCGCCTGCTCGAGCAGCGCGCGGATCTTCGCGCCGAGGTCCTGGCGGACCGTCGCCGCGCCCTCGCGCGCCTCCTTGAGCGCCTGCTTCTGCGCGTCGGTCAGTTCGAGCGCCTTCAGGAGCTTGTGGGCGCGGTGACGACGGACCGCCATCTTGCGGGCGAGGCGGGCCCGGGGGCCGGCCTCGCGGCCCGCGAACGCGCGGCCGCGGCCGCCCCGCTCCCGGGGGCCGGCGGAGGCCACGGGCGCGACCGCGGCGGCGAGGAGGGTGGCGGCGAGGGCGAAGGACAGCATGCGCTTCATGGGGTGCTCCAGGGGGGTGTTCGCCGGTTGAAACCCGCCGCGGGCGCAGGGGTTTCGCCCGACCTACCCGGGGGACGCCCCCTGCCGGTATCCTCCCGGGATCGAGCGGAGGATCGTCATGCGTCGCGCCCTGGCCGTCGTGCTCCCCATCCTGCTCGCGGCCTTCGCCGCGCTCCTCGGTGGTCCCCGCCCTGCGTGGGCGGGCCCCGACGACCTGATCGCGGTGCCCGAGGTCGCGGGCAAGACCCTCGAGGAGGCGGGCCCCGCGCTGACGAGCGCCGGGTTCCTCGTCTCCACCTACGAGGTCGAGGGCGTGCCCGTCGGCTCGATCGCGGCGCAGACGCCCGCGGCCAACGCGCTGGCGCCCCGCGGCTCGGTCGTGCTGCTCGACGTGCGCGTCAAGGCGTCCGACCCGACGCCGGCGCCGAAGGCCACCGGGCTCTCGACGGCCGACGCGAGCACCGCGTTCGGCGCGCTCTACGACCTCGTCTTCCAGCCGGTGCCGGGCGCGGAGAGCGACCGCGGCAAGGTCGTCGCGCAGGCGCCCGCCATGGGCGAGCCGCTCGCGCTGCGCGGCCGGCTCACGCTCTCGTTCGTGCCCGACGCGACGCTGCCCCCGACCGTCCCGGTGCCCGACGCCACGCGCCTGTCGCCCTCCGACGCGATCCAGGCGATCGCCGCAGCCGGGCTCCACGCGCGCGTGTCACGCGTCGTCGTGCCGGGCACGCCGCCCGACGTCGTCGTCGCGCAGCTCCCGCTGCCCGGCACCGAGACCGAGCGCTACACGACCGTGGACCTCGTCGTCACCGCGCCCGGCGACGGCGGCCCGGCGCCGACCGCGCCGACCGTCACCGTCCCCAACGTCGTCTCGATGACCGAGGCCGCCGCGCGCGCCGCGCTCGGCGCCGCGGGCCTCGACCCCGTCGTCGAGTGGGTGGACGGCGACCCGTCGCGCGCGTTCCTCGTGGTCTCGCAGGACCCGGCCGCCGACCAGGTCGTGTCGCCCGACGCGAGCGTCAAGCTCCAGATCGTCCGCTACACGCCCCCGCAGCCCGTCGAGCCGCCGCCGCCCTCGAAGGTCTCGGTGCCCGAGCTCGTCGGCCTCCAGCAGCAGCAGGCCGAGGCGCTGCTCGGCTCGATCGGCCTCGTCGCCAACCCCATCCACCAGCCGATGGGCTCGGTGCCGCCGCTGCAGGTGTTCGCCCAGCAGCTGGTGCCGGGCACGCTCGTCGACGTCGGCACCGCGATCGCGTTCCGCGTCGCGCAGCCGCCGCCCCCGCCGATGCCGACGCCGGTGCCGAACTTCTTCGGCGCCACCAAGGGCGGCGCGCTCGCGATGGCCGCACAGGCCGGCCTGTCGATCTCGGTCGTCGAGGTCGTGACGGTCGCGCACCCGCCCCACCGCATCTACAGCCAGTCGCTCGCCGCCTTCCTCGTCGTGCCGCCCGGCACGAACGTGGTCGTCAAGCTCGCGCGCCCGCCCGCGGGCCCGCCGCTCGTCGAGGTGCCCGACCTGACCGGCAAGAGCGTGGTGCAGGCCAACGCGATGCTCGCCGCCGCCTCGCTCGCCGGCAGCGCGATCGAGGTCGTCACGATCGCGCACCCGCCGTTCAAGGTCTACGCGCAGGACATCGCGGCGACGACGAAGTTGCCCGTCGGCTCGACGGTGACCTTCAAGGTCGCCAAGCCGCCGGTCGCGTGGAAGCAGGTCCCCGACCTCAACGGCAAGACGAAGGCGCAGGCGCTGCTCTCGCTCGCCGCGGCCGGCCTCTCGGGCGCGGCGGTGGACGTGTTCGCGCCCGGCAAGCCCGTCGGCAAGGTGTTCTGGCAGGACCGCGCGGCGAACACGCTCGCGCAGCCGGGCACCGTGGTGACGTTCAAGGTCGCCAAGCCGCTGCTCGTCGTCGTGCCGGTGCTCGTCGGCAAGACGACCGCGCAGGCGATCGCGATGCTCAACGGCCTGGGACTGGACCCCGACCTCAAGGTCGTCCCCGCCCCGGGCAAGCCGCCGGGCCTCGTGTTCGACCAGACGCCGATCGCCGGCGTGTCGGTCCAGTCGGGCTCGACCGTCGTGATCCGCGTGCCGATGGGGCTCGGGATCCCCGTCGAGGTGCCCAACCTCGTCAACAAGACGAAGGACCAGGCCGTGGCGCTGCTCAACGCCAAGGGCCTCCAGAGCGACCTCGACTGGGTCGTGGACATCACGAAGGCCCCGGGCACCGTCGTCGGCCAGCTGCCCGCCGCGGGCCAGTTCGTCGCGCCGAACGCGACGATCCAGGTGCGCGTCGCCAAGGCGCCGTTCCCCCAGCCGGTCGCCGTGATGGTGCCCAACGTCGTCGGCTTCAGCCAGGCCGCCGCGACCGCGGCGCTCGTGGCGAAGGGCCTCGTCGCCGACGTGGAGCTCGTCTCCACGTTCGCGCACGCGCCCGGCAAGGTCTACGACCAGGCGCCCGCGTCGCCGGTGTTCGTGGCCAAGGGGAGCGCGGTCAAGATCCGCGTCGCGAAGTCGCCGATCGGCGGCATCCTGCGGCCGATGCCCAACCTGATCGGCCTGACGCCGCTGCAGGCGAAGAACGCGCTCCTCGCGGCCGGCTTCGGCTCGACCGGGACGATGCTCGTCGCCATCGGCAAGCCCCACGGGCTCGTCTACTGGCAGGAGCACGCCTTCGGTGCGATGGTGGCCAAGGGCTCCAACATCTCCTGGCGCTGGAACCCCTGACCGTCCGTTCACCGACGGTTCACCGACCGCCCTCACCCTCCCCGCGGTGCGCCCGAGCCTCGCCCTCACGGCCCTGCTGCTGCTCGCCGGCGCGGCGTCGGCCGCGCCGGGCGGCGGCGACGTCGCCGCCGAGCGCGAGCGCCTCGAGAAGAACGCCAAGGACCCGTTCGAGCAGCGCTCGCGCACGGCGGCGCTGCGCGCGCTCGGGCGGATCGGCGGCGAGGCGGCCGCCGAGGTCGTCTGCTCGGTGCTCGAAGACCCCTTCGTGCACGTGCGCGACCACGCCGTCTCGGCGTTGATCGACGCGCTCAAGGGCGACAAGGCCGACGAGACGCGGGCCTACCTCGTGCGCGGGCCGCTCGCCGACCGCGCCCACCCGGCCGTCCGCCGCGGGGTCGCGACGGCGCTCGGCGTGCGGGGCGGGCCCGAGGCGTGGGCGGCGCTGGCCGCCGCGGCGGCGAAGGAGGGCGATCCCGTCGTCCTCGAGGCGATGGCGCGCGCGCTCGAGCGGGCGGGCGACCCGGCCCTCGCGACGACCCTGCTCCCGGCGCTCGCGGCGAAGGACGGCGCGGCCGCGGGCGCGGTCGCACGCACGATCGGACGGCTCTCCTCCGACGCCGCGGTGGTCGAGCGGCTGAGCAAGCTGCTCGCGACGCGCAAGGAGCCGCTCGCCCGCGCGGGCGCGGTGGACGGGCTCGCGGCCGCGGCGCCCGCCGTCCTCGCCGCCGCGGGGGACGCCGTCCGCGCCGACCCCGCCTTCGAGCCGCGCATCGCGCTCGCCGACGCGCTGCCCGCGCTCGCCGCCGCCGGCGAGAAGGTGCGCGCGACGGCGCTGCTCGGGGCGCTCCTCGCCGACGCGTCGTGGCGCGTGCGGGTCGCCGCCGCCGAGGCGGCGGTCGCGCTGTGGGACAAGGAGGCGGTGCCGCTCCTGATCGAACGGCTCGCGGCCGAGACGGGGCGCCTGCGCCGCGACGTGCTGCGCGCGCTCGAGCAGCTGACCGGCGCCGCCGTCGGGCGCGACGCCGACCTGTGGCGCGCGTGGTGGAAGACCCACGGGGCCGAGCTCTCGCTGGGCGAGCGCCCGCGGCCCGACGCGCACGGGCGGGTGCGCCGGCCCGCGAAGGACGCGTCGGCCGCCGCTCCCGACGAGACCAAGACCGCCGCGTTCTACCGGCTGCCGGTCGAGTCGGCGCGGCTCGCGTTCCTCTTCGACTTCTCGGGCTCGATGCGCGACCCGGGCGAGGGCGGTGGCGGCAGCAAGGCCGACGACGCCCGCCGCGAGTTCGGCAAGGTCGCCGCCTCGCTCCCCAAGGACACGCTCTACGACCTCTTCATCTACCGCTACCCGAGCGCGTTCCCGCCGGCGCCCAAGCTGACGCGCGCGCTCGGCACGCTCTCGCCCGGGGGCGCGGCGGCCTCGCGCAAGGCGACGGAGTGGCTCGCCCGCGAGGAGCCCAAGGGCTGGGGCGCGTTCTACGACGGGCTCGTGCTCGCCGCCGCCGAGGAGGTGGACACGATCGTGCTCCTCTCCGACGGCGTCCCGTCCATGGGCACCTACGACCGCGGGTTCCGCCTCGTCGACGAGCTCGTGCGGGCCAACCGCTTCCGCCGCGTCGCCGTGGACACCGTGCTCGTCGGCTCGAAGGGCACCGACCGCGAGTTCATGGCCGACCTCGCCGACGCCACGGGGGGCCGGTTCCAGGACGCGGGCAAGGGGCGCTGACCGCCCCGTCGCTCCCCGGGGGCGACGCAGCGTCGCACCTTGGGGCCCCCCGGCACGCGTGGTAGGTTCCGCGCTCCCTCCCGGAGGCAGACGGACCCGATGCGCAGGACGCCGCTGTACGAGGCGCACGTGGAGGCGAAGGCCCGCCTCGTGGACTTCCACGGGTGGGAGATGCCCGTCCAGTACCAGGGGATCATCGAGGAGACCCACCAGGTCCGCAAGCGGGCCGGGATCTTCGACCTCTGCCACATGGGACGGCTCGTGGTCACGGGGCCCGACCGCGAGGCGCTCGTCGAGCACGTCTTCTCCTCCAACCTCGGGAAGATGAAGCTCGGCAAGGCCAAGTACGGCTTCCTGCTCAACGAGCAGGGCTTCCCCATCGACGACGTCATCGTCTACCGCGGCAAGGACGTCGTCCACGTCGTGATCAACGCGGGCAACCGCGAGCCCGACGACCGCTGGGTGCGCGAGCGCTGCGCGGCGGGCAAGTTCCGCGCGACGATCGCCAACGTCAGCGACGAGCAGGCCATGATCGCGATCCAGGGCCCGGCCTCCGAGCAGACGATGCAGCCCCTGTGCTCGGTGGACCTGTCGCAGGTCCCCTACTACGGCTTTGCCGAGGGGACCGTCTGCGGCGTGCCCACGGTCATCGCGCGCACCGGCTACACCGGCGAGGACGGCTTCGAGGTCTTCCCGGCCAAGGAGCACGGCCGCAAGGTCTGGGACGGCATGCTCGGCGCGGGCAAGCCCTTCCAGGTCTGCCCGATCGGGCTGGGCGCGCGCGACGCGCTGCGCCTCGAGGCGGGGATGCCGCTGTACGGCAACGAGATCGACCTCACGATCAACCCGCTCGAGGCCGGGCTCGACTTCGGCCTCGACCTCACCAAGGACGGCACGGTCGGCATCCCGGCCCTGCGCGCGAAGAAGGCCGCGGGCCTCTCGCGCCGCCTCGTGTCCTTCGTCGCGCACTCCGGCCGCGTCCCGCGGCACGGCTACGAGCTCTACGACGGCGCCCGCAAGCTCGGCTCGATCGCGAGCGGCACGGCGAGCGCGACGCTCGGGAAGAACATCGGGACGGGGTTCGTGCCGCCCACGCACGCGGCGGTCGGCACGCGCTTCGAGATGGACGTCCGCGGCTCCCGCCAGCCCGTCGAGGTCGTGGCGGGGCCCTTCTACAAGCGGGCGCGCTAGGCGCGCGCCTTCGGAGACCGCCATGGCGAACCGGCCGACCAACGTCCGCTACACGAAGAGCCACGAGTGGGTCCGCCTCGAGGGCACCACCGCCGTCGTCGGGATCACCGACTTCGCCGTCGAGCACCTCGGGGAGCTCGTCTTCGTCGACCTCCCCGCCAAGGGCAAGAAGGTCGGCAAGGGCGAGACGCTGGCCGAGGTCGAGTCGGTCAAGGCGGTCGGCGAGGTCTACTCGCCCGTCGCCGGCGAGGTCGTCGAGGTCAACGCGGGGCTCGGCCAGGACCAGACGCCGCTCGCCAAGGACCCGTTCGCCAAGGGCTGGCTCGCCAAGCTCAAGGTCGCGGCGGGCACCAAGGTGGACGACCTCATGGACGCGGCCGCCTACCAGAAGCACCTGGACGCCGGCGGCTCGTAGGCCCGCCGCGTCGCACGAGAGCCCGGGGAGCGTCGTCGATGAAGACGAAGATCGTCTCGTTCAACCTCTTCGGGCTCGACGTGTCGATCTACACCTACGGCACGTTGATCGTCGTGGGGTTCCTGGTCGGCGCGTGGTGGCTGCGCCGCGCGGCCGAGCGCACGCTCGGCGTGGACCGGGAGCGTTCGTTCAACGTCGCCTTCGCGCTGCTGTTCCTCGGGCTGTTCGGCGCGCGCCTCTGCTACGCGATCGCCCACTACGAGGAGTTCGCGCGCACGCCGCTGAAGTTCCTCAAGATCTGGGAAGGCGGCCTCCTGCTCTTCGGCGGCGTCGCGCTGGCCTCGCTGTGGCTCGCGTGGTGGCTGCCGCGCAAGCCCGAGATGCGCGGCTTCGCGCTGGCCGACCTGCTCGCCCGCGCGACGTGCCTCGCCCTCGCGGTGGGCTGGATGGCCCCGCTGCTCGCCGGGGACGACTTCGGCAAGCCGACGACGCTCCCGTGGGGCATTCCCGCGGCGGCCTACGAGGACGGCAGCCCCGCCTCCCTGTGGGCGATCAAGACCGACGTGCCGCTGGCGAGCCTGCACCCGACGCAGGTCTACGAGGCGCTGTTCGCGCTCGCGCTGTTCTTCGGGCTCGGCCTGCTCGGCAGGCGCGCCCGCGTGTCCGGACGGGTGCTGGCGGCGTTCTTCGTCGCGATGGCGGTCGGTCGCGCGGCGCTCGACCTGTTCCGCGGCGACGGCGGCCCCGCCGCCAAGGTCGCCGACCGCGGCTTCGTCGTCCCCGGCGTGCTGTCGTGGACGCAGTTCCTCGCGATCCCGCTCGCCTTCGCCGGCGTCGCGCTGTGGCTGATCCGTCGGCCGGGCGCGGCCCCCGCGAGCCCGCCCCCGCGCGCGCCCTGACCACGCGGCGGGCCCGAGCGCGACCCCGGCGTCGCGCGCGTCAGCGCGGCGTGTAGCCGAGGACGGGCGCCAGCCAGCGTTCGACCTCGCCCTTCGGGACGCCCTTGCGACGGGCGTAGTCTGTCACCTGGTCCTCGCCCACGCGCCCGACGCCGAAGTAGCGGGCCTGCGGGTGGGCGAAGTAGAGCCCGCACACCGACGCCCCGGGCGTCATCGCGTACGACTCGGTGAGCGTCACGCCGGTGGCGCGCTCGGCGTCGAGCAGGCGGAACAGCGTGCGCTTCTCGCTGTGGTCGGGCTGGGCCGGGTAGCCGGGCGCCGGGCGGATGCCGCGGTATCGCTCGGCGAGCAGGTCGTCCCGCGTGAGGCGCTCGGCGGCCCCGTACCCCCACGCGGCGCGCACGCGTTCGTGGAGCCGCTCGGCGAAGGCCTCGGCGAGGCGGTCGGCGAGCGCCTTCGACAGGATCGCCCCATAGTCGTCGTGGTCGGACTCGAAGCGGCGCACGAGCGCGTCGAGACCCTGGCCCGTGGAGACGACGAACGCCCCCACGTGGTCGCCGGGCGACGCCGAACGGGGCGCGACGAAGTCGGCGAGCGCGAGGCAGGGCGCCGCGGGGTCGCGCACGCCCTGCTGGCGCAGGGTGTGCAGCACCGCGAGCGGCGTGCGCCGGTCGTCGTCGGTGTAGAGCTCGACGTCGTCGCCGACCGCCGCGGCGGGGAAGAGGCCGACCACGCCGCGCGCGACGAGCCAGCCCTTGGCCACGATGCGGTCGAGCAGCGCCCGCGCGTCGTCGTGGAGCCGGCGCGCCTGCGCCCCCACCCGCGGGTCCTGCAGGATCGCGGGGAAGCGGCCGCGCAGCTCCCACGCGTGGAAGAACGGGGTCCAGTCCACGTAGGGCACGAGGTCCTCGAGCGGGTACGCGTCGAAGGTCTTCGTGCCGAGGAAGCTCGGTCGTTCCCGCGGGACGGCGGCCCAGTCGCTGCGCGGCGCGCGCGCCCTCGCCGCCTCGAGCGGCACGAGCCGCGCGTCGGCCTCGCGCGCGCGGTGCTCCTCGCGCAGCCGGGCCTGGTCGGCGCGCACGGTCGCGAGGAAGGCGTCGCGCTCCTGCGCCGAGAGCAGCCGGTCGGCGACGGACACCGCGCGCGAGGCGTCGGCCACGTGGACGACCGGCGCGGCCCGGGCCGGCGCGATGCGCACCGCGGTGTGCGCGGGGCTCGTCGTCGCGCCGCCGATCAGGAGCGGCACGGCGAGCCCGGCGCGCTCGAGGTCCTCGGCGACGCGGGCCATCTCCTCGAGCGACGGGGTGATGAGCCCCGAGAGGCCGACGAGGTCGGCGCGGCCCTCGCGCGCGCGCGCGACGATCGTCTCGGGGGGCACCATGACCCCGAGGTCCTCCACCGCCCACCCGTTGCACGCGAGCACGGTGCCCACGATGCCCTTGCCGATGTCGTGGACGTCGCCCTTGACGGTGGCGAGCAGCACGCGGCGCCGCGCGTCGCCGGCGGCGCGGGGCAGGTGCGGCTCGAGGCGCGCGACGGCCTTCTTCATCACGCGCGCGCTGCGCACCACCTGCGGGAGGAACATCCGCCCCGCGCCGAACAGGTCTCCGACGGTGCGCATGCCCGCCATCAGCGGGCCCTCGATCACGGCGAGCGCCGACGGCGCGGCGCGGCGGGCCTCCTCGACGTCCTCCGCGACGAAGTCGTCGATGCCGTGGACGAGCGCGTGCGCGAGGCGCTCGGGCGCCGGCAGGGCGCGCCACGCCGGGGCGCCCTCGCGCGGACGCGAGGCCGAGGCGGGCTCCTCCTGCGCGCGCGCCCAGGCGAGGAGCCGGTCGGTGGCGTCGGGGCGGCGCGCGAGCAACACGTCCTCGACGAGGTCCCGCAGGTCCGACCGCACGTCGTCGAGCACGGCGAGCGAGCCCGCGTTGACGATCGCCATGTCGAGCCCCGCGCGGATGGCGTGGTGCAGGAACACGGCGTGCATCGCGTCGCGCACCGCCTTCTGCCCGCGGAACGCGAAGGAGACGTTGGACACGCCGCCGCTGGTGCGCACGCCCGGGAGCGTCGCCTTGATCTCGCGGACGGCCTCGAGGAACTCGACGGCGTAGCGGTCGTGCTCGGGGATGCCCGTGCCCACGGCGAGCACGTTGGGGTCCACGATCACGTCGCCCGGGCGGTACCCCGCGCGCTCCACGAGCAGCCCCACCGCCCGGCGCGCGATCTCGACCTTGCGGGCGCAGTCGGCCGCCTGCCCGCGCTCGTCGAACGCCATCACGACGACCGCGGCCCCGAGCCGGCGCACGGCGCGCGCGCGCTCGAGGAACGCCGCCTCGCCGTCCTTGAGCGACAGCGAGTTGACGACACCCCGGCCCGGCAGGTTCTCGAGCCCGGCCCGGAGCACCTCGAAGTCGCTGCTGTCCACCATGACCGGGACGCGCGCGACCTCGGGGTCGGCCCCGAGCAGCCGCAGGAAGCGGCGCATCGTGGCGGGCCCGTCGAGCAGCGCCTCGTCCACGCACACGTCGAGCACGTTGGCCCCCGCCGCGACCTGCTGGCGCGCGACCGCGACCGCGCCCTCGAGGTCGCCCGCGCGGACGAGCTGCGCGAAGCGCGGCGAGCCCGCGACGTTGGTCCGCTCGCCCACGACGCCGAAGAAGCCCGGCTCGAACGAGAAGGGCTCGAGGCCGCACAGGCGCAGCCGCCCGGCGTCGGCGCGGGGCGGCACCGGCCGCGGGGCGACGCCTCCGACCGCCGCGGCGACCGCGCGGACGTGGTCGGGCGTGGTCCCGCAGCAGCCGCCGACGACGTTGACCCAGCCGCGCCGGGCGAAGTCGCCGACGGCGGCGGCGGTCGCCTCCGGCGTCTCGAGGTAGCGCCCGAGCGCGTCGGGCAGCCCGGCGTTGGGGTAGCAGAGCACCGCGGTGTCGGCGAGGCGCGCGAGCGTCTCGACGTGCGGCGCGAGCGCCTCCGCGCCGAGCGCGCAGTTGAGGCCGACGGCGTCGGGGCGCGCGTGCTCGACGGCCACCCACGCGGCCTCGACCGTCTGCCCCGAGAGCGTGCGGCCCGAGGCGTCGGCGACCGTGAGCGAGACCCACAGCACCGGGCGCACGGGCATCCCGGCCGTCGCCTCGTCGATCGCGTGGAGCGCCGCCTTGAGGTTGAGGACGTCGAAGGCGGTCTCCGGTAGCAGACCGTCCACCCCGCCCTCGAGGAGGGCGTCCACCTGCTCGCGGTAGGCGGCGACGAGCGTCGCGAAGTCCACGCCGCGCGCGCCCGGGTCGGACGGGTCGGCGGCGACCGCGGCCGAGCGGTTGGTCGGGCCGATCGAGCCCAGCACGAACGCGGCCCGCCCGGTGCGTGCGGTGTGCGCGTCGGCGGCGCGACGGGCCGCGCGGACGGCCTCGCGGTTGAGCTCGACGACGTGGTCCTGCAGCCCGTAGTCGGCCTGCGACACGCGGTTCGCGTTGAAGGTGCACGTCTCGACGACGTCGGCCCCGGCCTCGAGGTAGGCGCGGTGCACCGCCTCGAGCGCGTCGGGCCGCGTCAGCGCGAGGACGTCGAAGTCGCCGCGCAGCGGCCGCGGGTGCGCGGAGAACCGCGCGCCGCGGAAGTCCTCCTCGGTCAGCGCGAGCCGCTGGAGCATCGTCCCCATCGCGCCGTCGAGCACGACGATGCGCTCCGCGACGAGCGCACGCAGCGCCGTCGCGCGGGCCGCGCACGCGGCGGGCCACCGCGCCGTCACGGGGCCGCTCCCGCCGGGCGCCCCACGTCGGGCAGCGCGGCGCGCACGGCGCCGACGAAGCGCTCGGCGGCCTCGACGCGCCCGAACGGCAGGCTGAGCGCGAAGCCCCTGGCGCGGTCGGCGACCGCGAGCGCCATCTCGACCGCGAGGTCGGCGCCGGCCCGGCGCTGGCCCTCGGCGTCGCCGGCGGCCGCCATCCGCGCGCGCACCGCGTCGGGCACGGTGACGCCGGGCACCTCGGTGGCGAGGAACTCGGCGTTGCGCACGCTCTGCAGGGGCCAGATGCCCGCGAGCACCGGGACCGACGTCGCGGGCAGGCGGTCCACGAAGCGGTGGAACGCGTCCGCGTCGAAGACCGGCTGCGTCACGGCGTACTCGGCCCCGGCGTCCACCTTCCACCGGAAGCGGTCCACTTCGCGGTCGAGGTCCACGGCGGTGGGGTTGAGCCCCACCCCGACGACGAGCCCTGCGGACGGGCCCGTCGGGTTGCCGGCGAGGTCGAGCCCGCGGTTGAGGCGCGTGGCCACGTTGGTGAGGCCGACCGCGTCCACGTCGAAGACGGCCGTCGCGTCGGGGTAGTCGCCGAGCAGCGGCGGGTCGCCGGTGATCAGGAGCACGTTGCGCACCCCGAGCGCGGAGGCGCCGAGCAGCTCGGCCTGCAGGCCGAGCAGGTTGCGGTCGCGGCAGCAGACGTGCAGGACCGCCTCGACCCCGGCCTCCGCCTGCATGCGGACGGCCGCCGCGAGCGGGCTCATCTTGGCGGCCGCGCGGGCCCCGTCGGGGAGGTTGACCGCGGTCACCCCGAGCGCGCGCAGGCGCCGCGCCCGCTCGAGCAGCGGGCCGAGGTCGCCGCCGCGCGGCGGCACCAGCTCGGCGAGCAGGGGCCGGCCGGGGCCGGCGAGCGCCGCGCCGAGCGCGGAGCGGCCCGGCAGCGGTGCGGGCGTCGCGCCGACGACGTCGGCCCCGGGCGCCACGACGGCGCGGGCGACCGCGGGCGCCGGCGCGGCGGGCGGCGCGGACCCGATCACCGCCCGCCCGCGGCGCACCGCCTTGGCGAGCGCGCGCACGTGCTCGGGCGTCGTCCCGCAGCAGCCGCCGAGCAGCCGGGCCCCGGCCTCGAGGAAGCGGCGGGCCGTCTTCTCGAGGTACTCCGGCGTGCACAGGAACATCGTGCGCCCGTCCACCTCGCGGGGCGGCCCGGCGTTGGGCTGGACCGCGACGGGCTTGCTCGTCACGGCGCGCAGGCGCTCGACGACGCCGAGCAGTGCTGCGGGACCGACGGAGCAGTTCACGCCGACGACGTCGGCCCCCCACGCGTCGAGCCGCGGCCCGAAGTCCTCGGGGCGCGTGCCGTAGAGGCTGCGGCCCTCGCGGTCCACCGTCATCTGGGCGACGACGGGCCACGTCGGCGCGACCGCGCGGCACGCGCGCAGCGCCGCGTGGATCTCGGTGAGGTCCCCGAAGGTCTCGAGGCAGAAGCCGTCCACCCCGCCGTCGAGCAGGCCTCGCACCTGGCGCACGTAGTGGGCCGTCGCCTCGTCCACGCTCGTCGGCCCCCACGGCTCCATGCGGATGCCGAGCGGGCCGACGGCGCCGAGCACGACGACGTCCTCGCCCACCGCGCGTCGCGCGATCGAGGCGGCGGCGCGGTTGACCTCCTCGGTGCGCTCGGCGAGCCCGTGGCGCGCGAGCTTGACGGGGTTGGCGCCGAACGAGTTCGTCTCGACCACCTCGCTGCCGGCCGCGACGTACTCGCGGTGCACCGCCTCGACGAGGGCCGGCGAGACGAGGTTGACCTCGTCGTAGCAGTGGTGGAGGTAGACACCCTTCGTGTAGAGCATCGTCCCCATCGCCCCGTCGCAGACGACGGGTCCCGCGGCGAGGCGCGCGAGGAGGTCGCGGGACGTGGGGCTCAAGGGCGCTCCGGGTCGGACGGGGTGCCGGATCCTACCGGCCCGACGGCCGGGCCCGTGTCATGCGCGGGCGGAAGGGATCACGTGCAGCACGCCGTAGAGGTGCCAGACGGTCAGCACGACGTAGCCGCCGACGGCGACCCAGAGGCACACGCGCCCGAGCCGCCAGTTCTTGTGCAGCCCGAGGAACGCGGCCCCGACGATCGTCGCGACGGTCTTGAGCGTGACGAAGGCGACGTCGCCGAGGCGCAGCGCCGCCCGCATCACGGGGTTGGCCTCGGTGGCACCGTGCGCGAGCTCGTGGAGCGTGAAGACGGCGTCGGCGACCGAGAGCGCGCAGATCGCGACGAAGGCCGTGAGGACCCACGGCCCCGGCCGGTCCACGTAGCGGTGCTCGAGCTCGCCGTCGCGCCGCCCGCCCCGTCGGCGCCCGACGAAGAGGTAGCGCGAGATCATCGGCGTCGGCCGCGAGCGCCGGTCCACGAACACGCGCGACGACGACGTGGGGTCGGCGGGCGGCGGGGGGACCTCGGCCACGGGCCGAGGATAGCCCCGCGCCGGGCGCCCGCCGAGTTCACGGAGGACGCGCGCCCGGGCCGCGTCCGGACGCCCCGCGGGGGCCGGACGTGCGCCCGGCGTCCGCGTCGCACCGGTCGTCCGCGCGTCCGGTGCTCGCGGGGCCGGTCTCGGCGGCGGGCCGCCGGCGGACCCGCTCCGGGGACGCGCGCCTACCGCGGCGCGCGATGGCGGACGATGCGGGCGAGCATCGCGGCCTCGTCGCGGGCCGGCCCGCGCAGGCGGGCGACCGTCGCGTCGAGGACGGCGTCGTCGTCGCCCGACGCGCTCGCGAACACGGCGATCCACACCGCCCGTCGCGCCGCGGACGGGGTCGCGTCGCCGACGCCCTCGAGCAGGGCTCGCGTCACCGACGCCGGCACCCTCCGCCCGTTGGCCTGGCCGAGCGCGTCCACGTAGGCGGGCCGCAGACGCCCCCCCAGGCCGGCGACGAGGACCTCCTCGGCGGGCGGGCCCAGCTCGACGAGCACCGACAGCAGCCCGCGGCCCGCCGGGTCGTCGGGGTCGGCGGACCACGCCGCGACCCGTCGCGCGAACGCGCCCGCTCGGTCGGGCGGCACCTCGCCCGCCGCCGCCCCGACGCCGTAGAGGAACGCGAGCTCGCGGCGCACGGCCGGCCGCAGCGGGGCCGACCCCGCCGCGTCGTGGAAGCGCTCGAGCTGCTCCGCGTAGGCGAACGCGCGGGACCGACGGACGACCGCGAGCGCGGCGTCCACGCGGGCGGGGTCGAACGAGGCGAGCGCCGCCTCGACCCACGCGGTCGGCTCGGCGCCGCGGGCGCGCAGCAGGTCGCTGGTCGTCAGGAACACCTCGCGCCACGCAGGCTCGGCCGGGCACGCCTCGAGGAGACGGGCGAGCGCCTCGGTGGCCTCCGGCGACGCGTCGTCGCGCAGCCGGCGTGCCCGGGCGGCGACCGCGGCGGGGTCCTTCGCCGCCGGCGCCCGCATCAGCGCGGCGTCGCGCAGGACGGCGTCGCGGGCCGCGGCGAGCGCCTGCGGCGTCGGGTCCACGGCGGTGCGCGCGATGCCGACGAGGGCCTCGTCGGCGCTCCGGAGGTCGGCCGCGACGCTGCGCCGCGGACCCTCGTAGCCGCGCCGGGCCAGCGCCGCGCGGGCGAGCGCGGCCGGGAGCGTGCCCGGGCCCGACAGCACGTGACCGAAGCCCAAGGCCTCGGTGCCGTCGGGGAGGCTCTCGCCGGCGACGGTGCGGCGGGGCGGGCGCGGGCTGGAGGACTCGAGCAGCAGCGCGAGGCCGGCGAGGAGGTCGTCGCGCGCGCCCGCCGTGGACTCGAGCGCGGCCGGGACGAGGCCGCCCCACGTGCTGCTCGTCCCGTCGGGCAGGTCGCCGATCCCCGCCTCGAGCGCGACCCGCGCCGCCTCGCCGTCCCACGGTGCGCCGAGCGCCAAGAGGCTCTTCAGCGCGAGCGGCGTGACGTAGCGGTCGTCGCTGTCACGGCGCAGCGCCGCGAGGAGCGCCGGGGCGTCCTGCGGCGAGCGGACCGCCGAGAGCACCTCGACGCCGGCCCGACGCAGCAGCAGCTCGCGGTCGTCGACCGCGGGGAGCGCCCACGCCCGCGCGACGTCGGGGCGCTCGCGCGCGATCGGCACGAGGACCACCAGCAGCGCGATCCACGCGTCCCGGACCGGGTTGGCCTGCACCCGCTCCCGCAGCGCGGGGTCGGCGAGCCGCTCGAGCGTCGCCCTCGGGGACGCGACCAGCTGCCGCTGCGCGTCGAGCAGCAGGCCCTGGTGGAAGTTGGGCAGGAGGATCGGCGTGGGCTCGGGCCCGCGCTGGAGACGGTCGAGCCAGTACGCGACGCGCGCCGCCTCGTCGGGGGGGGCGTCCTGCGCGGGGGCGGCCGCCGCGGACGCGTACGCGACGACGATCCCGGCCGCGATCCAGCGGAGTCGGGACGGCGTCATCGGCAGGCTCCTCGACCCCTGACCGCCCCGGGAAGCGTGGCGCCCGCCGCGGCCCGTGCGAGATTCTACAGCCCCCCCGTGGACCCCGCCGCGCTCCATCCGCCGCCTCGCCCCGACGACGTCGGGGAGCTCCCCCGCCTCGAGCACCCGCCGGGCCCGGTGCGGCTGGGCGACGTCGTCGTGGACCCGCCGCTGTTCCTCGCGCCGATGGCCGGCTTCACCAACCTTGCGTTCCGGCGCATCGTGCGCCGCATCGGCTGCGGGCTGACCGCCACCGAGATGGTCATGGCCGAGGGCGTGGTGCGGCGCCACGAGAAGACGCTCGAGCTGGCCCGGCTCGACGCGGGCGAGCGGCCCGGCGTCGTCCAGATCGCGGGGTCGGACCCGGCCGTCATGGGCGAGGCCGCGGCGATCCTCGTGGACCGCGGCGCGGACGTGATCGACGTCAACATGGGCTGCCCCGTGCGCAAGATCGTGGACCGCTGCGCCGGCTCGGCCCTGCTCAAGGACCCGCCGCTCGCGGCGGCGATCGTCGCCGGGATCCGTCGGCGTGTCCCGGTGCCCGTCACGGTCAAGATCCGCGCCGGCTGGGACGACGCGCGCCAGTCGGTGGACGTCGCGCGCGCGCTCGAGGCCGAGGGGGCCGCGGCGGTCGCCGTCCACGGCCGCACGCGCGAGCAGCAGTACCGGGGCCGCGCCTCCCGCGACGCGATCCGCGCCGTCAAGGAGGCGCTGCGCGTGCCGGTGATCGCCAACGGCGACGTCGTCACCGCGCGCGACGCGCTCGAGATGCTGCGCGACACCGGCGCGGACGGCGTGATGATCGGCCGCGCCGCGCTCTGGGACCCGTGGGTCTTCGCCTCGGCGGCGCGCGCGCTGCGCGAGGGCACGCTCCCGCCGCCGCCCACGCCCGCGGAGCGGCGCGCGGTGCTGCTCGAGTTCTTCGACGAGACGGCGGCGCTCAAGGGCGAGCGGACCGCGTCGCTGCAGATGCGCAAGTTCGCCAGCCTCTACCTGCGCGGGTTCCCGGGCGCGCGGCGCCTGCGCGAGCGCCTCCAGACGCTCGACACCCGCGCGGACTTCATCGAGGTCATCGACGGCGTGTTCGAGGGTGGCCACGCCCCCACCCCCGCCATCGACGCGATGGGCGAGTAGCCGGGCTCAGCCCGGATTTCCCACGAGCCGACGAGGTCGGGGCCGCGCCGGGCCGTCGGGCGCAAGGAAGCGCGCGTCGAGCGATCGAGCGCCGTGCCGGCGGGGTTTCACCGCCTCGGCGGGTTCCGAGAACACGCGGTCGGCGGGGAAACCCCGCGCCCGACGGCCCGGCATCGGCCCCCACCGCGGGTCGCCGCGCGGTCGGACCGCGACGCCCCTCGTCTTTCGTGGGGAATCCGGGCTCAGCGGGGCGAGGGGGGCGCGACGTGGCGCGACGACGCCAGCAGCCCGGTCGCGCGCCACAGCCGCGCGACGGCGATGCGGACGTCGGCGAGCGCGCGGTTCTCGCGCGTGACGGCCTGCGTGAGGCTCTCTTCCTTCTCGAGGACGCGGAACGGCGTGCTCTCGCCGTTCTTCTCCTTGAGCTGCTCGCCCTGGAGGGCCTCGCGGGCGGCGGTGATCTCGCCGGCGGCGGTGCGGGCCCGGGCGCGCGCGGTGGCGAGCTCGAGCAGGGCGCCGCGCACCTCCTGCACCGTGCGGTTCTCGGCCTCGCGCAGGCGCAGGCCCGCCTGCTGGCGCGTCCACTCGGCCACCTGGAGCCCGGCGTAGGCGCTGCGGCGGCCCAGGTAGACGCTGAACGCGAGGCCCACCGACGCGGACGTGGCCTGCCCGCCCGCCGTCTCGCCCAGCGACGAGCTGAGCCCGCGGTCGAGGCCGCCGGTCGAGACCCGCGCGACGAGGTCGAGCTGCGGGCGCGTCTGGTCGGCCGCCTGCTCGACGGAGATGTCGAGGCCCTCGAGCGCGGCGCGCGCCGCGAGGAGGTCGGGCCGGCCGCGGACGGCCTGGGCCACGAAGCGGTCCACCTCGGCCGGGTCCACGACGTCGGAGGCAGGCACCGAACGCACGTCGTCCACGGGCACGAGCCGCGCCGTGGCCGCGCGCCCGCCCGCCTCGAACGGGAGGATGAGCGCGCGCAACTCGTCCTCGAGCGCCCCGACGAGCCCCTCGACCGCGATGCGGTCGCCGCGGCGGGACTCGACGCCCGCGCGCGCCTCGGCCATGTCGAGCACCGTCGCGACCTGCGCGTCGTAGCGCGCCTGCGTCAGCGAGAGCAGCTCTTCCGCGACGCGCTCCGAGGCCTTGCGGGCGCTCCACTGGGCGTGGGCGAAGGCGAGGTTCCAGTACGCGACCTCGATGCGGAGCACGACGCTGTCGGTCAGCGCCGACAGGCCGAGGTCGGCGGCGCGCGCCGCGGCGCGCGCCTTGCGCACGTCGGCGGTGGCGACGTCGCCCGCGCCGCGGAGCAGCGGCCGCGCGTACTCGACCGAGACGCCGGTGGACCACGAGGGGTCGATCGTCGCGACCGCGGAGTTCGTGTCGAGGCGGTCGGCCTGGAAGACCACGGCGAGCCGGCTGCCGTCGCGGAAGCGCCGCGAGATGCCCGCGAACGCGTTCACCGAGTCGTCTTGGGTGACGTCGGAGCCGACGAACGCCACGTTCGACGTCGTCTCCTGGTGGCCGGCGTCGAACCCGGCCGTCAGCAGCGAGTCGAACACGCCGTCGGCGACGTCGATCTGCGCGCACGCGATCGCCGGGTCGTAGGCCCCGGCCATCAGCTCGAGGTTGCGGGCCGCGCCGAGGCGCAGCGCCTCCGCCAGCGTGAGCCGCATCACGTCGCCCGCGGGCGACGGGAACGGCGAGGCCGGCAGCGCCGAGGCCGGCGTCGGGGCGGGGGCGGCCGGCGCGCCCGAAGGCGCCGGCGCGACCGGACCCGGCGGCGGCGGCGGCGGGACCGGGGCCGCGGGCGCCGCCGGGGCGGCCGGAGCCGCGGGGGCGGGCGGGTCCTCGGCCGCCACCGCGGAGCCCGAGAGGGCGAGCACGCCGACGAGGAAGCCTCCGCGGAGGCAGCGCGCTGCGGCGGGCTTCATCGGGGGGCTCCGGGGTCGGGGGCGGCGGGCTTCGGGGGCGGCGGACAGCGCCCGTCGCGTCCCGCGTCGGCGTCCGCGGGCGCCGGGGAGCCCTTGGGGCCCACCGTCCGGCCCGCGGCCGTCTCGGCCTCGACGAAGGCCGGAGAGCGAAGGTACTCGACCCTCCGGGCCAGCGCCTCGTCGGGTGGCACCGCCGCGCGGGCCCCTCGGCCGAGCGCGTCCAGCGCGGCGAGCGCGGTCTCGGTGCGGATCCGCGCGAGCGCCTCGGCGACCTCGAGGCGGGCGCCCTCCTTGGCGCGGTCGGCGAGCCACGGCACGTCGGCGTCGTCGCCGAGCACGCCGACCGCGAGCACGATCGCCGCGCGGACCGTCGGCTCGCGTTCGACGCGGTCGAGGTCGTAGAGGTCGCCGACGACGCCGTGCGCGCCGCGCTGCGCGAGCTCCTCGATCGCGCGCACGCGCACGACGGCCGACGCGTCGCCGCGGGCGACGGCGAGCAGGTCGGGCACGGCGTTGCCGCGGCCGGCCTGAGCGAGGGCGGCCAGCGCGTCGAGGCGCGCGGCGTCGTCGGGTGCCTCGCGCAGGCGGCGACGAGCGGCCTCGAGCGCGTCGGTCGCGGCGACGCGCGGCGCCGGCTCGGCGCCCGGGCCCGGCTCGTCGGGGGCGCCGCCGAGGTCGCCCCCGTCGAGGCGTCGCAGCGTGCGGGACAGACGGGTGCGCACCACCGGGTCCATCGCCCGGCGGGCCTGCAGCGAGAGCACGGCCCGGGCGTCCGCGCCGAACAGCGCCGGCGAGGTGACCGCGAGGCGCTCGAGCTCGCGCGACGCGTGGAGCCGGGTCCACGGACGGTCGGAGGCGAGCCCTGCGAGCGCCGCGGCGAGCGTCTTGCGGGCGCGGACGGCGGGGTCGGGTTCGGCGGCGATCTCGAGCTCGACGACGAGCACGTCGGTCTTCTCGAGCCCGAGCGCGTCGTCGGCCCGGAACTTGGCGACCAGCGCGTAGCCCGACCCCGCGGGCGACGGCCGCAGGAACAGGACGTAGGCCCCGTCGGCCCCGGGCTCGAAGTACGGGGCCGACGGCCGCGCCGGGTCGGCGGTGTTGCGCGAGCCGCCCACGAACATCGTGAACCCCGGCTCGGTCCGCCCGCGCAGGGCACGGTCCACGTCCACCCGCAGCACCGTCGTGCCGCCGAGCCCGCGCGGCGGCACGAGCACCCGGACCCGCCCGACGACGATCACGTCGGCCGACGGCAGCGCCGCGTCGTCGGCCGGCGATGCCGGCGCCGCGCGGCCGGCCGGCGCGTCCCCGCCGTGCACCGCGAATCCGGCCGTGGCGAGGCCGACGAACGCGACGACGGCGAGGAGCGGGCGGTGGACGACCACGGCGTCATCGAACCCGGCGGGCGTCACCGCGCCAACACGCGAAGGCGGCGATCCCCTGCGCGCCGTGCCGCGGTCCCCGCCGCGCCTTCGCACCCCGCCCGAGCAGCCTCTGAGCTCCCGGCGCGCGCGGCGGGCTTCCACCGGGCGCGCACATCGTGGACCGCCCCCTACGCCGTCGCCCCGGCGGGGCGACGTGTCGCGGAGGGCGGGTGGAACGGGGCTAGGCGCGGGCGCGCGCCTGGCGGCAGACGCGGACCGGCACGGCGCGGCTGCGCGGGTCGCGCAGCGCCTCGGCCTGGGCCCGGGCCACCTTCTCCTCGTGGATCGCCATGAAGCGGTCGCACTCGCCGCGCGTGCCGATGAAGATCGACTCGCCCTGGAGCACGACCTCGTAGTACTGGCGACCGCCCTCGAGGCACAGGAACCGAACGTGCATGGCAGACCTTTCCCGGGTCGCTCGGCCCAAGCCGAACCGGCCCGTCGCGCGGGCGTGGGCGCTGCCCCCACCCGTCCTATCGGACGCCCGTGCGCCCGACTTGTTCCTCAAATCTGGCAACTCGCGTGCCGTCTCGGGCGGAATCCGGCGCGACCGCAGGATCCCCATTCCGCAGCGGCACTTGCGACGATTCGTAAAGACGCGGTTCAGATCGGTGGTGTCCCCGGACCGAGCGCTTCGTGACCATCCGGAGACCGATGTCACGACACGGTGTCCCCTCGCGAGGACGGCGGGCGATCCGCGACGAGGCGCGGCCTCGCTCGCGGCCGACTCCACGGGACCCGCGCCGCGCGGGGCCGGAGAGGTCAGGTCCCGCGGACCGGGACCTGGAGCGCGAGCAGGGCCCGCGCGGTGGCGACGAGGCGCCCGTCCTGCGCGGCGACGTCGGCGCGCACCAGCGCGTCCGGCGCCAGCTCGGCCTGCACGGTCTCGTGCGCCCGGCGCGCCCACGTGCGGAAGCCCTCGGCGTCGCGGGCGTGCAGCAGCGCGTCGCCCACGCTCCACGAGGGCGCGTCGGCGCGGTCGCCCGCCCCCACCGCCGCGAGGGAAGGCCCGACGCCGAGCACGCGCGCGTCGGCGGCGACGCCCAGCGCACGGGCGAGCGCGGGGGACGCGCGCGCCGCCGGGTCCTGCGCGAGCCGCGCGGCGAGGGCGCGGATCTCGGCCGCGCGGTCGCGGCCCTCGACCGGCGTCAGGAACGACCGCGCGAGGAGCGCGTCCTCGGCGAGCGCCCACAGCGCGTGCGGGCCGCCGCGCACCGCGCCGTCGGCGCTCCGCTGCCCGCGCACGTAGGCGAGCGCGCGCGCCACGACCGCGCGGTGCGGGCCGAAGCCGCTGCACGAGCCGTCGCCCAAGAAGGGCAGCACGACCAGCGCGGTCGCCTCGGAGGCGTCCATCCCGGTCGGCGCCGGGAACGAGCCGTCGTCGCGCTGCGCGGCGGCGAGCGCGACGAGGCTGCGCTGGATCGCGTCGAGCGACCCGGTCACGCCGACGCGCGCTTCGATCCAGCGCTTGGTCGCGTCGTCGGTGCGGACCCGGAAGGCGGCGCGCGCGGTCGGCAGGCTCGACGCGAGCGCGGAGGGCGACGGCGGCGCGACGTCGGGCGCCATGCCTCCGTCCTCGGGCGCGAACAGCGTCTCGACCGGGAGGCCCGCGTCGGCCAGCGACGGCGGGGCGACGTCGGGGAGCGCGAACCCGGGGCGCTCGTCGTGAGCCGCCGCCGGCGTCGAGTCGTCGTGGACGCCCCAAGCGACCCCGACGAACGGCTCGACGGGGCGCGCCTCGTGGGGCGCGGACCGCCAGCGCACCAGCCCGAGCGCCAGCGCGTGCACCGCGACCGAACCCGCGAGCACCCGCAGCCAGAACACGCGGCGCGGGACGGAGGCCGTGCGCGCGGCGCGCGCCTCCTCGTCCCGCACCCGCGCGACCACGCGCGCGGCGATCCGCTCGCCCGCCTTGCCGTCGAGCCCGGGGTCGTAGGCGGCGTCGAGGGCGGCGAGGCAGCGTCCCCACCGCGCGCGCTCGGCGGCGAGCGCCGGGTCGGTGGCCGCGGCGGCCCCCACCTCGGACGCCTCCCCCGGGGGGAGCTGGCCGAGCACAAGGTCCAAGACCTTGTCCGACAACGGGTTGGGGCCGCGGGGGGTGGTCACGAGGGATCGGTCCGCAGGGAGAACGTACGCCGGGGGCTCACGGTTCGAATCCCTCCGCTCGCAGCCGGTCGCGCAGCACCCCCATGACGGCGTGGACCCGGGACTTCACGGTGCCGACCGGGATGCCGAGGATCACGGCGATCTCGGCGTAGCCCAGCCCCTCCCCCCGGACGAGGGCGAAGACCTCGCGCTGCTCCGGGGAGAGCGCCTCGACCGCGCGGCGCAGGGCGTCGGCCAGCTCGGCGTGCTCGGGTCCCGGGGCGGCGCCGGGCGCGGCGGCGAAGCGGTCGCTCGGGGGACGGTCCCCGTCGGCGGCGGCGTCGCTCGAGACCGTGGTCGGCCCCGCGGCGCGGTGGCGCACGACGTCGATCCAGTGGTGGCGGGCGATGCTGAACAGGTAGGTCGAGAAGCGGGCGCGCGGCTCGTAGGACGCGCGGCTGCGGAACACCTTGAGGAACACCTCCTGCGCGCAGTCCTCGGCGGTCGAACGGTCGGCCCCGAGGCGGTGGAAGAACGCCGCGAGCGGACGCACGAAGCGTTCGACGAGCCGCGTGAACGCGCCCACGTCCCCCGCCTTGGCGCGCAGCATCGTCTCGGTGTCGGGATCGAGCGCGGTCACCGAGGGCGACGTCCATCGGCGCGGACGCGCGACGGCCGGAGGGGGTGCGCGAGGTCCACGCCGCGCAGGATACGCGACCGATCCCGCGCTCGCGCTCGAGGACGCGCGGGGCGACCCCGCCCGTGCGCCCCGTCACCGCGCGAACGGGAGGGACACCCGAACGGTCGTGGGCTCGCGGGACGGCCGCGCGACGACGACGACCTCGGCGGGCTCGAGCTCGCGGCCCGCGGTGACGCGGATGCGGTACGCGCCCTCCTCGAGGTCGTCGAGCACGAGGACGCCCGTGCGGGGCGCGACGCCGAAGCCCGTGTCGTCGGTCGGCCGCCGCAGCGCGGCGCGCGGCACCAAGACCTCGCCGCCCTCGCGCCGCACCTCGACGCGGGCGCGCGCGACGGGGTCGCGCCCCGCCGTGACGACGAGCCGCACCGCGCACGACGGCAGCAGCCGCACGTCCGCGGGGGTCGCAACCCCCTCGCGGACGACGACCGGCACCGGCCGCGGGCGGCCGTGGTCGCGCGCCACGACCCGCACCTGCGCGGGCCCCTCGGGCAGCCCGTCGATCGTCACGCGCCCGGCGCCGTCGGTGGCGAGCGGCCGCACGTGCATCGGGACGCCGGCGGGCGTCTCGACCCACACGGCCGCGGCCATCACCGCGCGGTTGCGGTCGTCGAGCACGCGCACGTCGAGACGCCCGCCGACGCCGAACCAGACCTCGACGGGCCGCTCCTGCCCCGCGGGCTCGGCGACGACGTCCTCGACGGCGCGCGCGGCGCGGCCCTCGGGCATCACGACGACGCGGTAGCGCGCGACTGGGAGCCCGCCCACCTCGAAGCGCCCGTCCGGGCCCGTGCGGACGCGGCCCGACGACGCGTCGGCGTCGCCGGCGCGGTCGCGCGGCAGCACGAAGACGGTCGCGCCGACGACCGGCGCGCCGCCGGCGTAGCGCGCGACGCCGACCACGCGCCCCTCGCCGACCTCGAGGTCGCGCGTCACGCGGTCGCCGCGACGCAGCAGCACGGGCACCGCGGTCCGCACGCTGCCGTCCACGGTCCGCAGGCGCCACGCGCCCTCGGGCAGGCCGGCGAAGTGGAACTGCCCCCACGCGTCCGTGCGGACCGCGAGCCGCACCGTGTCGCACCCGCGCGCGGCCTCGAGCACCGCCTCGACGAGCACGCCCGCGAGCACCGACGACCGGCGCCGCACCGTGCCGTCGATGCGCCCGAGGTCGTTCGCCGTGAAGTCCACGGTCGTCGTCTCGCCCTCGACGACGTCCACGTCGGCCTCGACGCCCGGACGGTCCGCCACGCCCGCCGGCACGACCACGCGATAGCGGCCCGCCGCCAAGGGCGCGCTGCGGAACGAGCCGTCGTCGCGGGTGACGACGCGACCGGCGTCCTCGAGATCGGGCAGGCGCAGGACCCGCAGCGACAGCGCGCCGACGGCGCGGGAACGCTCGTCGGCGACGCGTCCCTCGAGACGCCCGCCCTCGCCGACGACGAGCCCGTCCACGCGACGGTCCTCGCCCTCGGCGACGCGGAGCTCGACGCGCGACGGGGCGACGTCGCGGTCGCTGGCCTCGAGGCGCCAGACGCCCGCGGCCACGTCGGGGAACTCGAAGCGCCCGTCCTCGTCGGTGACGCGCACCGCGGGCGGGCCGTCGGCGGGCGCGACGCCCGCGGCGTCGAGGCGGACGAGCGAGACGCGCACGCCGAGCGCCGCGGCCTCTCGCCGCGCGTCGAGGACCTGCCCCGACACCCGCGCCCCGCGCGGGAGCCGCGCGACGAGCCCCGTCACGTCGTCGGCCTCGACGACGACGGGCAGCGGGCCCGTGTCGCGCAGACCTTGCACGACGCGCACGGCGTAGCGCCCGGCCGGCACCTTGCCGAAGCGGAAGGGCGCGTGGTCGGAGCCCACGGGCAGCCGCAGCGTCTCGACGAGCGCCGGGCGCAGCTCGTCGGCGTCGAGGTCGAGGCGCAGGGCCTCGAGCCGGACCGTCGCCGCGGGCCCCGCACGCTCGAGCCCCTCGGCCTCGCCCTCGATGCGGCGCGCGGGCGGCACGACGAGCGCGAGCAGCTCGCCCGACGCCGGCAGGTACGCCTCGCGGCGCGCGTAGACGTGGCGTCCGTCGGGCGAGACGGCCTCGACGTCGAGCGGGCCCGCGGGGGCGTCCTCGACGCGGAAGCGACCCGACGCGTCCGGCGTCGCGCGGCGCGCGGGGCCGCCCTCGCGCGAGAGGACGCGCACGACGAGCGGCGGCAGCGGGCCGTCGTCGGACTCGAGGCGGCCCTCGACGACGGGCGTGCGCACGAGCTCGACGCGCACCGTCCGGGTCGTCGCGGGGACGCCCTCGGGCACGACCGAGATCGCCTCCACGAAGCCCGGCGCGAGCACGACGAGCTGCGCGTCGCCCTCGGGCATGTCGGGCAGGGTCACGCGACCCTCGGCGTCGGTCTCGCCACGGCGGACGAACGCGACGGCGAGCGGACCCTCGTCGGCCGCCACGGGCCGTTCCGCGGGCACGGCGCGGACGCGCGCGCCGGCGACCGGGCGGCCCGTGCCCTCGGAGACCGAGAGCTCGAGCGTCCAGGCGGCGCGCGGGCGCACGTCGCCCACCGGCACGTCGCGGCCCCCCGAGACCTCGACGGGCCCCGCGACGACGGGCGACCGCCCCTCGCGCTCGACGAGCACCGTCCACCCCGCGGCGGGCGCGAGCCCGTCGAGGCGGAAGCGCCCGTCGGCGCCGCTCGTCGAGCCCGTCGCCGGCGCGAGCCCGCCGACCACCGGCGCGAGGTCGGGCGGCGGAAGCGCGCGCACGCGGACGTCCGCCATCGGCGCCTTCGTCTTCGGATCGAGCACGCGGCCGACGATCGCGCCGCGGCGCACCACCCAGAAGGTCTCGAGGCGGACCGGGACCGCGGCGCGGACCTCGATGCGCGGCGCCTCGCCGTCCCACAGGACGCCCGGGGTCGTCAGCACCGCCTCGTACACGCCGGGCGGGACCTCGGCGAGCGTGAAGCGCCCGTCCGCGCCGGTGCGCAGGTCGGCGACGGTGTCGGGCTCCCCCATCGGGTCCACGGCCGGCGTCGTCACCGTCGCGCGGTCCTCGCGCAGCGGCTCGATGCGGCGGAGCCGCACGCCCACGTCGGCGGCGGGCCCCGCGGGGGACGCGACCGCCACGCGGCCCCGCAGCGTGGCGCCGGCCGGGAGCGTGCGCGTCCCGAGGTCGGTCCCGGCCGCCGCCTCGCCGAGCGGGGCCCACGCGCCGTCGGGGCGGCGGACCTCGAGCCGGTAGCGCGCCTCGGGCACGAGGGTCGTGAACGCGAACGACCCGTCGGGCGCGGGGCGCACGCGCCGCGCGAACGGCTCGCCCGCGTCCGTGGGGAGCGCGAGGACGACGACCGGCCCGAGCGCGCGGCCGCCCGCCCGCTCGAGCCGGCCGCGCAACGGCGGCGACGGCGGCAGGCGCAGCACGCTCGGGAGCGGGTCGAGCGCCGCGAGCGGCCGCCCGCGCGCGCGCACGACGCGCCGCGCCCCGCCCGGCGCGGGCGCGAGCGGCAGCGCGAGCACGCCCTGCGCGTCCGCGGCGACGACCGCCGGCGCGTCCTCGTCCACGAGCGAGAGGCCGTCGGAGAACGGCACCGCGTCCACGATGCCCGCGTCGGCGACGGGAGCGCCGTGACCGTCCTCGACCCGCACCTGCGGCGCCGTCGGCGCCGGCGCGGCGTCCTCGGCGTGCACCGACGTCGCCGCCGCGACGAGCCCGAGCCCCCACAGCCCGAGGCGCCACCGCCCCGCGCGGCTCCCGAGCCCGCGACCGAGGGGGACGAGCCGCGGGCTCATGCGGTGGGCTCGAGGCCCGCAGGCGCCGCGGCGAGGAACCGGTCGAGCACCGCCTCGGACCGCGGTCCGCCGGCACGGAGCTCGACCCGGCGCGCCCGCGCGGGTCCGGGAGAGGTCGGGTCGTCCACGGGGGTCAAGGTCACCTCGAGGCGGTCCGCCGGCAGCGCCGCGGCGATGCGGTCGCCCCATTCGACGACGGTGACCCGCCCGTCCCCTCCCATGTCCTCGAAGCCCGCCGCCTCGAGGTCCGCGATCCGGCGGACGAGGTACGCGTCCACGTGCACGATCGCGGCGCGGCCGCGGTACGCCCGGGCGAGCGTGAACGTGGGGCTGACCACCGGCACGTCGGCCGGCGCGCCGAGCCCGCGGACGAGCCCGCCGGCGAACACGGTCTTGCCCGCCCCGAGGTCGCCGAGCAGCACCACGAACAGCCCGCCGGGCGGCACGGGGTCGATCGCCGCGCCGAGGCGGCGCCCGCACGCGGCCGTGTCGGCGGGGCTCTCGGATCGGAGGGTGGCGAGCCGCATCCCTCGATGCTACGCGCCCCCCGGGCGCCCGCAGCGGGTCCCCCGGGTGCGGCCGGGTAGACTCCCGCCCCCATGGCCGTCCTGCGCTTCTTCCGCGGCCGTCTCGCGCTCTGGGGCGGCACGCTGGCGCTCCTCGGCCTCGGGCTGCTCGTGCCCGCGGTGGCGGGCTGGGCCCTCGACCGTCTCGGCGTCGTGCCGCCGCGCTGGACCTTTTCCTGTCTCGAGCCGGCGTTCCTGCTGCTCACGGTGGGCGTGCTCACCGCGGGGTTCGACCTGTTCGTGCTCCACAACGCCATGAAGGCCCCGCGGCGCCTCGACCACCGTCCCCTCGACGGGACCCGCGTCGTGGTCGGGATGACGGCGTACGACGACGAGGCCTCGATCGGCGACGCGGTGCGCCTGTTCCGGGCGCACCCGCGCGTCGCGGGCGTGGTGGTCGTGGACAACAACTGCCGCGACCGCACGGCCGCGGTGGCACGCGAGGCCGGGGCCGAGGTCGTCGCCGAGCCCCGTCAGGGCTTCGGGTGGGCGTGCCGGCGGGCGCTCGACGAGGCGGCCGCGCGCGGCGACGTCGCGGTGCTCGTCGAGGGCGACGGGACCTTCGACGCGGCCGACCTCGACAAGATGCTCGCCTACCTCGTGCACTTCGACGTGGTGATGGGCTCGCGCACGACGCGCGAGCTCAACTCCGCGGACAGCCAGATGGACTGGCTCCTCAACCCGTTCAACCAGCTGGTCGCCAAGCTGTTGCAGTTGCGCTTCTGGGGCACGCGCCTCTCCGACGTCGGCTGCACGTTCCGCGTGTACCGGCGCGAGGCCTGGCTCGCGGTCCGCGACCGGCTCCGGACCGGCGGCAACGCCTTCAACGTGGACCTGGCCGTCGTCAGTTTCCAGGCCGGGCTGCGGATGATCGAGCTCCCGCTCTCGTTCCGCGCCCGCGTCGGCGTGAGCAAGGGCGTGGGCACGAACAAGTGGAAGGCGGCCAAGGTCGCCGTGGCGATGCTCGCGCGGATCTACACCTGCTGACGCCGCGCGCGGCGGGTCATCGGCGTCGGTACAGCGTCAGCGTCGCCTGTTCGCCGAGCAGGCCCCGCGCCTCGCTCGTCGCGACGGGCTCGAGCCGGGAGAGCGCCTGCGGCGTCCACAGCGGGCGCGGCGTCGAGCGCGACGACCGCACCACCCAGCGCACGCCGCGCGCGTCGAGGGCCGCGTCGGGGTCGGCGGCCTCCCACAGCGCGTGCGCGTGCGGCACGGCCGGGAACGCGTCGGGACGTCGCCCGTACGGGTCCTCGGCGGGCACGTCCCACAGCACCGCCTCGCCCGGCGTCGCCGCGCGGCGCAGCGCGGCGTGGATCGTGAGCTCCGCGTCGCGGCCGCCCCCCGTGCCGAGGTACCACGCGACCAGCGCCGCCCCGGGCAGCGCGGCCAGCGCGACCACGGCCGCCCGGCGACGGGGGCGCGTGTCCCACCGGGCGACGAGGTCGGCGCAGCCCACGCCGGCGAGCAGCCACGCGAACGGCTGCACGGCGAGCAGGTAGCGCGGTGCGAGCGGCAGTCGCAGCGAGCCGAGCGCGAAACCGGCGACCGCCCCGAGGAGGACGACCCCCGCGGCGCGCCGCAGGGCGTCGCGGCTGCGCAGCGCGAGGACCGCCGTCGGCAGCCCGAGCAGCACGGCCGCCGGTCCGAGGCCCGCGACGGCGCGCGCGGTGGTGCCCGCCCCGCGCGCGAGCCCGGCCCCGAGGCTCTCCGCGGGGAAGAAGCGCTCGAGCCCGAGGGCGCGGAACAGGAGGAGCATCGCGCCGCCGTGCGCGCACACGAGCGCGAGGGCGACCGTGCCGGCGAGCGGACGACGTCGCGTCGTCGCGTCGCGGGGCCTTGCGGCGAGGAACACCGCGGCCGTGGTCGGCGCGAGCACGAGCACGGCGAGCAGGTGCGCGTGCACGGCCGCCAGCCCGCACCCCGCGGCGACGACCGCGGGGCCGACGCGCCCCGTCCGGCCGGCCCGCAGCGCGGCGAGGAACGCGCCGAAGAGGAGCAGCTGCTCGACCGCCACGTAGCGGTGCGTCTGCGCGTACGACACCCCGCGGTAGTCGAGCGCGACGAAGAGCAGCGTCGCGACCGCGGCGGTCCTGCCGGCGAGGCGGCGCGCCGCCGCGACGACGAGCACCCCGAGCCCGAGCGACGCGAGCAGCGACGGGAGGCGGAACGACAGCGGGCGGTCCCCGAGCGCGACGACGAACGGGACCGCGGTCAGCTCGGCGACCGGCGTGAGCTTCGCCTGGTACGCGTCCACCGAGAAGTCGTTGAGGTCGCGGTACGAGAAGCGTCCGTCGAGCAGCGCGCGCGTGGCCTTGACGCTGTACGCCTCGTCCACGCCCTCCCCGACGGCTTCGAAGCGCCACAGCCGCGGGAGCAGGAGCCCGAGGACCACGACGAGCCACGCGCCCGCCCGCGCCGGGGACGCGGCGGCCGCAGGGGCGGTGGCGTCGGCGGTCATCGGCGCGAGCGTATCCGACCCGCGGACGGTGCGGGTCCCGGGGCCGACCCGCACGCGCGACGGTCGTCCGCGCGTTCGCGCCCCGCGTCGCCTCGGCCCGGCGGCCCCGGGCGCGCCCCGATCTCGTCGGCGCCCAGGAGCTCCGGGCTCAACCGCCGGCGCGACGCAGGTGGTCGTAGCCGCCGCGCGGCCAGGGCCGGACCGCGCCGTCCACCTCGAGCTCGAGCACGCCCGCGCGATCGGTCGTGCGCCCCACCGCGTGCAACGTCACGCCCGCGCGCGCCAGCGCCGCGACGACGTCGGCGGCCAGCGGCGCGTGCGCGAGCAGGAGCTCGAAGTCCTCGCCGTCGGACAGCGCGTGCTCCCACGCAGGCCGCCCGTCGGCGAGCCTCGTCACGTCGGGGTGGACGGGCAACGCGGCCGCCTGCACGTACGCGCCCACCCCCGACGCCGCGCAGAGCCGCGGCAGGTCGGCCGCGATCCCGTCGGAGAGGTCCATCATCGCGGCCGGGACGTGGTGCGCGAGCAGCGCCTGCGCCTCCGACAGGCGCGGGCGAAACGTCAGGTGACGGCCGACGATCGACCCGCCCAGCGGTCCGGTGGTCGAGATCGTCATGCCGGCGCGGGCCCCGCCCCGCGTGACGAGGCCGTGCGGGCCGGGCTCGCCCACCACCGCCACCGACAGCACGAGCGGCCCGTCGGCCACGCTGGTGTCGCCGCCGACGACGTCGCAGCCGACCTCGGCCGCCATGGCCGCGAGGCCCTCCGCGAGGCCGTCGAAGGTCGGGAACTCCACGTCGCGGGGGAGCACCGCCGACACGACCGCCGCGCGCGGGACCGCGCCGCTCGCCGCGAGGTCGGAGACGGGCACGGCGAGCGCCTTGCGCCCGGCGAGCACGGGGCCGCACGCGGCGAGCCGCAGGTCCACGCCGTCGATCACCGTGTCGATCTTGAGCACGACGTCGCGGCCGTCGAAGGCGACGGTCGCCGTGTCGTGCCCGATGCCGACGCGGACCCGCGGCGAGCGCGGGAAACGCCGCGCGACGGCCGCCACCCACGCGTCCTCACTTCGCTCGGGGGACACCGCTGCCTCCGTTCTCGGGGAGCCCGAGCACGAGCGTGCGCACCGCGTCGCGCGACATCGACGGGTCGTAGCCCGCGTCGCGCCCGGTCGCGCGCCGGTAGGCCACGAAGAGGCGGAACAGGGCCGCGGGGTCCGCGCGCGCGCCGTCCACCGCGCCCTCGAGGCGCAGCTCGGCGGCCACCGCCCGCCCCACCGCGGCGCGGTCGAGGTCGGTGAGCCCGCCCGCCACGGCGTCGGCGAGCACCGGGTCGCCGACCCGCACCACCGACACCACGGCGCGCACCCACGCCGCGTCGAGCGCGGCGAAGCGCAGCATCGTGCCCGCCGCGGCGAGCCGCACGGGCTCCTCGGGGTCGGGGGCCCGCAGGAGGTTCGCGACCGCGGGCGCCGCCGACACCCACTCGGCGTCGGCGAGGGCGAGGCAGGCGGCGCGCCGGACGAGCCCGCTCGGGTCGCCCAGCGCCTCCTCGGCGAGCATGCCGAAGCCCTCGCGCCCCGCGGCCCGCACCGCGATCCGGCGCAGCAGGATCGCCGGGTCGTGAGCGAAACGGCGCAGCAGCAGCGGGGTGACCATCGGCGCGGAGCCGCCGACGACCTCCTCGAACGCCGCGCGGCGCACGGCGAACTCGGGGCTGTAGAGCCGCGCGAGCAGCCCGTCGTCGGTGGTCAGGCGCACCGGGTCGAGGCCCAGCGTCAACCGCTCCCACTCCGCCGCCGCCCGCGCGTCGCTGCGCACGCCGGGGAAGAACGCCTCGACGGTGCGGCGCAGGTCGCCGTAGCCGGAACGGGCCGCGAGCACCTCGAGGTCGGACACGAATCGGTCGGGCACCGCCGCCCACTCCGGCGCGAGCAGCGACACCGCCCGCGCGAGGCCGCCGGCGGCGAGCATCACGCGCACGCACTCGCGGCGGGCGGGGCCCGAGGCGGGGACGCGGTCGGCCAGCGCGACGGCGGCCACCGCCCCGCCGTCCACGACGTCGTCCTCGGTCGCCGACGACGGAGAGGCCACCCACGCGGCGACGCGCGCCTCGTTGACGCGGCGGCTCTCCGCGTCGGGCTCGTTCTCGGCCGCGTCGGTCGCGGTGAAGAGGAGGGCGAGGTCGCCGTCGTCGCCGCGCGTGCCGAGGCCGTCGAGGAAGCGCCGGGCGGCGCCGGGCCGGCGCTCGCGCAGCAGCGTCTCGACGCGCCGCACGATCGTCGGCGTCGAGAGGCCCGCGGTGCCGCGCTCGGCGACGACGCGCGCGAGCACCACGACCTCGAGGTCGGGCGGCACGCGCGACAGGATCGCCTCCATCGTGTCGAAGGCGGCCGGGCGCAGCGGGCTCTTGGGGAAGTCGCGGTCGAAGCGCGACAGCCGCAGCCACGCCAGCGCCGCGTCGCCCCCCTCCATCGCCTCGAGCCGCGCCGCGGCGAGCACGTAGCCCGCGGGATCCTCGAGCAGGCCGAGCACGCGGGGCTCGCACGGGGCCCGCGCCACGACCGCGCGCCCGGCCTCGAGGTCGCCCGCGCGCAGCGCCCCCTCGAGGCGCAGCGACTCGACCTCGAGGCGCAGGCGTTCCGTCGGGGGCTGGCGGGCCGCGAGCGCGGCCGCCTCCTGCTCGAGCCCCTCGGGGCCGAGCTCGTCGAGCGCGCGACGCAGCGGCGCGGCCGCCTCGAGGTCGCTGCGGTCGGCGCGCGCCAGGGCGTCCTCGAGGATCTCGCGCCCGTCGCCGGACCAGCCGGTGCCGGCCGCCCCCACGCGCTTGGCCACCAGCGGCGCGGGGTCGTCGCCGTCGGCGGCCAGCGCGACGAGGCGGCGCACGTCGGCGGGCGTGCTGCGCTCGGCGAGCAGCAGCGCCGCGGCGAGGCCCGTGGCGGCGGCGCAGGCGTCGTCCTCGGGGTCCACGCGCGTCGGGCCGCCGCGCCGCGCGAGCCGCTCGACCTCGTCGGCGGCGTCGCCCGCGGCGAGCGTCCCGACGAAGACCCCGAACCACGCCGGCGGCCGCGCGCCCGTCGGGGCGCCGTCGAGCGCGGAGACCGCGAGCGCCCGGGCGAGCACGCGGTCGAGCGTGGCGGTGCCGACGACGAGCGGCTCGAGGTTGACCTGCACGACCGCGCGGCGACGCCCGTCGACGACCTCGCGCTCGATGCGCATCGGGACGCGCTCGTCGCCGAGCGGCGCGAGCCGGATCCGCGGGGCGGCGCGGTCACGGAACGCGAGCCCCGTGACGAGCTCGAGGCGCTCGGTGGCGCTGCGCACGCGCGCGTCGAGCTCGTCCACGAGCGGCGCGAGCCGCGGGTCGTCGGCGTAGGCGCCGGGCTCGGTGGCGACCGAGGGCACGTCGGACACGGGCACGGTGCCCGGCCCGCACGTCGAGCCGTCGCCCTCCGGGAGCCCCGTGGCCGCGTCGGGCGCGACGTCGGACGGGGCGTCTCCCGCGCCGCCACGGCGCGCCGCCGGCCCGCGGCACGCGCCGACGAGCAGCGCGGCAGCGAGGGCGACGAACGCGACGGGACGGGCACGCAGCACGGGGGGCACCGGGGGGACGGTACGCTAGCCGCCCCTCATCACCCGGGGGTCACCGTGGCGAGGGTGCGGGCCGCCGCCACGGGGTCGGCGGCGTCGCGCAGGGCACGGATCACGGCGACGCCGGCGAGGCCGAGGTCGCGCAGCAACCCGACCGTGCCGGGCTCCACGCCGCCCAGGGCCACGGCCGGCACGCGCGTGACGCCGAGCAGCGCCCGCAGGCCCTCGACCCCGAGCGCGGCGCCCTTGTCGGGCACGCCGAACACCGGCGAGAGGACCACGTGGTCGGCCCCGCCCTCGACGGCGGAGGCGACCTCGGCCGCGTGGTGGCACGACGCGCCGATCCACCCGCGGTACCACGGCCGCACCCGCGCGACCGGCACCGACCGCTGGCCGAGCTGCACGCCGTCGGCCCCCACGGCGAGCGCGACGTCCACGCGGTCGCCGACGAGGAGCGCGGCGTCGAGGCGGCGACAGCGCAGGAGCAGCGACCCGGCGGCCTCGTAGAGCCGGCGGCCCGTCGCGGCGGGGTCGCGCAGCCACACCGCGGTGACCCCCGCCGACAGCGTCGCGTCGAGGTGCGCGCCGTCGGCCGCGCCCGCGCAGTCCACGATCTGCACGACGCGCAGGGCGGCCGGGAACGGCGAGGCGCGCGTCACAGCGCGAGCAGCCGCTCGAGCCCGCGCACGAGGCCGACGCGCCCGCGGATCGCGCGCACCGACGCGACGACGCCGGGCACGTAGCACTCGCGCGACATCGCGTCGTGGCGGATCGTCAGGACCTCGCCCGGCGCGCCGAAGACGACGTCCTGGTGCGCGAGCAGCCCCGGCAGCCGCAGGCTGTGGACGCGCACGCCGTGCGCGTCGTGGCCGCGGGCGCCGTCGAGTCCGCCCGCGGGGCCGCCGCCCGCGCCGGGCACCGCGGTCGCGATGGCCTCGGCCGTGCGCAGCGCGGTGCCCGACGGGGCGTCGTGCTTGCCGTCGTGGTGCGACTCGACGATCTCGACGCGCGGCATCCAGCGCGCGGCCTCTGCCGCGAAGCGCTGCATCAGGACGACGCCGATGGCGAAGTTGGGGGCCACGAGCAGCCCACGGCCCGCGGCCTTGGCGCGGCGGTCGAGGTCGTCGAGGTCGGTGGCGTCGAAGCCCGTCGTGCCGACGACGCCGTGGCACCCGGCCTCGAGGATCGCGCGCGCGTTGCCGACCGCGGCGGCGGGCGTCGTGAAGTCCACGACGACCTCGGCGCGCGCCGCGCGGCACGCGGCGACGAGGTCGTCGCCGGCCTCGACGCGGGCCACGAGCTCGAGGCCCTCGGCCCGTTCGAGCCCCGGGCCGACGACCTGCCCCATGCGCCCCCGCCAGCCCGCCAGCGCCACCCGGATCGTGCTCATCGGCCCTCCCCGCCGGTGCGCCGCGACGCGAACGCGCGCACCGCGGCCTCCTGCTCCCACGTCTCGACCGACCCCGGGCGCACGCGGCGCACGCGGGCGATCGCCTCGTCGGCCGCGACGCCCTCGGCGACGAGCACCGCGGCGACGACCGTGCCCGTGCGCCCGAGCCCCGCGTGGCAGTGCACCGCGACGGCGTCGCCGGCGGCCCAGCGCTCGCGCACGAACGCGACGCAGCGCTGCAGCGTCGGCCCGTCGGGCGCGGTGAAGTCGGCGACCGGCTCGTGGTGCACCGCGAGCCCGGCGGCCGAGAGCTCGGTCAGCGGGGCCCGCTCGGTCAACGTGAGCACCGCGCCGATCCCGAGCGCCCGCAGCGTCGGCGCCGCGCCGGGATGCGGGGCCGACATCGCGGCGAGACGCCCGGGCAGGATCCAGTGGAACGACGGCAGCACGGCTCCATCGAAACCGCAAGCGAGCGCCCATGCTCGGGATTCTCGCCCCGCCGCGGAGCACGCCGCGCGAGCGCTCAGCGCGCGAACGCGAGGACGACCGCGCAGGCGGCCGCCCACGCGGCGCCGAGCGCGAGGAGCACCGGGTCGCCCGCGACCAGCTCGGCCGGCCCGAGGCCCGTGGCGTCCCGTCGCAGGCGGGCGCGGAAGCGCGCGAGGGCGAGCACGACCGGGACGCCCGTCGCGAGGAGCCACCGCGTGCGGTGCAGGGCGACCGTGCCGGGCGCGAGCGTCCACGCGACGTAGCCCGCGGCGGCCGCGAGCAGCAGCGCGTCCGTGCACCGGGCCAGCCACCGCGCGGAGGGGAGCGCGGCCCGCCGCGCCTCCGCCTCGCGCTTGGCCGTCGCGAGCCCGAGCGCCAGCACCGCCGTCAGCGGCAGCAGCCACGGCGAGGGCGCCACGCCCGCCGCCGCCGCCCCGGCGGCCACCCGCAGCACGAAGCCACCGGCGACCATCGCGACCGCCACCGGCGCGACGCGCTTGCCGCGCCACGAGTACAGCAGCGTGGTCGCGGCGTAGGCGCCCACGAGCCCGGCCGCCGCCGGCGGCGTCGCGACCGCGGCGAGCGCGAGCCCTCCGACGAGGAGCCCTCCGGCCGCGGCGAGCGCCGTGCGCACCGCGAGCGCGCCGCGGGCCACGGGGCGCAGGCGTCGCCGCGGGTGCGCCCGGTCGGCGTCACGGTCGAGGACGTCGTTGACGAGGTAGCCGGCCGCGGCGACCGCCGTGAACGCCACGGCGCAGGCGAGCGTCGAGGCCACGGCCGACGCGTCGTCCCAGCGGCCGCCGAAGAGCAGGCCGGCGAGCACGGGCGTGCTCTTCCACGCGTGCGCGGGACGCGCCGCCGCGAGGACGGCGCTCGCCGTCACGCCTCGAGCACCTTGCGGATCGCGTCGTTGGTCGGGGCGTACTCCGGCACGAGCCGCTTGAGCGCCCGCAGCGTCGCGACCTCGTCGCCGGCCCGCGCGGCCGCCTCGAGCGCGTCGAGCTCGGCGACGAGCGCGGCACCGTCGGGCGACCCGGCGCGGGCGACGCGCACCTGCGGGTGCGTCGTGGGCGCGCCGACCTCGTCGGCGGCGAGGAGCTCCTCGTGCAGCTTCTCGCCCGGGCGCAGGCCGGTCTCGCGGATCTCGATGTCGCGCTCGGGGTCGAAGCCCGCCAGCGCGATCATGCGGCGGGCGAGGTCGAGGATCCGCACCGGCCGCCCCATGTCGAGGTGGAACACCTCGCCGCCCTGCGCCATCGCGGCCGCCTGCAGCACGAGGCTCGACGCCTCCGGGATCGTCATGAAGAAGCGCGTCGCGTCGCGGTGGGTCAGCGTGACCGGGCCGCCGCGCTCGATCTGGCGCAGGAACAGCGGGACCACGCTCCCCGCGCTCCCGACGACGTTGCCGAAGCGCACCGCGACGCGGACCGCCCGGCCGGCCGGCGGGGCCCGCAGGACGAGCTCGGCGGCGCGCTTGGTCGCCCCCATCACGCTCGTCGGGCGCACGGCCTTGTCGCTCGAGACGAGGAGGAACTTCGACGCGCCCGCCGCGTCGGCCACGCGCAGCGCGAGCCGCGTCGCGAGCACGTTGTTGCGGACCGCGGCGACGGGGTTCCCCTCCATGAGCGGCACGTGCTTGTACGCCGCGGCGTGCAGCACGTAGTCGGGGCGGGCGGCCTCGAGCGCGCGCGCGAGCTGGTCCTCCTGCGCGACGTCGGCGACGACGAGGCGCAGCGGGTCGCGGGGCAGCTCGGGCGCGAGGCCGTCGGCGAGGTAGTGGATCGCGTTCTCGTCGCGGTCCACGACCGTGAGCGCGGCCGGCCCGAGCGCGAGCACCTGGCGCACGAGCTCGCTGCCGATCGAGCCGGCGCCGCCGGTCACGACGACGCGGCGGCCGGCCACGTCGGCGCGGATGCGGTCCACGTCGAGCGCGGCCACGGGGCGCGAGAGCAGGTCGGCGACGTCGAGCGCCCGCAGCGCCGACGCGCGCACCGGGCCCGGCCCGCCGGCGAGCACGCGGATGCGGACGGGCACCCCCTCGGTGGCGGCCACCGCCTTGCCGAGCACCTCGCCCGAGCGCGACGGCACCGCCACCACCACGTCGCTCGCGCCCACCTCGGCGACGACGCGCGCGAGGTCGGCGACGCCGCCGCGCACCGGGACGCCGTGGATCGAGTGCCCCCGCAGGCCGGGCGCGTCGTCGACGAACGCGACGGGGGTCTCGCGGCCGCGCCGACGCAGGTCGCGCAGCAGCGCCTCGCCGGCCTGGCCCGCGCCCACGATCACGGTGCGGGGCCCGCTCGCCGCGGGGCGCCGCTCGGCGGCGACCCGGCGCACGAAGCGGACGCCGCCGAGGAGCAGGAAGGCGAGCGCCGCGTCCATGACGAGCACGGAGTGCGGGACGAACTTCCACCCCCACCCGAGCGCGACGGCGCCGAACAGCACGAGCGACGAGGCCGCGACCGCGTAGGCAAGCCGCACGAGGTCGTGCAGGCCCGCGAAGCGCCACAGGCCCTGGTGGAGCCCGAAGGCCTGCAGCGCCGCGAGGCGCGCCGCCACCGCGACCGGCAGCGTCGCGAGGAAGCGCGGACCGTAGTCGAAGAGCACCGCGCCCGTCCGCGGGTCGTCCACCGTGAGCGAGAGGCCGTCGAGGCGCAGCGCGAACGCCAGCGCGTACGCCGCGGCCGCCAGCGCCGCGTGGACGAGCCAGACCAACGGCCGGCGGACGGCGACGGGGAGGTTCACGACGTCAGTCTCGCGACGCCGCGCGTCCGACGCACGCCTTGCGCCCAGTGTGCCGCGAGCACGAGGGCCCCGACCGCGCACGCCGCGGGCACGCCGACGGCCTGCGCCAGCGGCCCGACCGTGGCGGCGGCGAGCAGCGCGAGCCCCGCGTAGCGCAGGGCCACCGCCCCGTGGGAGCCGCCCGCCTTGACGAGGCGCTGGTAGAGGTGGTCGTGGTGCGCGCGCGACATCGGGATCCCGTGGCGGGCCTTGTGGACGAGCGCCTCGGCCACGTCGAGGACGCTCGGGAGCAGCATGGCGCCGACGAGCGGCCACGGGGCGCCGGCCACCGGCTCCGAGCCCGCCCCGCCGCCCCCCCACGCGCAGGGCGCGATCGCCACCGCCGCGCCGAGCAGGTGGGAGCCGCCGTCGCCCATGAAGATCTTGGCCGGCGGCGCGTTCCAGGCGAGGAACCCGAGGCACGCGGCCGCGGTGGGCAGCAGCGTGCCCGCCCCGGCCTGCGGAGCCGCCGAGCCCGCCGCCGCGAGGAGGACGGCGACGGTCGTCGCCACGATCGCGTCGCTGCCGTCCATGAAGTTGACGACGTTGACGACGGCGACGAGCCACAGCGCCGTGACCACCGCGCCCGCCGCCCCGAGCGAGGCCCCGCCCCACGGGCCCCACGCGGACAGGTCCACCCGCAGGCCGAGCCCCGCGGCGAGCGCGCCGACGCCGGCCTGCAGCAGCAGCTTGCGCCCGGCCGAGAGCTCGCGGCCGCGCAGGCGCAGGTCGTCGAGCAGCCCCACGGCGAACGCGGCGGCGAGCACCGCGACGGAGGCCGCCCACGCCCGCGGCGGGGAGGCCGGCGCGCCCGTCGCCGCCGCGACGAGCAGCGCCGACGCCAGCCCCACCGCGATCCCCACCCCGCCGAGCCGCGGCGTCGGCCGCGTGTGGAGCCGTCGCGACGGGTCCACCGCGTCGAGCGCGCCGCGGCGCAGCGCGAGCGCGCGCACGACCCCCGTCGCGACGACCGTCACGGCGAAGGCGACGACGAGCGGGAGCGGCGCGGGCGCGGTCACGGGAGGCACCCGAGCAGGCGCGCTTCCTCGCGGATGCCGACCTCGAACGCGCGCGGCGCCCAGCCGAACGCCTCCGCGGCGGGGCGCGGGTCGGCGTCCTTGTCCTCGGCGAGGCGGGCCACCTGCTCGCGGCTCGCCACGAGCCGGCCGACGAAGGCGGGGACGTGCGGGAACACGCGGCGGCGGCAAAGGACCGCCGCGACGGTGCGCACGAGGGTCTCGAAGGTCAACGGCGCCGGGCCGGGGACGTCGAACGCGCGGCCGGCGAGCCCGTCGCGCGCGAGGACGGCGGCGACCGCGGCGGCCACGTCCTCGACGTGCACCGGCTGCACGAGCGCCGTGCCCCGTCCGAGGACGGGCACGACCGGCCAGCGCCGCACGAAGCGCACGAGGCGCTCGAGGTTGCGGTCGCCGGGGGCGCCGTAGATCATCGTCGGCCGCAGCAGCGTCGCGCCGACGCCGTCGGCGAGCACCACGCGCTCGGCCTCGAGGCGCACGGCCTTGCTCTTCGCCGGCAGCGTGGTCCGCACGGCCGTCGTGCCGAGCAGCACCGAGCGCGTCACGCCGGCACGGCGCATCGCCTCCACGATCCCCGGCGCGTGCCCGAAGCCGAGGCTCGCGGCGCACGCCACGGCGTCGCGCCCGACGAGCGCGCGCTCGAGGCTCTCGGGTCGGTCGAGGTCGCCCTCGACGACGGGCGTCCCGAGCGCGCGGACCGCCGCCGCGTCGCTCGTCGGGCGCACGAAGGCGACGACGTCGTGGCCGGCGGCGACGAGCGCGGCGACGACCCGGCGCCCGGTGAAGCCGGTCGCCCCGACGACGAGCACGCGCCGCTTCACCGGCGCCTCCGCCGCGCCGCGCCGACCGCGGCGTCGAGCACCGCGAGGTAGCGGCGCGCGAGGGCGTCGCGGTCGAACTCGCGCTCCGCACGCTCGCGCGCGGCGCGGCCCATCGCGGCCACGCGCGCCGGGTCGGCGGCGAGCGCCGCGACGGCGCGCCCGAGCGCGTCCACGTCCTCGGGCGGCACGACGACCGCCCCGGGCCCCGCCTCGAGGAGCGCCTTCGCCTCGCCCGCGACGCACGCGACGACCGGCCGTCCCGCCCCGAAGGCCTCGAACGCCTTGCTCGGCAGGAACGTCTCCATGAGCGGCGTGGCGCGCAGCGCGACGAGGCAGACGTCGGCGGCGGCGTAGACGCGGACGACCTCGTCGCGCGGGACGCCGGGCAGGAAGCGCACCCGCTCGCCGAGCCCGAGGCGGGCCGCCTCGGCCACCATCGCGTCCTTCTCGGCGCCCTCGCCGACGAAGAGGAAGGTCGTGCGCGGCCCCGCGGCCTTCGCGGCGGGCAGCAGGCGCGCGAGCCCCTGTGCGACGCCGTGCGCGCCGAGGTAGAGCACGACGAAGCGCCCCTCGACGCCGTACGCCCGCCGCGCCTGCGCCGCGGCCGCGGGGTCCACCTCGCGCGGGAAGCGCGAGAGGTCCACGCCGTTGCGCACCACGGTCGTGCGCTCGCGGGCCACGCCCGTCGCGACGATGCGGTCGGCGAACGCCTCGGTGACGGGGACGACGTGGTCGGCGCGCCGGTAGAGGAACCGCTCGAGCCGACGGAACGCGTCCACGACGCGCCCTTCGCGCGCGAGGCCGAGGTCGACGAACGCGTCCGGCCACAGGTCGCGCACGTCGAGCACGAACGGGCGCCGGTGCAGGCGCGCGAGCATCCAGCCCACGAGGCCCGTGAACAGCGGCGGCGACGTCGCGAGGACCACGTCGGCCCCGCCGGCGCCGGCGAGCCCGCGCACGAACGCCGTGGCCGCGGCCGTCGCGTGCGCGAGCGTCCGCCGCAGCGCGCCCCGGTTGGGGGCGGCGAGCAGCCACGACCGGAGCACGCGGAGGTTGCGCTCGCGCTCGTCGCCGGTCAGCCGCCCGCGCCAGCGCGGCGGCACGACGCCCGTCGGGTGGTTGGGGAAGGCGGTGAGCACCGTCACGCGGTGACCGCGGCGCGCGAACGCGCGGGCCGTCTCGAGCATGCGGGCCTGCGGCGCGCCGATCTCGGGCGGCCAGTACTGGGAGACGATCGCGATGCGGAGGCGCCTCACGCGGGCCGCCCCGCGGGGACCCAGCCCGTCTCGACGACGCTCCCGCGCGCGACCACGACGCGCAGTTCGCCGCCGGCGATGGGCGTCGCGTGCACGCTCGCGGGCGTCGGGCCGTCGGTCCACGCGTGCAGCCGTCGCATCGGCAGCGGGCCGACGGCGGCGAGGCGCAGCACCGGGCGCGCCACCGCGGCACCGAGCCCCTCGGCGTAGAAGCCCTCTTCGAGCGTGACGGTCGCGCCCGGCGCCGAGAGCCGCCGGGCCCGCCCCGCCCCGACGACGAGCGCGCCCTCGGCGTCGGGCGTCGCCGTGAAGCCGGGCGCCAGCGGCAGGAAGGCGTCCACGCGGTGCGTGCCGTCGCCCGTCCACTCGTCCACGACGACCAGCGTGCCGGCGGGCGACAGCGCGACGACGCGGCGGTGCACCGCGTGCGGCACCGCGTCGTGGAAGCCCCCCGACACGCCCACCGCGAAGCGCCAGCCCTTCGTCACGCCCGTCTCGAGGCGACGCACGAACCCCCGCGCCCCGACGCGGAACGCGCCGTAGGGGTCGGCGGGCGCGACGCCGTCGAGCGTCGCCCCCGCGAACGCGCCGGGGCGACGGTCGCGGTCGCGCGCGGGGCCCGCGCCGTAGGCCGCCGTCCCCGCCGCCGCGACGACCCGCGTGCCGCCGAGGACGGCCTCGTAGGACAGGGCGTCGGCGTGCCCGTGCGCGGGCAGGTCCGCCGGGCAGGGCGGCGCGACGACGAGCGTCGCGGCGCAACGCGTGGACGGGTCCGCGACCACCGCGAGGCCGGCGGCCGGGAACGTGCGCGGCCCGCGGGGGGCGTCGCCGCCCTCGACGAGCCCGTCGCCGCCCCCCGCGGGGTCGAGGCCGCGCTCGTGCGCCCACGCCCGCAGCGCGGCGAACGGCAGCGCGACGCCGGGCGCGCCGTCGCGCCAGCGCACGGGCGCGCCGTCGGGCAGCTCGAGGCCGTCGAGGGCGCGCGTCATCGCCGCGGCCGCCGCGGCCACGCCGCGCGGCGGCGATTCACCGCGGGCCGCCGCCGAGGCGAGCGCCACGAGCAGGTGCTCGAGCACCAGCGCGTGGTAGACGGGCGAGCGCTCGAAGTGGAGCCCGTCGGGGAGCACCTGGTCGGCGACGCAGGTCGAGAGCACGGCCGCACCGCGCCGCGCCCAGCGTCGGGCCGCGGGCCCCGCGAACGCCGCCCCCGCGCGCACGAGCGCCGCGCCGTTGCAGACGAGGTGGTTGCCGCGGACGTCCCACTCGGGACGGCGCACCAGCGCCTCGGCGTCGGCCGCGACGACCGGGTCGGCCTCGACGAGCCCGGCCGAGCGCGCCTCGACGAGCGCGAGCACGCGCCGGGCGCGCACGTAGGGGTGCGACGGCGCGCCGGGGACGACGGCGGCGAGCCAGCGCCGCGCGCCGTCGAGGTCGCCGGCCTCGGCGGTGGCGCGGACCCCCTCCGCGTAGGCCGCGTGGTAGCGCTGCAGCAGCGACGGCTCGCCGTCCCACACGAGCCGCGCGCCGTCGGGGACGGCGCGACGGCCGGCGAAGCGCCACCCCGTCCCGTCGGGGCCGTCGAAGGGACGCAGCGTCGGCCGCCGCGACGCCGCGGGCAGGGGCGGCAGCGGCACCGGCGTCACGCGGGGGACGGCGACGGCGCGTCCGCGCGCGAGGCGCGCGACGATGCGGTGCCCCACCTGCGACGGGCGCAGGCGGCGCACGGTCTCGGCGAGGCGCAGGAGCGACTTCACACCCGCTCGAACCTCCCCGACGCCAGCGCGCGCCGGGCCGCGAGCGTCGCGCGCATCGACGCGACGGTCTCCTCCACCGGGACGGGCGGCGGGCCGCCCGCGTCCACCGCCGCGACGAAGGCCCGCGCGAGCGCCGCGTGCCCCTTGTCGGGCGCGAGGCGCACGCGGCGGCCGCGGCCGCCGCGACGCAGGACGACCGCGCGGAAGTCCTCGATCGTGGCCGAGCGGTCCCCCCGCGCGACCTCGATGCGCTCCTTGTCGGCCGTCGGGTCGCCCGCGGCGTGGTACGCGATCGTCGCGATCGAGCCGCCCGCGCCCTCGATCGTCACCACGACGTCGTCGAGCGGCGCGGTCCCGACGGGCCCGCGCGCGGCGACCGCGGCCACGCGCGCCGGGCGCTCGCCGGTGAGGCACTGCACGAGGTCGACCATGTGACAGACCTCGCCGACGAGCCGGCCGCCCGACACCGAGGGGTCGCCGTGCCAGCCTTGGTCGGGGGCGGGCCCCGCGTTGACGCGGTAGGCCACCACGGTCGGCCCCGGCACGCCCTCGAGAAAGGCGTGGACGCGTCGCACGGCCTCGCTGAACCGGCGGTTGAACCCGACCGCGAGCAGGCCCGGGCCGCGCGCCGCGGCCTCCGCCACGCGCGAGAGCCCGGCGTCGTCCACCGCCAGCGGTTTCTCGACGAAGACGTGCTTGCCGGCCTCGAGCGCGCGCGCGGCGAGCGTCGCGTGCGAGTCGTGCGGGGTCGCGACCACCACGACGTCCACGTCCGGGTCGGCGGCCGCCGCCGCGGCGTCGGTCGTCGTGCGGGGGAAGCCGAGGCGACGCGCGGTCTCGACGGCGCTCGGCCCCGACGACGTCGCGACCAGCGCGGGGGCGAGCCCCGCCTGCGCCAGCGCCGGCCACAGCACGCCGCGCCCGAACGCCCCGGCGCCCACGAGCGCGGCGCGGCGGCCGCGGCGCGCGGCGGCGGCGTCGCGGGCGGGCGCGGCGGCCTCCTCCCGCGGGGGTGCGTCCGGGTAGACGAAGCGCGGCGCGCGGCCGCCGGCGCCGCCCTCGAGCAGGCGGTCGTAGGCCGCGACGGCGTCGGCGATCGGCACGTCCTCCGCGAGGTCGGCGACCGACACCGCCTTCGACGCGAGCAGCGCGAGGAACGCGTCGAGGTTGCGCCCGGCGGTCCAGCGCACGTAGGCGAGCGGGTAGTCGCGCCCGCCCTCCTCGTAGGCCCGGTCGTAGCGGCCCGGCCCGTACGACGTCGCGACGCGGATCGTCGCCTCCTTGGCGTAGGCGAGCCGTCGCGGCACGGCGATCGGGACGTCGCCGAGCGCGACGACGACGCCCGCGCGCCGCACGAGCTCGGTGGCGAGCCCGAGCGGCGACGCGTCGCCGGGCGACGCCGCCGCGACCACGACCGCGTCCACGCCCGCGCCACCGGTCCACGCGCGCGCGGCGGCCGCCGCGTCGGCGGGCGAGGCCACGACCTCGGCGCCGTCGCGCGCCGCCCGCGTGCGCCGCTCCGGGTCGAGGTCCACCGCGAGCACGCGCGCGCCGGCGGCGCGCAGCAGGCGCACCGCGAGCGTGCCGAGGATCCCCACGCCGACCACGGCCACGCGCTCGCCGAGCCGCGTGTCCGCGGCGCGCACGCCCTGGAGCGCGATCGCGCCCAGCGTCGCGAACGCGGCGTCGGCGAGCGAGACGCCCTCGGGGACGCGTGCGACGAGGTTGCGGGGCACGAGGTCCACTTCGGCGTGGTTGGCGTGCCCCGCGCCCGCGCACGCGACGCGGTCGCCGACCACGAGCCCCGGCGTGCCCGCCCCCACGGCGACGACCGTGCCCGCCGCGCTGTAGCCGAGCGGGACCGGCGCCGACAGCCGGTCCTTGACGGTGCGCACGGCGGAGACGAGCCCGTCGCGGCGCAGCTTGCGCCACACGCGGGCCACGAGGTCGGGGCGCTCGCGTGCCTTGCCGAGCAGCGACTTGCGGGCCAGGTGGAGCACGGCCCGCTCGGTGCCCGGGCTCACGACGCTCGCCGCGACCCGCACGAGCACGGCCCGCGGCCGCACGAGCGGGGCGGGCACGTCCTCGAGGCGCACGGCGCCGGTGCGGAAGTCCTGGACGACCTGCTTCACGGCACCCCCGGGACGGCGACGGGCGCCGCGAGCGGACGCGGTGCGCCCGACGGCGCGACGACGCCCGACAGGCGCGCCGTCGTCGCGACGAGCGACCAGACGAAGAACGCGTACGGGCTGCCCGCGGTGAGCAGCCAGTTGTGGAAGAAGGAGTCGAGGGCCGCCGCCGCGAGCGTGCCCGCGGCCGCCGCCCCGAACCGGGCCGAGACGACGTCGTCGCGACGGCGCGCGACGGCGCGCGCGCGGCGCCAGGCCGACCACAGCACCGCGAGGAAGAGCACCTCGCCCACCGCGCCGAGGTCCACGAGCGTCTCGACGTGCTGGCTGTGGTAGTTCGTCCCCGACGCGGTCACCGCCCCCGCCTGCGCGTCGGCCTCGTCGGGCGCCTCGTAGCGCCACGACGCCTTGAACCCGTGGCCGAGCGCCGGCGACTCCTCGAAGCGCTCGATGCCCTCCTGCCAGCGGTCGAGGCGGCCGGAGAGGCGCGACACGGTCTCGGCGCGCGCGAACTGCCCGACCGCCCCCTCCTCGAGGTCCACGTCGCCGCCGCCGGCGAGGCTCGCGAGCGCGATCGCGACCCCGCAGAAGATCGCCACCGCGAGCGAGCGCGACGGCTGGCGCAGGAACAGCGTGACCGAGCACCCGAGCACGAGGCCGCCGAAGCCCGTGCGGCTGCCCGACAGGAACGCGAGCCCGGCGAGCCCGACGACGACGGCGACCGCGACCGCGCGCGCCACGCCCGTGGTGCGCGCGGCCCGCAGCACCGCCCACGGCGCGAGGAGGGCGCAGGTGATCCCGAGCCCGTTCGCGTTGCTGAAGAAGCCGCGCAGCCGGCCCGCGACGAACAGCGGCTCGCCCCGGCCGAAGGGCACGAGGCCCAGCGCCACGAGGGCGAGCATCGCCACCGCGGCCGACTCCATCGTCGCGGTCGCCGTCGGACCCGACGCGCCGTGCCGGGCGACGTGGGAGAACGCGACGACGACGACCAGCGTCAGGAGCCCCGCGTGCCCCAGCGTCGGCACGGGCGTCTCAGACCACGCCGTCGAGACGAGCGCGAGGGCGAGGAACGCGAGCACGGGCACCGGCGGCGGCGCGCCCCGGCCGCGGCCGCGCAGCCGCACGAGCCCCTGCGCGAAGAGCAGCACGAGCACCGCCGCGCGGACCGCGATCTTGCGGGGGAGGTCGGCCGCGGGCATGGCCGAGTCGGCCCACGCGAGCACGACCAGCGTGCCGATCCAGCCGACGCGCCACGGCACGACGACGAGGAGCAGCGGCAGCGCGAGGACCGCGAGCAGCGACGCCGGGTGCTGGAGGAGGTCCTGGATCATCGCGGCGCGAGGACCGACTCGACGACGGCGCGCAGGCGGGCCGCGGAGGCGGCCCACGTCCGCTCCGCGGCGTACCGGCGCGCGGATTCTAGCCGGGGGGCTCGCGGCGCGCCCTCCTCGAGCACGGCCTCGAGGCAGCGCGCGGCGTCCGCGGCGTCCCCGACGCGGTGATGGCGCGCGAGCCCGGCGCCGGTCTCGACGAGCGCCGCGACGTCGCTCGCCACGACGGGGAGCCCGCGTGCGAGCGCCTCCGCGACCGGCATCCCCGACGACTCCTCGCGGCTGGGCAGCAACAGCGCGCTCGCGTGCGCGTACCACCCCTCGAGCGCGGCGGGCTCGGCCGCGCCCGCGAGGTGCAGCGCGCCGGGGTCGTCGGCCGCCATCGCCCGCAGCTCTTCCACGACGCCCGGGTCGCCGCCCCCACCGACGAGGACGAGGCCCTCGGGGCGGCCGCGCCGTCGCAGCGCCTTCACGGCCTCGAGCGCGACGCCGAGGTCCTTGTGGCGGTACGGCGTCGCCACGACGAGGACGTAGGGCGTCGGGATCGGCGCGGGCGGCGGCGTCCCCGTCGGCGGCGGGCGGACGCCGTGCGGGACCACCGCCGCGCGCGCGGGGACGAGCACGGGCTCGGCCAGGCGCCGCAGCGCGTCGGAGACGAACACCGTCGCGGCCGCGCCCCGCGCGGTCGCGACCGCGGCGCGGCGCAGCCACCGGTACCGCGCGGTGGTCTCCGCGTAGATCTTCGCGTTCTGGCACACCTGCACGTAGGGGCACGGGGCCCGCGTCGGTCCCGCGTCGGCGCCGACGACGAGCGCGTCGAGGCGCGCCTTCGCGCTCCAGCGGGGCACCACCCACCGCTCCCACGGCAGGCGCCACGGACCGCGCGGGGCCCGCCGCGGGACGACGGTGACCCCGGGCGCCGTCCCCAGCGCCGCGGCGACGTCGGGTCGCGCGAGCACGAGGACCGACGCCTCGGGCCAGGCGGTGGCGAGCGCGGGCACGAGCCCCGTCAGCCACGCGCGCCCGCCCCCGACCGTGATCGCGAGGGCGTCGATGCCGATCCGCGGCCCCGTCACGGCGCGACCCGCAGGCCGTCGCGGTCGAGCCACGCCGCCAGCGCCGCGAGCACGAAGACGACCCGCGCCGTCCAGCCCGGCCGCCGGTCGCGCCACGCCGTGACGGCCCTCGCGACGCCGTCGGTGCGCCACACGCCCTGCGCGGCGAGCCGCTCGGGCGCCAGCGCGTCGGCGAGCCACGCGGCGAGCGGGCCCCGCAACCACGCGTCGAGCGTGGGCTCGAAGCCCTCGGCCGGCGCGTCCTGCGCCCAGCCGCGCGCGCGGACGAGCCACCGCCGCAGCAGCCCTCCGGAGCCGGGGCGGCCGAAGCGGACGCGGTCGGGGAGCGAGCGCACGCGCGGGCACCACGACGCGGCGAGGAACGGGCGCCACGTGCGCGGACCGGGTGCGCGCAGCTCGCGGTCGACGAGCGCCGCGAGCGCGGCCGCGCTGGCGGCGGCGACCGCCGAGCGGGCGCGCGCGGTGCCGTCGGGCGGACGGGGCCCCGTCGTGCCCAGCGCCTCGCGCGTCGCCGCGGGCAGCAGCGCGAGCGCGCTCTGCGCGGCGTGCACGGGCACGCGCCGCAGCGCGCGACCCTCGAGCTCGCGGTGGGCGGCGACGTCGAAGGGGTCGGGCACGGTGCGCGGGGCGCGGGAGCGGTCGAGCCACGGACGACGGCGCCGCGCGAGCGAGAGGAACGGCTCCCCGAAGCCGAACAGCGCCGCCCCGCCGGCCGGCGTCGCCACCCGCCGCACGCCGCCGCGCGCGAGCGCGTGGTCGAGCAGGTGCGCCTCGAAGCCCTCGGCCGACGGGACGTCCACCGCCGCCGACCACGCCGAGAGCGCCGCCGCGGGGTCGAGGTCGCCGAGGTCGAGGACGTGGTGGCGGGCGCCGAGCACGCGCGCGGTGCGGCCCGCCTCGCGGACCCTCGCCTCTTCGGCGCGAGGCCAGCGGACGGAGAACGCGTCGCACTCCGGCGCGCCGAAGAGGCGGCGCACGGCCAGCAGCGCGAGGCTCGCGGGCCCGCCGCGCGTGAGCAGCGCGAAGTCGGGGCCCGCGACCACGTCGGCGAGCGCACGGTCGAGCGGCGCCGCGTCGGGGGCAGGCGCCGCCGGGGTATTCACGACGCAGCCGAGCCCGTCGGCCCGCGCGACCGCCGCCCCGCCCGCCGGGACGGCGACGATGTCGCGCCACGGCAGTCGGTGGTCGAGCGCCGCACCGCGCCACAGCAGCCCTGAGAAGCCCGCGGGGTCTAGGGCGAGCGGCCGTCCCGCGGCCGCCGCCGCCGCCCGGGCCGAGGTCGAGACCCCGCAGGCGCCGTCGGCGCCCCGGGCGACGTAGACCGCGGCGCCGTCGAGCGGGCGGGCGACCACCGGGTCGCCGGCGGCGGGAGCGCCCGCCGCGTCCGCCGCGCTCGCGCCGGGCCCGGCCCCGTGGACGAGCCACCCGAGGCGAGGCGTGGTGGGCGACCCGGGCAGCCCGAGGCCGCGCGCCGCCGCGGCGAGGCGGGCGCGGTCCGTCTCGGTGGGCCCGTGGGCCCGGAAGACCCCCACGAACGCGGTCATCGCCCCGATGGAACCACACCGACGCCGGGGGGCCTCGAAGCGACCGCCGCCGCCACCGCGGCCTCGACCTGCGCGGCCGCGAACGGGATCGAGCGGGCCTGCGCGGTGGCGGCCGCCGCGGCCCCCATCGCCGCGAGGCGTCCGGCGTCGGCGAGCAGCGTGTCCCACGCGCGCGCGAGCGCGTCGGCGTCGCCCGCGGGCACGCGCAGGCCCTCGCGGCCGGGCTCGACGAGGTCGTGGGCGGCGCCGACGGCGTCGGAGGCGAGCGCCGCGCACCCCGCCGCCATCCCCTCGTGCAGCGCGACCCCGTACGGTTCGTGCACCGACGGCATCGCGATCACGTCGGCGGCCGCGCAGAGCGCGACCACGCGCGCGTAGGGCTGCGCCCCGAGGAAGCGGACGCGGTCGGCGAGGCCGAGCGCGCGGGCCTGCGCGGCGAGCGCGCGCTCGAGCGGGCCGCCGCCGGCCACCCACAGCGTGGGGCGCGCGGTCGCCTTCGCCGCGGCGTCGAGCAGCACGTCCACCGCCTTCGCCGGGATCAGGCGGCCGACGAACACGGTCACGGGCGCGGACCCGGCGCCGAGCGCGGCCCTCGTCGCGGCCCGCGCCGCGGCGTCGGCCCGGGCCGCGGCGAAGCGCGCCGCGTCGGGGGCGTTGGGCACGAGGAAGCAGCGCGTCGGGTCCGCGCCGAGGTGCACGAGCAGCGCCTGCGCGCGCGACGACACCGGCAGCCACGCGCCCGCGCGGCGGACCAGCGGGCCCGCGACGGCGTCGCGCAGCGCACCGCGCCACCGCGCGCGGGCCGGGCGCGGGTGGCTCTCGCTGACGACGAGCGAGGGCACGCCGCGACGCGCCGCCCAGCGCGACGCCGCGTGCATCGCGAGGTGGGCCCAGCCGCTGACGAGCACCGCGTCGGGAGCGATCGCGTCGAGGCGCCGCGCGGCCCCGCGGGCCCACTTCATGACGAACGGCCCCGTGGGGCCGCGCAGCGTCATCGTCCGGCCCCGCAGCACCTCGTGGGCGTGGCCGCTGCAGTCCACCGACCACGCCTCCCGCAGCGTCTCGGTGCGCGCGAGATAGAGGACGTGGGGCACGACGACGCCCCGCCGCGTCAGCAGATCGAAGAGCGGCGCCCGGTAGGGCGTCGGGAGGTCGGTGAGCACGGCGAGCCGCAGCGGCACGTCGCGAGCGTAGCGCGCCCAAAACGCCGACGGCGAGCCTTTCGCGCGGGCGCCTCGGCGCACGCGGCGCGGTCACCTACGCGCCGAGCGCGGCGGCGAGGTCGCGGGCGCAGGCCGACAGGTCGTGGCGGGCGACCACCGCGTCGCGTCCCGCGGCGGCCAGCCGCGCGCGCAGCGCCGCGTCGCCGAGGAGTCGATCGAGCGCCGAAGCGAGCCCCACCGCGTCGTGCGGAGCCACCAGCACGCCCGCACGGCCGTCCTCGAGCAGCTCGGCGATGCCGCCGACCGGCGTCGAGACGACCGGCACTCCCGCGGCCATCGCCTCGAGCAGCGCGACGGGCACGCCGTCCTCGTCGCCGTCGGCCGCCACGACGCAGGCGAGGCAGGCCACCGTCGCGGCGGCGGTGATCGCCCCCGCCTCGTCCTCCGGGCGCGCGCCGAGGAACGTGACCGGGGCGTCGAGCGCGCGTGCGAGCGCCTCGAGCGAGGCCCGCAGCGGCCCGTCGCCGACGACGGCGACGCGCAGGCCCGGGCGCCGTGCGGCGAGCCGCGCCGCCGCCTTCACGAGCACCTCGTGGCCCTTGCGGGGCACGAGGCTGCCCACGGCGACCACGTCGAAGCGCGGCGTGGCCGGCGAGGGGCGCGGCGGGTGCTCGACGTCCACGCCGCACCGCACGACCCGCACCTTCGCCGTGGCGGCCGGCACGAGCGCCGCGACGCGACGGCGCGCTTCCTGCGAGATCGCGGTGACGACGTCGGCGGCGCGCACCTTGGCGGCCAGCGCGCCCGGCGCGGCGACCCACGTGTAGGGGTTGTGCACCTCGAAAGAAAAGGGCACGCCGGTCAGGCGCGACGCCACCGCCGCGGCGCTCGCCTCCCACGACGCGAACTGCGCGTGGAGCCGCGTCACGTCGCCGCGCCGCCGCACGTGGTCGGCGAGCGCGAGCCCGTCCGCCCAGGCGGCGAGCGCCCCGAGCCGCCCGCCCTCCTTGTCGCGCCGCCGGGCCCGCGCCACGAGGCCGACGAGCGCGCCGAGCGAGCGCAGGGGGTGGCGCAGCAGCGCCCGCGTGCGGCACGGACGCGCGTCGCGCAGGAACCGCGTCCCGTCGTCGGAGGAGGCGGCTGCGCCGCGCGCGCGGCGCAGCGCCCACCGCTCCACCGCGACCCCCTCGGCGGCCATCGCCGCCGCCGTCCGGCGGTGGAACGTCTGCGTCGGCTCGGGGTGGCTGCGGCAGACGAGGACGAGCACGGTCGCTCCCGGACGGGCGGGCCGCGTGCGTCGGCAAGTCGGCGCGCGGGCGAGGTTGGCATACCATCCCGGGACCGTGGCGGCCCAGACCGACGACGCCGACCGGCGCGCATGGCGCCCCCTGCTCGCCTGGCTCGCGCCCCATCGCGGCCCGGTGGCCGTCTCGGTGCTGCTCGGCGGCCTCGCCAGCGCCTTCGAGGTCGCCTCGCTCGGCCTCCTCATGGTGCTGCTCTCGGTGTCCGACCAAGGCCTGCCCGAGCGGCTCGGGCCCTTCTCCCGCGTGCTCCCGCTGCTGCGCGGCCTGCCCCCCGACGGGCAGCGGGCCGTGCTCGTCGCGCTCATCCTCGCGGGCATCGCGATCCGCGGCCTCGTGTGGTGGTGGTCGGCCTCGCTGCGCGAGCGGGTCGGGGCCGAGGTGCAGGGCACGGCGCGGCGGCGCGTGTTCGAACGCGTCGCGCGCGCGCCGATGGCGTGGCTCGACCCCCGCGGCGCGGGCGAGCACGACGCCCTCATCCTGCGCGAGACGGAGCGGCTCTCGCGCGCGGTCACGGGCTTCGTCCAGCTCGCGGTGGTGGCGGCGATGGCGGCCTGCTACCTCGCGCTGCTCTTCTACATGGCGCCCGCGCTCACCCTCGCCGCGCTGACCTTCCTGCTGCTCACCGCGGGCACCATCCGCCTGCTGCGCCGCCCGGTCGAACGCTACGCGCGGCGCATGCGCGACGAGAGCCGCCCGCTCGCGGGCGCGGTGCACGAGACGCTGACCGCGCTCAAGCTCGTCAAGGCGCTGGGCCGCACCGACGACGCGGTCGAGCGCTTCGACGCGGCCGACCGCGCCTACCTCGAGACCCAGCGGCGCCAGCGCGGCGCGCTCGACGCGATCCCGCCCGCGAGCGAGCTGTGCGGGGCGATCGTCGTGCTCGGCATCCTCTGGCTGGGCTCGACGCTGCTCCCGCTGCGCGGCGGGGGCGGGCCCGCGCCGCTGCTCACCTACGTCTTCACCTTCTACCGCCTGCTCCCGCGCTTCCTCCAGCTGCCGAGCACGCGGGCCGCCCTCGCCGCCGACCTCTCGTCGGTGCCGGTCGTGGACGCGTTCCTGCACGACCCCGCGACCGCGCCCGAGCCCGACGGCGGCCGCCCGGTCGCGCCCGGCCCGCGCCGCGTCGCGCTCGAGCGGGTCCGCTTCCGCTACGCCCCCGACCGCCCCGTCGTCCTCGACGGCGTGGACGTCGTGCTCGCGCCCGGGCGCACGACCGCGCTCGTCGGGCCCTCGGGCGCGGGCAAGTCCACGATCGTGGACCTGCTCCTCGGCCTGCGACGCCCGACCGAGGGACGCGTCACCGTGGACGGCGAGGACCTCGCCTCGTTCGCCGGCGACGCGTGGCGGCGACGCGTGGGCCTCGTGCCGCAGGAGCCGCGGCTCTTCGACCGCTCGGTGCGCGACAACCTCCGCCTCGTCGCGCCCGACGCCGACGACGCGCACCTGTGGGCCGCGCTCGAGGCGGCGGCGGTCGCCGAGGTGGTGCGACGGCTGCCCGAGGGGCTCGACACGCGGCTGGGCGACCAGGGCTCGCGCCTCTCCGGCGGCGAGAAGCAGCGGCTGTCGATCGCGCGCGCCCTCGTCGCCGACCCGAGCCTGCTCGTCTTCGACGAGCCGACGAGCCACCTCGACGCCGAGAGCGAGCACGCGGTCACGCAGGCGCTCGCGCGCGCGGCGGCCCACCGCGCGGTGCTCGTCATCGCCCACCGGCTCTCGACGGTGCGGGCCGCCGACGAGATCGTGCTGCTCGCCGGCGGGCGCGTCGTCGAACGGGGCGACCACGCGACGCTGCTCGCGCGCGACGGAGCCTACGCCCGGATGGTGCGCCGCGGCGTGGACGACCTCGAGTCCGACGAGGCGCGCGCGGCCGACGCGGCCCCGTGACGGGCGAGGCACCCCCGTCCGCGCGCCGCGCCGGCGGGCTGCTCCTGCCCGCCGCGCTCGCCGCGGCGGCGGCGACGGTGCTCCAGGTCGGGTGGGTGGACCGGGGCAAGACGCTCGCGGCGGAGCACGGCTCGGCCTCGGCGGGCGCGGTCGCGCGCGCGCTCGCGACGACCTTCGGCGCCGACGCCGCGGCCGCGCTGCTCGGGCTCGCGGCCGCCGTCGTGCTCACGCTGCGGGCCGTCCGTCGGGCCTCGAGGGCGCCCGAGGGCCTCGGCGCCCTCGTCCCGCCCACGCGCGCGGGGCGGCTCGCGCTCCTTCTCGTGGCGTCGTGGACGTTCCTCCGCTGGCACGCCTCGCCGGGCGCGCTGTTCGGCTTCGACCTGCGCCTGCACGCGGGCCACGTCGCCCTCGTCGCCGACGAGCTGCGCGCCGGCCGCTGGCCGGCGTACTCCGAGGCGTGGTACCTCGGCTTCCCGCTCCTGCGGTGGTACGGCGCCGCGTTCTACCTCCCCGCGGGCGCGCTCTCGCTCGCGCTCGACGACCCGCGGCTCGCGGTCAAGGCGGTGGCGGCGACGTGGCACCTCCTCGCCGCCCCGGCCGCGTACCGGCTCGCGCGCACGACGGGCGCGCGGCCCGGCGTCGCGCTGCTGGCGGGGCTCGCCTACGGCGCCTCGCCCTTCTTCGTGCGCACGCTCGCGCACCTCGGCAGCCTCACCGCGGCGCCCGTCGTCGCGCTGGCCCCGCTCGCGCTCGCCGAGGCCGTGCGCACCGGGCGCGGCGAGGGCCGGCTCGCCGGGCGGCGGCTCGGCGCGGTCGTCGCGCTGCTCGCGTGGGCGCACCCCGCCTACGCGACGCAGGTCGGCGTGCTCGCCGCGCTCGCCTTCGTCGCCGCGGCGGCGCAGGGCTCGCGCGCGCTCGGTGCGACGCTGCTCGGAGGGTTCGTCGCGCTCGCCACTGCGACGCTGCTGGCCTCGCCGCTGCTCACCGCCTGGTTCGTCGAAGGGCTGCCGCGGGCGGCGGGCGCGCCCGGCCCGCTCGCGCTCGTGCGCCCCGGCCCTCCCAACCCCGACGCGCTGCGCTTCCTCGTGGCGTGGTCGCCCACGCCCGTCGCCACCGCGACGGGGTACGCCAGCGTGGTCGTGCTGCTGCTCGCGGTGGCGGGCGCGCTGCGTGGGGACGCGCACGGCCGCCGGCCCTGGCTGTTCGTGCTCCTCGCCGCCACCGTCGTCGCGTGGTGCGGGCCCGGCTTCGTCCGGGAGCGCGCGCTCCTGCTGCTGCCGGCGACGCTCGTGCCGCTCGTCGCGGTCGCGCTCGGGCGCGGGGCCGCGAGGGCCGGCGCCGTCGCCACGACCGCGGTCGCAGCGCTGCTCCTCGCCGACCTCGCGCTCGGGTCGCTGGCGTCGCCCTACCGGTCCGACCTCGAAGGCCTCGCCCGCGACCTCGCGGTCGAGCAGGCGTCGCAGGGGAACGGCCGCACCGTGCTGCTCGTCGAAGGCGACGACGGCGAGGTGACGGTCGGCGAGTGGCAGGCGAGCCCCGAGTCGCCGCTGCGCGTCCTCACCGGTGGCTTTCGCGAGGGGGCGCCGGCCGCCTACGGGATGCTCGTCGCGACCCTCGAGGCGGTGGCGGCCGACCCGACGCTGCGCGACCGCGCGCTGCGCGAGCACCTCGGGGCGCTCGGCGTGACCTCGGTGCGCCGCGTCGGCCGCCGGGGCCTGCGCCCCGACGCCGTCCGGCTCGCCCCGCAGCCGCGGGTGCGCTTCGCGGACCGCGCCGACGCGGGCCCCGCGTCGGACGCGCCCACGCCCGACCTCGTGCTGGCGTGGGCGGCGGCGACGGCCCCGCCCGAGGGCTCGGCGCCCTCGGCGCTGCGGCGGGTGGTGCTCGGCGGCGAGGGTCCCGCGCTCCCCGACCACGACGACCCGGCGCCGCGGCCCGGCTGCGTCACGATCCTCGACCGGCGTGACGACCGCGGCCGCGACCTCCTCGTGCGCGTGCCGTCGGCGGGCTGGTTGCGCCTCGACGAGGCGTGGCTGCCCGGGACCACGGCCACCGTGGACGGCGCCCTCGCGGCGGCCCGGCCCGACGTGATGGGGCTCGTCGTGGTGCCCGTCCGCGAGGCCGGCGAGCACCGGGTCGCGATCGTGCCTCCGCCCCCGCCGCGCCCGACGTCGCTCCACGCGGGGCTGCTCCTTGTCCTCGTCACGGCTTGCGGCGTGCGGCCTCGGCGGCGCGGCGCTCGCGGCGCTGGCGCCACCGCAGCGTGACGTAGCGCACGAAGCGCCACGGGCCCCGCTGCTCGAGCACGCGGACTCGCTCCTCGAGCGCGCGGATCTTCTGGGCCTGCCGCCGCACGACGCGGTCGCCGGCCCGCAGCGCGTCGCGCGCCGCGGGCGGGGCGCCCTCCGCCGTCGGCGCGGGCACGCCGGGCGCGAGCGTCCAGACGTACTGGAACGCCCGGCACGACGGGTCCTCGACGAGGAAGCGCGCGAGCGCCGCGTCGGTGTAGCCCCCGCGGTGCAGCACCTGCGCGACGACGTCGGGGTCGCGCGGCCGCTCGACGACGCGCTCCTCGGTCGGGGCGAGGCCCGCGGCGCCCACCACCTCGAGCAGCCCGCGGCGCGTCCACAGGTGCAGGTGCGTGCGGTCGAGCAGGCCCGCGTCGCGCCGCTCGATCTCGCCCGACAGCACCGAGAGCCGCACGCTCCCGTGCACCATGTTCGGCACCGACACGACCACGCGGCCGCCCGGCGCGAGGCAGCGCTCGCGCACGGCGCGCAGCACGCGCACGGGCTCGACCGTGTGCTCGAGCACGTCGGCGAGCACGACGACGTCGAAGCGGCGCCCGCCGAGCGCGTCGGGCCACGCCGGGTCGTCGAGGCTGCCCTCGACGACCTCGAGGCCCCGCGCGCGTGCGCGCGCCGCGGCGTCGCGGTCGCGCTCGAGCCCGACCCCGCGGCACGCGGCCACGGCGCGCAGCGTGTGGAGGAGCAGCCCGTCCCAGCAGCCGAGGTCGAGCACGGTGCGCTCGCGCCCGACCGCGCGGACCACGTGGGTCCACGAGGAACGTTCGTTGGTCAGGTCGATCGCCGCGCGGTCGTAGGTGCTCATGGGGCGCCCGGGGGCCGGCCGCCTATCATGCCCGCGAGCGCGCCCCGACCGTGTCCTCCGACCACCGCCCCCTCGTCTCGGTCGTCCTCCCCGTCTTCGACGGCGAGCGGACCCTTCACGACGCGGTGCGCTCGGTGCTCGAGCAGACGTGGGCTCCGGTCGAGCTGATCGTCGTGGACGACGGCTCGCGCGACGGGTCGCTCGCGCTCGCGCGGTCCTTCGCCGGCCCCGCGGTGCGCGTGATCCCGTCGCGCAACGGCGGGGTGGGACGCGCGCGCAACATCGGGATCGCGGCGGCCCGCGGCGACCTCGTCGCCTTCCTCGACCACGACGACGCCCTGACGCCCCGCTCGCTCGAGGTGCGGGTGCCGGCGCTGCTCGAGGCCCCGTCGCGCTTCGTCTACGGGGCGCTCTCGTGGTGGGGCCCCTCGCCCGACGGCGGCGAGACGTCCCCGCCGCCCGGCCACCGGCCGGCGGCCGACTACGTCGAGGCGTGGGCCCGGCTGGGGATCACGACGCCCGGGCAGGTGCTGGTGCGCCGCGCCGACCTCGTCGTGGCCGGCGGGTTCCCGGAGGACCGCGCGCACGGCGGCTCCGACGACCGCGGGATGTGGCTGCGCCTCGTCGCGCGCGGCGTGCTCCCCCACGCGGTCCCCGACGTCGTCCTGCGCTACCGCGTCCACGCGGGCCAGGCGAGCCGCACGGTGGGGTTCAAGCGGGCGCGGCTGGCGCTGCGCGAGGCCACGGTCGAGGGCGGCGACCCGCCGCGGCGCCTCGTGCCCGAGGACGTCGCGGCCCCGGTGCTCGCCGACCTCGCGATGGACCTCGCGCTCGACCTGCTCGACCACGACCCGCGCGAGGCCGCGCAGGTCGCCGCCCGCGCCCGCGCGCGCCATCCCGCCGTCGTGGACGGACGGCTCTGGCGGGAGTACCGCGCCAAACGGCGCCGCAAGACGCTCGCACGCGTCCCGCTGATCGGCCCGCTCGCGCGCGCGCTCGCCCGCCGCGCGCGCCGTCCCGCCGCGGGGCCCCGCCCGTGAGCGACCCCGATCCGACGTCGCCCCGGGCCCCGCGCCTCGCCCTCGTCTGGGCGCTGCTCGTGCTGCTCGCGTACGCGCTGGCCCGCGCCCACGTCCTCCCGCTGGGACGACCGTGACGACGGTCCCGCTGCTCGCCGACGCCTCGTCCGCACCGCCTGGGCTCGTCGCGGGCGCGCTCGCGGCCTACGTCGTGCTGGCCGTCGGCTACGTCCTGCTCGGGCGAGGGCTCGCGCGGCGCCTCGGCGTCCCCGATCGGGGCGTCGAGGGCTTCGCCTACGCGACGGCGCTGGGGACGGGCACCGCCTCGCTCGCGCTGTTCGCCGCCGCCGCGCTCGGCGCGACCCGCGGGCTCGCGCCGGGCCTCTCGACGTCGTGCGGCGTCGCGTGCCTCTGCGCGCTCGCCGGGTTTTGCGTCGCGCGCGGGCGACGGGGGGCGGCGGCCGGTCTTCCCGCGGCGCCGGACGCGGAGGGTCGTCGCTGGCTCGCGCCCCCGCTCGTGCTCGCGGCCTTCCAGGTCCTCTCGGCGTGCGCGCCCGAGACCGGCTGGGACGCCCTCGCGTACCACCTCCCTGCCGCGTTCCGCCTCTGGGCCGACGGCGCGGGGCCCACCGTCGGTCTGCTCGACGGCGAGGGCCGCTTGGGGGCCGACCTGCTCGTCGCGCCCGCGCTGGCGTCGTGGCGCGGCGCGCCGCCCGGCGGCCCCGCGCTCCTCCACGCGCTCGCGTCGCTCGCGCTCGCGGCCGCGCTGTCCGCCGAAGTGCGACGCCGCGTCGGCCCCCGCGCGGCCAGCGCGGTCGCGACGCTGTGGCTCGCCGCGCCCGTGGTCGCCGACCTCGCGGGCACGGCGTCGATCGACCTGTGGGTCGGGCTCTACGGCTTCGTCGCGCTCGCCTCCGCGGCCCGCGCCGTGCGCGGCGAAGGCGGCCACGCCGCCCTCGCGGCCGGGCTCTGCGCGGGGTTCGCGGCGAACGCGAAGCTGACGGGCCTCGCGTTCGTCGTCGCGACCGCGCTCGTCCTCCTCGTCGGGCTCGGCCGCCGCGCCGGGGCCCGTCCGACGGCGCTCGCGTGCGGCGTCGCCGCGCTCGTCGCCGCGCCTTGGGCCCTGCGCGCGCTCCTGACCACGGGGAGCCCGGTGTTCCCGGCGCTCGCCGGGTCGTTCGGGTCGGGGTGGGCCGACCCCGCCGTCGTGCGCGCCACGACGACGACCGTCCTCGAGCAGACCGGCCTCGCGCGGGGCCCGTGGCTGCCGCTGACGGGGACGCTGCACGGCGCCCTCGACGGCGCCTTCGCGTTCGAGCTGCCGGTCTGGCTGCTGGCGCTGGCCCCGGCGGCCCTCACCCGGCGACGCCGCCGCGAGGCGAGCGGCCTGCTCGCCGGCGGCCTGCTCGCCTGGGCGGCGTGGGGCCTCGTCGTCCCCTACGTGCGCTTCGGGTACGCCGTCTTCGCGTGGGCCGCGGTCGCCGCGGCGGTGGGCGCGTCGCGCCTCGCGACGGCGTGGCCCCGCCTGCGCCCCGCGGTCGCCGTGCTCGGGGTGGCCCTCGTGGCGCTCGCGATCCGCGACGCCGACCGCGCGGCCGGCCGTGTCGCGGCCGTGGCCTCGTGGGCGGTCGGCGGGGCGCTGCCGGTCGGGCACGACTTCGCGGCGGACGGTCGGGTGCACGTCGCCGCGTGGGACGCCGCGGAGGACGCACCCGGCCGTGCGCTCGTCGTCGGCGCGCCCGCGGGCCTCGCGGGGCCTCGGGGAACCTCGAGCGACGAGGTGCGCAACGGCCTCGCGCTCGAGGCCGACCTCGGCGACCCCGCGCGCCTCGCGGCTCTCCTGCGGGGCGTGGGCGCCTCCGTCGTGGTGCACCGCCTCGACCCTCTCCGCTCGGCGAGCCCGGTCGAGCACGGGCTGCGCGCCCTCGTGGCAGGCCGCCCGGTGCGGGAGGGCCCCTCGCCGCTCGCCCCGCCGCGCCGCCACGACTGGTTCTGGGTCGAGGTCCCTCGGGGCCCCTGAGCCCGGACGGCCCACGGGCCGACGAGGTCGGCCGGGGCGCCCGGCCGGCGGGAACGGCTCCGCCCGTCCCCGCGCTTTCCGACGCGGGCGCTTTCGGGGACGATGCGCCGCCCATGGCCGTCGAGTTCTACCGGCACGCACTGCGCGAAGAGGACGTCGAGGCCGTCGCCCGCGTCCTGCGCGGCACCTTCCTGACCACGGGGCCCGTCTGCCGCGAGGTCGAGGCGTCGCTCGCCGCCTACCTCGGCGTGCCGCACGTGCTCACCATGACGTCGTGCACCGCGGCCCTCGAGGTGGCGCTGCGCGCGTTCGGCATCGGCCCCGGCGACGAGGTCATCGTCCCCGCGTTCACCTTCGTCGCCACGGCGACGGCCGTGCTCCACGTCGGCGCCACGCCGGTGCTCGCCGACGTGGACCGCGAGACCGGCTGCCTCGGCGTCGCCGGCGTCGTGCGCGCGCGCACGCCGCGGACGCGCTGCGTGATCCCCGTGCACCTCTACGGGCAGATGGCCGACGTCGAGGCGATCCGCGAGGTGCTCGCCGACCCGCGGGTCCGCATCCTCGAGGACGCGGCACACTGCGTCGAGGGCACGCTGCGCGGCGTGCGGCCGGGACAGGCCACCGACGGCGCGGCCTTCTCCTTCTACGCGACGAAGAACCTGACCTGCGGCGAGGGAGGCGCGCTGGCGCTGCGCGACCCGGAGCTCGCCGAGCGGGCCCGGCGGCTGCGCCAGCACGGCATGACGGCGAGCGCGGCCGAGCGTTACCAGGGCACGAAGGGCTACCGTCACTGGGACGTCGTGGACCTCGGCGTCAAGGCGAACCTCCCCGACGTCCTCGCCGCCCTGCTCGTCGGCCAGATCCCGCGCCTCGACGCGCAGCGGGTCCGGCGCGAGGCCCTCGCGCGGCGCTACGAGGAGGCCGTCGACGCGCTGCCGGGCTGGGACCGGCCGTGGGTGCGGCCGGAGGCGACCTCGGCCTACCACCTCCAGACGGCGTGGGCGCCGGCCCACCGTCGCGACGACGCGCTCGCCGGGTTCGCCGCGCGCGACGTGGGCGTCGCGGTCAACTGGAAAGCGCTCCCGCAGCTCACCTTCGTGCGGCAGCGGCTGCGCGCGGACCCCGCCGACTTCCCGGTCGCCTGCGAGATGGGCGCGCGCACGCTCTCGCTGCCGCTCTGGCCGGACATGACCGACGCGATGCAGGACGAGGCGGTCGCGGCGCTGCGCGCGGTCGCGCGGGACCTCGCCCGTGGCTGACGCCGCGGGGGAGCCCGACCTCTCGCTGGTCGTCACGACCTTCCGCGAGACGAGCGTGCTCGCCGGGAGCCTGCCGCGCATCGCGGCCGCGATGCGGGCGCTGGGACGGCGGGTCGAGCTCGTCTTCGTCGACGACGGGAGCGGCGACGGCACGCCGGCGTGGGTGGAGGCGCAGCTCCCGCCGCTCGCCGACCTCTCGCCCCGGCTCCTCGTGCACCCCGAGAACCGCGGCCGCGGCGCCGCGCTCGCGACCGGCTTCCGCGCCGCGCGCGGGCGCTGGTGCGGCTACCTCGACCTCGACCTCGAGGTGGACGTCGCCTACGTCGCCGACGCGATCGCCATGCTCGAGCGCGGGGCCGACGTCGTCGTCGGCGTGCGCACCTACGTGCCGACGGCGCCGGGCTTCGACGTCCGCACGTTCCTCTCGCTCGGCTACCGCCACCTCTCGCGGGCGGTGCTCCACCACCGCCTGCGCGACACGGAGACGGGCTTCAAGTTCTTCCGCCGCGAGAGCCTGCTCGCGCTGCTGCCGCACCTGCGTGAGGCGGGCTGGTTCTTCGACACCGAGGTGATGATCGTGCACGCGATGGCGGGGCGCCGCGTGGGCGAGCTGCCCGTCGAGTTCCACCGCCGTCACGACAAGGTGTCCACGGTGAAGGTGGCGCGCGACGTGCGCCGCTACCTCGCCGCGCTCGGGCGCTTCGTGGTGCGCCGCCCGGCGCTCGCCCGCGCGCTGCGCGCCCCGCGATGACGAGCCTCGTCTACCGCCACCCGCGCGTGTACCGGGGCGTGCTGGCGCTCCTCTACCGCGACGCGCTGGCGCAGCGCGAGCGCTTCGTCGCGGCGCACGTCCCGCCGGGCAGCACCGTCGTGGACGTGTGCTGCGGCGACGGCGGCATCCGCCGTCGGCTGCGCGGCGTGCGCTACGTCGGCGTGGACGTGTCGCCCGTCTTCGTGGACGCGCTCGCGCGCGCGGGCGTCGAGGCGGTGCGCCTCGACGTCGCGCGGGAGGACCCGCCCGAGGGCGACGTCGTGCTCCTGCTCGGCGCCCTCTACCAGTTCCTGCCCGACGCCGACGCGGTCGTCGAGCGCCTGCGCCGCGCGGCGCGTCGCCACGTCGTCCTCGCCGAGCCCCACCGCAACCTCGCGCAGTCACGCAACCCGCTCCTGCGCGCGATCGCGCGGCGCGCCACCGACCCCGGGGTCGCGTCCTCCACGGCGCGCTTCGACGGGCCGACGCTGCGGGCGCTGCTCGAGCGCCACGGGGCCCGCGAGGTGCTCGAGACCCGCAAGGAGCTCGTCGCCGTGCTCCCGGGACGCGCGTCGTGACCGCGGTCGCGCGGGCGGCGCTCGTGGGCGTGCTCGTGGCGGCCGCGCTGGCCGTGGGGCTGGCGCCGTGGGCGCACGACCTCCCGTCGCGCGACGCGACCGGCCTCGAGGCGCCCGACGACGGCTACTGGACCGCCCCCACCCGCCGCCTCGCCGGAGCCGGGGAGCAGGACGACTACGACCACGACCTCGCGCTCTCGCTCGCGCTCCCGCAGAACGCGCTCGCCGCGGCGGCGGTCGCGCTCGGGGTGCCGTACGGCGGCGCGCGGCTCGCGGGGTCGCTCCTCGGGGCGGCCGTCCTCGCGGCGGTCGCCGCGCTCTGGCTGCGGGGGCGCCGGCACCTCGCGGGGTTCGCGCTGCTCGTCACGCTCGCGACGCCGCCGGTGCTCGGTCACGTGCTGAGCGACCTCGGCGAAGGGACCGCGCTCGGCCTGTGCGCGCTGTGGGCGACCGCGGCGCTCGGACGGCGCTGGACGTTCGCCGGCGCGATCGCCGCGCTCGCGTTGTCGCAGAAGGCGAGCGGGCTCGCGCTCGGGCTCGGGACGCTCGTCGGGGTGCTCGCCGACCCGACCGGGCGCGCGACGGCGCTGCGACGCGCGGCCGTCGGCGTCGCCGCGGGCCTGTCGTGCGCGGTGGGCCTCGCCGTCGTGGTGTTCGGCGACGCCCCCGTCGCGTTCTTGCTGCGCCCGTGGACGGCGACGCACGACACCGGCGCGGGCAGCCACGGATGGGGCTGGCTCGTGCAGGCCGCGTTCCCGGGCGCGCACGGGGTCGGCGCGTCGTGGGCGCCCGCCGCGCTCGCGGTCGCCACCGTCGCCGCGCTCGCGCCCGCCCGGCGCCCGTCCCCCGCGGTGCTGGCCGCCACCGTCGCGGCGTTCCTCTTCGCGGGGACGTTCCCCGACCCGTGGCGGGTGCTGCCGGCTCTGCCGCTGCTGGTCGCGACGCTCGTGGACGACCCCCACGCGGACCGCGACGCGAGCACCGCGGTGCGCGCGCTCCCGCTCGTCCTCGCGCTCGCGCAGGTCGTCGGCGCGCTCGCGGCGGCCGTCGCGACGGCGAAAGCGGCGGCGCTCGTGGCGGTGACGGTCGCGGCGGTCGTCGCCGTCCGCGGGGCGGGACGGTGGCTCGTCGCGCGCCCGCGCGTGCGCGCGGTCGTCCTCGCGCTCCCGCTCGCCTGGGCCGTCGGGGCGTCGGGGCACCTCTTTCGTGCGCCCGCCACCGCCCGCCGGGCGCTGGCGGCCGAGGTGGCCTCGCGCCTGCCCGCCGACGCGTCCCTCGTCGGGTACTCGTTCCTCTCGAGCGCGTTCCGAGGTCGGCTCTACTACCCCCCGTTCGACACGCTCTGGGCCGACGAGCTGGCCCGCCGCGCCCCCACGACGCTCTACCGGCTGCGGGTCCCGGCCGGCGACGTCCCCCCGCCGGGGCCGGCGGGGTACCGGGTGGTGCGCACCGACGACCTCGGCGCGCGCCTCTACAATCGGGAGCTTCGCGCACGTCCGCTCGTGCTCGACACGCTGGCGCCTCCCCCGGGGGCGCCTCGATGATGCCGCGGTGACCGAGCGCGCCGACACTCCCCCGGGTCGCCGCGACTCGGGCGATCCTCCTGGAGCCCCGATGAGCCGCACCCTGTCCCGCCTCGCGACGCTCGTGGTCGCGCTGCTCCCGCTCGCGACGACCGGCTGCGGGCTCGCAGCCGCCGCGGCGGCCGCCGCGATCTCCGACGCGATCGAGGGCGACAACGGGGACGGCGGCGACCCCACGGTCGTGCGCGTCGAGAACGACCCCGCCAGCGTGGACGCGATCGTCACGATCCTCGTCGCGCGGGCGGACGGGACGATGACGCCGAAGTCGTTCACGGTGGACGAGGACCCGGGCGACAGCAAGTCGCTCAAGGACGTGCTCACGGCCGGGACGAACTACGTGCGCGTCGTCTACGCCTCGGGCTGGCGGTCGCGCGCCCGCTCGGTCGAGGTGATCAAGGACGACACGGTGTCGGTCTCGTTCCGCCACGGCACGACGGACGTGGCGTCGATGGCCGGCACGTGGTTCGGCGGCGGCGAGGACGGCGGCGGCACCGCGCGCACGTGGGCCCTCACGCTCGACGGGAGCGGCAACGCGTCGGCGCGCACGATGGACGGCAGCGTCGCGATGGCGACCGGCACGACGACCGAGACCTCCGAGGGCGTCTACCGCGTCACGTGGAGCGACACGGACGTCTGGACGCTCGTCGCCGACGGCGCGCGCGCGCACGCCGGGCTCGCCACCGACGACGGCGCCGTCGCGGCGCTGCAGAAGGGCGCGACGGGCCCGCTGCCGACCGGCGTGGACGGCGACGTCGTCGGCAGCTGGGTCGGCACGCAGGCGACGTTCTCGGGCGCGACCTTCGTGCCCACCGACCTCGACGCCGCGCGGGCGACGGTCTCGGCGCAGGGGCACTGGGACGCGCACTCGGGCGACGGCGACGCGTCGGTGGGCGTGACGCCCCTGCTCGCGTCGGTCCCCGCCTACCTGCGCTTCTCGGCCGACGCCGAGGACGCGGTGACCAACCCGCTCGACCTCGACGTCTGGCTCTCGAGCGACAAGACCTTCGGCCTCGCGGTGCTCTGGCCCACGGCCGGCGGCGCGTGGCCCGACGTCGCCACGTTCGCCATCCTCGAGAAGGCACCTTAGGAGCCCGTCCGCGGCGCGAGCCTCCCTGCCGCCCGTGACCGCGACGGGCTCCTCGCCCGCCGAATTCACGAGCCGACGAGGTCGGGGCGGCGTCTTGCGCCCGGGCGTGGCGCAGGGCCCGTCGGCAATTCGAAGCGTGTCGCCACGCGTCGTCCGCTCCTCGGCGTGGTACCAGAACACGCCGTCGTCGCGTCCGACGCGCGCCCGGGCGCAATCCGCGAGCCCCGACGGCGGCCTGACGTGCGATCGGCGCCCGACGGGCCTCGTCTTTCGTGAACTCGGCGGGCTAATGCAGCTCTTCGCGACCGTCGGGGAGGCGGACGCGGACGCGGCGCATCCAGCGCAGCGGCTCCCACCACGCGCGGTTCTGCTCGTACCACCGGTAGGTGCGCTCGAGGCCCTCGCGCAGGCCGGTGCGCGGCGCCCAGCCGAGCAGCGCGTGCGCGCGCCGCGCGTCGCCGATGTGACGGTGCACCTGGCCGGGCCGCTCGCCCACCGAGACGCGCGGCGTCTCGCGCCCCGCGATCGAGAGCACCGTGTCCGCGATGTCGGCCACGGAGGTGGCGACGCCGGTCCCGAGGTTGACCACCTGCCCGCGGACGCGGTCCACCGGCGCCTCGAGGCAGGCGAGGATCCCGTCCACGCAGTCCTCGACGTAGAGCCAGTCGCGCGACGCGCCGCCGCCGCCGTGCAGCTCGAGCGGTTCGCCGAGGATCGCGCTCGTCACGAACCGCGGGACGCACTTCTCGAGGTGCTGGCGCGGCCCGTAGTTGTTGAACGGGCGCACCGTCACCGCGGGGATGTCGTAGGTGCGGACGTAGGAGTCCACGAGCCGGTCCGCGCCCGCCTTCGCCGCCGCGTACGGGCTCGACGGCAGCAGCGGGTGGTCCTCGTCCATCGGCTCGCGCACGGCCGAGCCGTACACCTCGCTCGTCGAGATGTGGACAAAGCGCTCGACGCGGTCCTGGTGGTTCACGACGGCGTTGGCGACGGCCTGCGTGCCCATCACGTCGGTCTGGAAGAAGATGCGGTCGTCGGCGATCGAGCGCGCGACGTGGCTCTCGGCGGCGAAGTGGACGACGAGGTCGCTCTGCGCGACGAGCTTGTCCACGAGCGTGAGGTTGTTGACGTCGCCGTACCAGAACGAGAAGCGCGGGTGGTCGCGCATCCCCGGCTCGAAGTTGCCGAGGTTGCCGGCGTAGGTCAGCGCGTCGAGGACGAGGATCCGCCAGTCCGGGCGGTCCCGGAAGACGCGCGCGACGAAGGTGCTGCCGATGAAACCGGCGCCGCCGGTGACGAGGATCGTCCGCATGGCGGGGGGATCGTCGGCGGAGGGCGCGCGCGGAGCAAGGACGGGCGCGGGGGACGGGCCGCCCCCCTGCGCCCGTCGCTCGGCCCCGCGGCAGCCCGCCGACCGCACGGGCCGGCCCGTCACCCTGCGGGGCGGGTCCCGAGCCGGGCGTACAGGTCGCGGTAGGCCGTGACCCCCGTCGAGAGGGCGAGCGTGCGGCGCGCGAGCGTGCGCCGCGCCGCGCGTTCGGCGGCCGTCCCGGGACGGGCCGCGCCCGCGATGCGGGCGGCCCACGTGGCGTCGTCGGCCGCCCACGGCACGACGTGCCCCGCGCCCGGCCCGCGCGCGAGCGTCGCCGCGACGCACGGCACGGCGTCGCTCGCCACCACCTCGAGGCCGGCGGCCAGGTACTCCGCGAGCTTCGTCGGGAACGCGAGCGTGTTCGCGAGCGCCGGCCGCCGGAGCAGCACCGCGCCGTCGGCGCCGAGCAGGTGGGCGACCACCTCGTCGGGGCCCGGCGATCGCACGAGGACGCGGCCGGGCGCGATCCCCGCGCGGGCCACGAGCGCCTGCGCCTCGTTGCGGGCCGGCGTGAGCAGGAGCAACCGCAGCTGCGGCACGCGCTCGGTCGCGTGGCGCACGGCCGCGAGCACGCGAGGCACCTCCTGCCACGGGGCGAGGCTGCCGGCGTACGCGACGACCCACTCGTCCCCCGAAAGCCCGTAGCCGCGGCGACGGGCGAGGCGCTCGGCCTCGGCGGCCTCGTCCGACGGGATCCGCTCGTCGGCCACGAGGCACGGCACCACCGCCGTGGGACGCGCGGGGTCCGCGGGGAAACGCCGGGCCAGCGCCTCGCTCGCGTACACCACCGCGGACGCCCGGCGCACCGGCTCGGCCTCGCGCGGGTCGGGCGGCGTCGCCTCGGTGTCGGGCTCGCCGCGTTCGAGGCGGGTCTCCGCCGCGCGGTCCCCGTGGACGTCGGCGACGACGGCGAGGGCGTGCTTCGACGCCGCGAGCGCGGTGCGCACCGCGCGGGGCCCGTGCGCGTGCAGGACCTCGGCGTGCGCACGCCGCGCCCAGCGCCGCACGGCGCGGGCGGCGAGCGCGTCGGAGAGCCGTGCGAGGCCCGCCCGGCGCGGCCACGCGTGGACGACGACGAGGTCCACGCCGTCGCGGGCGAGGGCGGCCTGCACCTCCTCGCGCGCCGCGCGGTCGCGCAGCCGTCGCGGCGACTCCACCGACACCACCGAGACCTTGGCCTCGGGGAGCGCCCGCCGCACGAGGCCGGCCGCGTCGAGCACGCGCCGGGCGTAGCCGGAGCGGTCGAGGACGCTCGCGTGCGCGAGGACGCCGACGCGACGGGGAGAGGACGGCGTGGCGGCCACCGCGCGAACCGTAGCGGCGGCGGAGACCCCACGCAAGACGGGCGTCGGTGTGCGATCCTCTCGGGCGCGATGCCGGCTCCGCTGCCCGTCCTGCTCGTCGCGCACCAGCTGCCGCCGCTCGGCGGGCCGGGCGTGCGGCGTCCGGCGTCGTGGGTCCGCGCGTGGCCGCGGCACGGCGTGGTCCCCCACGTCGTCTCGGCCCCCGCCGAGGACGGGGCCCGCTTCCACGGCTACCCGATCCTGCACGGCTCCGACGACGGCCTCGAGGGCACCGAGGTCGTGCGGGTCCCCACGCCCCCGCCGAGCGGCGTCGCCGGCGCGCTCGTCCGCAGCCTGCCGCCGCGCATCGCGTGGACGCTGTGCCACCGTCGCCTGCGCGAGCCGGAGTCGCCGTGGGGCGCCGCGGCGCTCCCCGTGGCCCTCGACCTCGCGCGCCGCACGGGCGCGCGCGTCGTCGTGAGCACGAGCCAGCCCTACGAGGCGCACGCGGTGGGCTGCGAGGTCGCCCGACGTCTCGGGCTGCCGTGGGTCGCCGACTTCCGCGACCCGATGACCGAGGCCGAGGGCCGCTGGTGGCCCTCGCGGCTGCACTGGTGGGCCGAGCGCCGCCAGGAGCGCGCGTGGTTCGCGGCGGCGCGCCTCGTGTGGGCCACCGCCGCGGCCGCCGCCGACCGCTGGCGGGTCCGCTTCCCGTGGGCCGCCGGCAAAGTGCGCCTGCACCGCAACGCCGTCGAGGACCCGGCCGCGCTGGCGGCCCTGCCCGCGGCGCCGCCCCCGCCGCCGCTGCGCATCGGGCACGTCGGCCGCTTCCCCGACCACGGGGCCCGCTCCCGCGCGCGGCGCTTCGACTTCCGGCCCGGCCGGCGCGCGGGCACCGGGGCGAGCCCCGCCGCGTTCTTCGCGGGCGCCGAGCGCTTCCTCGCGCGGCGCCCGGAGGCTCGCGGCCGCCTCGTCTGGGTCACCGTCGGCGACCCCGGCGAAGGTCGTCGGCCGGCGGGCCTCGTGGACGAGGCGCACGGGCCGCGCGCCAACGCCGAGGCGCTCCGCATCGCCGCGGGCTGCCACGCGCTGCACCTGCCGTTGACGGTGCCGCCGCCGTGGGGCTCGCTGTTCGTCAACCAGAAGGTCTACGAGTACGCGGCGCTCGGGCGCCCGGTGCTGGTCGCCGGGACGCCGCGGGAGGCGACCGACCTCCTCGGCGACCTCGCCCACGTCGCCCCGTCGGACGACCCCGACGCGACGGCCGCCCTGCTCGAGGGCCTGTGGACGGGGGCGATCCCGACGGCACCGTCGCCGCACGAGGCGGCGTCGCAGGAGGACGTCGCCGCGCGGTGCGCCGACGAACTCCTCTCCCTCGCCACGTAGCCGCGCGCTCTCGGGCTCGCGGCGCGCCGACGGCGCCGCCCGCGCCGACGTCAGCGAGCCAGCGCGCGACGGTAGACGTCGGCCAGGCGTGCGCCGAGCGCCTCGGGCGAGAAGCAGGCGTCGTAGCGGGCGCGCAGGCGGGTCGCGACCGACCCGAGGTCGTCGCCGCCGGCGGCGAGCCGCGCCACCCGCGCGCGCAGCCCCTCCACGCACCGCTCGCGCGCCACCGCCCACGCGCGGGCGTAGGCCGCCTCGCCCGCCGTGCGCCACAGCCGCACGCCCTCCCACCCGCCTGCCGCGTCGCGCGGGAGCGCGACCGCGCAGCGCGCGCGCTCGGGACCGAGGATCTCGGGCAGCGCCCGCACGTCGGTGGTCACGACGTCGAGCCCCACCGACATCGCCTCCGGCACCACGAAGCCGAACGTCTCGTCGAGCGTGGGGAAGAGCAGCAGGTGCGCCTGCGCCATGAGCGCCCGGACCTCGCGTCGCGTGCACGGCGGCAGGACGGACGCGCCCGGGAGCGCCGCGAGCCGCGCGCGCACCCGTCCGACGCGCGCGGCATCCGCCCGCGTGACGTAGGTGTCGGTGGCGAAGGAGGAGAGCACCTGCAGGCGCAGCCCCTCGACGCGCCCCGCGAGGGGCTCGAGCGCGTCGAGGACGAACTCGAGGCCCTTGCTGAACGCCTGCGCGCCGACGAAGAGCAGCCGAGGCCCCTGCTGCGGCGGGTGCGACGCGAGCCACGCCGCGCGCCCCGCGGCGAGGTCGTCCTCGCGCGGCACGCAGGGCCAGACCACGTCGCACTTGCCCGCCAGCGCGGGCCCCGACGAGGGGTCGGAGGCGAGCCGGGCCCGCGCGTCCTCCGAGATCGCCAGCACGCGACGGCAGCGCGACGACGCCGCGAGGCGCAGCGCGACCCGCCACGCCGGCCCGCGACGGCGCCCCACGGGGTAGCCGTCCTCGAACGAGGCCACCCACGGCCGCGAGACGAGGCCGCACTCGTTGTAGAGGTGCACGAGGTCCACGCGCCCGCCCGCGGCCACGACGGTCGTCGCGCGCCAGAACGGGTCGCGCGCGACCGCGTGCATCGGCAGGCTCGGCACGCGGACGTGGCGGAACGCGGGATGGCGCGCGCCGTACACGACGCTCTCCGCGCCGTAGCTGCGACGCGACCAGCCCACGCGCAGCGTCACGCTCGGGCCCTCACGGCAGGTCGGCCGTGCGCGTTGACCGCAGGCCGGCGCTCAGCGGCCGAGCACACCGTACTTCCAGATGCACCAGAGCGCGCGCACGCCGTCGGTCCAGCGGATCTTCTTGCCCTCTTCGTAGGTGCGCCCGCTGTACGAGATGGGCACCTCGTAGATCCGCGCCCCGGCCCACGCGAGCTTCGCGGTGACCTCGGGCTCGAAGCCGAACCGGTCCTCGCGGAGCACGAGTGACTGGAGGACGTCCCGACGGACCGCCTTGTAGCAGGTCTCCATGTCGGTGAGGTTGAGGTTGGTCGCGAGGTTGGACAGCAGCGTGAGCACCGCGTTGCCGAGGCGGTGGCGCGCGTAGAGCACGCGGTGCGGGCCGCCCAGGAAGCGGCTCCCGAACACCGCGTCGGCACGGCCGTCGAGGATCGGGGCCAGCAGCACCGGGAACTCGGCGGGGTCGTACTCGAGATCGGCGTCCTGGACGACGACGACGCGACCCCGCGCGGCGGCGAAGCCGGTGCGGAGCGCCGCCCCCTTGCCGCGGTTGCGCTCGTGGAGGATCACCCGCACGTCGGGCGCCTCGATCGACGCGAGGATCTCGCGGGTCCCGTCCGACGAGCCGTCGTCCACGACGACGACCTCCTTGTCCACCGGCGCGGCGAGCACGCGGCGCAGGAGCTCGCGGACGGTCGCCGCCTCGTTGAAGACGGGGACGACGACGGTCAGGGTGGGCACGGCGGCGGGCATGGCGCGGGGCCCACTCTACGTCGCGGTGCCCGCGGCCGGAACCGCAGCGTCGCCCACCGACGAACGCGCCGGCGTCCCCGGGCGGGACGCCGGCGCGAGAGGACCGGGCTCCTCGAGGCCTACTTGCGCTTGAGCGGCATCGTGGGGCCGCCGTCCGACTGGATCGAGAGCACGCCGTTCTTCCAGAGGAGCTCGAGCGGCTTCTTGTCCTTCTCCTCGGTGATCGGCTTGCCGTCCTTGGTCTTCGGGGTGATCACGACCTTGTCGCCGTTCTGCTCCCAGGTGCCGGTGCCCGTGCCGCCTTCCTCGCCCGGCAGGCCCGACGCCTCCATCGACGCCGTCTTGTCGGCGTTGAGCTTGAGCTCGAACTTCGCGTTCTTGAACATCCCCTCCATCATCGACTTCATCGCCTCGGGATTCATCATCGCCTCGGCCATCTTGCGCTGGTCCTCGGGCATCTCGGCCAGCTTCTTCTTGGCCTCGTCGAGACCGACCTTGACGATCTGGTCGACGTCGAAGGTCCACGCGCCGGCGGGGCCACCGCCGCCGCCGCCGCCACCGCCGCCGCTGCCGCCCTTGTCACCGCAGGCCGCGAGCGCGACCGCCGCCACGAACGCCAGCGCCAACGTCCACGTCTTCCGCATGGAGGACCTCCACCCGGCGCGGGGACGACGGACCGTTCGGTCCGGACGGCCGGGACGATGCGGCGAGCCTACGCGAGCGAGGTGAAGGGTCCCAAGCACCGTCGCGGGGACGCGGCGCGTCCGGGCCCGGGGTCGGCCCGTCCGCCCCGACCGCGCGCCCGCCCCCCCGATCACCCCCGTCACGGCCGTCGGAACGTGTGCACGTGGTAGGTCCCCGCACGTCCGCCCTCGACGTCGAAGAGCCACGTGCGGTGGAACAGCCCACGCCCCCCCACGCCGAGGTCGGGACGGTCGCCGGTGAACACGACGCCCTGGCGAGGGAGGTCGGTGACGAGCATCACCTGCGCCCCCTTGGGCAGGTCGCGCTCGAGCGGCAGCAGCGGCGGGCGCGGGAACAGCCCGCGGCGCGGGCCCCGGGGCGACGCGACGAGCACCCCCGTCGTGCGCCCCGGCGCGCGGTCGCCGAGGAACACCTCGACGCCTTCGTTGTCGCGCGGCAGGAGGTCGGTGGCGACCCAGTCCGACGGGCCCGCTTCGCCGACGGCACGGTCGTACGCCTCGGCGAGCAGGTGCAGCCGCCCGGCGGCCATCGACCCGACGGGGAGCGCGCGCTGCAGTCCGCCGGAGACGAGGTGCACCGAGAGCGGCAGCACGGTCGCGAGCAGCGCGACGGCGAGGATGCCGCGCAGCTTCTCCTTCTCGTCGGCGAGCCCGCGCAGGCCCGCGACGAGCACGAACGGGGTGGCGAGCAGCCCGAAGCGCAGCGTCCCCGTCGAGAAGCGCAGCGCGCCGTCGCCGGCCGCCGTGGGCCCCGCGAAGAGCACGACGAGCAGCAGGTGCGCCGCGGCCGCCGTGAGCGAGGCCCCGACCACCGCGCGGCTCTCGCGGCGGCGCAGCAGGCCGCGCACGCCGCGCGGCACGTAGGGCAGCAGCAGCACCAGCGTCGTCGCCGGGACGAGGAGCCCCGCGACGACGAGCAGGTTGCGCGGCAGCCGCGCGAGCGAGAGCCCGTGCGTCGCGTAGCCCGCGCCCCAGGGCGACCCGGTCACCGCCCACGTCCGCGCCACCCACAGCGCCGTCGGGAGCGCGGCGAGCGCGACCGCCAGCGCCCGCGCCCGCCCGGGCCGCGCGGCCTCCGACGCCGGCCGCCACGCGAGCGCCAGCGCCGCGGCGGAGAAGGGCAGCGCGTCGTAGCGCGCGAGCGGCGCGAGCCCCGCGCAGGCGAGCGCGAGCCACCGCAGCGTCCCTCGCTCGCTGCCGGCCCCGAGCGCCGCGGTGAGCACCAGCACCGTCGCGAGCGCCTCGGACCCCGGCACGAGCCCGCCGAGGTGCAACGCGAAGGCCGGGTGCGCCGCAGCGAGCGGGACGAGCCACCGGGACGCGATCTTCCCGTCGGCCCACCGCGACGCGAGGAGCACGAGCAGCCCCGAAGCCAGCGCGCCGAGGAGCCACGCCGTCGTGCGCAGCGCCGCCGTCACCGACGCGCCGAGGGCCACGGGCACGGCGACCACGGCCGGCCACCCCGGCGGGTAGCGGTCGTGTGCGACGCCGTCGATCGTGTAGCCCGCGCCGCCGGCCAGCGAGCGCGCGAGCGCGCCGTACGCGACCGGGTCGCCCTCGACGGGCAGCGAGAGCGCCGGCGAGCGCAGGAACAGCGCCAGCAGCACCGCCAGCGCCGCGGCGCGCCACCCGCTCGGGGACGGGCGAGGAGGACGGTCGGGGTCGGCCACGTCACCCGCCCGCGCGGATCGCGGGGTCCTTCAGGTGGCGGCGCAGCGCGTCGCGCCAGGACGGAAGCGGCGAGCCCACCGTCGCCGCGTAGCGACGCGTGTCGAGCACCGAGAACGGCGGGCGCCGGGCCGCACGGCCCGTCTGCGCGGCCGGGAGGCGCGCCACCGGCACGTCGCCCCGGCCGGCCTCGTCGAGGATCGCGCGCGCGAAGTCGGCCCACACGACGCCGCCCTCGTTGGCGACGTGGTACGTGCCGGTGGCCCCCGACTCGACGAGGAGGCGGATCGCCTTGGCGAGGTCGTCGGCGTAGGTGACGCCCGTCGTGACGTCGTCCACCACGGAGATCGCGCGGCCCGCGATCGCCGCCTGCAGGATCGACCGCACGAAGGACTTCCCCTCGCGGCCGAACAGCCCCTGCGTGCGCACGACGAGGTGCCCCGGCACGCCGCGCGCGTGCGCCTCGCCCGCGAGCTTCGTGCGGCCGTACACGTTGAGCGGGTGGGTGGCGTCGTCCTCGGTGTAGGGCGCGCCCTTGCTGCCGTCGAAGACGTAGTCGGTGGACACGTAGACGAGCCGCGCCCCGCTCGCCGCGGCCGCCACGGCGACGTGCGCCGTCCCGCGGTCGTTGACCGCCGTGCACGCCTCCGCGTCGGTCTCCGCCCCGTCCACGTTGGTGTAGGCGGCGGTGTGGACGATCACCTGCGGCGACAGGCGCCGGGCCGCGTCGCCGACCGCCGCCGCGTCGCGCAGGTCGAACTGCGTGGGGCCGACCGGGAAGAGGATCGCGCGGCCCGTCCACTCGCGCACGAGCGCGCGCCCGAGCATGCCCGACCCGCCGGTGATGAGGATGCGGTCCATCGGCGTCGCCCTGACGGCGGGCTGCGCCGCGGGGTGCGCGCGCCCGTCCCGCCGTCCCCCCAGAGGATCGGTCGGCGGCCGGGCGTCGTCCAGCGGGATCCCCGCGGGCGCGGCGGCGCCGCCGTGCGACGTCGGTCGCGCCCTCCGGGGCACGGAGGTCCGGCGCGGCGGCGCGGACGCGACGGTCCGCCGGCGTGTGCGCCTACTCGGTCTGCTCGCGCAGCGCGCTCGACGGCCGCGGCGGCGGCAGCTTGACGTTCTTGCCCAGCGCGCGGCGGTACCACGCGAGCGTCTTCACGAGGCCGACCTGGATGCTGACGCGCGGCCGGAACCCGAGCACCTCCTGCGCCTTGGTCACCTCGGCGAGGCTGTGCCGGATGTCGCCCGGGCGCGGGTCGGCGTAGGTGGGCACGATCTCGCGCTCGAGCAGCGTGCCGATGAGGTTGAGCAGGCCCGACACCGTCACGCGGTTGCCCGTGCCGATGTTGAACACCTCGCCCTCGGCCTTGGGCGCCGTGCACGCGAGCCGGACGGCGTCCACCGCGTCGCTGACGTAGGTGAAGTCGCGCGACTGCTTGCCGTCGCCGTACACGACCGGCGTCTTGCCGGTGAGCAGGCACTGCACGAAGCGCGCGACGACGCCGGAGTGCTCGCTCGCGACGTCCTGGCGCGGCCCGTAGAGGTTGAAGAAGCGCAGGCACACCGTCTCGAGGCGGTACGTCGTGTAGAAGACGCGCGCGAGGTCCTCGCCCGCGAGCATGCCCGCGCCGTAGGGCGAGTACGGCGTCGGGAGCATCGTCTCCTCCTTGGGGAGGACGGGGCTCTCGCCGTACACGGCGGCCGACGACGCGACGATCACGCGCTTGACCTTCGCCTCGCGCGCCGCGAGGAGCGCGTTCATCGTCCCGATCACGTTGACCGAGAGCGTCGCCTCCGGGTCGTCCACCGAGCGCTGCACGCCGGGGATCGAGGCGAAGTGCAGCAGGTAGTCGCAGCCCTTGGCGACCTTGACGAGATCCTTGGCGTCCCGGACGTCGCCCTCGACGACCTTGACGTCCTTGGGGTTCCAGTCGAAGACGTTCTTCTTGCTCCCCGTCGAGAAGTCGTCGTAGACGGTGACCTTGTCGCCGGCCGCGAGCAACGCGTCCACGACGTTGCTGCCGAGGAACCCGGCACCGCCCGTCACGAGGTACTTCGGCATCTCTTCGCGCTCTCCGCGGGGACGCCCGACCCGGGGGGTCGAGCGGCGCCGGAGGGTACGAAAGTCACCTCAGGACGACGAGAGGATTCGACGGTGACATCGCAAGTCCTTTCATGGAATGGACTTGCGTCGCACCTACACGTACAACATCGTTATACGAATCGACGGAGATCGGCGAGAATGCGCTCGCTCGCCCGGCCGTCCCAGAGGCGGCGCGGCGGTCGCGGCACCGGTGGACGCCGCAGCGTGCGTGCCACCTCGCGCGGGAGGACGCGCGGGTCGTCGCCGATCACGCGGTTGGTGCCGTGCGTCACCGTGATGGGCCGCTCGGTGGACGTGCGCAGCGTCAGGCACGGCACGCCGAGGAAGGACGCCTCCTCCTGCACGCCGCCCGAGTCGGTCAGCACGAGCTGCGCGGCGCGCAGGTGGTTGAGGAAGCCGAGATAGGGCATCGGCTCGACCACCGTGACGCCCGCGTCGGCGAGCGCCGCGTCGAGCCCCGCGGCCTCGAGGCGCGCACGGGTGCGCGGGTGCGCCGTGAACCGGACCGGCAGCGTCCGGGCGATCGCCCCGAGCGCGTCGCACCAGCGGCGCAGCGACTTCGGGTCGTCCACGTTGGACGGGCGGTGCAGCGTGACCAGCGCCTCGCCGTCGGGCGCGGGGTCGTGCCCTCGGAGCAGGTCGAGCGCGGTGCGCAGCGCGTCGATCATCGGGTTGCCGACGAGGCGGCAGCGGCGGGCCGGGACCCCCTCGCGCGCGAGGTTCTCCATCCCGCTCGGCTCCGTGACGTAGAGCCGCGCGGCGAGCCGGTCCACGAGGATCCGGTTGCGCTCCTCGGGCATCGACTCGTCGAACGAGCGCAGGCCCGCCTCGACGTGGACGACGCGCACGCCCGCGTGCGACGCCGCGAGCGCCGCGGCCAGCGTGGACGTGACGTCGCCCACGACGACGAGCGCCGCGGGCCGGCGCTCGAGCAGCACCGGCTCGAGACGCTCGAGGATGCGGGCCGTCTGGGCCGCGGGCGAGCCGGGGCCGATCTCGAGCGACAGCTCGGGCTCGGAGAGGCCGAGGCCCCGCAGGAAGCCGTCGGAGAGCGCGGGGTCGTAGTGCTGGCCCGTGTGCACCCACGGGAGGTCGAGGCGCGCGGCCCGCGCGGCGCGCACGAGCGGGGCGAGCTTGACGAAGTTGGGCCGCGCACCGGCGACGGCCAGCAGCGTGGGGCGGCGCCGGGCCATGCTCAGCTCCGGCCGGCGCGCGCGGCGAGCGCCTCGCGGAACCACGCGACGGTGCGCGCGAGCCCGTCGTCGAGCTTGGTCGTCGGCCCCCAGCCCAGCGCGCGGGCCCGCGTCAGGTCGGGCTCGCGGCGGCGCGGGTCGTCCACCATCGACGCGACGTGCACGACCGACGACGGGCTCCCCGTGGCGGCGATCACCTTGCGTGCGAGCTCGAGGATCGAGATCTCGCCCGGCGCGCCGACGTTGACCGGGTCGGCGCCCGCGCGCTCGAGCACGGCGAGGATCCCGGCGACGGTGTCGCCGACGTAGCAGAACGACCGGGTCTGCGCACCGTCGCCGTGCACCGTGAGCGGCGCGCCCGTCAGCGCCTGCGAGAGGAACTCGGGGAGCGCACGGCCGTCCTGCAGCCGCATGCGCGGGCCGTAGGTGTTGAAGATGCGGACGATGCGCGTGTCGATGCCGTGGACGCGGTGGTAGGCCATCGTCATGGCCTCGGCGAAGCGCTTGGCCTCGTCGTACACGCCGCGGGGCCCCACCGGGTTCACGTTCCCCCAGTAGCTCTCCTTCTGGGGGTGCACCTCCGGGTCGCCGTAGACCTCGCTCGTGCTCGCGAGCAGGAAGCGGGCGCCCTTCGCGCGGGCGAGCCCCAGCGCCGCGTGGGTCCCGAGCGCCCCCACCTTGAGCGTCTGGATGGGCAGCTCGAGGTAGTCGCGCGGGCTCGCCGGGCTGGCGAAGTGGAGCACCGCGTCCACCGGCCCGGTCAGGAACACGCCTTGGCACACGTCCCGCTGCACGAACTCGAAGCCCGACCGGCCCTCGTGCGCGGCGAGGTTCTGCCGGTTGCCCGTCAGCAGGTTGTCCACGGCGACGACGCGGTCCCCGCGGGCGAGGAAGGCGTCGACGAGGTGCGAGCCGATGAAGCCGGCTCCACCGGTGATCACGATGCGCGCCATGGGGGCTCCGCGAGGGTCGGTCTACCCTACCCCCGGACGGCCGGATCGGCCTCCCCCCGCACGAGCCCGCGCGCGCAGCCGAAGGCGACGACCGCCGCGGCCGCCACGGCCGGCGCGTGCAGCGGGGTCGCGGTGGCCACGAGCGGCAGCACCGCGGCGCAGGGCGCCAGCGCGAGCCGCCGCGGCACGCCGCCCGCCCCCGCGGCACGGCGGTCGCGACCGAGCGCCCGCAGCGCGAGCGCCGCCGCCAGCGCGAGCCCCGCGAGCCCGACCCCGCCCGTCTCGGCGACCGCCTGGAGGACGTCGTTCTCGGCGATCGCGACCCAGTCCTCGACCGGGCCCCGACCGTCGCCGGGGTACGCGTAGCGGAACGCGTCGAGCCCCACACCGACGACGGGTTGCTCGGCCACAAGGGCCACCGTGCCGCGCCAGATCTCGAGGCGCGCGGCCTCGTCGGCTCGCACGGGGAGCCGCGACGCGAACGGCGCGACGCCGAGCAGCGCGCCGCCGACGACGCCCGCGCCGAGGACGGCGGTGACGAGCGCGAGGCGGCGGCCGACCCGCCCCGCGCACGTGAGCGCGGCGACCCCGCCCACGACGATCCCGACGGCCCCCGCGCGCGAGCCGCTCGCGACCACGGCCGCGCCCGCGGCGACGAGCGCGAGCGCGCCGAGCCACCGGTCGGCCCACGCGCGCGGGCGCGCGAGGAGGCCGACGGGCCCCGCGCACGCGAGCAGGACGGCGGCGGCGAAGTGACCTCGGTTGGCGAAGGGACCGTAGGCGTTGAGCGGGTTCGACGTCGAGAGCCCGAAGAGCAGCGGCTCGTCCTCCCCGTAGCGCCCGCGCGCGAGCCCGGCCGACGCCACCGCCAGCGCGACGAGCGCGGTCGCGCGCAGCAGCCAGCGCAGCCCGCCGCGCTCGCACACCGCCCGCACCGCCATCGCGACGAACACGACGCCGGCGAGCGCGAGCGCGGCCCGGGCCGTCGCGCCGGGGTCGAGCGACGGCGCGACGGTCGCCGGCAGGCCGAGCGCGGCGGCCTGCGACCCGGCGGTCAGCGGCGCGAGCGCGCGCACGAGCCCCGACGGCCACGGGACGGCGCCGAGGCCCGCCCACGCCGCGAGCGCGAGCCCCGCCCGTTCCGCCCCCGTCGCCCGTGCGCAGCGCGACGGCTGCCCGACGAGCCACGCGACCGACGCGAGCACGACGGTGGACGCCAGCGCGAACGCCACGCGCCCGGCGGGTCCCGTGGCACCGCCCCACGCGCACGCCCCGGCGAGCAACAGCGCCACGAGCGCCGCGCCGACGCCGGCCCCGCGCGCCCCCGTCACGGCGCGTCCCCGAGGTCGGCGAGCAGCGCCCTCGCCTCGAGGGCCGCCGTGGAGAGGTCGGCGCGGCCGGTCGCACGGGGCGCGATCGCGCGGTCGAGGTCGAGCACCGTCTCGAGCGTCCAGCGAGCGCGCGACCGGTGGCGACGCGCCTCCGCCTCGACCTCCTCGGACCCGACCGCGCGCGAGGCGGCGGCCCGCCGCGCGCGCTCCCGCCACCACGCGGCCTCGACGACACGGGCCCGCCCCTCGTCGAGCAGGCGAGCCCCCACCGACGAGGCGAGGTGGCCCGCGTACGGCGCGATCGTGGCGGCGCGCACGAACAGCCGCAGCGCCTCGCCCTCGTCCTCGGGCCCACGCGCGCGCGCGGCGCGCACGAGCAGCCGCGGGTCGCGCGGCCGCCGCGTGACCGCCCGGTCGAGCGCCGCGACGGTCTCCTCCTCCACGTCGTCGGCGTCGGGGAGCCGCGCCGAGGCGGGCGCGTCCGGGGCGAGCCGCGCGACGGTCTCGCGGGCGGCGAGCGTCGCCGTCGTCGCGAGGACGAGCGCGACGGCGACGTCGGCCGCGCGCACGCCCACGTTCAGGCGTCCGCGCCGGGCGACCTGCCGCCGTAGTAGGCCTCGGCGTCGCGGTGGTAGTAGCCGCCGTAGCCGCCGCTGCGGTCCCGCGAGACGAGGTTGACGACGACGCCCGTCGGCGGCGCGCCGACCGAGCGCAGCAGGCTCGCGCCGATCTCGGCGGCCTGCTTCTTCGTGCGGCCGGACGCCACGACGAGCAGCACCTGGTCCACGAGCGGGGCGAGCACCGCCGCGTCGGTGACGACGCCCACGGGCGGGCTGTCCAGCACGATGCGGTCGAACTGGGTGCGCAGCGACTCGAGCAGCGCGCGGGTCTCGGGCCGGCCGAGCAGCTCGGCGGGGTTGGGAGGCGGCGGGCCGGAGGTGACGACGAACGGGCCCTTGTCGTCCTTGCGCAGCACCACGTCCTCGAGGCGGGCGCCCGCGTGGATCAGGTTCGACAGGCCCTTGCCCTCGGGCAGGCCCACGACGCGGTGCACGCGCGGCTTGCGCAGGTCCGCGTCCACGAGCAGCGTCCGCTTGCCGTCCTGCGCGAGCACCTGCGCGAGGTTGGCGGCCACGGTGGTCTTGCCCTCGCGCGGCGCGCAGGACGTGACGAGGATCACGCGGCCGCGCCCGGGCTCGTGGCGCCCGGCGAACTCGAGCGACGTGCGCACCGCGCGGAACGCCTCGGTGACGCCCGACGTGAGCTTCGTCGCGGCGATCGTGTCGGCCTCCTTCGGGTCGATCGCGAGGATGGAGCCGAACACCGGCGCCCCGACGTGACGCGCGACGTCCTCGAGGCCCGTGATCGTGTCGTCGAGCCAGTCGCGCAGCAGCGCGAGCGCCAGCCCGAGCAGGAGCCCGGCCCCGAGGCCGACGAGGATCAGCAGCGGGCGGTTGGGCTTGACGGGCCGCGACGGGTCGGAGGCGGGCTCGATGACCTTGAGCGGCCGCAGGTCCTTCTCGACGCTGATCTGGCTCTCGATGCGCCCCAGCTCGGTGTCCACCTTGGCGAGGTCGGCGAGCAGCCCGTCGTACGCGGTCTGGCGCTGCGCGAGGTCGGAGGCGAGCTTCCACTGCTCCTCGAGCTCGGCGTCGTCGCGCGCGAGACGCTCCGAGAGCAGGATGCGCAGCGCGACGTCGCGTCGCAGCTCGCGCGTGCGGCGCAGGACGGCGTCGCGGACCGCGGCGTTGAGCGCCTTGCGCACCGGGTCGAGCACCGCGGGCTCCTTCGAGCCGCCGGCCTCGAGGCTCTGCAGGCGCGCGAGCAGGGGCCCCACCGCGGGGTCCGAGGTCGCGATGGCGAGCGCGTGGTAGCGCGACACGGGGGTCGCGCCGGTGAGCACCGCCGTCGCGTCGCGCTCCACGTCGGCCAGCGCTTTCTCGACGGCGGCGTCGCGGGCCAGGGACACGCGCCGCGCCCGCTCGCGCCGCGCCCGTTCCTCGCCCGCCGGCGCGGCGCCCGGAGCGGCGACGTCGCGCGCGGCCGCGTCGGCCGCGCGGGCCTGGATCCCCGCGAGGTCGGGCACGAGCGCCTCGAGGTCGGGGCGCGCCGCGCCGAGCCGTTCCTCGAGCTCGCGCAGCTGCCGGTCGGAGTCGAGGACCTGCTGCGACCTCGCGCTCCGCACGAGGTCGAGGCGGTTCGCGTCGCTGGCGTGGACCGTCTTCCAGCCGTCGAGCTCGGCCTTGGCGTCCCAGATCCTCGACCCCTTCTCGGGACCGCCCGTCTCCCCGACGTCAGTCCGGGTCGGGTCCGCCGCGGGGCCCGCGACCAAGGCCAGCCGGCGGGCCACCCAGAAGCGCCGCTCGCGCTCGAGCCGTCGCTGAGTCTCGGACCGCTGCTCGCGCCAGAACACGTCCACGAGGAGGTTGACCAGCGGCGCGAGCACCTCGCGGTCCTCGCCCTCGAGCTCGATCGCCACGAGCGTCGTGTTCTTCTCGGGCTTGACGTTGACCCGGTTGGCGAGGAAGTCGGCGAGGTCGGACGGGTCGTCGAAGCGCGCCTGCGGCGACGGCTTCGGACCGTGACGGCGGAACGAGAAGCGGCGCGCGAACTCGTCGACCGACAACCCGACGACGTCCTCGAAGGCCCCCACGTCCTTCACGCCGGGCCCGAGGTCGCTCGCGGGGTCCTCGCGCGGCGGCGCGGACCGGTACGCCGGCCACGTGAGCCAGTCCCACATCGGGAAGCGCCGGCCCTCCTTGGTCGAGACCGCGCCGAGGAGGCGGTCCACGTAGGTCCGACTCGACAGCAGCGCGTAGCGCGTCGGGTAGTAGAGCTGGCTCTCGTGGTAGCTCTCGCCGAACGCCAGCGTCGGCGCCGCGCCGGCGAACGGCCGCGGCTTGGCGATGTCGATGCGCGTCGCCACCGCGTACACGTCAGGCGAGCGCCGCCCCTGCCAGAACCCCGCGCCGCCGCCGACGAGCACCAGGAGGAGCACGAGCCAGCGTCGGCGCCAGATCGCGGCGGCGTACTCGCGCAGCGAGCGTCCCGCGTCGGGCGTGCGGTCGAGGGCTCCGAACGTCGTCACGGCGGCGTCCTACGACTCCGGGACGAAGACGATGTCGTCCTGGACGAGCGCGACGTCGGGGGCCTGGTTGCGCAGGATGCGCTTGACGTCCACCCGCTGGACGGCCGGCTCGCCGCGCACGCGACGGATGACCACCTCGTCGATGTCGGCGTACTGCGTCCCGCCGCCGGCCGCGGCGAACAGCTGCGTCACCGTGATCGGCTGGTTGGAGCGGCCCGGCTCCTGGAGCAGGTACGGCCCCGGCTTGGCGACCGCGCCGAAGATGTAGACCACCGGCGTGGGCGGCGCGACCTTCTCGTCGCGCTCGAGGATGAGGATGTCGCCCGGGTCGAGCGTGGCGTCGGGGCCCGTGCCGCCGGCCGCGAGCACGCTGCGGAAGTTGACGACGCGGCGCGACGACGCGCCCGGCGACACCACCTGGATCGAGCGCAGGTCCACGTCCTTCATCGCCTCGCCGGCCTCGGCGAGCACGACGAGGAGGTTGGCGCGCTGGAACGGCGAGATCTCGATCTTGCGGTACACCGCGCCGACGAGGTGGACGAAGCGCGGCGCGTACGCCGTCACGCGGACGAAGACGTCGGCCGTGGCCGCGACCCCGCCCTCGCGCAGGCGCTGCTCGACGTCGCGCTGCACCTCGGCGACCGTGCGGCCGACGAGGTCCACGTCCTTCACCTTCGGGACCGAGAGGCGGCCGCCGGGCGCGACGATGAAGCGACGCCCGTCACGGAACGGGTTCGTCGTCGCCTCCTCGACCGCCTTGGGGAGCGCGACCTCGACCTCGATCTCGTCCCCGGGGGCGAGCCGGTAGTCGGTCGGCATCGCGAGCCCGGTGCGCGGCGCCTCGGTCCCGGTCGGCGGCGGGATCGGGCGCGGGGTCGGCGACGGCGGCGCGACCGGCGTGCCCCCGACCCCGCTCGGGTTGCGCGGCGGGGGCAGCGCGTCTTGGGCGCGCGCCGGGGCGGCGGCGACGGCGACGAGCAGCGCGACGAGGAAGGCGGTGCGGGGCACGGGGACGCTCCGAGGGAGGTGCGACGGCCGCCGCCCGTCCACGGGCGCGCGGCCGGCGACCGACGCCCGCGGAGGCCGGGCGTCAGCGCAGGTGGAAGGTCGCGCCCACGCCCACGCGGTGCGCGTCGGCCTGGTCGTAGCCGGCGCCCGCGAAGCGGTAGGCGTACTCGTAGTCCGCCGTGAAGTCCACGTTGTCGGTCATGACCCAGCGCACGCCGATGCCCGCGCTGAGCCGCTGCGAGTCCGACGAGCCCTCGGGCTCGATCCGCGACCACGACCCGGCCAGACGCGCGACGAGGCGGTGCGAGAGGTTCTGCGTGACCGCGAGCGTCACGGTGTCGACCGTGTTGTAGTTCGACACGGCCGAGAACCCGTTCGACCGCTGGAACGAGAGGAAGCCGCTCGTGTACGGCGTCGGGCGGTACGTCAGGTCCGCGCCGAGCGTCATGAGCTCCGCCTCGGTGTCGCGGCCCGCGCCGACGCTGCCCGGCTCGGTGGACGCGGTGTACGTCTCCCAGCGGTAGCCGACGTAGGCGTTGCCCACGAGGCGACGCGTGCGGGCGTGCGGCAGGATGCCGTCCACGCCGACGCGGATCTCGTTGGCGTGGTCGAGGTCGCTCGACACGCCGTCGGCGTCGCGCTTCTCGTAGCGGTACTCGCCGTACGCGAAGCCCTCGTGGCGCATGATCGCCATGTCGAGCCGCGCGTGGGCCTCCCACTCGGTGTAGTCGCCGCCGTTGACGGTCGAGTCCACCTCGTCCACCCACGTGTACGAGCCGCCCACGCCGAGCCGCAGCGACGACGCGAGGAAGCGGTCCCACAGGACGCTGCCGAACACCGTCTCGCGCTGGAAGAGGTTCTCGTCGGGCCCGAGCGTCGTGTCGAGGTCGTACGCGCGACGCGCCCGCTCGGCCTCGCCGCCCACCTCGACCGTGACGTCGCGCGCGACGCGCGACTCGAGCGCCGCGCCGCCGACGTAGGTGTAGGCGTTGTCGTAGACGTCGGAGTACCAGTGGTAGTCCGCGCGGCCCGAGACCCGCAGCTTGTTGCGGCCGCCGTTGAACCAGTACTCGCCGAGCGCGCCGACGCTGGTCAGCACCTCGAAGGCCGGCTCCTCGTCGTCCTCGCCGCCGCCGAAGCCGGAGTGCCACACCCCCTCGACGTGGGCGAAGGGGGAGATCGAGAAGCGGCCGAGGCGGATCGTGTTGCGGGCCCAGAAGGGCACGTAGCCGATGCCGCCGTAGCGGGAGTAGCCGGTCGTCGAGACGAGGTCCTCGATGTTGGACCAGATCTCCTCGCGCAGCTCGTACTGGGTCGTCTGCAGCTCGTCGAAGGTCTCGAGCTGCTCGAAGTCGCGCCCGTCCGGGACCTCGGGCGGGAGGTCCCACGGGTTCGGCGGACGGCCGTCGGCGTCCTTGGGCTCGACGCGGTACGGGACCGCCTGCTGCGGCACCGGACCGCCCTGCATCGTCGAGGGGACCGCGACGCGCCGGTCCACGGCGCGGACGGCGGAGTCCACGCGGCGGTCGATGCGCAGCGGGTTCGTCGGCACGAGCATCGGGCCCGCGACGCGCGAGCCGAGGCCCGCGGCGGCCACCGGCGCGGCGCCGGCGCCGCCCGACGTCGGCGTGTCGCCGTCGTCGGCTCCGGCCGGCGAGGTGAGGAGGAGCGCCGCGGAGGCGAGCGCCCCGGCAGCGAACCAACGGACGGACGCGCTACGACCGCAGCTCATCGGTTCCCCCGTGCCGTCGCGCTCTGCTCGGTGATGCGGTCGCCGCTCTTCTCCTGCTCCCGCGGCGGGTTCTCGTCGCGGTACGGACGGTCCGGGTGGGAGTAGAGGTGCACGAGCCCGCGGAAGTACTGGATCTGGCAGTCACAGCCGATCACGAGGAACCCGTCGTCGCCGATGTAGCAGAACTGGTTGTCCTGGATCTCGATCAGCGCGAGGTCCCGCCCGAGGTTGGGCCCCCACAGCTGGAGGCTGCCGTCGGGCAGGCGGTGGACGCGGACGCGGCTCGCGGGCCGCACCGTGACGAGGCAGTTGCCGACGCGGTACGTCGACACGTCGCACTCGAGGCCCTCGACGTAGTGGACGTACGGGATCTTGCCGCACTTGCACGCGCACACCGAGTTGACCGGGTTGCACGCGTCGCCGCCGAGCGCCGAGCCGAGCGGCGAGCGCCCGGTGTCGTCGGCGCGCACCGGCACCGGCACGCCGCTGTGGCGGATCAGCTCGCCGCAGCCGCCGCACACGGGCGGGGGCGCGCAGGGCGGAGGCGGCGGCGCGCAGGGCGGCGGCTCCGAGCACGGGTTGGGCGGGCACGACGGGTCGTAGGGCACCAGCGGCTCGGCCGCGGGCGGCTGCGACGTCGAGCGCACGACCGGCGTGGCGCCGGTCGCCGCGGGCGCCGCGGCGGTCGCGACCGGCGCGGGCGCCGGGACGGGCGTGAAGTCGCGGGCGCGGACGGGCGACGGGTTGTCGCCGGCGTCGAGCGCCATCATGCGGAAGGTGCCCGCGGCGAGCGGGACCACGGCCGAGCCGGACGAGAAGAGGCCGGCCGTGCCCGTCGAGCCCGTCTGGTGCTCGACGTAGACGTTGCGCGCCGCGACGCGCGCGAAGAGCACCGCGTGGTCGCCGCGGAGCGTGCCGGCGGGCGTCGCGATGTCGAGCGTGCCCTGCTCGGAGCGCGCGTCGGAGATCACGCCCGCGTCGAGGCGCAGCGTCGCGCGCGTCGGCTCGACGCCGAGGACCTGGAAGCGCGAGCCGGGCATCGCGCGCAGCGACAGCCCGCCCGGGCCCTGCAGGAGCGCCTCGCGGCCGCCGGGCACCTCGTAGACGAGGCCCGGACGGAGCGTAGCCCCCGTCTCGGCGGCGGCGCCGGACGCGGTGAGACGTCCCGCACCGACGCGGAGTCCCGCTTCGTCGCCGGCGTGAGCGCCGCCGACGAGCGCGAAGAGCACGGCGCCGACGACGCCGACCCTCGCCCATGCACGTTCGGAGATCATGACCGTGACCGGCCCCCGGGATCGAAGGAGGAACACCGACCGAGCGAAGGGGGGGAAGGTACACGGGCTCCGTTCCAAAGGCAATCGCCGGGGGCCCCGGAAACTGCTCCCTCCCCCGGGCGCCAGGCGCCCCACGCAACGAGACGGTTGCACGACGACCGGGGGCTCCCGCGAACCCGAGGGGCCCGTCTCGCGCGGGGCGGCGCATCCCGATCCCTCGGCCTCGGCGAGCCGACTCCGCGCCGGATGGGACGTCGGGGGGCGGTCGATCCCCTCGATCGTCCCGCCCACCCGCGCCCGGCTCGGGGGGACACCGCCCCCTCCGTCGCGGCCCCGCGGGACGCCCGGACGCGCTCGGGCCGGGGCGCGCTCCGCCCTCGGAGGGAGGCAGGTCCCGTCGCGCAGGACACCCGCGCGGCGGGGGCGCCTTCGCCGGTCCGCGCGGCGGCCGGCCGCGGCGCTCAGGTCGCGAGCAGCTGGTCGAGGAACCGGGTCGAGTAGTCGCCGGCGACGAAGTACGAGTTGCGCAGCACGCGGCGGAGCAGTGGCAGCGTCGTCTTGATGCCATCGATCACGTACTCGTCGAGCGCGCGGCGCATGCGCCGGATCGCCTCGTCGCGGGTCGTGCCGTGGACGATCAGCTTGCCGATCATGCTGTCGTAGTTCGGCGGGATGCGGTAGCCGGCCCGCGCGTGCGAGTCCACCCGCACGCCGAGGCCTCCGGGCGCGGCGTACGCCTCGATGCGCCCCGGCGACGGCGCGAAGCCGCGGTCGGGGTCCTCGGCGTTGATGCGGCACTCCATCGCGTGGCCGCGGAACTCGACGTCGTCCTGCTTGAACGGCAGGGGCTCGCCCGCCGCGACGAGGATCTGCGACTTCACGAGATCGATGTCCGTGAGCGTCTCGGTCACCGGGTGCTCGACCTGGATGCGCGCGTTCACCTCGATGAAGAAGAACTCCTTGCCCTGCACGAGGAACTCGACGGTGCCCGCGCCGTGGTAGCCGACCTCCTTGGCGAGGCGCACGGCCGCGCGGCCCATCTTCTTGCGCAGGTCGGGGTTGAGCGCGGGGCTCGGCGACTCCTCGATCACCTTCTGGTGGCGGCGCTGGATCGAGCAGTCGCGCTCGCCGAGGTGCACCACCTCGCCGCGCCGGTCGCCGAGGATCTGGATCTCGACGTGGCGCGGGCCCTCGAGGTAGCGCTCGAGGTAGACGCTCGGGTCGCCGAACGCCGCGTCGGCCTCGGCCTGCGCCGACATCATGCTGTTGACGAGCGAGATGTCGTTGTGCGCGACGCGCATCCCGCGACCGCCGCCGCCCGACACGGCCTTGATCAGCACCGGGTAGCCGATGCGGCGCGCCACCTCGAGGGCCTGCGCCTCGGAGGCCACCGGGCCGTCGCTGCCCTCGACGAGCGGGACGCCGGCCTTCTTCGCGGCCGCCTTCGCCTCGCTCTTGTTGCCCATGCGGTGGATGGCGTCCACGCTGGGCCCGATGAACTCGATGTTGCTCGAGCGGCAGACCTCGGCGAAGTGCTCGTTCTCCGAGAGGAACCCGTAGCCGGGGTGGATCGCGTCCACGTTGGCGATCTCGGCCGCGCTGATGATGTTGGGGATCGAGAGGTAGGACTGGGCGCTCGGCGCCGGCCCGATGCAGATCGCGTCGTCGGCGAGCCCCAGCCACGGCGCGCCCGCGTCGGCCTTCGAGTAGACGACGACGCTCTCGATGTCGAGCTCGCGGCACGCCCGGATCACCCGGAGGGCGATCTCGCCGCGGTTGGCGATCAGGATGCGCTTGAACACGGCGGGGGGCGGCCTACGCCGTCTTGACCCGGAACAGCGGCTGGTCGAACTCGACGGCCTCGCCGTTGTCGACGAGCACCTCGATGATCTCGCCCGAGAGCTCGGCCTTGATCTCGTTCATCACCTTCATCGCCTCGACGATGCACACCACCGTCTCGGGGCCGACCCGGTCCCCCACCGAGACGAACGGCGGGGTCTCGGGGCTGGCGGCCTTGTAGAAGGTGCCGACGATCGGCGACTTGATCTCGACGACCCCCGGCGGCAGCCCGCCCTTCGCGGCGGGGGCGCCCGCGGGCGCCGCCACCGGGGCGGCCTGGAGCATCGGCGCCGCGACCGGGGCCGGCAGGGCGAAGGCCACGGGGCCCGCGGCCTTCTTGAGGCGGACCACCGACCCCTCGCGCTCGATCTCGAGCTCGACGAGGTCGTTCTCCTTCATCAGCTTGACGAGCCGCTCGAGATCGTCGATGTCCATGGAGGGTCTCGCCCGGGAAGGAGGGAAGGCGAACGATATCCCCCGCCGTCGACGGGGGTCAAGGCAAGCCCGGGGGCTCCCCGACCACCGCCCGTCCGCGGCGCGACGCCGTCGGCATCAACGCCTCGGCGATCTGGACGGCGTTGAGGGCGGCGCCCTTGCGGAGCTGGTCCCCGGTCAGCCACAGGTCGAGCGCGGTCGGACACCCGGGGTCGCGCCGCACCCGGCCGACGAGCACATCGTCGAGACCCTCGGCGTCGCGCGGCGTCGGGAAGCGCAGGTGCGCCGGGTCGTCGACGACCGCAACCCCGGGCGCGGCGCGCAGCCACGCGCGCGCCTCGTCGGGGGAGACGGGGCGCTCGAACTCCACGTTGACGGCCTCGCTGTGCGCCCGGCGCACCGGCACCCGCACGCACGTGGCCGAGATCGGCAGCGTCGGGTGCTCGAGGATCCGCCGGGTCTCCTTCACCATCTTCCATTCCTCGACGGTGAGGTCGCCCTCCCCGAAGGCCTGGACGAACGGGATCACGTTGGACGCGATCGGGTACGGGAACGCCGACGTGGTCAGCGGGCGCCCCGTGCGCTCCTCCTCGTGCTGACGCGCGAGCTCGTCGAGGCCCTTCGCACCCGCGCCCGAGACCGCCTGGTAGGTGGAGACGACGACGCGCCGCACCGGCGCCCGTCGGAGCAGCGGCGCGAGGACGACCACGAGCAGGATGGTCGAGCAGTTCGGGTTCGCGATGATCCCCTCGTGGCGCCGCGCCGCGTCGAGGTTCACCTCGGGGACCACGAGCGGAGCCCTGGGGTCCATCCGGAACGCGGAGGAGTTGTCCACCACGAGCGCGCCGGCCTTGGCCGCGCGCGGCCCGTGCTCGCGGCTGCGCTCGGCCCCCGCCGAGAAGAACGCGACGTCCACCCCCCGGAAGTCGAAGGTGGCGAGGTCGGCGACCGGGTGGTCCTGCCCGGCGAAACGGACGGCGCGACCGACGGAGCGCGACGAGGCGAGCGGGACGAGGCGTCCCACGGGGAACCGCCGCTGCTCGAGGACCCGGAGGAACTCCTCGCCGACGGCCCCCGTGGCGCCGGCGATGGCGACGGTGAGCATCCCCGCATGGTACGGGGCGGCCCCGTGCCGTCGTCGAACGGCGGCGGCCGGAGCCCCCCCATCGCGGCGGCGCGCGCGCCGACGCCACGATCGACCCCCGCCGGGGCGCGCCCGCAGCCGCGGCGGACCCGTCGCGGCTCGCGGTCGCTGCTCGAGTGCGCGTCAGCCTCGACGCCGACCGCCTGCCCGACGCCAGCGCCCCGAACGTCCGCCGTCCTTCTCGAGCAGCCGGACGTGCTCGACGACGGCCCCGCGCTCGACCGCCTTGACCATGTCGTACACGGTCAGGCACGCCACGGCGACCGCCGTGAGCGCCTCCATCTCGACGCCCGTCCGGTCGTGCGCCCGGACGTCGGCGCGCACGCGCACGCCCCCCCGCACCGCCGCGACGTCCACCGTCACGCCGTCCACCCGCAACGGGTGGCAGAGCGGGATCAGGTCGGCCGTGCGCTTGACCGCCCCGATGCCGGCGAGCCGCGCCGTGGCGAGCACGTCGCCCTTCTTGAGGCGGTCCGCCCGCACCAGCCGCAGGGTGGCCGCAGAGAGCCGCACGAAGCCCTCGGCGAGGGCACGCCGGTCGGTCTCGGACTTCCCCGAGACGTCCACCATGCGTGCCTCGCCGCGGCGTCCGACGTGGGTGAGCTCGACCGACGTGCGCATGCCGCGATCCTACGCGGCCGCCGCGGTCAGTCGTCTCCGCCCTTCTTCGTCGGCAGGTCCTTCACCGGCCCGCCGCCGTAGCCGGGGAACCCGAGTGCCTTCTTCACCTCGGTGTCGACCTGACGGTAGACGTCCTTGTTCTCGCGGAGGAACTGGATCGCCTTGTCGCGGCCCTGGCCGAGCTTGGTCGCGCCCAGCGACAGCCACGTCCCGGACTTCTCGATGGCGCCACCGTCCACACCGAGGTCGACGAGGTCCCCCACGGTCGAGATGCCCTCGTTGAAGAGGATGTCGAACTCGGCCTGACGGAAGGGCGGCGCGATCTTGTTCTTGACCACCTTCGCGCGGGTCCGGTTGCCGACCACGCGCTCGCCGTCCTTGATCGCGCCGATGCGGCGCATGTCGATGCGCACCGAGGCGTAGAACTTCAGCGCGTTGCCGCCCGAGGTCGTCTCGGGGTTGCCGAACATCACGCCGATCTTCATGCGCAGCTGGTTGGTGAAGATCATCACCGTGTTCGAGTGGTTGATCGCCGCCGTCAGCTTGCGCAGCGCCTGGCTCATCAGGCGGGCCTGCAGGCCGACGTGCTGGTCGCCCATCTCGCCCTCGATCTCGGCCTTCGGGACGAGGGCCGCGACCGAGTCCACGACCACGACGTCCACGGCGTTGCTGCGCACGAGCGTCTCGGCGATCTCGAGGGCCTGCTCGCCCGTGTCGGGCTGCGACACGAGCAGCTCGTCGAGGTTGACGCCGAGCTTCTTGGCGTAGCTGGCGTCGAAGGCGTGCTCCGCGTCGATGAAGGCGCACACGCCGCCGGTCTTCTGGGCGTTGGCGATCACGTGGATGCACAGCGTCGTCTTGCCCGACGACTCCGGGCCGTACACCTCGGTGATGCGGCCGCGCGGCAGGCCGCGCCCGCCGAGCGCGAGGTCGAGCGAGGGGCTGTTCGTCGAGATGCCCTGGATCTCGGCCGCCCCGGTCGTGCCGAGGCGCATGATCGTGCCCTTGCCGTACTGCTTCTCGATCTGCCCGAGGGCGGTGTCGAGCGCCTGGTTGCGCACGCCAGCGGCCTTCTTGGCGTCCTTCTCGCGCTCGGCCTTCTCGCGATCGTTCTTCTCTCGGTCCGTCACCTTGCCGTCCTTCTCCGCCGCGTGGGGGGCGACCATGAGACCCGTCCTTTCGGGGACACCGACCCGCCGGGAACTCGCGCCCACCCGGGCGCACCATGGACCCGTGCGCCTCTCCCGCGGGAGGCGACCGGGCTCGGTCATCAAGAACTCGCCGGAGCCCCCGCTGCCGTTTCTCCCGTCCGACCGTCCCGCGCGCCCGGCTGCCCGGTGAGCGGAACGGTGGCGAGCGGGCGGTAGCGGACGCCGCGGCCGTCGTTCTCGGAGACCATAAGGAGCAGGTCCGACAGGACCTCGGGAGTGTAAGTACCTTGTAAGGTACCCGTTGTCAAGGCCTTTTCGAGCGCCTCCGAGCAGCCCGGCCCGTGGACGCGTGCGAGCGTCACGTGCGCGTGAAAGCGCTCCGCAGCGTCCACGGGACGTCCCGCCTCCGCCAACGCGGGCGCGAGGTCGCGGGCGACCGCGGCCATCGTCGCCGCCCCGTCCCCCGCCGGGTCGAGGCCGGCCCAGACGATCCGCGGCCGCTCGCGCGAGGGGAACGCACCGAGGCCGGCGATCGTGACGGAGAACGGCGCGTGACGGGCGGCGACGCGCCGCACGACCGCGGCGACCTCGTCCGCCTCGGCGGCGGCGACGGCCCCGAGGAACGCCACCGTCCAGTGGAGGTTTTCCGCCGCGACCGCGCGCGCCGACGGCTCGAGGGCGGCCCACCGGCGCGCCTCCTCGGCGAGCCGGGCCCGGTGGGCCGCGCACGGCACGAGCGCGACGAAGAGGCGCAGGACGCTCACGCCGTCCGGAGTACCCGACGCGGGGGACGCTCGGCGCGCCGGCGGCGTGCCGTGCGCCGGTCGGCGGTCAGAGCGTGACGAAGCGTCGCAGCTCGTCGGCGCGGGCCTCCACCTCCGAGCGCGTCACCCTCGCGAGCGCGTCCACGCTGAAGGTGCTGACCGCGAACGACGCCGTCACCGCCCCGTAGAGCATCGCGCGCGCGACGTCGGGCGTGGCGCTGCGGCCGGAGGCCGCGAGCGCGCCCATCAGCCCGCCGGCGAAGGAGTCGCCGGCGCCCGTGGGGTCGCGCACCTCCTCGAGCGGGTACGCGGGCAGCGCGAACTGACGGTCGCGGGCGAAGAGGAACGCCCCGTGCTCGCCCTTCTTGACCAGCACGAAGCGCGGCCCGTAGCTCAGCAGGCGCCGGCCCGCGCTGATGAGGTTGCGGTGGCCCGCGAGGCTGCGCGCCTCCTCGTCGTTGACGAGCAGGCCGTCCACCCGGCGCAGCACCTCGAGCAACCCGTCGCGCGCCGTGTCGATCCAGAGGTTCATCGTGTCGGCGACGACGAGCCGGGCCCCGGGCGCGGCCGGGGCCAGCTGCGAGAGCACCGAGAGCTGGATCGCGGGAGCGGTGTTGGCGAGGAAGACATAGGGCGCGTGCCGGTGTCCGTGCGCGAGGCTCGGCGAGAACGTCGCGAGCACGTTGAGGTCGGTGCGCAGCGTGGTCGCCGCGTTCATCGCGCCGTCGTAGCGGCCCGCCCACCGGAAGGTCGCGCCCGGCGCCGTCTCGAGGCAGGTGAGGTCGATGTCGCGGCCGCCGAGCAGGTCGCGGAACCGGCCGGGGAAGTCCCGCCCGACGACGCCCACGAGGCCGACGCGCGCGAACAGCGACGCCGCGAGCGAGAAGTACGTCGCGCTGCCGCCGAGCACCGCCTCGGCGGTCCCGGCGGGCGTCGTGACGTCGTCGAGGGCGACCGTGCCGACGACGGTCAGTGCGGGGGTCGTAGGAGGGGTCATCGGGGAGCGGGGTCCTTCAAGGGGTCTCGACGGCGGCCGCGTCGGCCGCGGCGTCCATCTCGGCGGCCATCGCGTCCCGCGAGGCGCCCTCGCGCGCGAGGAGCCACATCACCGCGCCGGGCAGCCCCGACGCGAGGATCGCGAGTCGGAAGACGACGGACAGCGCGACGGCCTCGGAGGGCGCGACGCCGAGCGGGGAGAAGAAGTAGGCGAACGCCAGCTCGCCCACGCCCCAGCCGCCGGGCAGCAGCGGGACGGCCGAGAGCAGGCTGACGACGGGCACCAGCGCGAGCGCGTCCCCCACGCCGACCTCGGTGAGGCCGAGCGCGCGGGCGAGCGCGTACGCGCACCACGCCGTGCCGGCGTGGTTGGCGAGCGAGACCGCGAGCCCGAGCCCGAGCGAGCCCGGGTGGCCGCGATAGAGCCGGACCGCGGCGTCCACCTCGCCGAGCACGCGCTGGAACGGCAGGCGCCGCAGCAGCGCCGACAGGCCGAGCGCGCGCCGCACCCGGCGCGACAGCACGAGGACGCCGCCGACCGCGGCGGCGGCGAGCACGCCGCCGACCAGCAGGCGCGGCGTGTGGAAGCCCGGCCGGTCGGGGCCGAGGAAGAGCACCGCGGCGGCGAAGAGCACCAGCGCGAAGAGCCCGACCACGCGGTCCACGAGCACGCTCACGACCGCCTTCGTGGGAAAGCCGGTCCGCCGGGCCGCGTACCACGCCTTCACCACGTCGCCGCCCGTGGAGCCCGGCACGAAGAGGTTGAAGAAGACGCCGTACATCGTGAACCGCAGCGCGTCGGCGACCGACAGCGGCACGCCCAGCGCGAGCACGAGCCAGCGCCACCGCCACGCGGTCACGAGGGCCAACGCGACGAGGGCGACCAGCACGCCGGCGACGACCGCCCACGACCCCGACAGCCGCCGCACCAGGGTGGGCACGCCGTAGGAGACGTCGGGGAGGTCGCGCCCGCCGTAGCGCGCGTGGGCGACCTCGGTCCCCGCCACGGCGCGCGCGGGTCCGCCGTCGGAGGGGACGACCGAGAAGCCGCCGGCCGTCTCCTCGACGGCGCCGACGAGCGTCGTCCCGTCCGCCAGCGCGAGCCGGTCGTGCCACCGCACCTGCGTGGCGACCACGTAGACCACGAGCGCGAGCCCGAGGACGCGCGCGAGCGCGCGCAGCAGCGAGGCGCGACGCGACGACACGGTTCAGCGGGTGCGCCGGACGGGCGGCGGGAGCGTGCCCGGCGGCGTCGCGCCGGGGGCGGGCGGCGGGGTCGGCGGCGCGGCGGCGCCCGCACCCGACGACGTCGGGCCGGCGCCCGCCGGGACCGTCGCCGACGGCGGGGCGGGGCAGGTCTCCGGGGCCGGCGGCGGGACCGCCACGACGCGCGGCGCCGCGGGCGGGGGCGCGGGGACGACGCGCGGCGGCGGCGGCGCCGTGACGACGCGGGGCGCGGTCGGCGGCGGCGACCCCGTGACGACCCGCGGCGGCGTCGGGGGCGGGGCCACCGGGCGCGACGCCGACGCGGCCGGCGCCTCGACGCGACGGGCGCCCTGCGCGAGCCAGGACGACCACGCGCTCGCGTCCCGCCCGAGGTCGGTGCCGGCGATGCGCACGAGGGCGCGCTGCGCCCGCAGCCGCACGCCCCCGTCGTCGTCGCGCAGCATGGCGACGAGCGTCGTCGCCGCGTCCACGCCGCCGACCGCCCCGAGGTACTCGGCGATCTCGCCCCGCACGAGCGGGCTGCTCTCGGTCTCGAGCCGCTCCTGCACCGTCGGCACGGCCGCGGCGTACACGACCGTCTTGAGCCCCTGCACCGCCGAGACGCGGACGTAGGCGACGGGGTCGGCCACCGCGGCCTCGAGCGAGCGGTCGATCACCGCCCGCGTGCGGCGGACCATCGCCCGGTCGAAGATCTCGCGCAGCGTCGGGTCGGTCTCGTTGGCGATGTAGGCGCGCGTCGGGAACCACCGCAGCGCGTCCTTGTCGAGCTCGAGCTTCGGCATGTCGTACCGGCCGATCTCCTCGACGATCTGGCCGACCCGCCTCGCGCCGGCGGGGCTCGGGTCGAGGCGGCGCCCCTCGGCGTCGTGCAACGAGTCGAGCTCCTTGAGGCGCGCGAGGAAGCGGTCGCCGCGCTCGGGGATCCCGGCGCCGGCGGGCACGAGCAGGCGCGTCCCGAGCAGCGCGAGCGACGCGGCCGAGCGGTCGCGCGCGAGCGCCGCCGGGTCCTCGATGAGCACGTCGGAGAGCAGCAGCACGACCTGCGCCTCGCCCTCGAGCCGCGAGTAGGTCGCGCGGCCGAGGTGCACGATCGCGTCCACCGCCTGGTCGGCGACGAACGGGTTGTCGTCGCGGTGGCGGATCGCGAAGGTCGAGGGGTCGTGCGCGTTGCGCAGGATGGCGTAGTACTCCGCCGTCGAGCGCTCCATCCCCATCATGTCGTAGAAGATGACGTCCATCGCGCCCCCCCCGGTGGAGAGCTTCCGACTGCACCCGGACAGGGCACACGTCATCAGCACGAGCGCGAAGGCGGCGGACCGGGGTCCCTGCGGCGGCACGAGTCGCTCCGACGGGGCGTGGGCGTCGCGGATCCTACCCGCGAGCGCGCGGGAACCCTCGCGGTCCTGCGCGCGGACCGAGCGAAGCCGTCGAGCGCGGGTCCCGGCCGTCACCGGGTGGTGACGGCGTTTCGCCCGGACCCCGGGACCGACCGTCGCCGCCGCGCAGGCCCACCCCCAAATCCGCGGGATCCGGCCGATTTGGCGCAAAATGGGACCGTTGCGAATCGCGACCGCGTGGGGTATGCCTTTTGTAGCGTTTGCACCGGTGGCCCGGAAGCCGCGGGCCCCCATCACGGAGACCCCCGATGCGACTTCGCTCTTGGATCCTGCCGGCGCTGCTCGCGACGCCGCTCCTCGTCCCGACGGAGGGCGCGCTCGCGTGCATCCGGTTCAAGAAGCCCGGCGGCGCCGTTCCGCCCGGGCTCCGCGAGCCGAGCGACCCGCCGCCGCCGCCGCCGACCACGCCGCCGCCGACCACGCCGCCGACCGACGGTCCGGCGACGCCGACGACGCCGACGCCCACGACGCCGACGACGCCGACGCCGATCACGCCGCCGAGCGACCCGTCCAAGACGCCCGACGGCGGTGGTGAGGGCCCGAGCCGCGGCAAGCAGGCCAACGACGACAGCACGTGGGAGACGTGGTGGGCGCTCAACCGCATCGAGTTCTTCCCCCACCGCTACGTGAACGCGGCGGTGTCGCACGAGGGGCCGATGATGCGCGGCGCGAAGCCGCTGGCGCCCGACGTCGTGCGCGCGAAGCTGTGGAAGCCGCTGCTCGCCCTCAAGGACGACCGGCAGGTCTTCGTCCGTGAGGCGGCGCTGATCACGATCGGGCGCGTCGCCTCCGACGACGCCCTCAAGGCCGAGGCCCGCCAGATCCTCGTCGAGGCCATCAAGGACCCGAACCACCTCGTCGCGCGCGCGGCCGCCCTCGGCCTCTTCTACGTCGCCGACGAGACCTCGATCCTGCCGATGGCGAAGCTCGCCGAGGACCCCAAGACGGCCTCCGACCTCCGCGCCTTCCTCGCGATCACCCTCACGGCGATCGGGAGCGACATGGCGGCCCCGTTGCTGATGAAGCTCGTCTCGTCGGACAAGAGCGCCGACTTCGAGCTCGTCTCGGCCGCGCTGATGGCGCTCGGCTACACCCCCGGCCCGGAGCCGCTGCGCTTCCTGACCGAGGTGTACGGCAACAAGAAGTACCGCGCCGAGCTGCGCGCGATGGCCATCGAGTCGTTCGGCCGCCGCGGCAGCGTCGCCGACGCGCAGAAGGCCCTGCTCGACGCCCTCGACGACCGCGAGATCGACATCCGTCGCTCGGCGGCGATGGCGCTGGGCGTCCTCGACTACCGCACGGCCGCCGAGCGCGAGATCGCGGCGCTGGTGGACCCCTACGACACGAGCACGGGCGCGCCGCTCCCCGCCGACGTCCAGGCGAAGGTGACCGAGCTGCGCAAGCTGATCCCGACGCAGCGCGAGGCGCTCGAGAAGCCCACGCGCGAGATCGCGAAGAAGCTCGTGCACGCGATGGAGAACGACACCGACAACTTCGTCTGCAGCATGGCGGCCATCTCGCTCGGCCGCATCGCGGGCCAGACGGAGGAGGCGCTCGGCATCCGTCGCATCGAGGCCGACCTCAAGAAGGAGCGCAACACGGTCCGTGAGTACCAGATTCTCGCGCTGGCGATCGCCAAGGCGCCCTCGGCGTTCGAGGCGGCCCGCGAGGCGGTCGAGGGCAAGAACAAGCAGGCCACGACCCGTGCGGCCGGCATGATCGCGCTGGGCGTGCTCGGCGACGAGCGCGGCAACGCGGTGCTCCGCAAGGTGCTCGAGGACGACGGCCACCCGGTGCTGCGCGGCTACGCCGCCCAGGGCTTGGGCATGCTCGGCCACGACAAGAGCCCGGGTCCGATCCTCTCGATGCTCAAGACGACGAAGTCGCCCGAGGGCATCTCCTTCGCCGCGCTGGGCCTCGCACTCCTCGGCACGAAGCAGGGCTCGGACGTGCTCATCAAGCGCCTCACCGAGACGGGCAACGGCGACGTCGCCGCGTTCTGCGTCTACTCGCTCGGCCTGATGAAGGACCGCAGCAAGCTCGACCAGCTCGTCGAGATCGCCCAGAAGCACGAGAGCTTCTTCGTGCAGTCGGCCGCGGTCGCCGCGATCGGCTACGTCTCGTCGGCGGAGGACTACCCCCGCCGTCACCTCATGGCGCGCGGGTTCAACTACATGATGAACCTGCAGCTCCTCGAGAACTTCTTCTACAAGCTCTAGCGGTCCGCGCGACGCGGTCCGCTCCGAGCCACGCTCGGAGAGGTCCTGCCCGGGGGCGGCGACGCGAGTCGCCGCCCCCGGTTGTTTTCGGGGCGCGCGCCCCGCGCGGCCGCGCCCCCTCGCCCTGCGCACGGGTCCCGTGAAGGCGTCCTGGATCGGGCCGTCCCCGCGGCGCGGCCGCGACCGCCCCGTCGCGCGAGCTCGCGGCCGAACCGGGGCTCCGCGTCGGGACTCGCGAGGACGAGGCTCGCCGAGCCGGGGCGGTCCACACCGGACGCGTCACCCGCGCCGCGGGAGGGCGTCAGCGCACGCGGCCGAGCGCTTCGCGGGCGGCCTGCGCGACGTCGGCGTCTTCCGACCCGGCCAGCCGCGCCAGCGCGGGGCGCGCTCCCTCGCCGATCGCCGCCAGCGCGTCCAGCGCCGCGCGCCGGGCGTCGCCGCCCCGGCGCGTGACGACGCCGGCCAGCGCCTCGACCGCCTCGGCCGCCGCGGGCCCGATGCGTCCGAGTGCCACGCTGGCGAGCACCACGACGAAGCCCTCCTCGTGGCCCAGCGCCCCCACGAGCACGCCGACCGCGTCCGCGCCGACGGCGCCGAGCACGTCCGAGGCGTCCTCCGCCAGCGCGGCGTCGTCGCCCACCAGCCGCGCGGCCGCGGCGGGCACCGCCGACGCCGCCGCGGGCCCGAGCTCGAGGAGCGCGGCCTTGGCGAGCGGTCGCGCGGCCTCGTCGGGCCCGAACGCGACCCCCGCGAGCGCTGCGGCCGCCGACGGCGTGCGCCCCGCCGCGCGCGCCGCCGCCGCGCGGACGCCGACGACGGGATCGGCCAGCGCCGCGACGAGCTCGACGCCGAACGGGCCCCCGCCCTCGGGCAGCCTCGCCAGCGCCTCGGCCGCCGCCCAGCGCACGGACGGGTCCCGGTCGGCGAGCCGCGCGGCGATCTCGGCCCGGTGCTCGAGCGCCGACGCGCCGAGGTCGCCCAGCGCGAGCAGCGCCTCGGCGCGCACCGCGGCGTCCTCGTGAGCGACTCGAGGGGCCCACTCCTCGGCGGTGCGACCGTCGGCACGGGGTGCGACCGTCGGCGCGGGCGTCTTCGTCGGCATCGCCGCGGCGCCCCCCGTCGAGCCCCCGCCGCACGCGGCCAGCGCGAGGAGCCAGGTCGCCGACGCGGCGGAGGTCGGGGGGCGCGCGATCATCGGACGATCCTCGTCCACTCCACCTGCGGGGGCGGGTCGTAGGGGCGCCGGGTCCACGGCGTCGTCGCGAGCCCTTCGCCGATCGCGCCGCGCCGGTGCACGACGCGCACCTCGACGACGGGCTCGGCCGCGGGATCGGTCGCTTCGGGGACGAACGCCACCTCGAGTCGTCGCGTCTCGTCGGGCGCGAGCCGCGTGTCGCGCAGGGCGGCGGCCGCGGGCGGGTCCCAGAAGTCGGCCGGGCGCCCCTGCGCGTCGAGCATGCCGAGCACGGTGCCCGGCGGGTTGCGCCAGTCGCCCCCCGCGAGCGGGCCGGCGGGCGCGGCGTCGTCGTCCACGAGCCGCGCGCGCTCGCCGCCGTCGGCGGCGAGCCACCGATCGCCCTGGCGGGCCCACACGCCGATCGCGACGTGCTTGGTCCACGTGCCGGTGGGCACGCGGTGCCCCACGCCCCGCGCGGTCGCCTTCACGGCGACGAGCCAGCGCCCCCGCGCCGCGTCGAAGCGCTTCTCGACCTCGAGCGCGATCGCGTCCTTCGAGAAGCTCGCGCCGCTGCCGGGGAACGCGTGGCTGTGCACCGACGCGGGCGACCGGTGCAGCGACTCCCACGCGAAGAGGTCCACCGGCGCGCCCTCGTCGGTCTGCGTCGCGCCGCCGGGCATGTGGCAGTCCTGGCACGAGCGGAACCGTTCGTCCTCGCGCGCCGCCGCCCACGAGCGCCACTCGGAGAACGTCTCGAGCTTGGGGCGGCCCGGCAGCCCGCCGCCCTCGTGGCAGCCGGCGCACAGGAACGACGTCGAGAGCGTCGGGTTCCACGACGCGCCCATGTACGCGTACGAGACGTCGGGGGCGGGCCCGTAGACGCGGTGGACGTCGCCCGGTCGGTCGCGCACCGTCGGGTCGGGCCGGCCGAGCACGAGGCTGCCGAGCACGCCCGGCTTGCGCACGTCGTCCACGTGCCGGACCTTGTGGCAGAAGTCGCAGTGGTTGCCTGCCAGCACGCCGCGCGACTGGTACGGCACGGCCCCGGCCGTCGCCGCGAGCGCGGGCTGGTGGCACGCCGCGCAGTCGTCGGGCGCGTCGGGCGCGCGGCGTCGCATGCGCTCGCGCTCGTGCAGGACGTGGCCGTGGTCGGCCATGCGCGCGTGGCGGCTCCCGAGCCACTCCGTGTACTGCCACGAGTGGCAGGTCCCGCAGGCGGACACGGAGTCGCCGTCGCGGTCGGGCGCCGGGTGCACCCACGCGTAGTCGCGATGGTCCACCGGGTCGAGGCGCGCGAGCTCGACGACGACGTCGTCGGTCGGGTCGCCGGTGAAGAGCACCGTCTCGCCGTTGCGGTGGTCGGCGGCCCCCGCGCAGACGGACTGGGTCCACGGCGCGTCCCGCCCCGAGCCGCGCAGGCGGAAGCGTCCCTGCGCGTCGGCGTGCACGCGCGTCGCGTCGCGCCCCTTGAGCTGCACGAGGGCGTCGGCGACCGGCACGCCGTCGAGGTCGAGCACGCGCCCGCTCAGCGTCACCACCGCGTCGTCGGCGTGGCGCCGGAGCTTCCCGGTGAACGGGACCTGGCCGACGACGTCCCCGTACGCCGGGCGGGGCCCGCGCGCCCGCCGGCCGCGGGCCATGACGTACGTGTCGGCGACGGGGGTGCGCAGCGCCTCGTAGCCCTGCAGGTAGACCGCGACCAGCTCGTCACCGTCGCGGGAGAAGTCGAGCCGCGCCACGCCGTCGGTGGCCGCGCGGTAGCGCAGCCCCACGCACGACCACACGATCCGCGCGGACGCCCCACGGAACGAGGACGGCTCGCCCGTGACCGACCCTTCCGCGAACGCGATCCACGCACCGCCCGCGACCTGCACGTCGGTGCCGCGGATCCCGAGCGTCAGGCGGTGCCCGCGACGGCGCACCTCCATCTCGTACGCGGGGAGCGAGACCCAGTAGTGCGCGCGGACCACCGGCCCCTCGCCCGGCGGGTCGGGGAAGTCCTCGAGCGGACGTCCGCGCCGCAGGCCGTCCTCGGTCCACGCGTCGGACTCCGCCACGGGCGCCAACGGCCGCTTGAGCACCCCGCCGTCGTCGGGGGCCCGGGCGAGCAGCGCGTACGCGGCGACCGGCGCGACGAGGGCGGCCGCGACGAACGGCGCCCAGCGGGCGAAGCGGGCGCGCGGGGCGGGGTCGTCGGCCACCGCCGCACGCTACCACCGGGCGCGAGCCCGCTGAACGCGCGAACCGCCGGCTCCGGCCCTCGCCACTCGGGGCACACCCGGCCCACGCGACTCGCGCCCCGGTCCGTCTCACGGGACCCGACGCGCGACGACCGCGGAACCGCGGCCCTACGCCGCGGAGCCCACGACGTCAGGGAGGCGGTGTCCGACCCGACGCGTCTCCCGACGTCGTCGGGACCCCACGTCCGGCCGCCGACACCGCGCGCCGGCCGAGCAGCGCCCACGCGGCGTCGAGTTCGTCCGCCTCGAAGGTGCGCACGCGACCGTCGCCGGGGTCGAGCACGAGGACGGCGTCGCGGCGCACCGCGAGCACGAGCACGGTGTGCTCGCCCGAGACCGCCGCGAAGGAACGGCCTGCGGCGTCGGTGCGCACGATCGGGCGGGCCACGTGGCACGACCCGGTCACCCACGCGATGACCGGGCGCCCGGCCGACGTCTCCGCAGCGAGCCACGCGAGATCACGTCCCTGCTCGGCGCGTGCGTCGAGACCCAGCCCCCGCAGCACCGAAGCGACGGGTCCCTCGTGCACCCCGTACGGCGCGGGCGGGACGCCGCCGGGTGCGCCGTCGGGATCCCCCACGAACCCGACATCGGGATTGTCCGAGCGCGGCAGGCGTCCGAGCACGACCGCTTCGGGGACGATGATCCCGTGCGCGGCGAGCAGGTCGGCGGCGCTGCGCGCCTCGCACGAGAGCCGGCGCGCCTGCGGCGACCCCGCGAGCCGGCGCCCCGTCGCCGTGCCCCGGCCCCAGGGCGTGCTCGGGTCGGTGGGGCTCGTGCAAGCGACGAGCGCCGCCAGTAGGAACGCGGCCCCGACGGCTCGCCCGCGGCGGACGCTCATCGCCGCGCCTCCGCCTCGTCGAGGAACCCCTGCACGAAGCGCAGATGGTGCCAGGTGTCGAGGACCCCGGGCGAACCGACGTCCACGTGCGAGAGCAACGTGCTCTTGAGCACGTCCGTCCGGGCCGCACGCAGGCGGTCGCGCAGACGGTCGGACTCCTCGGCGGGCACGAGCGGGTCCGCGAGGCCGTGCAGCACGAACACCGGCATGTGCAGCCGATCGAGGGCCCCCACGGGCGCGGCCGCAGGCGACGTGGCCTCGAGGAACGGCCGCGCGGCGCCGAGCACCCACGCGAGGTCCACGTCGGGAAGATCCGCCTCCGCCCGCGTCACGCGCACGAGGCGAGCCGCCGCCTCCGACGCGAGGCCCGGCGGCCCGTCAATCGCACCGGCCGGTCGCTCCCCGACCTGGTCGAGCCAACGGTGCACGACCGCGCGGTCGGGTTGGGGCACCAACGTCGCCGTCGCCGCCCGCAGGATCCGGTGGCGCGCGAAGCACCCGGCATCGGAGCGCGCGTCCGCCGCGCCCGTGGCCGACGCGGGCGCGACGGGCTCGCGGAACCAGCGCGGCGCGAGCGCGACGACGTCGTCGGGGGGCCCGACGAGCAGCACCGCCGACACCGAGTCGGCGGGGGGATCGCCGGGCGCCCCGCGGGCGATCGCGCGCACCACGAGCCCGGCGCCGAGGCTGACGCCGAGCATCGCCACCCGTCGGCGCGGCGGGTCCCCGCGGAGCGCGGCGCTCCAGGCCCCCACGACTTCGCCGACGAGGTCGCTGTCGTCGCCGGGCCGCGTGAGCCCGCGCACCTCGGGGGCGACGACGGCGCAGCCCGCGGCGCGCAGCGCCAGCGCGAGACGACCGACGCGCGCGTCGGCGATCCCCTCGGGCGTCACCCCGGCGACAAGCAGCACGAGCGGCACGTCGGCCCTCGGGCCCGGGACGTCGAGCGTCGGGACGACGGGCGGGAGGCTGGCGCCCCCCACCCAGCGCGTCGCACCGGCGGCGGTCAGCTCCGCGGGGGACGGGAGCGGGCCCGCGAGCCGCGCGAGCAGCGCGGCGGCGGGGGCCACCGGCCGCCAGAGGAACGCCCACGCCGCGACGGCCGCCAGCGCGAGCACCCCCGCCCCGAGGGCGAGGCGGCGGAGCCAGCGGCGGCGGCGGACGACGTCCACCGACGGAGTCTACGGCAGGGCCGCGGGCCCCCGTCCTTGACCTCCCGCGACACCCCGGTACCTTCCTCGCCGGTCCTGTTCCGTGCCGAAGTGGCGGAATTGGCAGACGCGCTAGGCTCAGGACCTAGTGGACCTAACACGTCCTTCCGGGTTCGAGTCCCGGCTTCGGCATGACCCTGTTTCGCGGCTGTTCCGCGGTCGCCTGAAGGGCGCTCCGCGGCGGGTACGACCGGCGAGTTCCTCGTACGGCGCCCCCCGGCGGGCCCGAGAGGACGGCGCGCCCGCGGGCCGCGACGGACGGCGACGCGGGATC
>JADZCA010000027.1 GCA_020851795.1 Planctomycetota bacterium | reverse complement strand
GGTAGCGCTTGCGCGTGATCTCGATCTTCTTGGCGAGCGAGATCTCCTGGTCGCGCGTGAGCAGCGGGATCTCGCCCATCTGCGTCAGGTACATGCGGACCGGGTCGTCGATCTTCTCGGTCGTGATGGGCAGGTCGAGCGCGCTCGGCTTGCCGTCGCGCTTGTCGGGCGGGGGCGGCTCGCCCCGGGCGCGCGCGGCCGCGCGCTCGCGCACGACGCCGACGTCGCCGTCGACGACCTCGATCGTGTTGAGGTCGAGGACCATCAGGATCCGGTCCATCATCTCCGGCGACGGTGCGAGCTCGGGCGCCGCCGTGTTCAGCTCCTCGTAGGTGAGGTAGCCCTTCTCCTTCGCGCGGGTGAGGAGCGCGAGGATGTCGGCCTCCCACGGGTCGAGCGGGCTCGGGGGCACGAGGGCTGCGGGATTCGCCATGCGTTCTCTCGGGGAAGGCGTCGTCTAGGACGCGCCGGGCGCGCCGCCGGGGGGACCATCCTGCGCGGAAGGTCCGGGTCCGGCGAGCCATTGCAGGACCGCTCGACGGCGGTCCTCCTGGGCGCGGACCGTGCGGCGCTGTCGCACCGCGTCGGTCAGCCAGTCGTCGAAGGGGAAGTCGTCGGGCAGGGACGCGAGCGCGGCGGAGGCCTCCGGGTCGCCCGACACCACCCGGTGCACCGCGTCCGGCGCCGGGGAGAGCCCTTGGTCGAGGAGCCCGAGCACCGCGCCGTAGACGACGCGCAGCGCCTCGTCCTCCAGCTCGTCGGCGGAGAGGACCTCGCGGACCTCCCCGGCGCGATCCGGGAGGTGGAGCGCGCACGAGACGAAGCGCTCTTGCGCCCGGCGCAGGTCGTCGCGGCGCGACCGGGCGTGCGGGTCGACGGGTACCGCGGCCGGCGCACCGGGGCCTCCCCCGGAGACGCCCCGCGGTGCCCCCCCGGGCTCGCCGTCCACGAGGCGCCGCAGTCCGGCCGCGGCCCGGGCGGCGAGCAGCCGCCCGGCCTCCGCGCGCAGCAACGTCTCGCGCACGCGCAGCCGCTCGGCCACCCGGGGGAAGAGCAGGTCCCGCTCGATGGGGCTCTTCACCCGCACGATCACGTCGGCCATCCGCTCGGCCGCTTGGGCCCGGCCGCGCTCGGTGCCGAGGTCGAGCGTCGCCGCCAGCTGGCCGGCCTTGAAGTCGAAGACGTCGAGCGCGCGGTCGAGGATCGCCGCCAGCGCCTCGACGCCCTCCTCGAGCAGCACCTCGTCCACGTCGCGCCCCTCGGGCAGCAGCGCGACGCGCACCTCGAGCCCCTGCTCGAGCACGAGGTCGAGGTTCTTCTCGGCCGCCGCGCGTCCCGCCGCGTCGCCGTCGTAGAGGAGCACGACCTTCGGCGCGAAGCGCGCGAGCATCCGCGCCTGCTCGGGCGTCAGCGCGGTGCCCATGCCCGCCACCGCCGCGGTGAACCCGTGCAGGTGCGCCATCAGCACGTCGGTGTAGCCCTCCATCAGGATGGAGTAGCCCACCTTGCGGATGCCGTCCTTGGCGCGGTCGAGCGCGTAGAGCGTGCGGCCCTTGGTGAAGACGGGCGTCTCGGGGCCGTTGAGGTACTTCGGCTGGTCGCCCTCGCGCAGCGCGCGCGCGCCGTAGGTGACGATGCGCCCCGAGACGTCGGCGATCGGGAACATGAGCCGCGCGCGGAAGCGGTCGTAGTGGCCGTCGCCGCGCTCGCGGCGCACGGCGAGCCCCGCGTCCTCGAGCACCTCGGCGCGCACGCCCTTCGCCTTCGCCGCGACGATCAGCCCGTCCCACCCCTCGGGCGAGAGGCCGAGCCCGAGCGCCTTCGACGCCGGCGGCGGGAACCCGCGCTTCTCGAGGTAGGCCCGGGCGTGCGCCCCCTCGGGCCCCCACAGCGTGCGCACGTACAGGTCCTGCGCGAGCGCGACCGCCTCGCGGATCGCGGTGACCTTGGAGACGTCGGGCGCGTCGCCGCGGCCGCCGACGACGTCGGGCACGACGACGCCCTTCTCCGCGGCCAGCGTGCGCACCGCCTCGTGGAACCGCAGGCCGTCGCGCTCCATCAGCCATCCGAACGCGTTGCCGCCCTTGCCGCAGCCGAAGCACTTGAACGTCTGCCGCACGGGGTCCACGGTGAACGAGGGCGTCTTCTCGTCGTGGAACGGGCACAGCGCCTTCCACGCCCGCCCCGCCTTCTTGAGCGGCACGGACCGCCCCACGAGCTCCACGATGTCGTGGAGCGCGAGCACGCGGTCGATGACGTCCTGCGGGATGCGGCCCATCGGGCGGGGGGACCCTCTCGGAAGCCGAGGCGCGCCGAGAGTGTGGCCCCGGGGAGCGACACCGCAACCCGCGCGCGTGGTCACGCCGTGGCGCGGAACAGCTCGAGCAGCGCGGCCGGGGAGCCCTCCTCCGGTCGGGCGAGCGGCGGCAGGCCCGCGGCCGCCACCGCGCGCGCCGCGTCGTCGGCGGAGAGCGCGGGGCGCGCCGCGCGCAGCGCCGTCGTCAGCACCTTGCGGCGCACGCTGAACACCCCGAGGAGGAACGTGGCGAAGCGCGGCTCCTCCCCCGGCGCGAAGGGCGTCGGCCGTCGCGGCTCGAGCCGCAGCAGCGCGGAGGTGACCTTCGGCTGGGGCCAGAACACCTGCGGGGGGAAGCGGCGCAGGATGCGCCCGTCGGCTTGGAGCGCGCGCAGCACCGACGGCGGGCCGTAGCCTTCCGCGCGCGGCGACGCCAGGAGCTTCTCGGCCACCTCGAGCTGCACCATCGCGGTGACCGCGTCGGGCGGCGCCGGGAGCGCGAGCAGCGCGAGCAGCACCGGGGTGGCGGCGTTGTAGGGCAGGTTGCTGACGAACTTCGCGCGCCCGGGCCCGGCCCCGTGCGCGGACGCCAGCGCGGCCAGCACGTCGGGCGAGAGCGCGTGCTTGCCGTCGAGGACGTCGCCGGTGTGGAAGCGCACGCGCTCGGGCCAGGTGCGCAGCGAGCGCGCGACCGCCTGCACGCCGGGGTCGATGTCGAAGGTGTCCACGCTCGCGCCCGCCTCGACGAGCGCGTGGGTGAGCAGCCCCGTGCCCGTGCCCACCTCGACGACGACGTCGCCGGGCCCGACCGCGGCGTCGCGCACGATCGCGTCCACGGCCTGCACGTCGGTCAGGAAGCACTGCCCGTGGCGCTTCTGCGGCAGCACGCCGCGGGCGGCGAGCGCCTCGCGCAGCGCCTTCGTGGTGCGGGGGAACTCGGTCGCGCCGGTCACCGGGCGAGCTCCCGGCGGCGGCGGGCGAGGGCCTTGCCCCACGCGTCGGCGTCGCGGCCGAGCTCGAGGCCCGTCTTGCGGCGGCACTCGGCGATGGCGGTCGCCCACACCTGCGGGTCGTCCGCCCCCACGCCCTCGACGAGCAGCGCGTCCGAGACGGGGTCGTCGAGGCGCGAGAGCGCGAGCGCGGCCGACCACCGCACGGCGCGCACCGGGTCGCCGGTGGCGAGCGCGCGCAGGCGCTCCTCCTGCCCGGGGACCGCCTCGTCGGCGACCGCGGCCGCGGCCGCCGCCCGCACGACCGGACGGGGGTCGGCGAGGCGCGCGACCAGCTCGCCGGCGCGGCGCGCCCGGACGAAGGCGCGGGCGGCCGACACCGAGACGCGGGGGTCGTCGTCGGCCACGAGGCGGTCGAGGATGGGCACGGGGTCGGGGTCGAGCGCGCCCACGACCGTGGCGAGCGCGGCCCGCGCGAACCAGCGCGCGGCCCCGCCGCCGTCCCGGTAGGCCACGAGCACCGCGCCGGCGTCCTCGCGCGTGCCACACCGCGCGAGCGCGAGCATCGCGCCGCCGCGCACGGCCCACTCGGGGTCGTCGCCGGGGCGCGCGAGCACGTCGAGGAGCCGGGCCCGCGCCGCGCCGCCGCCGAGGTCGCCGAGCGCGGTGACGACCGCCGCGCGCAGCCGCACCGACGGCGCGGCGAGCGCGAGGTCGAGCGAGCCCGCGTCCTCGGGCGCGCCGGCCGCCCCGACGGCGAGCACGAGCGCGGCGCGCACGCCGTCGTCGGGCTCGTCGCCCAGCCGCGCGAGCAGCGGCGCCACGGCGCGACGGTCGTCGAGGCGGGCGAGCGCCGAGGCGACCGCGACACGCACGTCGGGCGACGGGTCGCCGAGCGCCCGCGTGAGCGCCCCCATCGCGGCGTCGCGCGCCTCGCCCGGCGCGGTGGCGCCGAGCACGCCCGCCGCCTCGACGCGCCGCGCGACGGGCACCGCGTCGGCGGCGGCGAGGTCGCGCACCGCGCGCGCGACGTCGCGGTCGGCCGCGCCGGCGTCGCCCGCGGCGACGACGAGGACCGCGAGGGCGAGGGCGGGCACGCGCAGCACGGCGGCGAGTCTACGTCGCGGGAGGTCGCCCGGGGCCCCGACGCGCCCGTGCGGCCCGCGGGCGGGAGCGGGTCGCGGCGACGCGCGGGGACGGCTCGGACGGGCCTCCCGCCCGAGGGGCGTTGTCCGGGCGTGCAAGGGCCTCTACGCTCGCACCCCGTGGCCAGCGCCCCGCCGCCCCCCGACCCGCTCGTCGGCCGCGTCCTCGCGGGCCACTACCGGCTCGTCGCCCGCCTCGGGACCGGCGCGTCGGGCGCGGTGTACCGGGCCGAGCACACGCTGCTCGACCACGCGTTCGCGGTCAAGGTGCTCGACGCCGAGACGTCGGCGGACCCCGAGGTGCGGCGTCGCTTCCTCGTCGAGGCGCGCAGCCTGGCGCTCTTCGCGCACGAGAACGCGGTGCAGGTCCGCCACTGCGGCGAGGAGGACGGCCTCCTCTTCCTCGCGATGGACCTCTGCCCGGGCGAGACGCTGGCGTCGCTGCTGGCGCGCGAGGCGCCGCTCGCGCCCGCGCGTGCCGTCGGGATCGTCGCGCAGGCCCTCGACGCGCTCGACGCGGCGCACCGCGCGGGCATCGTCCACCGCGACTTCAAGCCCGCCAACGTGATGGTGGAGACGACCGTCGGCCCCGACGGCGCGCCGGTGGACCGCGTGCGCGTGGTGGACTTCGGGCTGGCGCACGTGGTCGCGGGCGGGCCCCGCGCGCTGCCGCCGGCGCTCGCCTCGACGGGCGGCGCGGTGGTCGGCACCGTGGCGTACATGGCGCCCGAGCAGCTGCGCGCCGAGGACGAGGTGGACGGGCGCGCGGACGTGTTCGCCGCGGCGGTCGTGCTCGCGGAGTGCCTCACGGGCCGGCTCCCGTTCGACGGGCGCTCGGCGATGTCGATCGCGCTGCGCATCCTCGAGCAGCCACCCGAGCCGTGGCCGACGGCCGTCGCCGCGGCGGCGCCGCAGGCGCTGCGCCCGGTGCTCGAGCGCGCGCTCGAGAAGGACCGCGCGCGGCGCTGGCCCGACGCCGCGGCGTTCTCGGCGGCGCTGCGGCGCGCGGCCGCCGGGGCGGCGCCGTCGTCGCCGACGTCGGCGCGGGCCCCCTCGACCGAGCGGGCCCCGCGGTCCGCCCGCCCGCGCCGCACGCTCACGCGACGGCGCGCCCTCGTCGCGGGCGCGGTCGTGCTGGCGCTCGCGCTCGCGGCGGTCGTCGCCGCGACCACGCGGCACGAGCCCGCGTCCGCACGGCACCGCGCGCGCGCGGCGTCGGCGCTGGCGCAGGGACGCTGGTCGGACGCGGTGGACGCCGTCGGGCTCGTGATCGCATCGGGCGACGCCGACGGCGACGACCACCTCCTGCGCGCCACGGCGCGGACCGAGCTCGCCGACGCGAACGCGAAGGGCGACCTCGACGAGGCGCGGCGGCGCCTGCCGGGCGACCCGCGCGTCGCCACGGCGCAAGGGCGTTTCCACTGGCTCGTCGAGCACGACGCCAAGGCGGCCGACGAGGCGTTCCAACGCGCCCTGCTGCTCGACCGCGGCCACCTCGACGCGTGGGAGGCCCGGGCGCGGTGCGCGCTCGACCGCGGCGACCTCGAGGGCGCGGAGGCCGACGCGCGTGCGATCGAGGCGGCGGCCCCGCGCGACGTGCGGGGCCCGCTGCTTCGGGCGCGGGCCTCGATGCGGCGGGTCTCCGGCGCCGACGACGCGTCGCAGACCGCGATCGGCAAGGCCGTGGCCGCGGCGCGTGCGGCCGCGGCGCTCGACCCCGAGGACGCCGAGGTCGCGCTCGTGCTCGTCAGCGCGCTCGCCTCGCGCGCCCACGTCGAGCAGACCGCGCGGCGCCACGCGGAGGCGACGGCGACGCGGGCGGAGGCCGCGCGCGAGGCCGAGCGGGCCGTCGCGCTCGTCGAGCGCGCCCCGTCCCACCGACGTCAGGGCGCGCTCCTCGTCGCGGCCCTGCAGTCGCGGGCGTCGCAGCGCTTCGCCGCGGGCGACGCCGCGGGCGCGCTCGAGGACGCGCGCCGCGTGCTCGCGCTGCGGCCGGGCGACCCGGGCGCGTTCGACGCCGCGGAGTTCATCCGCCAGCAGTCGGGCGACGCGGAGTCCATCGAGGCGTACCGGTGGGTCTACGAGGTCACGCGCAACCCCGACCACTGGTTCCGGCACGGCTTCGGCCACCAGCAGGTCGGCGCGGCGGCGCTCGACCGGGGCGACGTGGCCGAGGCCGCCGCCGCGTTCGACCGCGCGGCCGCGGTGTACGCGCAGGGGCGCGAGCGCCACCCGGACGCGGTGGACTTCTGGCGCTACGGCGCCGAGGTGACGGCCGCGCGCGCGCGGCTCGAGCACGGCGACGCCCGGGAGCGGGGGCTCGCGGCGGCGCTCGCGCTCGCCGACGCCGCCGTGACGCGCCGCGCCGACGACGGCGAGTCGTTGCTGCGCCGCGCGGAAATCCGGCTGGCGGCCGGGCGCCCCCGCGAGGCGCTGCGCGACGCGACCGACGCGCTCGCCCGCACGCCGATCCGGACGCCGCGCTACGACCAGGTGGTCGCGCTCGCGACGCTCGCGGCCCTCGACGCGGGGCCCGAGGCGACGGCGGACGCGGGCGGCCCGCAGGCCGCGCTCGAGCGCGGCGTGCGCGCGGCGGGCGACGCGTGGGCGGACCTCGTCGCCTCCGACGCGACGCGCGCGCTCGCGCCGCGGATGCTCGTGCTGCGCGCGGCGCTGCACGCGCGCGGAGCCCGCCTCGCGCCCGACGCGACGACGCGCGCGGCGGCAGTCGCGGCCGCGCAGGCCGACCTCCGGGCCGTCGAGGAGGCGGCCGCGGCGGCCGGCGACGACGAGGCGACGCGCCTGCGGGCGGGCGCCGCGCTGCGGCGGGCCGAGCTGCTCCTCGCGCAGGCGGCGGGGAGCGCCGGCGTCGAGCGCGACGCGTTCGTGCGCGACGCGGGGGCGTCGGCGAAGCAGGCGATCGAGCGGCGCGAGGCCGCGCAGGCGGCGGGCCGCTGGGGGCTCGACGGCGCGTGGTACGACGTCCTCGCCGCGGCCCTTGACGCCGCGGGCGACGCGGACGGCGCGGCCGCCGCGCGCCGCAGCGGGGCGACGCTCCCGCGTTGAGCGCGGTTCAGCGTCTCGCGGGCCGACGCTCCGCGGCCCACGTCGTGACGTCGGCGTAGCGCCACGGGATCCCGTGGCGCGCGTGGAGCTCCTTGAGGCGGCGGTAGTACCGCTCGTAGACCTCGTCGGGATCGCCGTGGCGCGAGGTGCCGCAGAAGAACGTGCGGCACCCGAGGAAGCGGTCGGCGCGCGCGTGGCACGCGCGGTCGCTCCCCCACGCGGGGCACAGCCGCGGGTCCTGGTTGCGGCGCGGCGGCGTCGTCGAGCGGAAGAAGCGCTCGGCCTCGAGCGTGGAGACGAAGAGCCGGCGCCCGGTGCGCGGGAAGTCGCAGCAGTCGCCGCTGCCCTGGCAGAGGAAGCCGTGGCGCGGGAGCTCGGCGTCGAGGTCGGCGTAGAGGCGGTCGAGGTCGGCGAGCGCGGCCGCCCACGCCGACTCGGGGACCGCGGCGGCCGCGGCGCGCGGGTCGGGTTCGCGCTCGCCGGCCGTGCCGCGACGCGCGGCCGCCTGCTTGTCGAGCAGCGGCTCGGGGATCCCGCGGCGGAGCACGTCGATCTCGTCGGTGCGGTAGACGTCGCCGGTGTCCATGCCCGGGCACTTCGCCGCGGTCTCCGCCCAGGTCTCCTTCGACTCGAGCACCCCGTCCCAGAACGGGAAGGTCGAGCACTGCGACGGCTTGGCGGGATAGACCGAGCACTTCCCGTCCTCGAGCATCGCGCAGTCGCCGTTGCGGCGCTCGGTGAGCGAGAGCCGGTCGCCCACGCGGCGCACGAAGCGGCGGCTGAAGGTCGCGACGTCGAGCCCCTTGTGCGCGGCGATCCGCGCGACGTCGTCGGGGGTCACCCAGACGTAGCCGGGCTCGCCGGTGCAGCACTTGCCGCACGCGGTGCAGCGGAAGCGCAGGCCCATCGCGTCGTACCAGGGCTTGTCCGGCGGCGGGAGCGGCGGCACCGGCGCATCGTACGGCCCGTGGCCGCACCCGCGCAGCGGCGGCGCGCCGCCGGCGGGCGGAGCCCGACGCGCCCGCCGGGCCCGCGCGCGCCCCGCCTCGTGCCCGCCGCGCTCCGCGCGCGGGCTACCAGTGCGAACGGCGACGCACCTCGCCCGAGCGCGGCCGCACGACCGGCGGCGGCTTGGGGCCCGGCGGCGGCCCGACCACCGGCGAGCGCGGGCCCGGCGAGGAGGGCGGCGGCGTCGGGTCCACGGGCAGCACGAGCGGCGGCGGCCCGCCGGGCGGGAGGAAGCGCGAGAGGTCGGCGACGACCTGCGGGCAGTCCGCGTACCGGAACTCGCGCTCCTTCGACATCATCTTCGTGATCGCGTACGTGACCTCGGGGGCGATGCGGCGCGTCTTGACCTTCTGCGAGTCGAGCCCGGTCAGGATGTGCTTGGCCATCACCTCGTAGTCGGTCTCGCCGTGGAACGGCACGTCGCCGACGACCATGTGGTACAGCGTGACACCGAGGCTGTACACGTCGGTGCGCACGTCGATGTCGCCGCGGCCGCGCGCCTGCTCGGGCGAGATGTACTCGACGGTGCCCACCGTCACCGACTCCTCGGCGTCGCTGCGCGGCGCGGACGCGTCGAGACGGCGCACGAGGCCGAGGTCGATCAGGCGCGCGCGGCCCGTGGCGTCGATCATCACGTTGCCCGGCTTGATGTCGCGGTGCAGGAGGCCGTGCTCGTGCAGGTAGGTGAGCGCCTTCGCCATCTGGATCGTGATCCAGAGCGCCGTCGGGCTCGGCAGCACGCCGCCGCGCTCGATCATCTGGAGCACGGTCGGGCCCTGCACCCAGTCCATGCTGAAGAAGTGCAGCCCGCCCGCGCTGCCGACCTCGTAGCCCGCGACGACGTTCTCGTGGTCGAGCTCGATGAGGAGCCTCGCCTCCTCGTAGAAGCGGGCGAGGAGGTCCTTGCGCAGCGACTGGACGGCGGAGAACACCTTGACCGCGACCTTGGCGCCGTTGGGCAGGTACGTCCCGCCGTAGACGACGCTCGAGCCGCCCTCGCCGAGCGCGCGCTCGAGGCGGTACTTCGGGAACGGCTGCGTCTCGAGCGGGTCGCCGGCGGCGAGGACGCCGAGCGCTTCCTTGCCGAGCACGCCCTGCGCGACGAGCACCCGCCCGAGGTCGACGACCTTCCCCCGGGCGAGGACCTCGGCCTGCGCCGCCAGCGCCGAGCGGAGCTGGTCCTCGCCGACCACGTGGGCGGCAAGGAGCTTCTTGGCCAGCTCGAGGTCGGCGCGACTCGCCATGACCGTACCTTATCGTCCTCCCCCGTCGTTCTTCACGTCCCCTTCCGGGGGAGGTTCGCCCCCCCCGGGGTGGGATCGCGCTCGAAGGCGCGCGGGCGCATCGCGCTCGGGCGCTCCCGGACGCGGGTTGCCCTGCCGGTCGGACCCGGGTCCAATCGCCTCGCGGGGAAACGGCGGGCGGCGCCCGGTTCCCCCGGGACCGGCGGACCCCGGAGGTGACGAGGTGCGGCACATCGCAGCGCGGCTCGCGGCGGTCGCGGGGCTCGCGGCCCTCGGGGTCGGCCGGGTGCAGGCGGAGGACGCCGTACCGCAATCCGCACCGCCGACGACCGCGGAGCGCGTCGCGGACCTCTCGCGCGAGGCGGTCCGCCTCTACCACGAGGGGAAGTACGCCGAGGCGGCGGTCCCGGCCCGCGAGCGGCTCGCGCTCGTCGAAGCCGCGACGCCGCGGCGGGAGACCGCAGTCGCCGACGCCGCCAACGACCTCGCGGTCGTGCTCAACGCCGCGGGCGCGTTCGCGGAGGCCCGCCCCCTCTACGAGCGGGCGCTCGCGATCCGCGAACAGGCCCTCGGCCCCGACCACCCCCAGGTGGGGCAGAGCGCCTGGAACCTCGGGGAGTTCCTGCGCCGCCAAGGCGACCTCGCCGGCGCCCGCCGCCTCATGACCCGGGCGCTCGCGGTCCGCGAGCGCGCGCTCGGGCCCGACCACCTCGACGTCGCGCTCAACTTGACCGGCCTCGCCTCGCTCGCCGCCGCCGAAGCCGACTACGAGACCGCGCACGCGCTGCACGCACGGGCGCTGGCGATCCGGGAGCGCGCGACGGGGAAGGACAGCCTCGACGTCGCGGCGAGCCTGAACAACCTCGGGGTGCTCTGGTACGCGGAAGGGGTCTATGCGAAGTCGGCCGAGGCGTTGGAGCGGGCGCTCGCGATCCGCCGGTCCGCGCTCGGGCCGGACCACCCGATCGTCGCCCAGACCGCGAGCAGCCTCGGGGCCGCGCTCCAGGCGCTCGGGGCCTACGCCCGCGCCCGGGAGGTGTCGGCCTCGTCGCTCGCGGCGCGCGAGCGGCGGCTCGGGCCCGACCACCCCGACGTGGCCGAGGGCCTGAACAACTACGCCCAGCTGCTCGCCGCGCAGGGCGCGCTCGCGCAGGCGCGCCCGCTCGCGGAGCGTGCGCTCGCGATCCACGAGCGCGCCCTGGGCAGGGACCATCCGCTGGTCGCGACCGCGCTGCTCAACGTCGCGGCGCTGCTCCAGGAGCAGGGCGCCTACGACGAGGCGCGCCCGCTGCTCGAGCGGTCGCTCGCCGTGCGGGAGAAGGCGCTCGGCCCCGAGCACCCTGCCGTCGCGAACAGCCTGACCACCCTCGCCGACTGCCTGCGCGGCCAAGGCGACCTCGCCGCGGCCCGACGCGCGTGCACGCGGGCGCTCGCGATCCGCGAGAAGACGCTCGGCAGCGCCCATCCCGACGTCGCGCTGACCCTGAACAACCTCGCGGCGATCCTGCAGGCGTCGGGCGCGCTCGAGGAGGCCGAGGCCGCCCAACGCCGCGCGCTCGCGATCCGCGAGCAGGCGCTCGGTCCGGACCACCCCGACGTGGCACAGTCGCTCGCCAACCTCGCTTCCACCCTGCGCGCGCGCGGCGACCTCGCCGCGGCGCGGGCGTGCGCCGAGCAGGCGCTGACGCTGCGGCGGCGGGCGCTGGGCGAGGACCACCCCGACGTGGACCGCAGCGTCGCGCAGTGGGCCGCCGCCCTCGAGCTGACCGGCGCCGACGCGGAGGCGCGGGACGCCTACCTGCGCCTGCTCGGGGCCACCGAGCGCCGCGCGCGGGCCCAGCTCACCGCGCTCTCGCCGGCGCAGCGGCTCGCGTTCGTGCGGTCGCTGCGCGCCCGCCTCGACGCGTGGCTCGCCTTCTGCCCGCGGGTGGGTGCCGCGGGGCACGCCGAGGCGATGCGGCTGCGCGGGCTCGTGTCGCGCGCCGAGGCGGCCGAGCGGGCGCTCGTCCGCGGCGGCGGGGCCGCCGACCGGGCGACCCTCGACGCCCTGCGCCAGGCGACGCGCCTCTCGGCGCGGCTCGCGAACGAGGTCCCCCCCCTCGCGCGCGCCGCGGACCGCGCGCGGTGGCAGCGGCAGTACGCCGAGGCCACCGCCGAGCGCGACCGGCTCACGCGCCAGGTCGCCGCCGACGTCGGCGAGGCCCGGGCCGCGCTCGAGCGGCTCGACCTCTCGGTCGCCGACGTGGCGCGCGCGCTCCCGCAGGACACGGTGCTCGTGGACCTCCTGCGCGTGGGCCCGCGCTACGTCGGCTGGGTGCTGCGGGGCACCGGCGTCGGCGTGCGCGTCGAGCTCGGCGACGCGGAGGCGATCGACGCGGCGAGCGAGGCCTTCGTCGCCGCCGTCGCGCAGGACGCGGGCGACGACGCGTCGCGCGAGGCCGTCGCGCAGACGGGTGCCGCGCTGCGCGCGCTCGTCTGGGCCCCGCTCGAGGCCGCGCTCGGCGACGGCGTGCGCCGCGTCGCGGTCTGCCCCGACGCCGCGCTCGCCGCGGTCCCGTTCGGCGCGCTGCCCGGCCGCGCGCCGGGCCGCGCCCTCCTCGACGACCTCGCGGTCGTCTACGTCTTCCACCCCTTCGACCTCGTCCCGACGAAGGACGCGCCGCCTCCCGGCGTCGGCGCGCTCGTCGTCGGCGGGGTGGACTACGACCACGCCGACGTCGGACCGAAGGATCGGCCGCTCGCGCAGCCGCCTCCCGTCCTCGCCGCGCTCGACCGCGCCCCGCGGGGCGACGCCTTCACGGCGATCCCCGCCACGAGGGCGGAGGCCTTGGCGCTGCGCGACCGCTTCGGCGCGGACGCGACCACGCTCCGCCTCGGCGCCGACGCCACCGAGGCCCGCGTGCGCGAGGACGTCAAGGGCCGCCGCTTCGTCCACGTCGCCACGCACGGCTTCGCCCGCACCGACCTCTTGGCCGGCCTCTACGACCGCAAGGTCAAGGACGCCTTCCTCTCCGCCGACGCGGAACGGATGCTCGCCGTCGGCCACGACCCGATGCTGCTCTGCGGCCTCGCGCTCGCCGGCGCCAACCCCCGCGAAGGAGGGGGTGGCGACGACGGGGTCCTCACTGCGCTCGAGGCGTCCTACCTCGACCTCGACGGCGTCGAGCTCGTCACGCTCTCCGCCTGCGAGACCGCCAAGGGCACCGCCGAGTCGGGCGAGGGCGTGCTCGGCCTCGTCAGCGCGTTCCAGATGGCGGGCGCCCGCCGCGTGCTCGCCTCGCTGTGGAAGGTGGACGACGAGGCCACCCGCCTGCTCATGGACGGCGTCTACGAGCGACTGCTGCGCACGGACGCCCCGCTCGCCCCCGCCGACGCGCTGCGCGAGGCGGCGCTGGCCCTGCGCGACCGTCGTGACGCCGACGGCCGCCGCCGCTTCGCCGCCCCCCGCTACTGGGCCGCCTTCGTCGCGTACGGCGGGTGAGCGCGAGCGGCGACCGCGGTCCCCGCCACGGTCGGCCGCCGCCCTCGCGCCTCGCGGTGCACCGGAGCGGGCGCGGGCCCCGCCCGCCCCCGGAAGGGCGGCGCGCGCGGTCCCTCGGCGCGGACGGCCCGTCGGAGCGAACGGCCCGGCGAAGCGGACGGCCCGTCAGAGCAAGCGGAACGAGTCGAGGATCGCGCGGGCCTCGGCCTCGACCTCGGGGACCGCCACGGCGGGCGCGGTCACGAGGACCGTCACCCGCGCGGCGCCGCGGTCGGCGACGAGCACCCACGTCCGCACCCGCTCGCCGCGGACCGTCGCCTCGATCGCCCCCCGCCACAGCACGCCGGGCGCGGTCGAGGGCTCGACCTCCCCCACGGTGCGCACGTCGGGCGCCCACGGCCGCATGCGGTCGAGCAGCGCCTTCGCCGCGAGCGCCGCCGAACCGCCGCCGCCCGCCGGGTCCCACTCGACGCGCAGGTCGGTGACCGCCCGGCGCAGGGCCCCCTTGGCGACGACGCGGCGCCCGACGTCCTCGCCCTGCGGCGGGTACACCTCGGTCGTCCACGCCGCCGACGGCATGCGCAGCTCGACGCCGACGTCGGGGAGCGTCACCACGCGCGGCGCGGGCGCGGCGTCGGGCACCGGCACCGCGCCGGCGCGCGCGACGTCGACGGGGTCGGGCGCCGCGGTCCGCGGCCCGGCGACCGCGTCGGCCTGCTCGCGCGTGCACGGCACCGCGACGACGCCCGGCGCCACGTCCTCGACGAGGCAGCGCGGCGGGTCGCCCACGGTCCAGCGCGACTCGAGCACGCGGCCGGCGTCCTCGACGCGCAGCACGTCCACGCGCGGGCCGCCCGCGCCGGCGTCGATCGCGGTGAAGCCCGCGCGCACGGTGCGCACCTCGCCGCGGGTCGTGTCCACGAGCGGCATCTCGACGAGCCCGACCGGACGGGGCGAGGCGCGGACGAGGGCCTCGCGCAGCGAGAGCGGGCCCCGCGCGGCCTTGGGCAGCGCGACCTCGCGCGCGGCCGACGACGTGCCCTCGGTCACCCGCACGCGCCACACGCCGTCGGCCACCTCGCCCGACGCCGACGTCTCGTAGGGCTTGCCCGCGAAGTCGCCGCCCGACTCGCCGCGCTCGACGTAGCGCAGCGCGCGGGGCAGGAAGTCGTCGGTGGTCTCCTCGACGCGGTCCACGCGCACCGCCGGCATGCGCGGGGTGGGGAGGAACAGGAGGTGCTCCTCGAGCCGCCAGCCCTTCCCGCCGTCGCCCCGCTGGCTGAGCAGGTGGCGGGTCCCGACGGTGGCGTGGTCGCTCTTGAGCAGCCACCACTCGTCGCGGTCGGGGAGCGGCGCGCCGGCGTCGGGGCCCTCGGGCCGGCCGCGCTCGATCGACGCCACGGTGGCCCGGGGGATCGCGACGCGCGAGCGGCCCCCCGCGCGCTCGAAGACCACGGTCGCGGTGTCCTCCGAGACGACGCGGCCCTCGAGCCGCACGCCCGAGGTGAGCACGACGACGTCGCCCGCGCGCGCGACGGTGGCCGCCGCCGCCGCGAGGACGGGGACGACGAGGAGGAGGGCGCGGCGCACCATCCCGCCCATGCTACGGGAGCGCGGCGGGGGCGTAGACTCTCCCTCCCCCCTCTCCGGATCCCCCATGCAGCGCCCCCTCGTGCTCGCCGCGGCCGTCCTCTCCGTGCTCACGCTCGCCGGCTGCGACGCCGCCACCTCCTCGACGCCCGCCAAGCCGACCCCCACGGCCGCCCCGGCTCCCGACGGGTCCTCGTGGACCGTCACGCACATCCTCGTCGCGCACAGCAAGTCGCCCGCGCCGCAGCACAAGGAGATCCAGCGCACGAAGGCCGAGGCGCTCGCGCTCGCCAAGTCGCTGCTCGTGGACCTCGCCAACGGCCGCTCCTTCGACGAGCTCGTGAAGAAGTTCACCGACGACCGCGACGCCAAGAAGGTGCCGAACACGAACAACGAGACGCCCGGCTCCTACACGTTCGGGCCGGGGATGATGGTGCCCGCGTTCGAGAAGGCGGCCCGCGACACCGCGGTGGGCAAGGTGACGCCCGAGCCCGTCGAGACCGACTACGGCTACCACCTCATCCGTCGGGACCGCTGACCGGTGCGGGGCCCGCGCGCCACGCTCGGGGCGCTCCTGCTCGCGGCGACCGCGGCCTGCGGCGACGACCCGCCTGCCCCGCCCGCGCGCGCGACCCCGCCGGCGCCGACGCGCGCGCGGTCGCGCGACGAGGTCGCGACGTTCCTCCAGATCATGGTCGGGTACCGCTCCGAGCGGTTCCCCGACACGTTCCGCCGCAGCGCGAGCGAGGCCCGCGCGCGGGCCGACGACCTCCTCGAGCAGCTGCGGGCCGGGACGCCGATGGAGCGGCTGATCGCCGAGCACACCGACGACCGCGACGACGCGGGCAAGCCCTTCAACGGCGGCTCGTACACGATCGCGCGCGGCGTGACGCCGGTCATGCCCGTCGTCGAGAAGGTCGTGTTCTCGCTCGCCAAGGGCGAGCTGGCGCGGGCGCCGGTGGACACCGGCGTCGCCTTCCTCCTGATCCGGCGCGAGGACTAGCCCGCCGAGTCCCCGAATCGACGAGGTCGAGGCGGGGTCTTCCGTGAGTTCGGCGGGTTCGGATCGGTGGCCGCGGCGACGGCCCGCGGAGGGCGAGGGCGGCCCCCTCCGCCTCGGCCCCTGAGGAGCCCGTCCCGGGCGCGCACCGAGCGGCGCCCCGTCACCGAGACGGGCTCCTAGCCCTTGACGATCGTGCGGCGGTCGCCGTTGCGGCGCGTGAAGCCGCGGTCGTCGAGCGCCTCGAGCAGCGGGATGATGAACTTGCGCGTCGTGCCGAGCCGCTCGCGCGCCTCCGAGGCCGTGAACGACCCGCCGGTGCGCGCCGCCAGCTCGACGAGCCCCGCCTTCGCCTCCTCGACCCACCGCGCGTGGAACCACAGCGGCCCCGCACGGAACACCTCCTTGCGGGCCTCGAGCAGCGCGAGCAGCCGCCGCAGCGGCGGCGGCGGGAGGTTGACGAGGCCGCCGAGCTCGCCCTCCTCGGGCGGCGTCCCCTTGCGGGCGAGGAGCTCGGCGAGGATCCGGTCGCAGCGCTCGCGGTCGCTGGTCGCCATCTCGGCGTTGTGCGTCTTCCAAGCGACCGCGCCCTCGGCGGTGCGCCGCAGGTCGCCGACGCGGACCAGCTCGTCGAGCGCGGCGTCGAGCGCCGCGGGCTCGACCCGCCCGGCGGCCGCTCGCACCGCGGCCAGCGAGAGGTGAGGCACCGCGGGATCCTTGCGGTGCAGCCCGTGGACCGCGTCCACCGCGCGCTTGCGCACGCGCTGCCACCCCTCGGGGTCGAAGAGGCGCCCGCGGCCCGCGCGGACGACCGTGCCCGCCGCGACAAGGCCGTCCACGACGGGGCCCAGCGCGTCGGCGCGCAGCACGTTCTGCGCCGCGACGTCGGCGAGCTCGACGCCGCGCTCGCCGGCGGCGAACAACGTCGCGCGCACCAGCGTCGCGGGGTCGTCGAGCCGGTCGGCGCGCGCGAGCAGCGACGCGACGAGCCCCTCGCGCTTGCGCGGGAGCCGCGCCTCGAGGCGCTCGACGACCACGCCGCCGCCGAAGGTCTCCGAGGCGTTCTCGGCGCGCAGCACGAACCGGTCGCCCGGCGCGACGAGGAACGGCTTGTGCCCCTCGAGCTCGACGGCGCTCACCGCGCCGGGCGCGAGGACGTCGCCCTCGAGCAGGTGGAGCCGCGCGGTGGCCTGGTCGGCGCCGACGTGCACGCGCACCGTCGCGCCGTGGCGCAGCGGCGCCTCCACGCGCGAGAGCACGCGCAGCCGCGCGGCGAAGCGCGGGCACGGCGTCAGCGCCCCCGCCGCCGCGAGCACCATGCCGCGCTTGACGGCCTCGGCGTCCACGTCGGCCAGCGCGATCGCCGCGCGGTGGCCCGCCCGCGCCTCGGCGGCGTCGCGGTGGTGCACCTGGATGCCGCGCACGCGGCTGCGCAGCGCGGGCGGGAGCACCTCCACCGCGTCCCCCTCGCCCACGCGCCCCGCCACCGGGATGCCGGTCACGACGGTCCCGCGCCCCGGCGCGACGAACGCGCGCAGGATCGGCATGCGGAACGCGCGCGGGTCCTCGTGGCGGTCGTCGAGCGGAGGGATCGCCGCGACGATGGCGGCCTTGAGCGCGTCGATGCCCTCGCCCGACGTCGAGGAGACCCGCAGCACCGGGCTCCCCTCGAGCACGGTCCCGCGCAGCATCGAGGCGATCTCCTCCTCGACGAGGTCGGCGTGCTCGCGCTCGACGAGGTCCACCTTCGTCATGACGACGATCGCGCGGCGCACCCCGAGGAGGTCGAGGATGTCCACGTGCTCGCGGGTCTGCAGCATCGGCCCGTCGTCGGCCGCGACGACGAGCAGCGCGAGGTCCATCGCCGTCGCGCCGGCGACCATCGTGCGCACGAGGCGCTCGTGCCCCGGGACGTCGAGCAGCCCCACCTCGGTCCCGTCGGGGAGCGAGAACTCCGCGTAGCCGACGTCGATCGTCATCCCCCGCTCCTGCTCCTCGGGCAGGCGGTCGGTGCGGATGCCGGTCAGACGCTCGACGAGCGTCGTCTTGCCGTGGTCGATGTGGCCCGCCGTCCCGACGATCACGCGGCGGACGGCGGCTGCGGCGGTGGACAACGGGGGGGCTCCGGGGGCCGGGACGCGAGTGTCGCTGCAAGCGGCGCCCCCCGCAACCGGGGGCGCGGGGCGACGAGCCCGCCGCGTCGGACGGTGCGGGTAGCGTGCCGCCTTGCGACGCGCCGACCGGCGCTCCGCCCCGGACGTCCCCAACCCCACCGTGGTCCTCCCCACGCCGCCCGACCGCAGCGCCCGCCCCGTCGTCGCGTCGGCGCCCGAGGCGGAGGTCGCCGCGCTCGCCACGGCGGCGGGCGTGCCGCCCCTCGTCGCGCGGCTGCTGTGGCTGCGCGGCCTGCGCGACGGCACGGCGGCCGAGACGTTCCTCGCCCCCCGCCTCGCGCAGCTCGAGCCGCCGTCGGCGCTGCCCGACATGGACGCCGCGGCCGCGCGCATCGCGGCGGCGGTCGAGGCCGGCGAGAAGGTCGCGGTGTGCGGCGACTACGACGTGGACGGCATGACGGGGACCGCGCTGCTCGTTCGGTTCCTGCGCCTCGTCGGCGCGGACGTGGTCTACGCGATCCCCGACCGCGTGGCCGACGGGTACGGGCTGTCGGTCGGGACGGTCGAGCGGCTCGCCGCCGAGGGCGTCTCGCTCGCCGTGACGGTGGACAACGGCGTCACCGCGTTCGACGCGCTCGAGCGCGCCGTCGTGCTCGGCGTGGACGTCGTCGTCACCGACCACCACCTCCCCGGCGAGCGCCTGCCGCCGGCGGTCGCGGTGGTGGACCCGCAGCGCAAGGACGTGCCCGGCGGGGGCGCGTCGCTGTGCGGGTGCGGCCTCGCGTTCAAGCTCGCGTGGGGCGTGACGGAGGCGATGGGGCGCGCCCGGCGCGACGAGCGCCTGCGGGCCTTCCTCGTGGACGCGGTGGGCCTCGTCGCGCTGGCCACGGTCGCCGACGTGGTGCCGCTGGTGGGCGAGAACCGCGTGCTCGTCGCGGCCGGCCTGACGGCGCTCGAGAAGAGCCGTCACCCCGGCGTGCGCGCGCTGCTCGACGTCGCGGGGCTCGTCGGCACGCGGCTGTCCTCCGACGACGTCGTGTGGAAGCTCGCCCCGCGGCTCAACGCGGCGGGGCGCATGAACACGCCGAGCCACGCGATCGACCTCTTCACGACCGAGGACCCCGCCGAGGCGAGCGCCCTCGTCGGCGAGCTCGAGGCGGCCAACACCGAGCGGCGCCGCATCGAGAAGGGCGTGACGGCCGAGGCGATGGCGCAGGCGGCGCCGACGCTGTCGGCGCGCCGCAGCGTCGTCGTGGCCGGCGACGGGTGGCACCGCGGCGTGATCGGCATCGTCGCGGCGCGGCTCGTGGACGCGCACGCGCGCCCCTCGGTGGTCATCGGGCTCGACGCCGACGGCGGGCGGGGCTCGTGCCGGACGACGGGCGGCGTGCACCTCGTCGAGGCGCTGTCGAAGTGCGGCCGCCACCTGCGCCGCTTCGGCGGCCACGCCGCCGCCGCGGGCCTCGAGGTCGCGCGCGAGGCGGTGCCGGCCTTCGCGGAGGCCTTCGACGAGGCGGTGCGCGCGCAGACGGGCGGCGCGCCGACCACGACGCCGTACGTCGTGGACGCGGAGGCGAGCCCCGGCGACTTCTCGCTGGCGGTGGTCGAGCAGGTGCGCCGCCTCGCGCCGTTCGGGGCGGGCAACCCCGAGCCGCGCTTCCTCGTGCGCGGGGCGCAGGTGGCGGGGCGGGCGCGGCTCATGGGGAGCGGCAACGAGCACCTCTCCTTCGCGGTGCGCACCCCGACGGGGGCGATCCGCGTCGTGGCGTTCCGCCAGGGCACGTCGCTCGCGCACGTGCCGCCGGGCGCGACGGTGGACCTCGTCGTCACGCCCTCGATCAACACCTGGAACGGCGTGGCGACCCCGGAGCTGATGGCCTCCGCCGTGCTCCCCCCCGAGGGCCCCGCCCCCGCTCCGCCCGCCTGACGCCGGCGGGACGCCCCGCAGCGCGGTGCCAGGCACCGCAATGCGGTGCCTGGCACCGCGCTGTGGCACCGCGCTGGGGGGGGCGACCGGGGTTCGTTGCGCTCTGCAAGCAACCGCGGGCGGCGGTCGTGCGGTCCTTGCGCGACGGCG
>JADZCA010000026.1 GCA_020851795.1 Planctomycetota bacterium | reverse complement strand
TCGCTGAGGCCCGGGGTTCGCGGTCGTCGGGGCGCAGCGCCCCTCCGACCCTCCTCTCCGGCTCTCGCGCGCTGCGCTGGCTCGCGCGCTCGTGCCCGGCCCGTCGGGCCGGGCACCGCCTCCGTAACGTCGCAGACTCCTCGTCGTCGGGCCGCGGCTCGGCGTACGGCGGTGCGAGTACGCGGTCGCCGCGGCCGCTCCCGCGGGCCTGAGCGAATCGCGGGCGATGGGACCGGGACGCGCCCTGGGCGAACCTCGAACCAAGAGCGTCCACCGTGCGCGCGAACGTCTCGGGTCCGCCGGGTTCACGAACGACGAGGCGGGGCGAGCGCCGAACGCACCTCAGCCCGGATTTCCCACGAAAGACGAGGGGCGTCGCGGTCCGACCGCGCGGCGACCCGCGGTCGGGGCCGCACGCCGACGAGAGGACGACGCGAGGCGAAACTCGTCGGATCGCCGACGAGCCCCACGTCACACGCGGGCCGAAGACCTCGCCGCGGCCTCGTCGGCTCGTGGACTCGGCGGGCGGGCCCGGCTACGCGTCACCGCATGGCCGGATCGCGGCGCGAACGTCCACCGTCCGCACGGAGCCCGGCTCCCGCCGGGGGCTAGAATCCGCGCTCCCCGGGAGGCGTCCTTGCGGCGGTCTTCGCTCCTCGTCGTCTTCCTCACGGTCTTCGTGGACCTGCTCGGGTTCGGGATCGTCATCCCGCTCCTGCCGCTCTACACGAAGGACTACGGCGGCAGCGAGCTCACCGGCGGCCTCGTCGTCGGCGCGTTCTCGGCGATGCAGTTCCTGTTCGCGCCGTTCTGGGGCCGCCTCTCCGACCGCCTCGGCCGGCGCCCGGTGCTCGCCACGACCCTGCTCGGCACGGCCCTGAGCTACCTGCTCTTCGCGTTCGCGCGCGACCTGACGGTGCTCTTCGCGGCGCGTACGCTCGCCGGGTTCTTCGGCGCCAACATCCCCGTCGCGCAGGCCTACGTCGCCGACGTGACGACCCCCGAGACGCGCGCCCGCGGCATGGGGATGATCGGGATGGCGTTCGGCCTCGGGTTCGTCCTCGGCCCCGCCTTCGGCGCGCTGCTCTCCGAGCACGTGGGCCGCGCGGCGCCCGGCCTCGCCGCCGCCGCGCTGTCGGGCACGGCCTTCGTCATCGCGTGGGCCCGCCTGCCCGAGTCGCTGTCGCCCGAGCTGCGCTCGAAGGCGTCGGCGCGGCGCGCGCACCCGATCCTCTTCCTCTCGCAGGCGCTGCGGCGTCCCGAGCTCGGCGGCGTGCTCGTCCTCTTCTTCTTCCTCGTCGCGGGCTTCGCCAACCTCGAGTCGATGCTCTCGTACTTCGTCGAGGACCGCTACGGCTGGGGCAAGCTCGAGGTCGGCAGGCTGTTCGCGTTCATCGGGCTCTGCATCGCCTTCGCGCAGGGCTTCCTCTTCCGCCGTGCGGCGGCGCGGTTCGGCGAGGTGAGGCTGCTGCGGACGGGCCCGCTCTTCGTCGCGGCCGGGATGCAGGTGTTCTGGCTCGTCCCCGTCTGGCCGCTGCTGCTGCCCGCGGTCGCGATCGTCGCGCTCGGCATGGGCATGAGCAACCCGAGCGTGCCGTCGCTGATCTCGAAGCGGTCGCCGCCGCACATGCAGGGGCAGACGCTCGGGCTCTCGCAGTCGCTCGGGGCGCTCGCGCGGGCGGTGGCCCCGCCGGTCGCGGGGCTGCTCTACGACCGCGTGCGCGTCCCGTCCGAGGGCGGGTGCGTGACGCCGTTCCTGTGGGGCGGCGTGCTGCTCGTCGTGGGCTTGGCCCTCGGGCGCCGCGGCCTCGTCGCGACCGCGGCCGACGCCGCGCCCCCGGCGGCGGCGCCCTCCGTCGAGTAGCGCGAGTCGCCCCGCCTGCCGCGTCTCCGATCGACGCGCCCCCCGAGCCCCCGGCCGGGATCGGGCGAACGCGCCCGCGCCCGGTACGTTCTCCTCCCCGCATGGGTTCGCCCCCCGCCCCCCTCGCGCCGCTCGAGCCCGACGACTTCGCGCTCATGGCGTCGCTGCGCACGGGGGCCCCCGGGGCCTTCGACCGCCTCGCCACCCGGTGGCGCCCCCGGCTCGTGAACTTCCTGCGCTCGCTCGGCGCTGATCCGGAGGCGGCCGAGGACGGCGCCCAGGAGACCCTCCTCCGTGTCTACCGGTACCGCGACGCCTACCGGCCGGACGTCCCCTTCGCGGGGTTCGTGTTCACCCTCGCGCGTCGTGCGTTCCTCGACGGTCGCCGCCGCGCGCGTCGCCACGAGCGCCACACGAGCGCCGTCCCGCTCGACGACCCCGGCGTCGTCCCGGCCGCCGCGCCCGAGGACGACGGGTGCGCCGAGCGCATCGACCTCGCGGTGGCCGTCGCGTCGCTGCCGCGGCGGCTGCGCGACGTCGTCGAGCTCGCCGTCCTGCGCGGGCTCCCCTACCCGCAGGTCTCGACGCTGCTCGGGATCCCGGTCGGCACCGTCAAGTCGCGGATGCACCACGCCGTCCGACGGCTGCGGGAGATGCTAGGCGATGGCGCTGCGCCCGACCCCGCCCTCTGAGCGCTGCCTGACGCCCGACGAGCGGACCGCCTTCGCGCTCGGCGAGGCCGACGCGGCGGCGCGGGCGGCGGTCTCGCGCCACGTCCTGCGCTGCGCGGCGTGCCGGGCGGCGCTCGACGCGGAAGAGCGCGTCGTCGGCCGCCTGCGCGCGTTCGCCGCGTCCCCCGCGTGGGCGAGCGACCTCGCGGCGGCCGACCTCGCGCACGACGCCCGCACGCGCCGGCGCCGGCGCGCCGCGGTCGGCGGCGTCGCGGCGGCCGCGGCGCTGCTGCTCGCGCTCGCGACGGCGCCGTCGGTGCTCGAGCGGGTGCGCGACCGGGGCGACGGCGCGGGCCCCGTGGCGACGGCGGCGACGCGTCCCGTCGTCGGCGTGACGCGCCACGAGCGCGACGGCGCGCTCGCCGCGGACGACGAGGCCCCGCTCCCCGCGAGCGAGGTGTCGGCGCTCGTCGCGGCCCAGGCGCGGGACGGTCGCTGGCGCGCGACCACCGGCGGCGACCCGCACCATGACGTCGGGGCCACGGGCCTCGCGCTGCTCGCGCTCCTGCGCGGCCACGCGGCGCTGCCCGAAGGGCCGGCGGCGCGGGCGATCGCCGACGGCGTGCGCTGGCTCGCGCCGCGGGCGGACGACCCGCGCGTCGCGGGCGAGCGCGAGCGCGCGGTGGCGGCGGCGGCCCTCGCCGCGGTGCACCGCGCGACGGGCGACCGCGGCGTGGGCGCGGCGGCGGAGCGCGCGCGACGCTCGACGGCGCCGGCGGCCGCGCAGGGCGTCCCCGACGCCGCGCGTGCGCTCGCCTACGTCCGCACCGCGCGCCCCCTCACCCTCGCCGCTTCCGCGCGCTAGCCCGCCGAATTCACGAGCCGACGAGGTCGGGGCGGCGTCTTCGGCCCGGGCGTGACGCAGGGCCCGTCGGCGATTCGATGCGTGTCGCCACGCGTCGTCCGCTCCTCGGCGTGGTGCCAG
>JADZCA010000025.1 GCA_020851795.1 Planctomycetota bacterium | reverse complement strand
CTTGCGCCCGGGCGTGAGGTGGGGCCCGTCGGCGATTCGATGCGTGTCGCCACGCGTCGTCCGCTCCTCGGCGTGGTGCCAGAACACGCGGTCGTCGCGGCCGACGCGCGCCCGGGCGCAATCCGCGAGCCCCGACGGCGGCCTGACGTGCGACCGGCGCCCGACGGGCCTCGTCTTTCGTGCATTCGGCGGGCTCGCGCGGCGCGCGGCGACGGCGGCCTGACGGTCGCCCCGGGCCCCGCGTCGTCGCCCCGACGGGCGCGACGGCGTCGGGAGCCCGTCGCTCGTACGACACGGGCGGGCGGGTAGCATCGCGGCGATGCGCCGCGCGCTCCTGTGGGCCGTGCTCCTCTCGTGCGCGGCGACGGCGCGCGCCGAGGACGGCGACCCCGCGCCCGGCGCGGGGCCCGCGGCGCCCACCGCGGCGGAGATCGCGCAGGACGTGCTCGCGGCGGTGGGTGCGAAGGACGCTGCGCGCCTCTCCGAGCTGGCGCTCGGCGACGTCCCCGACCCGTGGCTCGTCGCCGACGCGCTGTGCGCGCGCGGCGAGGGGTCGGCGGCGAAGGCGTTCGCCGCCGCGTCGCCGCGGCCCGACACCGAGCGGCTCGCAGCGGCGGTGGCCGCCTCCTGCGGCGACGCGCGCGACGCGCCGGTGCGCGCGGCGGTCGAGGCGGCGCAGGCGCAGATGGAGCGCGGGGCGTACTCGGAGGCGGTCGAGACGCTCGACCGCGCGGTGCCGCCCGCGGCGACGATCGCGGCGGCGGCGTGGGCCGACCGGCGCGCGTTCGCACTCGACGCCGCGGGCCGCGGTGCGGACGCCGAGGCCGCGTGGGGGGCCGCCGCGGCGGCGGCGGGCGCGCTCGGGTGGCGGCGGCTCGAGGCCGACGCGCTGCGCGCGCAGGGGACGGCGGCGTACCGGCGCGGGGACGCGGCGAAGGCGCTCGAGCGCTGGCAGGCGTGCCTCGCCGTCCACGAAGCCCGCCACGACGACGTGTCGTGCGCCGGCCTGCGGATGAACGTGGGCTTCGCGCACCGGCTCGCCGGCGACCTCCCTGCCGCCGTCGAGGCGCTGCGCGCGGCGCTCGCCGGCTTCCGTACCGTCGGCGACGTCGGGGGCGTGGTCGCCGCGGGCCTCGCGCTCGGGGACCTGTCCGCGGGGCAGGGCGACCTCGACGGCGCCGGCGCGGCGTACGAGGAGGCGCTCGGGCGGGCCCAGGTCGAGGGGTACTCCGACGAGACGGCGCGCGCGCTGGTCTCGCTGGCCGAGGTGGACGTGCGCCGCGGCGCGCGGCGGGCCGCCCGCGCCCGCCTCGAGCGCGCGGCCGCGCTCCTGGGCGAGGACCCCGAGGCCAACCTCGAGGTGCTCGCGGGCGTCGTGCGTCAGCTCGGGCGCGTGCGGTCCGAGGACGGCGACCGGGAGGGCACGTCGCTGCTGCTCGAGGCGCTCGAGCTCTCCGACCGCGCCCACGACACGGCCGGGGCGTGCCTCGCGCGCATCGAGCTCGGCGCCGACGAGCTGCGCCGCGGCGACTGGACGGCGGCGGGCCCGTGGCTGTCGGACGCGCTCGACGCGGCGACCAAGGCGGGGCTCGCCGACGTGCGGGCGCGGGCGCTCGGCTACCTCGGCGCGGCGGCGGACGCGTCGGGCGACCTGCGCAAGGCGCTGCGGCTGCACGGGCAGGCGCTCGAGGTCTTCGTCGCGCGCCGCGCGGCGGGGCCCGCGGCGGTGCTCCACGCCGAGCTCGCCGACCTGTGGCGGCGGCTCGGCGAGAACGCGCGCGCCGAGGACGAGCTGCGGCTCGCGGCCGAGCAGGCGCGCGAGGCGTCCGACGTCACGGTGGACGTCGCGGTCGAGACGCACCTCGCCAACCTGCGCTGGTCGCAGGGGCGCCTCGACGAGGCGCTGACGGGGCACGAGCGCGCGGGCGCGCTCGCCGAGAAGGCGGGGATGCGCGGCGCGGTGGCGGTCGCGGCGACCAACGTCGGCGCGGTGCAGCTCGAGCTCGACGACCCCGAGGCGGCCAAGGAGGCGCTCTCGAAGGCGCTGCCGATCCTCGAGGCGCTCGGGCACCGGCGCGAGGAGATCGCGGCGCGCGTCAACCTCGCCGCGCTGCAGACGCGCACCGGCAACCCGCGCGCCGCGCTCTCGACGCTCGCGCGCGCGCGGGCGCTGGCCGAGGGGGCGCGCGACGCGTCGGCGGTGGCGGTGGTCTCGCTCGGGCGGGCGGAGGCCGAGCGGCGCCTCGGCCACGCCGACGAGGCGCGGAGGCTCCTCGAGCGCGTCGAGCTCGACGCGCGCACGATGCGCGACGACGCGCTCACGGTGCACGCGCTCGCGGCGAAGTCGCAGCTCGCGCTCGAGCGCGGCGAGGCGGCGGTGGCGCTCGAGGTGGCCAAGAACGCGTTCCCGTTGATGGAGCGCGTGCTGCGCTCGTACGGCGGCGACGAGGGCGCGATCGCCCGTTCGCAGTACGCCGACCTCTACGACGCGGGCGTGCGCGCGGCGATGGCGGTGCCCGACCCCGAGCGGCCGGCGGCGCCGGGCGCGGGGCCCGGGGCGACGACGGCGCTCGGCGACGCGGGGCAGGTCGTCGCGTTCCTCGAGAGCGGGCGCGCGGGGTCGCTCCTCGAGGCGCTCGGCGGGCGCGACGCGCTCGACGCGGCGTCGATCGACCCGCCGCTGCGCCTGCGCGAGGTCGAGGCGCGCGCGAAGGAGACGGCGGCGCGGCGCGCCTACGCGGCGGCGCTGCCGCGGGGCGACCGGCGCGAGCTGGGCCCGCTGCAGGCCGAGCTCGACCGGGCGACGCAGGCCGTGCAGGACGCCGTCTCCGAGATCCAGCGCGCGCGCAAGTCGGCGTCGGCGGCGTCGGTCTTCTACCCGCGCGCCGCGACCCTCCCTCAGCTCGAGGCGCTGCTGCGGCCCGGCGACGCGCTGGTGCTCTACGGCTTCACGACGGTGGACGCGGTCGCGGTGGTCGTGACGCGCGGCGAGCCCGCGCGCTGCGTGCGGCTGGGCACCGCGGCGGAGGTGCGGGACGCGTGCGCGGCGCTGTCGCCCTCCGAGGAAGACGTCCCGTGGGAGCCGGCGGGCAAGGCGCTCGAGAAGCTCGTGGTCGGCCGGCTCGGGCTCGGGCCCGACGTGACGCGCGTGCTCGTGTCGCCGGACGGCCCGCTCGCGGCGACGCCGCCGGCGCTGCTGTTCGGTGAGCGCGCGGTCGTCTACCTGCCGTCGGGGACGACGTACAGGGTGCTCCGCGAGGACGAGGCGCCGCGCGGGGAGCAGGTGCTCGCGTTCGGCGACCCCGACTACTGGCCGCCGGCGCCGGCGGCGGCGGCGGGGACGGCGCCCGCGGCGCCGCGCAAGCCCCGCTTCGACCCGCTGCCCGGGACGAAGGCCGAGGCGGCGGCGGTCGGCGACGAGGTGGTGCTCGGCCGCGACTTCACGATCGCGGGGATCCGGGGCGCGCTGGCGCGCAAGCCGCGCTGGCGCTCGGTGCTGCTCGCGTGCCACGGGCGCGCCGACCCCGTGCGGCCGTGGCTGTCGTCGTTGTTCGTGACGGCGGGCGAGTCCGACGAGGGGCGGCTGCTCGCGCGCGACGTCGCGCTGCTGCGGATCCCGGCCGACCTCGTCGTGCTGTCGGCGTGCCAGACGGGCCTCGGCAGGGTGGTGCGGGCCGAGGGGCTGCTGGGGATGGCGCGCGCGGTGATGGTGGCGGGCTCGCCGCGCGTGGTCGCGTCGTTGTGGAAGGTGGACGACGCGGCGACGGAGGCGTTCATCCGCGCGTTCTACGGTGCGTGGAACCCCAAGGACGGCGGCGCGGTGCTGCCGGCCGCCGAGGCGCTGCGCCGCGCGCAGGCGTCCGTGCGCTCGAAGTCGCAGTGGACGCACCCGAAGTACTGGGCCGCCTGGGTGCTCTGGGGCCTGCCCGACTGACCCGGCGCGTCCCTCGCGGCCGTCCGCGAGCACCCCGGTGGCCGGCGCTGCCGCGCCCGTCGGTCGCGGGTCGCGGGCAGTCGACACCCGCGCGAGGGCGGTGGCCGGCGGTCCCGTGCGACACGCGGCGGCCGTGCGAGGCGGAAGCGGGGGCTCTCGGCACCGCCGAACCCGCCGAGCAGCGCGACGACGACGGACGCAACGCCGTTGACGCGGTACGGCGCGCAACCATCGGAGGACGCGTCGCGGGCGTCGAGCACCGTGCGTGGAGCGTCGCGGCGCACCGTGGCGGTGAGGATCGAGGCCATCGACACCTTCGTGCCGGGTACGGGTGCACCCGCGACATGGACGACCGTCGCGAGCAACGTGCTCGTTGCGCAACCTCGTGCAGCGCGCGACAGGACCGGACGGGCATCCGGGTGCGCGCGCCGTCCGCTCCCGCCACCCGATCCTCGGACGCCTAGGATGCCGGCGGCGGCGCTTCGCCTGCCGCCGTCCGGTGTCGGCGCGTGTGCTCGAGGCGGGCGACGCATGTTCACGCTGCTCGTGATGTCGCGGAGGAGCAGCCGAGGATGTGATGGGTGGTCGCGGGGACATCGCACCGGACCTGCGGCGCGGCGCGCGCCGTCCGGAGGGAGAGGGGGCGCTTTGCGAACGACTCGCGGCAGCGCGCTCGCGGCGGGGTGGACCGGTACTTGCGTCGCCTCGCCACCGTGGGCTTGCCAAGGGAGAACACCCATGCGCCGAACGATCAGCGCCATCGCTTCCGTGTCGCTCTTGAGCTTGGGGCTGCTCTCGACCGGGGGCTGCGGCGGCAGCGGGGGTGGATCGCCGGCGGACGCTGGCCCGAACCCGCCGGCGGAAGTGACCGTCGTCCCGGGTCCGGCGAGCGCGTCGGTGGCGTGGACGACGGTGCCGGGCGCGACGGGCTACGTCGTGTACTGGTGCGAGGGTGCCGACTTGCTCGGCCCCGTCAGCACGTCACCGGAGCAGTTCGCGCTCGGCTTCGTCGTGACGGGGCTCCTGCCGGGCGGGACGTACTGCTTCGCGGTGGCGGCCGTGCACGACGGGGCGGTCGGCGAGCGATCCGACGAGGTCCTCGCGACCTTGCCACCGGGGGTCCCGAACACGATCTCCGCGGTGGCGACGGACACGGCGATCGTGGTCGAGTGGACGGTCGTCGAGGGGGCGACCAGCTATGAGGTCTACCGCTCGACCGACCCGGCGCTGACGCCCGAGAGCGGAGAGCTCGTCGCCACGGCGACGCCGCCCTACACCGACACGAGCGTGCTGCGGGGCACGATGTACTACTACGTGGTCGTCACGATCGGGTCCGGCGGCAGGTCCGACCCGTCGTCCGTCGTCGCGGCGGAGGTCGAGGTCGTCGTGGACGCGCCCACGGGGCTCACCGTCGTGGTGCCCGAGGAGGCGCCCGGGACGCTGCTGCTGACGTGGTCGCCGCCGCTCTCGGGCGTGCCCGACTCGTACAACCTCTATTGGGACGTCGAACCCGTCGTGGACACGACGGCCAACGTGATCGTCGGTGCGACGTCGCCCTACACCCACTCGGACCTGCTCGGGCGCACGACCTACTACTACCGCGTCACGGCAGTGGTCGGTGGTGTCGAGAGCGCGTTGTCCGCCCAGGTGTCCGCCATGCCGCGAGGCGGTGCCGGCGGTGGTGGCGCTGGCGGTGGCCACGAGGAGGGGTACGGCAACAACCTCTCGCTGCCGGTCATCTTCGCCGACGGATACGGTGTCTTGGGCGCCCGGCTCCTGGGGACCGAGCCTCCTTGGCTCGACGTCGCGAGCGGGCTCCGCCCGACCCCCGCCGACGTCACCACTCCGTTCCCGTTCATGGACCTGACGACCGCCGTCGAGCTCAACGGGACGACGATCTACCCGCAGAAGACCGCGAGCACGTGGCAGGCAGACTGGCGCGACGGTTCGAAGCCGACGGTCGAGGGAGGGGACACCTCCCAGCGGGTGGTCGTCGACTGGGGTGACAACCTCCGCAGCGCGAGCATCACGACGCGGTCTGTCGTCCGCGTCGAGACGACGCTCTACCAGGACGTCGCCGACGACCCGATGACGGCGTTCAACATGACGTTGCTCGGCGGCTCGGGTCAGACCGAGTCCTGGGGCACCGACGGGACCACCGTCGGCTCGCCCCGGCGTCACGTGTTCGCCGTGAACGCGCGGCTTCGGATCGAGAAGCTGCTCGCGCCCGGCGGTGCGCCCGACCCCGCCGTGCCGGCCCTCGAGATCGCCGTCGCGGACGGCTTCGAGTCGTCCGCCGAGGGCGGCGTCGCGATCCTGCAGCCGTCGGCCGTCGTCAGCGGCGGCGGCGGCGGCGGCGGCATGGGCGCCCGTTACGGGGCCGAGGTCAACGTCTCGGGAAAGCTCGTGTACGGGTACGTCTGGTCGCTGCGCACCTCCGCGGTCCCCGAGACGTCCCGCGCCGGCTGGTGGCGCGCCACGTTCGCTCTCGACCCCGACGTGTCGATTGGCGGCGCGACCGTCCCGAACAACACGTTCCTCGTCGCGGTGGACCCTGCCGACACGACCGCCTCGGTCGACGTCGACGCGAACACCACGTCGATCGAGTTCGAGGTCCGCTGACCTCGGCTCGCAGGGCGGTGCGGCGCTCCCGGACATGCGAGGGAACGCCGCCCGCCCTCGTCGCGGACGGGAGAACCACGGGACGGGGGCCCTACCATGCGACGCGCCCGGCGAGCGGCGGTGTGTTCGATCGTGCTCGGCGTCCTGGGCGGCGGCTCCTCCTGCGGGGGCTCGGCCGGCGGGCAAGGACGCGCCACCCTCGTCGCCCCGGTCCCGCCCGCGACGGTGGACGTCGTGGTCGTGCCCGAGGCCGTGACCGTGTCTTGGTCGCGCGTCGAGGGCGCGACCGGCTACGTCGTCTACTGGTGCGAAGGGGACGTCCTCACGCTCGCCGATGCGCAGCGCTCGCCGGAGGTCGTCGGGTTCGCCCACGTGGTTCCCGACCTCACGCCCGGCGCCACCTACTGTTTCGCGGTGGCCGCCGTCCACGACGCCCTCGTGGGCCTCCCGTCCCCGGACGTGATAGTCCGGATCCCGAAGTTCGTCCCGGGCATCGGGACCGGCCCCGTCTCCGACCTCGGTCCGGAGTCGTCCGCCGAGAAGGTGCGGCTCGCGGTGACCACGGTCGTCGGAGCCGGGGGAGCCTACGAGACCGTCGCGGTCGCGGCGTTCCAGGCCGGCGCGGGCCCCGAGGTCTGGGACGCGGCGGGACTGCGCACGGCCGCGCGCGACATCTTCGTGGTGCGCTCCACCGACGGGGGGCGGAGTTGGACGGCGCCGATGAACGTGTCCGGTACGGCGACGTCGAGCTCTCACGACGTCGACGGCGACGGTGACCCGACGACGCCACCGGTGCCGTACTACGGTGACTGCGGCAAGCCTTCGCTCGTCGCCCAAGGCGCGACCGTGGTCGTGACGTGGGAGGGACGTTACGTGGCGACGGGCGTCCAAGGTTCGTCCGTGTTCTCGGATGCCGGCGGCGCCGAAGTGCCGTTCGCCGCGGTCCACGTCGCTCGTTCGGTCGACGGGGGGCGGACCTGGGGCGCCCCCGAACGCCTCACCGACGGCTCACGCGACGCCAACGAGACGGTGCTCGCCTCCGCGTCCTCGGGGTTCGCGCTCGTGTGGCAGGAGGACGCGCTCGGGCTGCAGCCCGGTGACGGCGAGGGGCCCGGGGACGGCGGCAGTGGCGCGCGGGTGTCGGCGGGGACCGACCTCTGGTACACCGCCCTCTCGGCGTCGGACGCGGCGAGGGGCGCGCGGTTTCCGACGCCAGTGGCGGTCACCGACAACGCGATCGCATTCTCAGGTTCGGGCGACGGACACGGCGGACTCGCGTCCGTGGCGGATGCGTACGGCGACGGCGGCGGTCCGCCGCTCGTGTCCCCGGGCGCGTCACGACCGGTGCTGCTCCTGGTCGGCAAGGACGCGCTGCTCGCCTACGAGGAGACGAAGGGAGGAGGGGGCGAAGGCGGCGAAGGGAAGTACGTCCGGTACCACGACTTCACCGACTTCGTCGCCCCGCTCTCGACCGACGCGACGGCTCGGGCCGGGACGATCGTGAGCGACCCTGCGCGCAACGGCCGTCGTCCGCGCATCGTCGTGCAGCAGTCCGCGGGGGCGGCGACGGGACTCCGCTTGCTCCTGCTCTGGCGCGAGGGGGCCGGCCGCTGCGGCACCTCGGCCGATGTCGTCGCGCGGGTCGGCCGCGCCGCCGTCGGTGACGCCGCGTCCACGGGCCTGCGCCCTGAGGATCTGGTCCCCGCCGTCGCTCCCGACGCGGTGCTACCTGCGGGCGCGGCCACCAGCGACCGTCCGTGGAACCTGACCAGCACGCAGGGCCTGGGCGCGGACACCGAGGACGACGCGCTCGAGAACGCACGCGCGCACCGCGGTGTGGTCCGCGGCGACCGGATCCTGGTCGCCTACGTCTGGGCGGCCGACCGCGAGGCGGCGGACATCGAGGGGACCGCGTGGTGCGACCTCTACGTCCGCCGGAGCGAGGATGGGGGCGAGAGCTGGGACGCTCCGACGAACCTGTCGAGACTCGGGACCGCGTCCGCGACGGTCGTCGAGCCCCGGTTCGCGCCCACGCCCTCGTCGCCAGACCCGGCGGTGGTGCAGCGGGGCGACGTCGTCTTCCTCGCGTGGGCGACGCAGGAGAGCTTCGCGGCGGACCCGTCGCGGCCGCCGCCGACGGCGCTCGACGTCCTCGTGGTGCGCACGCCCGACTTCGGGCGCACGTGGGAGGAGTCGGGCTCCTTGGCGGCGACCACCGCGGCCGAGCAGGAGGCCCAGCTTCGGGCGAGCCCGGACGGGAGCTCCCTGCTCGCCGTGTGGGTCTCGCAGGCTGCGGGTGCGGCCGTGTCTCGCGTCCTGGCCGGCCTCTTCGAGGTCGAGCTCGTGCCGCGGTGACCGAGGTCGTGGGCGCCCCCGTCCCCCGCGACCCCCGCGTCGCCGCGAGCGACCCCGCGGACCCGCCCGACCTCGCCTCACGGGCCGATCTCGGCGTCGGTGCGGGCGTCGGCGCGCCGTGCGCCGCGGTGTCGCTCGTTGCGCTGCGGGCGGGATCCTCGTAGCGTTCGTGTTCGTGGGTGGTGCTCAGCCCCGGGAGGTGCTCATGCGTGCGGCACGTCGGTGGTGGTGGGGTGCGGGTCTCGTGCTCGGCGTCACGACGGTCGCGGTGGGCGCGCCGATGGTGACGAGCGGGCCGTTCAGCCTTCCGGGGCCGGGGCCCATGAGCTCGCCCTTGTGGAGCGGCCCGACGCCGCGTCGCGTCGCCGCGCGCGTCCGCGTCAAGACGGGCCAGGTCGAGGTGCAGGCGCAGGGCGACGCGACGCCCGCGGCGCCCACCGCGCCGTATCAGCCGGTGCGGACGATCTCGGCGGGCGGCGACCTCCTGCTCGAGGGGCGGTGGACCGGCCTTCAGGTCGCGCTCGCGACGGCGCCCGACGGCAACGCGGTCGGCTTCCCCGCCGACGGGACCTACGGCGTGCGCGACCTCGACGACGTGACCCCCGACCGGCGGATCGGCTCGGTCTCGGTCGAGGCGCAGGGCGGCGCGTGGACCGATGCCTACGTCGCGACCGAGGGCGGCCCGAGGCTGTTCGTGGTGCGCGCGGGGGGCTCGCGCCTCTGGGCGGCCGCCGACCCCGTGCCCGCCAACCACACGCCGGCGCAGCGCTACGTGTTCGTGGACGCGGACGACGCCTCGTTCGCGGCGCTCGGCGGCGCGGACCCGATGACGCCGGACAACGCCGTGAAAGGCGTTCGCATCTACAGCAGCATGCCGAGCAACGTCGAGCTCGACGTGTTCGACGCGCAGCCGGCGACGTCGCCCTACGACGGCGGCTCGGTCGTCTGCACCTCCCGCGCGCTCGAGCAGGGGGCGCCGGGGACCGACACGGACTACGCGCTGGTGGACGGCACGGTCAACCTCCGGGTGTCGTTCCTCAATCACTGCGGCGCGCCGCTCACGGTCGTGTACGCGGTCGCGGGCGGGCCCGACCTCACCGAGACGGTGGCGCCGAGCGCCTGCGGCCTCGTCGAAGGTCGTCTGTCCAAGCTCCTCTGGGTGCATCAGGCGGTCGGTCGGGTGACCGTGACCGCCGCGATCGTCCCCTGAGCGGGGCGTGCTCGCCGCGCGCGGCCTCGCCGGCCGCGCGCGGTCGAGCGTCGGCGGTCGCGCGACCTGCGGCCGCGCGGCTCCGCGGCGAGCACAGCGGTGCCCGGCACCGTTGTACCCGGCACCGTTGTACCCATCGCTTGCTGTTTGCAGGCAATCGACACACGGGTGCCGGGCACGGGTGTGCGACTCGTGCGGGCTCCGCGCGACGTGCGAGGACCCGTGGCGCGCCGAGTGAAAACTACGTTCCTGGCACCGCCGCGCGGAGCCAATCGGCGAGCGCGGCGAACGACGGCAGTCGCACCGCGCCTCGCGGGACGCGGCGGGGCCCGCGCGTCCCCTCGCCCCCGATCGCCAGCGCCGCCCCCGCGGGAAGGTCCGCGGCAAGCTGCGCGAGCGCCCGATCGGTGGCCGCCCCCGCCGTCGCCGACGACACCGCGACCAGCACGGCCCGCGCGCGCGTCTCCCGCGCGGCCTCGACGATCTCCTCGAGCGGGGTGTCCACGCCGAGGACGCGCGGCGTCGCGCCGCTCGACGCCGCGACGAGCGCGGCGGCCTCGAGCGGGAGCCCGTGGCGCTCGCCGGCGAGCGTTGCGAGGAGCACCACGGGCCCGCTCCGCGGCGGACGGCAGCGTGACCGGGCGCGGCGCAGCACGTCGCCGACGACCTCGGACGCGAGGTGCTCGTGCCGGATCGAGAGCCGCCCCTGCGCCCACCGTCGCCCGACCGCGCGCAGGAACGGCGCGAGCTGGCCGTCCACGAAGCGGACGGGGTCGCTCGACGCGAGCGCCGCGGTCAACGCCCGGCCGAGGCGGCGTGCGTCGAGCCGGCGCACGAGCGAGAGCCACCGCCCGAGGGACGCCGCCTCGGCGGGCGGCGGCGGGCGGTCGCGGGCGAGCAGGCGCTCGAGCGCCGCGACGTCGAGCGCCACGACCTCGCTTGGCCGGCGACCGAGCGTGAGCGCCTCGGCCACGAGGCGCAGCCACGGCACGTCGTCGGCGCGGTAGCGGCGGTGGCCCGACGGGAGCCGGAGCGGGACGGGGCGCCCGTAGCGACGCTCCCACGCCCGCAGGGTCTCGACCCCGAGGCCCGTCGCCTCGGCGAGGTCGCCGATCGAGAGGACGTCGGGGGGGGCGGCGGGGGGCGTCACGCGTCGTGGCGGGGTCGTAGCGCCGGCGCCCGGGCCGCGACGGCGCGCGGCCCGGGCCGGAGCGAGACGAGCTCGCGGGACGACCTTACTTGGGGAGGACGACGGCGTCGATCACGTGGATCACGCCGTTGCCGGCGACCACGTCGCGGCCCACGACCTTGGCCCCGTTCACCGTGATCGAGCCGTCGGCGGCCTTCACGACGGTGAGGGACCGCCCCTCGACCGTGCGCACCGCGTGCGTGCCCGGCGTCAGGTCGGACGAGAGGACGCGCCCGGCGACGACGTGGTAGGTGAGCACGGCGCGCAGGGCCGGGACGTCCTTCGTGAGGCCGTCGAGCGCGCCCGTGGGCAGCGCCGCGAACGCCGCGTCCGTCGGCGCGAACACCGTGAACGGGCCCTCGCCGCGCAGCGTCGCCGTGAGGCCTGCCGCCTCGACCGCCGACGTCAGCGTGCGGAAGGAGCCCGCCCCGACCGCGGTGTCGACGACGTCCTTGCGTGGCAGCACGACCGCGTCGATCACGTGGATGAGGCCGTTGCTCGTCTCGATATCGGCGGTGACGACCTTCGCGCCGTCCACGCGGACCTCGCCCTCGCCCGACGTCAGCTGCAGGCTCTGGCCCTGCGCCGTCTTCACCCACGTCGACTTCGCGAGCTCCGCGGCGGGGACGCGGCCGGGGACGACGTGGTAGAGCAGGACCTTCGTCAGCGCGGCCTTGTCCGCGAGCAGGCCCGCGAGCGTTTCCGTCGGCACCTTGGCGAACGCGGCGTCGCTCGGCGCGAACACCGTGAACGGCCCCGGGCCCTTGAGCGTGTCCACGAGCCCGGCCGCCTGGACGGCCTTCACCAAGGTCGAGAAGGACCCAGCCGCCACGGCCGTGTCGACGAGGTCCTTCGCGGCGGGCCGGCCGCAGGTCGGGCCGTCGCCCGCGTGGGCGGGAGCGGCGAACGCGGCCACGAGGCCGAGGCAGAGGATCGAACGGTTCATCGGAAAGCTCTCCGTTGGGGATGGCGGCACGGTAGGGGAAACTCGGGGTGTGTACGGATTTTTAGCAGTACAAATCGACCACGCCACGCCCGCGCCCGCGGCGGCGCTCCGGACGTCGCCTCCGCGACCTTGCCCGCGTCACTCGCCCGCGTCCGAGCGACGCGCGCCCGCCGTCACCGGTCGACCGAGCGCGGCACTCGCGGGGCCCGCACGCCAGACGGCGCGCCGTGGTGAGGTCGCCCGGCCCGCGTGTCGGGCCCGCCCTCGAGCGACGCGGCACCCGAGCGGAACCACGCCGGAAACCGCGCAGTCCTGCGCCGGCGGGGATGTTCGTCACCCGATGACGTGCGGAGCGTGTGCGCGGGTCGAACGCTCGATCGTTCGGCGTTGCGACGACGGGCGGCCCGTGCGCCGCGGGGACGGGCCGCCGGGTACCCTAGACAGGATGCGCCGTGGCCTCTCGGTCGTCGTGGCCGTCTTCGCTCTCGCCTCGCTCGCTCGGGGCGAGGAGCCGAAGCGTCCGCCCGGGATCGCCGAGCTCGCGGCCGTTGCGAAGAAGGCGTTCGACGCGAAGGACGCGGCCGCGATCGCCGGCGTCGCGAAGACGGCGGGGCAGGGGTCGTGGCCGGTCGTGGACCGGCTCTTCGCCGACGGGCGCGCCGACGTCGCCGAGGCGGTCGCGGGCGCCTTCGACGGCCCGTCGAAGGAGGCGTTGCGCGCGTACGTCGAGCGCGAGAAGGCGCTCCCGCCCGATCGAGCGGCGCGGACGGCGTTGCGCGCGGCCGAGGAGGCGTTCCGGGCGCGCGACTACGCGTCCTCGCTCGAGGCGGTGTCCGGGATCACCGGCCGGGGGCTCGCGGGGGTCCAGCTGCTCGTCGCGCGGGCGCTCGCCCTGTCGGCGCTCGGGCGGCACGAGGAGGCGGCGGCGGCGCACGTCGAGACCGCGCGACTCGCCACGGAGCTCGGATGGCACGCCGGAGCCGTGCAGGCATGGCAGCGCGCGACCCTCGCCGCCCAGCGGCGAGACGACGTCGTCGGTGCGCGCGCTCTGCAGCGCGAGGTGGTGGCGTCTGCGCGCCGGTCCGAGGACGACGCGATCCTCGCCGCGGCGCTCATCGACCTCGCCTCCATGCTCGGCGAAGGCGACCCCGAGCTGCCGTCGGTGTCCGATGAGGGCATCGCACTGGCCCGGCGGATCGGCCATCGCTCGTATCTCGCGAACGCCCTCGTCAACCTCGGGGTGCGCCGCCTGCGGGGCGGCGACGTCGACGGCGCGAAGGCCGCGCTCGACGAGGGGCTTGCCCTCCAGGAGGAGGTCGGCGACGCCTACTACGCCGCCCGCGCGAAGGCGGGGCTGGGCGCGGTCGCGCGACGCAAGGGCGACCTCGTGCTCGCCGAGCGTCTCGTCGACGAGGCCGCGCGGGCGCAGGAGAAGCTGCGCGATTTCGGGGGCGCGTGCAGCTCGCTCGAGAGCCTGATCGACATCGCCGTGGAGGCGGGCGATCACGCGCGCGCACGAGAGCGTGCCGACCAGCTCGTCGCGCTCGCCACGAAGGCGCGGCTCGCCGACCACCGCGCCGTCGGGCTCGGTGCGCGCGCGATGGCCGAGCTCGCGGCAGGCCACCCGGACGAAGCGCTCGCGACGGTGGACGCGGCGGTCGAGGAGGCGCGCCGGACGAAGCGGACCCCCACGGTCGCGAGCACGCTCCTCAAGCAGTCGTCGGTGCGCTTCGAGCTCGCCGAGTACGTGCTCGCCGAGGCGTCGGCGCGCGAGGCGGCCGCCCTGTCGGCGTCGATCGGCGACCGGCTCGGGCAGGTCCGCGCGCTCACGATCCTCGGCAACGTGCTCGGGCGCGTCGGGGACGGCGAAGGCTCGGTCGCGGCCCACCTCGAGGTCCACGCCTACCACGCGACGCGCGGCGTCACCTCGAGCCTGGCCATCGCGACGGGGAACGTCGGCTACGCGTACAGCGCCTTCGGCAAGCCCGGGGAGGCGCTCACGTGGACGTTGCGTGCGCGCGACCTCTGGCTCGCGCTCGGCGACCGACACCAGGCCGCCCAAGTCCTGCAGAACGTCGCGGCGATCCACCTGCGTCTCGGTGACATCGAGCGCGCGCGATCGACGTTGCGCCTCGCCGCCGACGAGATCAAGACGACCGGCGACGTCGCGGCGAGGGCGTCCGTCCTCGTCAACCTCGGGGCCCTCGCCGGGACCCCCGAGGACCCGGAGGCGGGACGACCCTTGCTCGAGGAGGCGCTCGGGCTCGCCCGCACCGCGGGGGCGCGGCTCTGGGAGTTCAACGCGCTCTCCAACCTCGCGCAGCTCGAGGACGAGGCCGGGCGCCTCGACGCTGCACGCGCGCGGTACGCCGAGCTCCTCGAACGGTCGTCGTCGATGAAGATCCCGCGCGAGCGTGCGTGCACGTTCGCGAGCCTCGCGTCGATCGAGCTGAGGCGAGGCGACCCCGCCGCCGCGTTGGTCGCGGCGGAGTCGGCAAGCACGCTGGCCGCCCAGTCCGACGACCCGTGGGACCGCGCCGTCGCGGACGCGGCGATGGCGAGCGCGCTCGCCGACCTGCACCGCCCTGCGGAGGCGCTCGAACGCGTGCGGACCGGGACGCGCTCGCTCGCCGCGTCGCTCGTCGGCGTGCCGACCACGCTCGGCGTGTCGTCGAGCGGTGTCTGGCTGTGGCTGCGCGGCGCGGGCCTTCAGGCCGCGCGCGACGCGAAGGACGTCGCGGCGGCGTTCGAGGTCTCCGAACGCAGCCGCGCCGGCCAGGTGCTCGAGTGGCTCGGCGGCCGGTCCTCGCTCGGCGACGTCGGTGTCCCTCCGGCGCTCGCTGCGGAGGAGCAGAAGCACCGGGCGGCGCTCCTCACCGCGCAGGCGCGGCTCGCGCGCGCCCGCGCCGGTGGCGAGATGGCGACGATCCGCACGGCGCGCACCGCGGTCGAGCAGGCGGAGGCGGCGCATCTCGAGGCGGTGGGCCGCATCCAGCTCGAGGCCCGCCGAGCGGCCTCCGTCGTCTTCCCCGACGTCCCGTCGCTGCCCGCGCTGCAAGCGAAGCTCCCCGAGGGCACGGCGTTCGTGGCCTACGCGATCGACGACGAGCGCGTCGTGGCGCTCGTCGTCGAGCGCGGCGGAGCGCGGAGCGTGGACCTCGGGGCCGGCTCGGACCTCGACGAGAAGGTGGCGCCGCTGCTCGCCGCCCTCGCCGACGGGCACTCGACCGACGCGGACGCGGAGCTCGCGCGCGCGCGGGAGGCGCTCGTCGCGCCGCTCGCGCTCGGCGAGCGTGTGAAGCGTCTGGTCGTCGCTCCCGACCGCGTGCTCGCGTACGTGCCGTTCGCGGCGCTGCTCCCCGACCGCACGGTGTCGCTGGTCGCATCGGCGACGGCGTGGCAGATGCTCGCCGACGGCCGCGAAGCGCGCGGAGAGGGCGTCGTCGCGCTCGGCGACCCGGTGTACGGCGGCGCGTCGCCGAGAGAAGCGGCGTCGCGCGCTGCGGGGGGGACGGCGGGCGACGTCTCGTTGCTCCCGCTGCCGGCGACGCGCGCGGAGGCGAAGGCCGTGGGCACGACGGTGCTCCTCGGCGCCGACGCGACCGAGGCCTCGCTCAAGAAGGCGCTCGCGACGAAGCGCTGGCGGGCGGTACACCTCGCCTGCCACGGGCTCGTCGACGAGCAGAAGCCGATGCGGTCGTCGCTCGCGCTCTCGAGCGACGCCGAGCACGACGGCTACCTCCGCGTGGCGGAGGTGTACGGGATGCGGATCCCCGCGGACCTCGTGGTGCTCTCCGCGTGCGAGTCGGGGCGGGGTCGCGCCTACACGGGCGCGGGCGTCGTCGGGTTCACGGGCGCGTTCCTGCTCGCGGGGGCGTCGCGCGTCGTCTGCTCGCTCTGGAAGGTCGACGACGAGGCCACGCAGGCGCTCATGCGCAAGTTCTACGAGCTCTGGAACCCGGCCGACGGCCAGGGTCTCCCCGCCGCGGAAGCGCTTCGGGCGGCCCAGGCCTCGATCCGCGCGACCGAGCGGTGGCGCCATCCTTACTACTGGGCCGCGTGGGTGCTCTGGGGCGTCCCCGACTGAGCGGGGTGGGCGGGCCACGGCGCCCCGCCCGCCTACCGCGCGCCCCCGCGCAACCGGAGGAGCTCGCCCGGCAGGGTGGCCTCGTGCGGCAGCCACGGGAACCAATGGCCGTCCACGCGCAGGAGCGCGAGCGCGCGGCGCACGTCGAGCACGAGCCCGCCGTCGAGCGCCCATCGCTCCCCGACGCGCTCGCCGCCGACGGGGCCGACGCGGGGCTCGACGCGCCAGAGGTCGGCGAGCACCACGATGCCGTCCCCGACACGCCGCGGGGCGGGGAGCGATCGGAGTTCGTCGGCACCGGCGAAGTGGAACGCGGGGCGGCCGGGCTGGTCGACACTCCACCCGAGCACGCGACGCGGCGCGTCGCGGCCCGGCGCCACGTGGACGCGGACCGCGACCGACGTGGGCGGGACGCCCTTCTCCTCGTACCACGCCCACCCGTCTCGGACCGCGCTCCAGCGATCCAGCGCACGGGCTACCGCAGCGACGCGAGCGCGGTCGAGCGCGAGGTCGTCGCAGAGCTGCCCGCTCACCCGGTGAAAGCGGATCGCATCTCGCTCGACGCGCGCCTCGAGCGAGCCCGACGGGTCGCGGTAGACGCGCCCGATCGACCGCCCGTCGCGCCACGCGCGGCGCACCTCCTCGACTGTGGCGTCGCGTTCGGCGGCAGCGGTCACGCGCCACCTCCCGCGACGCGACCGTTCCGCGGAGGGGGCGTCGTCGCGCCGACGCGCGGTGCGGAGCGGCGGCCGTAGACGGCGGCGGAGCGCGACAGGACGTGCGACCGCGCGCGAGCGTGGGGATGCATGGAGCCTCCGGTTCCCGCATCCAGGGGCGCGGGGCCCGTGGGCCCGCCGGACGCTTCGTTGCTCCTGCACGCGCAGGAGCCGCATCTCCCGACGGGCCCACGCCGCGTCGAGAAGGGCACCGTGGGTCGTCCGTCCCCGGTTGCCGGGCCCCGCGAGGGGCCGCTCTGGATGGTCGCGCTCAGCGTACGCCACGGGCCCCGCGTCGCCGCCACCGACCGTGTCATGGGTGCGCGGGTCGGGCCCGCGACCCGACTCGCTCGTCGCGCGACCCCGCGGTGTCGCGACCTCACTCCGGCGTCGGGCCCCACGGTCCCTCGGCGTCGCGCGCTTCGGTTGCGAGCCCGCGCGAGACCGGCGCCGGGACTGCGAGCGCGAGGCGTGCGCGCAGGTAGTCCCGCAGCGCAGGGTCCGCGCACCACACGAAGCACCCCCGACGGCCGCGCGAGAGCAGGACCTTGTAGGTGTTCTTGACGATCTGCTGCACGTTCTCGAGGACCTGCTGTCGCCGGACCGGGTCCTTGCCCGCGGCGCGAAGGTCCTTCTTCCACCCCTTGAGCGACGCGTCGGTGCGGGCCCGGCGCTCGGGGTAGCCCACGACGCGGCCGTCGACGACGCCGAGGTCGGCCCCGATCAGCACGCCCACCCAGTCGAACTCGACGCCCTGGCACGTGTGGACGCACCCCACCTGCCCGATCGCGTCGGGCGCGGTGGCCCAGTTTGTGTCGGGGAAGTTCCACGGCAGCGACAGCCCGTCCGCGACCACGTGCGCCGCACCCGCCGTGCGCCCGCGGGCCTTCGTGGGCCAGTCCCACGCGTAGCCCGCGATCAGCCGCGCGCGGTTCTCGCCGTTGCGCGCTCGCAGCGCGGCGTGGACCTCCTCGGCGCGGTCGAACACCCGGAACTCGTACGCCCCGGACGCCCATGCGTCGAAGTTGCCCGTCTCGCGGATCTGGAGCGCGTCGTCGAGCCACGCGAGGTAGCCGTCCGAGCCGCCGCAGCGAAACTGGGCCCGCAGCGGGAGCGTGTCGTGGACCACGGCGCCGAACTTCGCCGCGGCGGCGCGGATGCGGTCCACGCCGCCGGTGTCGGCCCACTGGACGCGCTGGGTCTCGTCGACGAAGAAGACGCTGACCCGCGCCGCGCGGACCATGTCCTCGACCATGCTCCTTCCGCGGTACTGGTACGCGGCATCCTTCAGCCGGTGCGCCTCGTCGACGATCAGGATCTCGAACGCCTTCGACTTCGCGTAGTCCTGCGCGTGGAAGCTCCACGACGAGTGGACGAGGTCGCGGCCGTCGTCGCGGTATCCCTGGTTGCCGCGGGCCAGCGCCTCGACGAGCGTGGTGCGGAACGCGCGGTTGGGCGCGACGAGGAAGGCCATCGCCTTGCGGCGGAGCGCGTCCGCGAGCAGCTGCACGGCGATCACCGACTTGCCCGTCCCCGGCCCGCCCTCGACCACGAAGACGTGGCGGCGCCCGTCGTGGTCCACGGCGCGCAGGGCGTGGCGGATCGTCTGGAACGCCTCGAACTGCTCGTCGACGAGGTGGAACTCCTCGTTCCCCTCGAGCATGCGGCTGACGCGGTCCACGAGCGCGGGCGCCGGCACGAGGCGGCCGCGCTCGATCAGGACGATCGGGTCGACGTGCGGGGGGTGGCGGAGGTAGCGGCCGAGGAAGGACCGCAGCGGGCCGACGTCGTCGGCGAGGAAGAGGCGCGCGTCCTCGATCGCGTCGCGGTAGCGGGCGTCCTCGAGGGGCTCGGGCCGCCGGCGGTGGAGGTTGAAGAGGTAGGCGGCCGCCTGCAGACCGACCCCGCTCTCACGCACGTCCTCGTTGAACCGGACGATGAGCCCCTTGTAGCGACGCGCCTGCTCGCACGGGTGCTGGACCCGCCGGCCGCCGCCCACCGGGGCGAGGACGAGGCCGTCGATCTCGGTCGCCTCGGCGCGGTCCCACGCCTTGAGCTCGACGATCACCGCGTGGTCGCGCTCGCCGTCGTTGCCCCCCAGCAGGGCGTCCACGCGGAACCGGCCCGCGGCCGAGAGGTGGTACTCGATCGCCACGCGGGCGTCGTCGCTGACCTCGGCGCCGCGAAGCGCGAGCGAGAAGCGGCTGTACTCGTCGGCCCACACGCGATGGTCGGCCGGGACGCCTCCCGTGCGCTGACGGAACGCGTCGCGCAGCTTCGGCGCCAACGCGTTGTCGTCGACGTCGCGGAGGAACTTCCGTCGGGTCTCGGCGTAGATGATCACGTCTCGCGTCCTGCGTCCCGGCTCCCGCACAGCCTCGCATGACGCGCGGTCCCGCGTCGCTCCGAACTCCGACGCGCGTCGGCCGCGCGGGGCGGTCGCACGCCGGCGCTCGCTCCCGCCTTCCGCGCGGGCCGCTCAGCCCCGCGGCGCGCCGCGCAACGCCGCATCGACGAGGGGAGCGTACGCCTGCCACGCCGAGCGGATCGCGGAGACGAGCGCGTCGCGGGCGGCGTCGCGCGCGTCGGGGAATCCGTCGGGGCACGGCACCTCGGCCCACGCCGCCCACCAGTCGCTCGACTTGTCCCGACGCGCGCGTCGAAGCTGCGAGAACGCCTCCGACGCGCGCAGCGCGGCGCCCACCGGCTCGCCCTTCGACGCCCGCACGCCGACGTAGGGGAGACTGCCGCCACGGAAGGTGGTCTTCGTACGTTGCCACTCGAGCCCGATTGCGACCGTCGGCGACCCGTCCTTCATCGGCCAGTGCTCGCGCCGGAGGAAGAGCTTCGGGTAGGTCGTGTCGTCGTCGGTCCGGGCGAAGGTCCGGACGTCGGGCCCCGCTTCGCTCGCGATCCCCTCGAGCGGCTCGGCGAGCCGAGCCAGCCACGCGTGCACGGCTTCTGCGACGTCCACCCGCAGCGCAGCCCACGCTTCGATCTGCTCGGCGTGGCGGAGGTAGAAGCGGACGCGTTCGTCGTCGAGGCTCACGGGAACTCCCGTTGCAGGGTGCGCAGGTAGTCGCGCGCGACCGAGGCGCCGTCGCCCGGCGGGTCGGCGGCCGCGAGTGCGTCGCGGAGGACGGTCCGGAGGGTCGCGTAGGAGATCGAACGGAACGCCTCGCGGGCGTCGCCCGTCGCGGAGCGGGGCGCGCGGCCGGTGGGGGTCAGGAACAGGAAGCGGGCCCCGGGTTCTTGCTGGAACCGCGCGAAGTACGCGTCGCACTGGCCGTCGCCCTCGTCGGCGTCCACCTTGTTCTCGACGACGAGCGTCAGCGCGCCGCTGCGGACGAGCACGTCGATGCGGCAGTCGTCGCGCACCACCTCGCACGTCGGCCGCGCCGCGCCGAGCGTCGCGAACGCGCTCTCGGGGAGGTCGTCGCCGAACGCGGCGCGCAGGACGCCGGCGAGCACACGGTCCCCGAGGCCGTGCGGCGCGCACGGGTCGAACAGCCACGCGACCATCCGCGAGTGGCGGATCTCGTCGCGCTCGAGCCCGAGCACGCCGAGGAAGTCGTCCCGACCGTGCACCCACCGCCCCGCCGAGCGCAGGCCCGCCTCCTCGGCGGCCATGCGCTCGAGCGCAGGCTGCCACGCGGCGGTCACCCGAGCGGCGCGCGCGGCGATCTCCGCCCACTCGGCGAGGAGCGGCTCGATCTGCGCGTCGGGCGAGGCGGGGGACGGGCGCATCATCCGCAGCGGCAGATCTCGAGGATGTCGGTCTCGTTGTTGGACTCGATCACGATTCGCCAGAGCCCGGGCGTGACGACCTGGAGCACGCGCGGGGTCGTCGAAGACGCGCCCTGGAGCACGACGGGACTCGCGTTCGAGCCGTACGCGCGGAGGGTCCACGCCGTCCCGTTGCGGAAGACGAGGTCGACCGGCGCGTCACCCGGCGCGAAGGTGATCTCGCAGTGGGCACCGGTGCCGAGGCCCGGCAGCGGGCCACCGCGGACCTCGCGCGCGATCGGCGTCCCCAGCGGACGCTCGATCGCGAACGTGAACATCCCGTCCGTGAACGCGCCGGGCGCTCCCGTGACGCCCACGGGCTCCAGATAGTAGCGAACGCACGCCATGGGGGACCCTCCATCGATCCACGCGGTCCCCCGACAGTAGGGCGCGCGGCGTCGGAGATCAACAGGGCCATCCGACCCCTCGACGGATCGGCGGGGCCACCGTCCCACGCGAAGGGCCTCGGCGAGGTGGCCCGCGCCGCCTCGCGTCACAGGCGGCGGTCGAGGATCGCCATCAGGCTGCGCTTGGCGCGGTGCGTCGTGCGAACCTCCTCGAGGAACTGGCGGAACTCCTCGGGCTTCCGTCCGGCCTCACAGAGCGTGCGGATGCGTCGCAGGATCGTCGCCGCCTCCTCGTAGGAGCGCGGCGAACGCCGCTCGATCGCTCGCGCGACCGCGGGCCGAAGCAGGCGTGCCAGCTCGACCGGGTGCGTACGCGAGCGGCGCTCCGCCACCTCGACGACGGCTTCCTCGCCGCAGGGCCCCGCCTGCGCGACGTCCCACGCGCCGTCGGCGTCCCCCTCGTCGAGGAGGATCCCGACCCAGAGGTCGCGCGGGGCCCGCTCCTCGGCGTGGGGCCCACGCCGTCCGCCTCGGGGGACCGCGGGCGGCGCCTCGGCCTGGCGCCGCACGTGCGCGAGCGCCTTGTCGCGCCACGCCGCTCGTACGCCCGCGGCCTCCGCCGTCGCCACGAGGCGTGCGTACGCGGGGCGGCTCGGGGCGCGCTCGAACGTCGTCCATCGCACCGCGACCGCGTCGAGCGAGCGGCCTCGCTCGGCGTAGCGGGCGACGACGAAGTCCTCGAGCGCCCGTTCGTCGGGCGACTCGGCTCGCCCTCGGGGGTCGCGCCGGGCCTCGTCGAGGCCCCGCTCGGCGGCGGCGAGCGCTTCGTCGGTGCGACCGACGCCCGCGTACGCCTCGACGATCCGCACCGCGTCGGAGGCCGAGTCCGCGTCGCGTGCGATCACGCGCACGAGCTCGTCCACGTCGCCTTCGGCCCGCGCGAGGGCTTCCATCGCCGAGCGAACACGGAAACCGTGCAGCCACGCGCTTGCCGCCGCGGAGGTGATGGCGTCCCTCCGCGGCTTGCGGTCGAGGGCCTTCCACGCGGGCTCGACGAGGCGGCGGAACGCGGCGAGCCCGGTCGGCCCGAGGATGCGGGCGTAGCGCGCGACCGCGCCGTGGAACGCGTCGATCTCGGACTCCATGTGCGACCTGTACAGGAGCTTCGCGAGTGCCGCGGGGTCGGGCGGCGCGGCCTCGCACGCGCGCAGGTGGAGCGCCTCCGTGCGTTCGCAAAGGGGACGGATGCGGCCGTCGGAGTCGTCCATCCGCTCGAGCAGGCCTTCGAGGCCCTCCACGAGTCGCTCGCACAGGTCCCGCGCAGCGGCCGCGTGTGCGGGCAGGAGTCTCTCGACCTCGTCGATCAGGTCGTCGACGGACCTCGCGACCGCGGGAGCCGCGCGCCACTCGACGAACGACCTCGGCCGCGTGACGCGTCGGATCTCCCGGGCGATCTCGGCCACGTCGGGGCCTGCGGGCTGGCTCGAGCGCAGGCGGACCTCGAGACGGCTCCGCAGGCCCGCGTCGTGCATCGCCGCGTCGGCCAGCAGTGCGGCGAGATCGTCCGCCGGGAGCCGGGCGAGCGCGCTCGCCAACGCGGCCCGTCCGACCACGGAGTGGGGCGACCGCGTGGCCGCGGGGTCGGCCCGGTCGCGGATCGCGACGAGGCCGAGCGCGACGACGTGCTTGCAGACCCGGCCGTCGTCGCCGACGGGGCACGTGCAGTTCGCGACCAGCTCCCCGTCCTCGACGCCGAGCTCGACCTCGTAGAGCACCGAGCCCTGTACCTCCGCGCGGACGAGGTCGAACTCACGCGCGAGCGGCCCGACCGCGCCTTCCTCGGCGTACTCCTCGCCCCGTTCGAACATCACCTTGCCGGCGAAGTCGCGGAGGCGCCGGGTCGTCAGCAACTGGTCGAGGGCGTCGGCCAAGGCACGAGTCCCGGGGCGGTCGGTGGCGGACAGCGTCGCCGGCCCCGCCCACGGGGGCGAGCGCCCGGAAGCCCGCTCGGCCCCCGCCCGCCCCGAAGACACGGCCGCCCGCGTGGCGAGCGGGTTGGCGGGAGAGCATCGGAATCGAACCGACCCATCGGCCCTCGCGAGCCGACGCAACGGTTTTGAAGACCGTGGGGGCCACCAGGCCGCCATCCTCTCCCGCGAGAGGTCAGGCCAGAGGTTACGCCGATCGTGGCTCGGAGTCCACACCGTCGCCAGAGGCGAGCCATCGCCGATCACGTGCGCGGTGGCTCGCACGCTGGACGACGCGGGCTGCGTCCCTTGGCACACGACGGGTGCGATCGAGTTGAGCCAGCGGATCCGGGCGGCCCTCGTGGCCAGCCCGATCTGCAACGGCCTTCCTTCGGGTGTCGCCGAGTCGTGCGCAGGATGACGTTTGGATCTGCTGACGAACCTACCGGTTCGACGGGGCGTCGCCGCGTGAGCAGCGTCAGTCTGCCGCCCAGCCGGCCTCGGGCGGTTCACATGACCCTCGCGGTTCAGGGACCGCTCGCCCGGACCCGCGCACTCTCGATCCGAGGAGTCCGTCCGGGCGCGAGGCCCCTCGGCAGACACTGAGTCGCTACGGGTGCTCGTAGTACACAGCGTCCATCATGGCGGCGCGGCCCCGCCAGATTGCCGCATCCTCATCTCCCTCGGGCTCTCCGACCGAGAACCACGGCGCGCTTCGAACTCGATCTACAATGGAGTCCCAGTACTCCTCGAACTCGATGGACCCGCGGATGCAGAACGCCTGCGACAATCCACGACGGTTCCTGCTGTTCACACAGACGAAGCGGTCCGGGCGCTTCATCGCCAGCAAGCGCGTTGCCGTACCGACGCCACCCCGAGCTCCGCGCACACTCGCGAATGCCGCGGTGAACTTCTGGACAAACGCGCCGTACTGCTCACGTGTCACGTCCCCGTCCGGCGGAATCTGGTCCAGCGCGTCGGAGAGCGCGCGGCTGTTTCGAGCCACGGCGGCCTTGAAGTTGCCGTGGCCTCGCATGGATCCGAACCACATCCACTTGGGCGCACTCGGTCGCGGGTCGTCCGCCTCGTAGGTGGTTCCGGCGATCCGCTTCCTCGTCAACTCGTCCATCAGACGGAGACTCTTGTACCGTCGGAACTGCTTGTGTGCGGACTCAAGGACCGCCAGACGGGTCGCGAGCGTCGTTCCATTCCGCTCTGCCCGCACCTTGGCGACGAACTCTCTCCAGGTCATCCGCAGTACGGGCATCTCGAGAGGGCCTCGGCCGCGGTCACGTTGCGGCCTCGCGCCCATCGAGGCGTCTCCGAGCTGAGAGCGAAGGCGGAGACGGTCGCTCCACATCGCCCGGTACTTCTCGACGCCCGCGGCATCCATGCGACTGCCACGCGCCCAGTACCCATGGATCGTTCGAGTGAGGGATCGGTGTGCGTCAGCGGCGCCTGGATCTCGATCCGAGATCAGCACAGCAACTTCGTCGTTTGAGCCGAGCCCCGCGCCGGTGAAGTTCGGGCTCCCTACGACGCACTCCCAGCGAGCACCGCGCTCGAAGAGATAGACCTTCGGATGGAAGACCCCCGACGGGTTAAGCACGAATCGCACCGCAGGGTTCCTACAGAAGCACTCGATGAAATCGGGATCTGTCTGGCAAAAGTGAGTTCCAATCACCATGCGGTGGATTCTGCGCGCCCTTCGCACCAGAAGGTCGCACGCCGACTGTCGGCGTGAAGCCCACGCGACAGCCCACGAGTACTTCGTGTAGCGCTCGAGAAGATCAAGGAGCGTCTGATCGACCTCTGAGCTGCTCGCTAGGATACGCATCGAGTTCCCTCCGGTCCGACCCGGACAGTGTAGCTCGCGCTGAGCCATTTGGCTCCTGATGGGCGGAGCCGAGCCGCCTCGGCGGTAGCTCGCGCGCGGTTGGCGAATGTGTCGGGTCGTCGCCTGATCAGGCAGTTATGGATGGTCCGACTCGCCTCCGACGGGGGTGACTGGTGCCGTGGCCGATGGACTCGGGGCGTCGGCTGAGTGGCGTTCGAACTCCATCGGGCAGATTCATCGCGCCGAGTCGCGGGGCGGCGTAGCCGACGAACCGTTGCTTCTCGGCCCGGGTTCCAGCAACATGACGCGGCCCGGGGAGGCGGTCTCGTCCGGGCTCGCAGGAGCGGGTCCAAGCCGCGCGGTCGGGGGATCCTCGAAGCCGCATGAAACTCGTCCAGAACGTGGGTACCGATCGCGTCGTGGACCTCGTCCGCACCAAGGTTGGGCGCGGAGACGGCCTCGATCTGGCCACGCCCAAGTTCTCCCTCTTCGCCTTCGCCGAGCTCATGCGGGAACTCGCCGACCTGGGCCAGTGCCGCCTCGTCCTGCCCCCTGCTAGTGCCGACCTCGAACTGCTCGGTGGGGCCGCCGATCGCGCCCTTAGGAACCGCCTGAACATGCGCTGGCTCGCCCGGCGAGCCGCCCAGTGGGCGACCGCGAAGGCTCAGGTCTGCCGGGCGGTCGGCCCGGTGCCCCAGGGGGCGTTCGTGGTCCGCGACGGTGCCGGCCACCCAGCGCTAGGGCTCCTGGGCTCGCTCGCGCTCAGCACCGAGGGCCTCGGGGTCTCCCCGGGCAACCCCCTGAACCTCATCCAGGCCTCCGAGACGGCCGCCGAGGCCACGCTCCTGAGCCAGTGGTTCGAGGCCCAGTGGGCAGCCCTTCCGGCGGACGGGTCGGCGAAGAACGCATTCGTGGCGAGCCTGGAGGATCTGTCTCGGCAGCACCCGCCCGCCCTCGTCTACTCCCTCATCCTCTGGCACGTCCTTGGCGGGCGGGGACAGGACCTTGACGAGGAGCAGATCGTCAGGTCCGCGACCGGTATCCGCAACACGGTCGTGTGGAAGAAGCTCTACAAGTTTCAGCGGGACGGCGTCATCGGGGCGGTGGACAAGTTGAACCGATTCGGCGGCTGCATCATCGCGGACAGCGTGGGACTCGGCAAGACGTTCGAGGCGCTGGCGATCATCAAGTACCACGAACTCCGCAACGATCGGGTTCTCGTCCTCTGCCCGAAGCGCCTCCGGGACAACTGGGCCCTCTACAAAGCGAACGACCGACGCAACGTCCTCGCCTCGGACCGCTTCAACTACGACATTCTCAACCACACCGACCTCTCTCGCGACGATGGTCTCTCGGGCGACATCGACCTCGCGCACGTCAACTGGGGCAACTACGACCTCGTCGTGATCGACGAGTCCCACAACTTCCGCAACAAGCGGACGCCACGTCAGGGCGGCGAGACCCGCTACGACCGCCTGATGCGCAAGATCATCCGCGAGGGCGTCAAGACCCGGGTCCTGATGCTCTCGGCCACGCCCGTCAACAACCGCCTCGCTGACCTCCGCAACCAGATCTCGTTCGCTACGGAGGGCGACGACGGCGCTCTCCGCGACCACGGGATCCCGAGCATCGACGCCACGACGCGGTTGGCGCAGAAGCAGTTCAACCGCTGGCTGGAACTCGACGGCGGTGACCGCACGCCCACCCGCCTCATCGAGATGCTGGGCTTCGACTACTTCGCCCTGCTCGACCTGCTCACGATCGCACGCTCCCGCAAGCACATCGAGAAGTACTACGGGACCGCCGAGACCGGTCGGTTCCCCGACCGCCTGAAGCCGATCAACATCAAGTCCGACGTGGACCGTGCCGGGCAGTTCCCCTCGATCCGCGAGATCAACCAGGAGATCCGGCGGCTCAATCTCTCCGCCTATGCGCCCCTCCGGTACGTCCTGCCCCACAAGCAGGAAGCCTACGATCGCAAGTACAGCACCCAAGTGCGCGGCGGCGAGGGGTTCTTCCGGCAGCTGGACCGCGAGGAGAGCCTCGTCCACCTGCTCCGGGTGAACGTGCTGAAGCGGATGGAGAGCGCTGCGTCCTCGTTTGCCCTGACGGTCGAGCGCCAGCTGCGCGACGTGGAGGCGACCCTCGCGAGGATCGAGGAGCAACCGGAGGAGCTGGAGGAGATCGACATCAGCAGCGTGGACCTCGATGACCCCGTCTTCGAGAGCATGCTCGTTGGTCGCACGGTGAGGGTCCTGCTCAAGGACGTGGACCTCATCCGCTGGAAGCAGGACCTGATCGAAGACCGGAACCGGCTCGCGAGTCTGCACGCCGCTGCCGCCGCGATCGGAGCCTCCCGCGATGCGAAGCTGGCGGCGCTCCGCGAGATGATCGAGCGGAAGGTCCGACAGCCCCTCAACCCGGGCAACCGCAAGGTGATCGTCTTTACGGCGTTCGCTGACACCGCCCGCTACCTCTATGAGAACCTCGCGCCCTGGGCGAAGGCAACCCTCGGAGTCGAGTCCGCGCTGGTGACGGGCTCCGGCGCGAACCAGGCCACTCTCTCCGGGCTGCGCAGGGACCTCGCCTCGATCCTTACGGCGTTCAGCCCACGGGCGAAGGAGCGCCCCGAGGAGTTTGCGAGCGACGGGGAACTCGACCTCTTGATCGCGACCGACTGCATCTCCGAGGGGCAGAACCTCCAGGACTGCGACTGGCTGATCAACTACGACATCCACTGGAACCCCGTGCGGATCATCCAGCGGTTCGGGCGCATCGACCGCATCGGGTCTCGCAACGAGCGGATCCAGTTGGTGAACTTCTGGCCCAACATCGAGCTGGAGGAGTACATAAACTTGGAGCAGCGCGTGAGCGGGCGCATGGTCCTGCTCGACATCTCGGCGACCGGCGAGGAGAACCTGATCGAGCAGCAGTCGGGCAACCAGATGAACGACCTGGAGTACCGGCGCAAGCAGCTGCTCCAGCTGCAAGACGCCGTGATCGACCTCGAAGACCTCTCGGCGGGCGTCTCGATCGCCGATCTCACGCTCACGGACCTGCGGATCGACCTCGCTGAGTTCCTGCGTGCGCATCCGGGCGTCTTGGAGCGTCTCCCCCTCGGTACGTCCGCCGTCGCGACCACCACGGACGCCCAGGTGCCCCCTGGCATCATCTTCTGCCTCCGTGCGGAGGGGACGGCCGCCGCCGCCAGCCCGGAGAGCGGCTATCCGCTAGCGCCGCACTACGTCGTGCATGTGGGGGCCGACGGGGCGGTCCTTCTGCCCTACCCCCAGGTGAAGCAGATCCTCGACCGTCTCAAGCGCGTCTGCGTCGGTCGTGACATGCCGGACGCCGGGGCGAGCGGTCGCTTCGAACGCCATACGAAGCAGGGGGAGGACATGAGCGCGGAGCAGCGGCTCCTGTCGTCCGCCGTGGGGTCGATCGTCGGGCGGGTGGCCGAGCGCGCGGTCGCCAGCCTCTTCACCCCCGGTGGCACCCATGTCCTCAAGGGCGAGTTCGCGGGGGACAACGACTTCGAGGTCCTGGCGTGGCTCGCGATCCTGCCGGAGGCCGGACAGTGAACGGGGACGCGATCCTCGCGGCGCTGGGCCTCCCCGAGTCCTCGCGGGTCGAGTTGCGCGTGCCGAAGACGCTCTTTGTCGAAAACGGCGCGCCGACGGCTGCCGACAAGCGGCACATCGAGAGCGGGATCGAGGAGATCCGCTGGGTGGCGGCGCTCAAGCCCTCGACGATCGGGGTCGGTGAATTCCGCGACCAGATCCGCGAGTACCTAGAGGTGGCTGTCCTTCGCCTCGTCTTGCGCGAGGGGGCGTCGGCGGAGCGCCTGGCCGAACTGCTACATCGTGCGGTCCCGTACCCCGTCCTGCTGCTCACCGAGGGAGGCCCGGAAGCGACGATCTCGGCGGTCCACAAGCGCTGGGCGCAGAACGAGGCGGGCAAGGTGGTCCTTGACGGGGAAGTCGTCGCGGCGACCCCGCACGGGTCGGCCCCAAGCTTGACCGCCGCCTTCGCAGCCGCGCTGTCGCTGGCCAGGCTGCCCCGCCTGAACCTGTTCGCCCTGTACCAGGGATGGGTGGACGCTGTCCAAGCGCTAAACGCGGGTCGGCAGACGGGGGCGTTTCGGCTGGCGGGCGATCCCGACGCGGGGGCTGTCCGGGCCGAGGCTCTCGGCGAATGCGCCCGCCTCGAAGGCGAGATCGCGCGGCTTCGCGGCGCGGCTGCACGGGAGCGCCAGATGGCGCGGCAGGTTGACCTGAACCTTGAACTCAAGAGGGCGGAGGCGGCGCTTGCGGCTGCCCGCGCCCGACTGTAGGGAAGACGAGATGAAGAAGCTCACGCCCGACGACCCTGAGACCCGTTCCCCCGACATCGCGGCAGAGAACCTCGCCAGGTTGAAAGCCCTCTTCCCCGAGATCGTGACCGAGGGGCCGAAGGGAGCCTCGATCAACGTGGACGTGCTGAAGTCACTCGTTGGCGACTCGACCGTCACCGATGCCGAGGAGAAGTATGGGCTCAACTGGCACGGGAAGCGCAAGGCGCGACGGCTGGCGCTCATGCCGTCCACGGGAACACTCCGCCCGTGTCCCGAGGAGAGCGTGGACTGGGACACCACGAAGAACCTGATGATCGAGGGCGACAACCTCGAAGTCCTCAAACTCCTGCAGAAGAGCTACGCGGGAAGGGTCAAACTGATCTACATCGACCCCCCGTACAACACGGGCCGCGATCTCCTCTATCCAAACGACTACTCGGACGGCGTAGCCACCTACCTCGAAGTTACCGGGCAGACGACAGGCGGCGCAAGCCTATCCACGAACACTGAAAGCAGTGGAAGGTTCCACACGACCTGGCTGAGCATGATGTACTCGCGACTCAAGTGCGCGAGGTCCTTGCTCCGTTCGGACGGCGTATTGATCTGCACGATCGACGACAATGAGCATGCGACCCTGGGTGTACTGCTTAGAGATGTCTTTGAAGAGGGTACATACGACCACGTGTGCGTGACCATCGTTCACAATCCACGGGGCATCCAGGGGACGAACTTCTCCTATTCGCATGAGTATGCGTATTTCGTTCTTCCGCGTGGGGCTAAGTCAATCGTGGACCGCCGCATCGCCCCGGAGGACATTGACTGGGCGCACTTCCGCAACTGGGGCACAGAGTCGGAGCGCACTGATGCCCGCAACTGCTTCTACCCCGTGTTGGTCAGAGACGGCAAGGTCGTCGGGTTTGGCGACGTGTGTCGAGACGACTTTCATCCACGTCAGACGGAGGAGATCAACGGGGTGTCGCACGTCTATCCCATCGACCGTGGTGGTGTCGAGAGGAAGTGGAGATACGCCCGCCAGAGCGCCGACTCTGTTCGACACCTGCTGCGTGCCCGCAAAGTTGACTACGGCTATGAGATCGAGCTGGGGAAAGACTTTGGAGCATACAGAACCGTGTGGACTGATAGACGGTACGATGCCAACGAGTACGGGACGAAGGTGCTAAGGGCCCTGCTTCCCGACTCCCCCTTCACGTTTCCGAAGAGCATCTGGGCAGTCTACGACTGCATTCAGGCCGTCACAGGAGAGGCCAAAGACTCCATCATCATGGACTTCTTCGCGGGCAGCGGGACGACAGGGCACGCTGTAATGGAGATCAACAAGGACGACGGCGGCACGCGACGGTTTGTCGTCGTGCAGTTGCCTGAACGAGTGTCTGACGCCGGACGGTATCGCACTATCGCGGATGTGACGAAGGCTCGATTGCGCGAAGCCGGACGCACGCTGGCCTCTGCAAATCCTATGTTCAGGGGTGACCTCGGCTTCCGCGTCTTCAAGCTCGATTCCACGAACATCCAGGAATGGCAACCCAAGCGCGATGATCTCGACGACTCCCTGCTCTCGACTGTAGACCACCTCAAGAGCAACCGCACCGAGGCTGACGTTCTGTACGAACTCCTTCTGAAGTTGGGCCTCGACCTCTGCGTGCCGATCGAGGTGAAGGAGATCGCCAAGATGACGGTCCACTCCATCGGGGGCGGCGTCCTCATGGCGTGCCTCTCGGAGAAGATCGGCCGCGAGGACGTGGAGGCGCTCGGCCAGGGCATCGTCGAGTGGCGCAATGCGCTAGCGCCCGCTGGCGACACGACCTGCGTGTTCCGGGATGCGGCGTTCGCTGACGACGTGGCGAAGACGAACCTCGCTTTGATCCTGGAGCAGAACGGCATCAAGAAGGTGCGGAGCCTCTGATGAAGCTCCACTTCGAGCCGGACCTGGACTACCAGCTGGCCGCCATCGAGGCCGTCTGCGACCTCTTCCGGGGGCAGGAGCTCTGCCGCACGGAGTTTACTGTCGCCAAGGACGCGGACGATCGGCAGACGCGGCTGGCGTTCGCCGAGTCCGACCTAGGCATCGGGAACCGCCTCCGGCTCCTCGATGACGAGCTGCTCGACAATGTCAACGCCGTGCAACTGCGTGGCGGCCTGCCCCCCTCGACGGCGCTCACGTCGGGCGACTTCACGGTCGAGATGGAGACGGGCACCGGAAAGACCTACGTCTACCTGCGGACAATCTTCGAGCTGAACAAGCGCTTCGGCTTCACGAAGTTCGTGATCGTCGTTCCCTCGGTGGCGATCAAGGAGGGCGTCTACAAGTCGCTCCAGATCATGGAGGACCACTTCAAGGGGCTCTACGCGGGCGTCCCCTTCGTCTACTTCCTATACGACTCCGGGAGGCTCGGCCAGGTCCGCAACTTCGCTACGAGCGCGACGGTCCAGATCATGGTCGTCACGGTCGGGGCGATCAACAAGGAGGACGTAAACAACCTGTACAAGGACCGCGAGCAGACCGGCGGCGAGAGGCCGATCGACCTGATCAAGGCGACTTGCCCAATCATCATCGTAGACGAGCCGCAGAGCGTGGACGGTGGCCTGAAGGGGAAGGGCAAGGCGGCACTCGATGCTATGGGGCCGCTCTGCACGCTCCGGTACTCGGCCACGCATGTGGCCAAGCACCACATGGTCTACCGACTGGACGCCGTCGATGCGTACGAGCGCCGTCTGGTGAAGCAGATCGAGGTCGCGTCCGCCACGGTCGAGAACGCGAACAACAAGCCTTACGTCCGACTTGTCTCGGTCCAGAGCAAGCGCGGGACGATCTCCGCGAAGGTCGAACTCGACGTTCAGACCGCTAGCACCGTCTCCCGCCAAGAGGTCGTGGTCCAGGACGGCGACGACTTGGAGCAGACGACCCGTCGGGCGGTGTACGCGGGCTGCCGCATCGGCACACTGAATGTGGCCAAGGGCAGTGCGTATGCCGAGCTGCGCGTCCCCGGCGGCGAGATGCTGCTCCGCGAAGGCCAAGCGTGGGGCGACGTGGATGCCCTCGCCGTGCAGCGCGAGATGATCCGCCGGACGATTCGCGAACACCTCGACAAGGAGAAGCGCCTCCGCCCCCAGGGCATCAAGGTGCTTTCGCTGTTCTTCATAGATGAAGTGGCGCGCTACCGGCAGTACGGTCCGGACGGCGCGGCGATCAAGGGCGACTACGCCCGCATCTTCGAGGAGGAGTATCGGCGGGCGGCACGCCTTCCCGAGTACGACACGCTGTTCAAGGAAGTGGACCTCACGCGGGCGGCCGAGGAGGTCCACGACGGGTACTTCTCGATCGACAAGAAGGGCGTCACGTGGACGGATACCAGCGAGACCAACCAGACCGGGCGGGACAGCGCCGAACGCGCCTACAGCCTGATCATGCGGGACAAGGAGCGGCTGCTCTCCTTCGAAACGCCTCTAAGGTTCATCTTCTCCCACTCTGCCCTCCGCGAGGGGTGGGACAACCCCAACGTGTTCCAGATCTGCACGCTGCGCGACATCCGAACCGAGCGGGAGCGGCGGCAGACGATCGGTCGCGGGCTCAGGCTCTGCGTGAACCAGGAGGGCGTCCGCCTTCGTGGCTTCGAGGTAAACACCCTCACGGTCGTCGCGACGGAGAGCTACGAAGATTTCGCCCGCAACCTCCAGAGCGAGATCGAGGAAGACACCGGAATCCGGTTCGGGATCGTCGAGGCCCACCAGTTCGCTGCCATCTCGACTACGGACGCCTCGGGGAAGACGACCCCGCTCGGCTTCGATGCCTCGAAGGAGGTGTGGGAGGCGCTGAAGTCGAAGGGCTACATCGACGCCAGGGGGCGCGTGCAGGACACGCTGAAGAAGGCGCTCAAGGACGGGACGGTCGAACTGCCGGAGCAGTTCAACGCGCAGCGGGATCAGGTCGTGCATCTCCTGAAGCGGCTGGCTGGGAAGCTGGACATCAAGAACGCCGACGAGCGCCGTCCTGTCCGGCCGCGCCAGGCGGTCCTCCACGGCCCGGAGTTCAAGGCGCTCTGGGACCGGATCAAGCACAAGACGACCTATCGGGTCCTCTTCGACAACGAGAAGTTGATCGAACAGTGTGTGCAGGCGCTGTGTGACGCCCCTTCGATTCCGCGAACTCGGCTTCAGTGGCGGAAGGCGGACCTTGCGATTGGGAAGGCGGGCATCCAGGCTACCGAGGTTCGCGACGGTGCGCTTGGAGTCACCCTGAGTGAGGGCGACATCGAACTCCCCGACCTGCTCACTGACCTCCAGGACCGGACCCAGCTCACGCGCCGGTCGATCTACCGCATCCTCGTCGGCAGCCAGCGACTCGACGACTTCAGGCTGAACCCGCAGAAGTTCATCGAGCACGCCGCCGAGGCCATCAACCGTTGCAAGCGGCTCGCCATTGTGGACGGCATCCGGTACCAGCGCCTCGGGGACGGCGACTACTACGCTCAGGAACTCTTCGAGACCGAGGAACTGACGGGGTATCTGCGCAGTCTCTTGGATGCCACCAAGGCTGTCTACGAGCAGGTAGTCTACGACTCTAAGCCGGAGGCTGCGTTCGCCGATCAACTGGAGAAGAACACTGCGATCAGGGTTTACGCGAAGTTGCCGGGCTGGTTCACGATCCCGACGCCGCTCGGGTCGTACAACCCCGACTGGGCTGTCCTCGTCGAGGAGGACGGGCGCGACCGGCTTTACTTCGTCGTCGAGACGAAGGGCGTGGATCTCTTCGCCGGGGCGCTCCGACCGATCGAGGAGGCGAAGATCAGGTGCGGGAAGGCGCACTTCGAGGCCGTCGGCGGTGACGTGGGGTTCGAGGTGGCCAAGGACTTCTCGACGTTCCAGGACGCCGTGGCGGCGAGACGGGGGAAGACGTAGTCGAGCGTCGGGGAGTTCCTAGAGTACGTCGATTGCGCGGAGACTTGCGCGAACTTTCAGCAATCGCAGACGATCATGCGCGTGCGCGAGGCTCGCCTGACTAAAGAAAGGCAAGTCCTGCGGAACACGCGTGCCCGCCGGGACCAGAAGACCGAACCCGACCCTGAAGCTCCGATCGTCCTGAGCCTTCTTGATGACCGAAGAGAATCGGGCTCCCTTGCTGGCCAGCTTCTTGCGAGCCGCGTCTCGAACGCTCGAATCTGCGAGCAGCGCCTCGGCTGACATCACCCCCTGCATCCAAAGATGGCTTAGGTTGCTCGAAGCGCGGCCACGCTTTAGGTGAAGTAGTGAACCCGACTTGTGTGCGAGATCGCAGATCTCGATCGACGTTCCCGTTCCGGGAACGCGAACTAGCTGCTTATCCATCAGCGCGAGGTTCGGGTCAGATTTTGCTGCTCTTCGGTTGTAGTCGCCCTCTCGCTCGCCAGCCTTCGCATCGACAAGTACGATCCGGCACTTAGGAATCTTCTCAACGCGCTTGCGCACCCCATCGGCGTAGCCACCATCGATTCGGGACCAGTCGCCAGCCGACAGGACGTAAAGCGGGTTCACCCTGACCTCGAATACAAGACAGTCGTAGATCGACCACTCGTAGACAACCGAATCCGAATCCGAGGCGATTGCCCGGATGCTGCCGCTCTTGAGAGCCTCTCTGGTCAGTGGCTCCGGGCGCGAAGACAGGAGTTCCGTGATTTCCATTTCGGGCCGGGGCTCGGAGGAGCCCTTGCGCATGCCAGGCAGCAGGAAGCCACCAATGCGTTCCCAGTCAATTACTTGCGGTGGCGAGAGATGGACATGCTCCACACGCTTGGAGTTCAGTGCGGCGAGCAGACGCGCATCGAGATCCCGTATCGTATCCGGATCAGTGACCGGCTCGATGTGATCGATCCACTCGAACGCGGCCTTGTAGTCCGTGGACTCGTAGGCGCGGAGCAGTGCGGCGCACTTCTCCGCCAGGTCCTTGAACTCTGCAACGCAGGTAACTGCGAGGGCATCGGAGCCGGATAGGACCTTTGCCAAAGAAGGATCGCGCGGCTGCCCCGTTACGGCCCGCAGCATGTCGCGCTCGATGTCGAGGCCAAACTCCTCTACGCCAGAGGCTTGGCTCACCTGCCGCTTGCTCTGGAGAGAGAGATCCTCGAAGGTCTGACTGTCGATGCTGCGAAGGCGCTTGGGGTCAACCGTGTTTAGAACAACTCGCAACCCGAATCGCCGCTCGTACGCGTCCGGACGAAGCAAGGCGCGTCCGTAGCCAAAGGCAAATGCGAACAGCCGACCACTCGATCTGACGACAAGCACCGCACCGTTGCTAGCGTTGCGCAAGTCCTCCGGAGGATTCTCGACGCCCTCGATGAGAAGCGGTAGCCAGCCGGGCCGGTTACGTCGCTCATCTCGGAAGAAGCAGGTACCTGTGAACGGCAAACGCTGCCGCACGGCGTGCGCGGTCACGCGGGCATCGGGCTTCAGTGCGCCCTGCGGATCGGCAACATCTGCCTTCAGCAGGAAGATCGTAAACTGTCGAGTTGTGGCCGCCATGTCGCTGCTCCTCCCTACCGGGTATCGGAGGTCCTACGCCCGGTTCGCCAGTCGCGGCATCAGCCCTCGCTCATGCTCGGCTGCTCTGATGTGACCGCGGCCGTCCCTCCGCCGCCTCGTTCAGCTTCTTCCGCGCCCACCGTGTGAGCGACAGCCAAGTCGCCTTCGCGAGCGCCTCGAAGCGCGCCTTCTCGGCCTTCTTCAGGCGGACCGTGAACACCGCGTCCAGTGCTTCTCCAAGGGGCATGGCGGGGCGTCCCATTCGCTTCTGTGTACGGAAAGTTCTGGCTTCGAGAGGAGCCTTGGCAGGATCGTGGTGTCGTTGCGGTCGCCGTGCCATCCACCTCCCAGGAGGGGAGACCGAGTGTCCTCCGACGGGCCGAGGGGGTCAAGGCGGCCGTCGGCGGGGGAGGCTCCATGGCGACCTGTTTCATCCGGCAGGGCGACTTCGCCCCCCAGGGTCCGTTCGAGGAAGCCCGGATCGCCGGGTACATCACGGCGGGCGACGAGGCCCGCAACTCGGCGACTCGTCGTGAGCGGTGGGCGTCGCGCGCAGCCTTGCTCCGCTCGGCGGTTTCCTCGGGCCGCAACGCGCGATCGGCGACGCGCTCGACCTCCGCACGGGCGCCACGCTCGGCCTCCTCGGCCGCCTGTGCCGTGTCAAGCCTTGCCTCGGCGTCACGTTGGAGGTCTAGTTGACGCGCGCAGAGGGCGGCGAGGCGCTCGCGTCGTGTGGCGTCCGCGCCCTCCGCCGACGGGAGCGGACTCGCGACCGGCGGCGGGGCACTGGATGCCCGCGCCGGAACCTCGGTCACGAGTACGCCAGTGGTCGCCCCGACGACCGCAGCAATCGTCCCCACGACGATGAGCAGCGTCCGCGTCGGAGGATTGCGCGCCTCGCCGCTGCGCTCCACGCTGTCCGCCTCCGCTCGCCTCGCTGCGCCTCGTGGGAGGCACCGCACGCTCCGAACCCCAGCAGGCTATCCCAATGTCGGGTATTCGAGACTGGATTCTGGTGTCCCCTCCTGGCGTGGGCCCGACAGCACACGAGGCGGACACGATCGCGGTGTCGGGACGCCGCGCCGCGGTGCCGATAGGGCTCGACTGTTGCACTCTCTTGCCTGCTGGTGCTACAGGTCGTGGGTCGCCGGAGTTCGCTCATGCCCCAGCAGCCGCTTGGACGTATGGAGCCCGTGAACATCCGTGAGGTCTGGGGGAACGAGAGCTCGGAGTTCACACCGTGGCTCGCCGAGACGGAGAACCTCCGCCTACTCGGCGACACTCTGGGCCTCGAGCTCGAAGCCGTCGAGCGTGAGAAGGGCGTCGGTCGATTCTCCGCCGACCTCCTCTGCCGGGACACGACTAGCGGGCGCTACGTGCTCGTGGAGAATCAGCTGGAGGCAAGCGACCACTCCCACCTCGGCCAAGTCCTGACCTACTGCGCCGGTCTGGATGGCGCGGGTCAGGAGGTGCGTACGGCGGTCTGGATCGCGGCGAACTTCACGGAGGAGCATCGCGCCGCACTGGACTGGCTGAACGAGATCGGTGGCGACCGCTTCCAGTTCTTCGGCCTCGAGCTGGAGCTCTGGCGCATCGGTGCGTCGGCCGTGGCACCCAAATTCAACGTCGTCTCGCGGCCGAACGCGTGGAGCCGAGACGTAGGCGAGTCGGTAACGGCCGGCGCCATGACGGAGCAGCGCCAACGGCAGCTGGCGTACTGGACGGCCTTCCACGCACATCTGAAGAGGAGAAGCAAGCTGCTCAAGCCGCAGAAGCCCCAGGCGCAGAGCTGGATGACGCTTGCCCTCGGGCGGAGCGGGTTTCACCTCTCCGCGGTGGCGTCGGACTACGACCTGGCAGCCCAGAGCTACGGTGACGGCGAGCAGATTCGCGCCTGCGTCAACATCGAAGCGCAGCCATCACAGTCCTACTTCGATGCACTTCTCGCGCAGAAGGAACCCATCGAGCGCGAGTTCGGTGAGGCACTCACCTGGTACTCCGTGCCTCACGTAGCGGCCAAGCGGGTGTTCGTTGCGCGACCCGCACGTCTCGCGGCGGAGGGGGAGTGGCCCGAGCAGCACGAGTGGCTGCGCCAACGCCTCGAGCGTCTCCACGACGTGTTCGCGAAGCGCGTCAAGGCGCTGGCGTCGCCCGTGGGCGGCGACGCGGAGTAGGAAGGGCCGTCGCCGCCGACGGCCCTTCTCGACCGAGGCCAGATCTCCACGCGCTCGGGCCTGATCGCGTAGGCGAGCGCCTCCTGGGCCATGCGGTCCAGCGCGACTCTGCCCTCGCCAAGGTCCGTGGAGAGCGCCATGAGCCGCTCTTACAGAGGCCTCACGCCGACCTCCTCGACGTCCTGTGGCTGGTCATGTCACGTGACCCCCCGATGGTCACGTAACGTGACCCCCCGGGTCGGGCGGGCTCAGGCCGTTTTGGTCTCCTTGTCCGAGGTCTTCCTGCGGCTCTTGATGTCCTTCATGCGGTACGACTCGCCCACGTTCGGGACGAGGTGGGCGTGGTGGACCAGGCGGTCGAGCACGGCGCTGGCGACGACGGCGTCAGGGACGACGTCGGTCCACGACTCGAAGCTCTTGTTGCTGGTCACGATGGCCGGGCCAAGGGTGGACCTGATGACCCGAGCCTTGACAGGGGGGCGACCCCTGCATTCCGAGGGCACCAGTCCGGCATGGCGGGGGGACAGCTGGATCGGAGCGCACACCGGGGGGGGCGTGGGCCGGTCCATGGGCGCCGGTGCCCGCCTTCGGCCCCGATCACGGAGACCCGTGGGGCCCGTTGAGTGGTGCCCTCCGCTCCGACTGTACGGACCCGATCCCGGCCGTCCCTTTCATCGGACAACCGCCTCGGCTCGCCAAATTCGGGGACGGCGGTGTCTCCACGGGCTGTCCCCTCCACGGCGTACTCTGTGAGGGACTCAAGCGAGGAAATGGGCCATGCCTCTTCTCAGAACCTACCGCCTCTTCATCAGTCACGCGTGGGATCACAACCAGGGCTATTACCGCTTGGAGGACCTCCTGTCGCAGGCGCCGAACTTCCGGTGGGAGAACCGTAGCGTGCCCGAACATGATCCCCTCCATATGCGCCAGGAATGGGAGTTGGAGAAGGCGCTGCGTGACCAGATGCGCGATGCCGACGTCTTTCTGGTCTTGGCAGGGATGTGGGTGCCGTACCGGGACTGGATCCATTTCGAGGTGGAGTTCGCTCGCCGGATCGGCTGCCCCATCCTCGGAGTCGTTCCGTGGGGGCAGCAGCAGATCCCCGAGTACGTGCAACGGGTCGCCAAGGACATCGTGGGCTGGAATACCGTAAACGCCCGCGCAACCACACTGGCGGAGGGCCGCTCCGAGACCCCATGATCGGCGGGTCTCTCGGAGGGCTGCGATGGACACCGGGACGGAGTCGGACGCCGAGTTGCGGCGTCGCGTGGTCGAGGCGGTGCGGTCGGGCCTGGTGACGGGCCGCGAAGTGATCGAGGAG